>NZ_PVWN01000164.1 GCF_003003885.1 Chlorogloea sp. CCALA 695 | reverse complement strand
CCGGGTGAGGCAAAAGTTTCATGCCCGGATCTGTAGGAGAGGTGCGGGGTTGTAATAGCCCCCATCGACTCTAACTAGTAAACGTGGAGTAAGGCGGCAGGTCTTTGGGCAAGTCTTCCCAGATGAGCGCCATTTTTCAGTTGATAAAAGATGCCATTGATCAGGTCTCGCTTTGTCCAGTTTGAGGGTCTCGTTCGCTTCTTGGGCGGTAATATCTCAATCAATAGCGGTTCAAGCACTTCCCATTCTGAGTCGGTTAAGCTGCTGGAGTAAAGTTATCGTCACTGCACTAGAGGATGACGATAACTTTACTTCATTTCAGCAAAAGATGTCAAATGGGTTCTATAGAGGCTGTTCATATTTTTTTAAAGCCAAGTTTTATTGAAGTAGCTCAACATATTGTTAATTTTAAGTTAAATGAAAACTATATAGGTATGCTTTAAAAATGGTCAGTACCAGAGTTAGGAGAAGAACCTAAATATGATTTAGGAAATGAGTCAAGAGCAAACCATGATAAAGAATTTACTCTCAAGGTATATATAAAAGGGGAAAAATACGGTATAGGGAAAGGTCATAGCAAGCCAAAAGCAAAAAAGCGTGCTGCGGAAAATGCGTTAAAAAGATTAAAACTATTGTAGTGTATAAAACTGGAAATGTGAAGCTCTGCGAGCTTGTGGCTCTATCACGTTCCTTAAATTTTATCCTAAAGCCAAGTAATTATTAAAATTAAAACAACAAAAAATAGAGTGAATAAAAGTGTGTGTTTTATTTCTCCAAGTTTTTTAGAAAGAGTGCTATTTTTTATGTATAATCCAGATTTTTATAAAATAAGTTTAAAGGTTATAACTTAAGTATATTCTTTATCTGTTATTTCAAAACTGGGTAAAATACTGAATAACAGACAGAAGTTAGTATATAGCTCGTGCTGGGCAAAAAAACTGACTAGAAAAATCGCAAAAACTTAATAGAAACTTAATGTAAAAAATCTATTTCAAACTAAAGGAAGATTAATCTTGCTTTGACCTATTGGCATTATAAATATGTAAGATTAAGATAATAGAGCTAGTATGATTAAATCTTGGATGGCGATTACCTTAGTAACTTTCCTAGTTGCTATAGGCGGCGTATTATTTAAACCCCGCGATCTCAAATGGGCTATTCAATTGCGCCGCCCCAAATGGTTGACATTTGAACCCTTAATCCCGGTAATTTGGACGGTTGTTTTTATCTGCGGTGCTTGGTCAGCTAATATAGTTTGGCAACAGGAGCCAGGTAGTACCAAAACTTGGTTGTTAATGAGTTTGTATCTACTTTTAGAAATTGTCACAGTTTCCTATACTTCTGTAACTCTGAGGCTTCGTAGTCTGCTAGTAGGAACGATTTTAGGTGGAGCGGGAGTAGTTTTAAGTATTGTGCTGGCGATCGCAGTTTTCCCAATTACTCATTTAGCCGCCGGATTACTGCTTCCTTATGTTATTTGGAGTCCCGTAGGTACTTATACGACTGAAGAAATGATCCAACTCAATCCTGGCGCAGAATAACCCAAAAAATGTCTTTAGCAATCAACTGTAGTATTTTTTTCTCCTCAGTAAGCTAATAGACTTCTAAAAAGCATAAAATCAAAGTTTAAAAAATACGGGGTAGAGAGGACAATGCCTGCTAAAAGATTTCTAAATATTGAACAGAAAGAGAAATTATACCAATTTAAAATGAGTAATAGGCAGATGAGTTAAACTGAGCATAGTTGTTTAGCCCCCTTTAGTAATGGCTGGTATTACTTCAATTGAAGTCAAAGAAAGTTTGGATGAGTTGACACAACAGTTGTGTCAAGTTAACTCGTCGAGTGCTAAAGAACGATTACAAGTTCGCGATCTGGCTTAAACAGGATAATGCACCAAGTATCAGCGCGATTGCTAAAGCGGTGGGAAAACATCGAAATACTGTGCAAACCTGGTTATCGAAGTGAGCTAATAGACTTTAAAAAAGTATAATATATAAAGTTGATTGGGCAAGGGGTGGAGGGGACAATGCCTGCAAAAGGATTTCCCTTTCTGGAACAGAAAGAGAGATTGCAAACGCTAATACGCGGCAATAATTGTTCAAGAATAAGAGAACACGC
>NZ_PVWN01000163.1 GCF_003003885.1 Chlorogloea sp. CCALA 695 | reverse complement strand
TAACAGATGAGAGAGATTGGGTCAGAAGCTAACGCCTTGCTGTAATGGTAAGGATACGCAGACGGACTCACGGTAATACGAAAGGGATAGCTACCAGTAGCAATGAATATGTTATGAACACGGCAACAATACCGATGTATGAATGGAGCGATGTGAACTGGCGAAAGCTAGAGCGTAGCGTCTTTAAGTTGCACTCATCGGATATTCCAAGCGTCTAATCGTGGTGATGTTAAGTTAGTTCGCAGGCTTCAGAAATTGCTGATAAGCTCAAGGGCTGCAAGAGCATTAGCGGTCAGAAGGGTTACTCAGGACAATCGGGGCAAGAAGACGGCAGGTGTGGATGGCGTAAAATCGCTGACCCCAAACCAACGTCTCATCTTGATAGATAAACTTACACTGAGCAATAAGGTAAAACCGACGCGCCGCGTTTGGATACCCAAACCAGGTACGGAGGAAAAAAGACCTTTAGGAATACCAACAATGTATGACCGAGCCAAGAAGAGCGCTAATCAAACTGGGATTAGAACCAGAATGGGAAGCGCGGTTTGACCCCAATTCCTATGGGTTCCGCCCTGGTCGCTCATGTCACGATGCGATTGGAGCAATATACAGTGCGGTAAATAAAAAACCCAAGTATGTGTTGGATGCCGACATCAGTAAATGCTTCGACCGCATTAATCACGAGGTACTTCTCCAAAAACTAAATACCTATCCGACCCTACGGAGACAAATCCGAGCTTGGTTAAAAGCTGGTGTAATGGATGGGACAGAACTATTCCCGACGAAGGAAGGCACACCGCAAGGAGGGGTTTTATCACCGCTACTTGCAAATGTTGCTCTACATGGGACTACCGGAATTGATTATGGGATTAGCCCCAAAATTCGAGATGAGAGATCATCGCGGTCATACTTTTGGACTAAGAGATAAACTCAAATCGGTTTCACTGATTAGATACGCAGATGTAAAGTCTGATGGGGGAAGCTTCCCCCATCGAGCTTTACGATTTTGTCGTTGTTCATGAGAATTACGAAGTCATAAAACTGTGCAAATCGGAGATAGAGAAGTGGTTAAGTGGCATTGGGTTAGAATTAAAACCAAGTAAAACGAGACTTACTCACACCCTGACTAAATTAGAAAGCGAAGAACCTGGATTTAATTTTTTAGGATTTAACGTTAGACAATTTCCACTAGGAAAGTATCACTCAGGAAGTAAGACTAGAGGTGGATTACTAGGTTTTAAGACTATTATCACCCCCAATAAAGAAAGTCAAAGAAGGCACTATAGAAAAGTGTCGGAAGTAATAAACAAGTCGCGCGGGTTAGACCAAGCGACTCTAATTAAAATACTCAATCCCATTATTAGGGGTTGGTGCAATTACTTCTCCACCGTCGTCAGCCAGAAAGTATTTGATAGGTTACGGCATTTGGTGTTTTGGAAGCTTCTTAAATGGGGTTGTCACCGTCATAGAAATAAAGGTAAAAAGTGGATACGTCTGAAATACTTTAAAACCGTAGAAGGCAACAACTGGGCGTTCGCAACCAGGGAGGGCAGCAACCCTCTAATGTTTATGCAACATAGCTCCACTCCAATAAAGCGCTATGTAAAAGTTAAGGGCGTAGCATCTCCTTATGATGGTGATTGGGTTTACTGGAGTACAAGAATGGGCGAACACCCCAAAGTGTCAACAAGAGTAGCCACGTTGCTTAAGAGACAAAAAGGGAAATGCGTTCATTGCGGCAACTATTTTAAAGATGGAGAATGGACAGAAGTTGACCATATCGTTCCTACATCTATGGGTGGAAAGAACGCCTACAATAATTGGCAACTACTTCATCGACACTGCCACGACAAAAAGACTGCCACCGATGGAAGTCTCGGTACAAAATCTAGCTGTAATAGTGCTAAACCTAAGCCACCAGTTGAACCCGATAACGGGGATAATGATACGTTGGTAATGACGTTCTGATGACAGCAGCCGTTTTATTGAGGAGCGGAATGAAGCTAAAGTTTCACGTTCCGTTTTGTAGAGCAGTGGAGGGGGCGACCCCTTCACTGACTTTAATGTTGGCAGGTCACGTCAGTCCTGTAACTACCGCACGGTATGACAGGCGGGGAGAAGCGGCTAAACGTAAGGCGGCGAAT
>NZ_PVWN01000162.1 GCF_003003885.1 Chlorogloea sp. CCALA 695 | reverse complement strand
CCGTTTGATATTCCCTTTGGTATGTCTCCCTGCAAAGTTGGCAAAGAATGTCGAGAGTTCAATATTGATAATACAGCGTCAGGAAATTGGAACAACTCAAGTATTTCTTGTGTTGGCGCACCGTGTTCTCACATTGAAGTGACGCGACGGGGCAACGATACTAACAAGATTAGATGGATATCCAAAGAGCAAAAAGTTTCTGGGGGTAATGGGTATCTTTGTTTAAAAGAACCAACAGGGCGATTTCCATTTGGCAAGAATCCTAAAGTTGTTGTCGAAAATATCGATGAAGAAACGGGTAAAGTCGAGTTTGCATTGTATTTTAGTGTTAGAGGTCCTTACGGTGCAGAATCTGCTCATTGTTTTGGTCCCTTTCCCATGCCGTTCTGGGGCAAACGTAAAGAGGGGCAGCTTGTCCTGTTTGGACCCGATAAACTAAGCACGAAAACGCTATTATCTGGACTAGGAGGAGCGTCCCCACCATCAAAGATAGGTACGTCTACTGGTGGAGGTAGCAGTACAGGTCAACCCTCACCTCTAGCGGTAGATTGCCAGGGTACGCCGTCTACTTATATTCGTCCAAGCAGAGGTAGGGTTTCGTCTGAGTTCGGTTGGCGAATTCACCCGATACTGGGCAGACCAAAACTTCACGCCGGAATTGATATTGCTGCTGGCTATGGTAGTGCCATCGTTGCATCTAACTGTGGTACTGTTTCCTTTGCGGGTTGGGCTAAAGGATATGGTAAATATACTTGTATCAATCACAATAATGGGGTCAAAACTTGCTATGGACACCAAAGCCAAATTCTAGTAAGAGTAGGGGAAGCCGTTAAAAGGGGTCAGATAATTGGTGAAGAAGGTTCTACGGGTGGCTCTACTGGACCCCACTTGCACTTTGAGTATCGGATTAACAGCAAAGCTGAAGACCCACGACACTATGTCCCTATTTAGTCAAGACTATGTTTAACAAAAAGACTTTGCTTACTCTGTTTGCTGCTGCTTCTATCCTGGGGGTAGCGACTTGGATTTCGCCCTGGAAAGCACCTCAACAAGCGAAAGTTCAAACAATTTATATATCTCAAACCTCTCAAGTCCCTGAACTAAGCTGTTATCCAGATCGGTACAGCAAACCTGACCAGATCAACAAGTTTACTTTTGATGGGGCAGTTTACTACGAAGTCCACGCACGATTAAAAGAAGTAGCTAAAGATTCTCCTTTCAAAATTTTTTATTTTCGTACAAAACTTGGAGAGTGTAAATTTCTTAATCCCCACGATCAAATAGGATCGAGATTGCTTTATATGCCGAAACCTGTTGCCCTCCATTTTTCTAAGCTTCAGTTTCAGCCTGCTTTTGAACGCTGCTTGAAAAAGAATGCAAATAGCCCAAATCCTAAACAACGTTGTATCAAACTTTTTGAGGAATCTATTAATGCCCCTTCAGAAGAAACTTCTGAAGGTACTGATTTTTTTTACCCAGAGGATGTTGAAGTGTTAAATAACATGGGAATTAAAACTGACGAAGCCCTAGTGATTACTACACCCTCTGATTTTGAAGAACTTGAGCGCAGACGATTTGAGGAGTATAGCAATCCCAAGTCAGTTGAAGAAAAGTAATGGTTTAACTATTGTTAAGGATAAATGTAGGCTTTTAGGGTTGACTGAAGACGAAAGAAGTGGTCGAGCTTATTCAAAGTAATCCTGCCTCTAGAAAATTCAAACGTGCATTAGCAATTAAATGGTTTTGAAAGGCTATTGCCTATAACGTTCGCTTTTGTTGCAGTGGTGCTATTTTAGGTAGCACTTTTTTTATGCTATGCACAAACTTTTATTTTTTACTGGAGCGTATATAGGAGCGCTTACCCTAATTTGTAGTACCTACTCCATCCTTAATTATGCCCGTCAATCAGAGCAATCCTACACCTTGTCATCAAACCCATTACAGGGAGAAGCTTTTAATCGCTGCTATCCTTCAACTTATTACTCACCCGAAGAAGTGCGGTACGTGCAATCAGAAGATGGACACCGATATTATGAAGTGATCGCCAAGGCTAGATTTTTGACTACAGCAAACTCTAGCGATGAATTTGTGGCTAACACTCATACTACTCTGTACATTCGCACGATGAAAGATGGCTGCAAATGGTTGAA
>NZ_PVWN01000161.1 GCF_003003885.1 Chlorogloea sp. CCALA 695 | reverse complement strand
GTGCAGGATTGTGAACATTAGGAGTCGCGCTTAAGGCGATCGCCAATTACTATAAATTGTGTAAACCATCATTGCGGTGGAGACAAAACCTTTGGTGGAAACTGCCCTCAAGCTATTAACAACTTGAGGGCTTCTTTTTGTCCCTCATTGGGCAACATTTTAGAGCAATGCGATCGCATCTTTGAAGTTGTATATCAAGCGTATAACATTAACTGCTATACAAACAAATGAACGTATAGCAAATGTATAAAATATTGTATATTACTCTGTATATCACTATGTTAATAGTTAGTCTTAGCAAGGCTGTATACAGATCGTTATACACAATGCTATACTGTATAGAGTAATGTATATAAACTGTATAGCAATAAGTAAGAGTCAAATAAACTTTCGACTGCCAGATACCCTGATCGCTGCCCTTAAAGACCAGGCAGAATCTGAGGGTATAACTTCAACTGAGTTAGCAATCCGCTTGTTAGAGGCTGGGCTGGAGTTGCCATCGTCTGAGTCCGTCAATGATGACTCCCGTATAGAGGAGCGTATAGAACTACGTATAGCACCCCTAAGAGAACAGGTCACTCAATTAAATCAATGTATAGAACTGCGTATAGCAAATGTTATACAGAAGGAGATAGCCCCGTTATTGGGGGAATTGAGCGCTTGAGAGACGAGGCGAAATCTCTTAGGCAGAAACCGCGCGCCACAGTTGCACGGAGCGAAGTTACAGATGTGACCGCCGCAAAGGGCGATCTAGAGGAAACCCTAACCCGCAAAGAATTGGGCAAACTATTTAATGTCAGCCACGAAGCGATCAGGATTTGGGAAGAAAGCGGAAAACTCCGCATTTTGGGATGGGAGCGAGTACCCCATATCAAAAGTCCAGTGAAGTACAGCCGTACTAACCCGCTAATCGACCCAGCTTCCGCTCTAAATTAATCACTCGCTCTTGAAGATCGGTGATCGCACCCCTTAACGGCTCTGGGAGCAGTTCTACCTAAATACTGAGCGTCTTTTGCTATTTCAGCTTCCTTCCGTCCAGCAGCTATTGACTGATTTAATAGTTTACTGTGTGTTGTTCAACGTACTGAATTCCAACCTGTTCTACAACTGTCTTGAGGCTTTGCCCCAGATGAATTAAGGCACCCATATATAGGGTTAAGAAAACCACAAATGCACACAGGCCTAGCATCAAGCTGCGAGGTTCTTTTCTGGGAATCTCTTGCTCAGGAGCGGGTTGAGCTTCGTCTCTAACAATCTTTGTCCAATCGCTTCCACTGACTATCTGTAGGTTTGACAGGTAGAGGTCATATAGAGCTTCGTCCGGTCTGGAATTGTTGTTAAATGTCTGTTTAAACATATCCGCCTCGATTTTCGCGTATGAAAGCTAGTATCTTAATTGGGGAAATATTTTTCACCCTGATATCAGCAAGGAGATTCAGACGCTGAATCTCGTGTTTGCTACGCTATAGGGGTAAGCTGCACACCCTACGGATTCGCACGTCCTGCTTTCCTATATCCCACTTGTGGAGCAGAGACTAGTAATATTTGCCCCTAAGAAAAATATATACGTCTTGAAGGATGGCATCTGCCTAAAGCCATAAATTGTAACTAAAACTCTTGGTTTAAGAAAAACCTCTTTTGAATACTAATCCGAACACCTCCGCCAACTGAATCCCAAGTTCAGTTGGCGATTACCTCCGCGTCCAAGAACTTGGGCGAGAAAAACTACTTACAACTCATCTAGGTCAACAGTTGGATTGCTGTCTTCAGATGTTGGACTGCCAACATCTTGGGCTGGTCTGTTAACATTCTCGGCTTCACTAATTTCAATATTGAGCGGGGCATCTTGTGGCTCACTTACTGATTCTTCTTGTGGCTGATTAGACTGGTTCAAAGCATTGTTAGACATTGGCTTGATTAGACTCGTTGGGGTTTGAAATCAACTTACCGCAATCAATTTTTATTTTCCATCAGTGCAACGTAACCTGATTGTTGCTCTTCCTAACCAACCAATCGCCCCCCGCTAACTTCTCCTCTAAATTAGCTACCCTATTCTGGGGTATGAGTAGCATTCGCGCAGAAAACGGGGTTAAGAGATTTACAGCAGTTCTTACTTGGGTAAAATATAGCAACAGCAATGGGTGAACCAGCCAATAATGTCTTGGAGTGTCACCGC
>NZ_PVWN01000160.1 GCF_003003885.1 Chlorogloea sp. CCALA 695 | reverse complement strand
TGTTAGAGTCGAGGGCGGGTATTATTCCGCGCCCCTCTCCTACAGATCCGGACGTGAAGCTTTCGCCTCATCCGGCTCCCAGATATTCTTAGGGTTGTTGTTCCCTTTTGCCCATGTGGACATAATCATGACAGGACTCATGTATTGCCACTAGATTTTTATTTCTCCAGTTGCTATGATTGCTGTCAATGTGGCATGAAGTGTACCCGTTCATCACTGATACACTTCATGCCACAGTGTCCGCACGTATGGTTTTGCCGTTTTAAGGCTCTAGAGGTGTGGTCGTCGTATAACTTGCTATTGCGTTCGCTCCAGTAAGCTATATCTCCGTCGTAAGGCGATTTACTTCCTTTAACGTTGACGAATTTGTTTTCGGAGTAAGGGACGGATGGGAACGATTTTAAGGTCAGTTTAGTAGCTGATTCTTTATCTTGTTTAGTCTCTTTGTTGAATACCTTGAAAGCTCTGTTGTTGATGTGCCAGAGTGAGAACCTTGCGCCATCCATTTTACAGAACTTGTGGTAATTCCTCCAGCCTCTAACGATGGGAGCTAATTTCTCAGCTTTTACCTTCGCTCCATAATTCGAGCAGTTGACGATTGCTTTTACCTTCTGACGGAATTTCTTGAAGTTTTCCACTGAGGGAGTGCTTCTAAATTTTCCGTTGCTTTGCACTTTGAAGTGCCAGCCAAGGAAGTCAAAACCTTCTGTCGTAGCGGTTAGCTTCGTTTTCTTCTCACTTACCTTCATTCCTCTGATGGCTAAAAATTGACTAATCCTTTCGAGTATTTCTGTTGCATTGTCTTGGGGTCGAAGTATGATTACCATGTCATCCGCATAACGAATTGATGGTTCTACTGTGTGCTTTCCTATCTTGTAGGTGTGGCAATCTTCGATTCCGTTGAGTGCGACATTGGCTAGTAGAGGGCTGACCACACCGCCTTGTGGCGTTCCTTGTTCTGGAAATTCAGGGTTTACTCCGGCTTTTAAACACCGGAATATTCCTGATTTAATGCTTTTAGGGGCAATAAGTTTATCCATTATGGTTGTGTGATTTATCCTATCGAAACACTTTTCTATGTCGAGTTCGATGACCCGCTTATTAATTCCGTTGACACGGGAGTTTAGATTTGTCTGTAGGATTTTCTGGGCATCGTGTGCCGACCTACCGGGTCTAAACCCATAGCTTCTGGAATGAAAAGTTGCTTCGTGTGCTGGTTCTAAGGCATATTTTGCGAGGCATTGCCAAGCTCTATCCGCCATAGTTGGGATTTTAAGCATTCTGGTACTACCATCCTTTTTTGGGATAGGAATACTACGCAAGTTCTGGTGTTTCCAGTCTTTGCTCGATGCCTTTAACAGTTCCTCTAGCTCGAAGCGTTCCTCAAAGGTGAGGGACTTCTTACCGTCGATTCCTGCTGTTTTCTTTCCAGCGTTTAGCTGCGATACTTGGCGGATTGCCATAAGTCTAGCCGCTTTGGACTTCAGAATAAGTTTTTGAAGGGACATTGCTTTGCGCTTGTCGCCTGCTTGAACTGCTTTAAACACCCTAGTTTGTAGGCGGAATAGATTACGCCGAAATTGCTTCCAGTTTAATTTCTTCCAAGATTCATTAGCGTTATCGCCATGCCTAATCATGCTCATACTCCGTAAAGTGTCTTCTGAATACCTTGCGGCAATTACGCCGCATCCTACCCGACTCAAAGGGATTCCGTATCTCGCCTTACCTACTTGGGATTCGACAACCCCTTGACCTTTGACTCGTTTTTATTCGTTCCCTCAGATGATTGATTGTCCTGTTAGGTGGAGCCAATTTGACCATTAGAAACCCTGGGTTCATGCTGCTATTAGGAAGAAAGCGCAGCAGGTTTAAACTCTAATGAAGTCAGGGGATTTTTGTTATGCCCTGCTTTGAACTAGGTCACTTTTCTAGGCTCTGTTTCACCGTGAGAACGCCCCATTAGCGCCAGTGTCAACCCATAACAGTTGTCTGATTGCGCCCTGTTCCCCGCTTTACTCTACAAGTATCGAGCTTGTTCGGTAGGGGCAGATAGGGATTCACGCCTGAACCTGGCGGGAAGGGCTTTCACCTTCATCATTCCGAGAGTTTAGCTAGACTTGGGAGTCTTGGCTAGAATGCTTATGTACGGACTGATTACCGTGATTCAGCATTCAACGAATCGCAC
>NZ_PVWN01000159.1 GCF_003003885.1 Chlorogloea sp. CCALA 695 | reverse complement strand
GAGTGCGATTCGTTGGTTAGTGAATCACGGTAAACAGTCCGTACATAACTAACCCAGCCAAGACTACCAAGTCTAGCTGAACTCTCAGTTTGATGTAGGTGAAAGTCCTACCCGCCAGGTTCAGGCGTGACTCCCTATCTTGACCCCAGTGACTAGGCTCGTTTCCTAGAGGCTGAAGCGGGTAACAGGGCGCAATCAGACAACTGTTATGGGTTGACACTGGCGCTAACGGGGCGTTCTCATGGTGAAACAGAGCCTAGAAAAGTGACCCACGATGAAGCAGGGCATAACAAAAAAACCCTGACTGTATTAGAGCTTAAAACCCGCCGCAACATTCGTAGTTTAGCGGCATGAACCTAGGGTTTCTAATGGTTAAAGTGGCTCTACCTAAAAGAACAATCAATCATCTGAGGGAACGAATAAAAACGAATCAAAGGTCTGGGGGCGGTCGAGTCCCAAGTAGGTAAGGCGAGATACGGAATCCCTTTGATTCGGGTAGGATGCGGCGTAATTGCTGCAAGGTATTCAGAAAACACTTATCAAGAGTACGAGCATGATTAGGCACATGGATAACCATAGTGAATCTTGGAAAACATTACCCTGGAAGCAATTTCGGCGTAATCTATTCCGCCTACAAAAGAGAGTGTTCAAAGCAGTTCAAGCAGGAGACAAGCGCAAAGCGATGTCAATTCAAAAACTGATTCTGAAGTCCAAAGCGGCTAGATTCTTGGCAATTCGCCAAGTAACTCAGCTAAACGCTGGAAAGAAAACAGCAGGTATCGACGGCAAGAAGTCCCTTACCTTTAAGGAGCGCTTTGAACTGGAGAAATCGCTGAAAGCATCGAGTAATAACTGGAAACACCAGAAATTACGCAGTATTCCCATACCTAAAAAGGACGGTAGTACCAGAACGCTTAAAATCCCAACTATGGCGGACAGAACGTGGCAATGCCTCGCAAAATACGCAATAGAACCAGCGCACGAAGCACTATTCCACGCCAGAAGTTACGGGTTCAGACCAGGACGTTCGGCACATGATGCCCAGAAATACCTGTTCACTAACTTAAACGCAAAAGCCAACGGAATAACTAAGCGAGTCCTAGAACTCGACATAGAAAAGTGTTTCGATAGGATAAGCCACACAACCATAATGGATAACCTTATTGCCACCAAAGGCATGAAATCAGGTATATTCCGGTGTTTAAAAGCCGGAGTAAACCCAGAATTTCCAGAACAAGGAACGCCCCAAGGCGGTGTGATAAGTCCACTATTAGCTAACATCGCTCTCAACGGGATAGAGAAAGTTCACGAATCAATAGACAACTGGGGGAAAAAATTTTTTCCCAGCGTCCGATACGCGGACGACATGTTGATAATACTCAAACCCGAAGAAAACGCGATAGAGATACTTGAAAGGATTAGTCAGTTTTTAGCCTCTAGAGGAATGAAGGTAAGTGAGAAGAAGACAAAGCTAACCGCTACGACAGACGGTTTTGACTTCCTTGGCTGGCATTTCAAAGTGCAGAGCAACGGGAAATTTAAAAGTACCCCCTCAGTGGAGAACTTCAAGAAATTCCGTCAGAAGGTAAAAGCCACCGTAAACTGCTCAAACTATGGAGCGAAGGTAAAAGCTGAGAAATTAGCTCCCATCGTTAGAGGCTGGAGAAACTACCACCGCTTTTGTAAGATGGACGGGTCTAGAAACTCGTTATATTTCATCCAAAAAAGAGCGTTCAAGGTATTCAACAAGGAAGCTAAACAGAATCGCCACACTAGCAAAAAATTGTTAGACAAAGCCTTTCCTAAAATTCCCTACTCCGAAAACAGGCACATTAATGTCAAAAGGGAAAAATCCCCGTATGACGGCGATATAACCTACTGGAGCGAACGCAACAGTAAATTATATGATGACCACACCTCTAGAGCCTTAAAACGGCAAAACCATACATGCGGACACTGTGGCATGAAGTGTATTAGTGATGAACGAGTACATCTACACCACATTGACGGGAATCATAGCAACTGGAGAAACAAAAATCTAGTTGCCGTACATGAATCCTGCCATGATTACGTCCACATGGGCAAAAGGGAAAATCCCTAAGAATATCGGGAGCCAGATGAGGCGAAAGCTTCACGTCTGGATCTAACAGAGAGGTGCGGAGCATAATAGCCCCCATCGACTCTAAC
>NZ_PVWN01000158.1 GCF_003003885.1 Chlorogloea sp. CCALA 695 | reverse complement strand
GTGCGATTCGTTGAATGCTAAATCGCGGTAACCAGCCCGTACATAAGCATTCCAGCCAAGACTCCCAAGTCTAGCTGAACTCTCAGAATGATGTAGGTGAAAGTCCTACCCGCCAGATTCAGGCGTGACTCCTTACCTTGACCCTAGTGACTAGGCTCGGTTCCTAGAGGCTAAAGCGGGTAACAGGGCGCAATCAGACAACTGTTATGGGTTGACACTGGCGCTAATGGGGGGTTCTCACGGTGAAACAGAGCCTAGAAAAGTAACCTATGCAGAAAGCGGGGCATAACAAAAACATCCCCGACTATATCAGAGCTAAAACCCACTGCATTTTGGCATTGATAGCAGTTTGAATCTAGGGTTTCTGATGGTTAAACTGGCTACACCTAAAAGAACAATCAATCGTCTGAGGGAACGAATAAAAACGAATCAAAGGTCTATGGGATAGTCGAATCCCAAAGTAGGTAAGACGAGATACGGAACCCCTTTGATTCGGGTAGGATGCGGCGTAATTGCCGCAAGATATTCAGAACACACTTTACGGAGTATGAGCATGATTAGACACAGCGAAAACGCTAGTGAATCCTGGAAAAAATTACCCTGGAAGCAATTTCGGCGTAACTTATTCCGCCTACAAAAGAGAGTGTTTAAAGCAGTTCAAGCAGGCGACAAGCGCAAAGCAATGTCCCTTCAAAAACTTATTCTGAAGTCCAAAGCGGCTAGATTATTGGCAATTCGCCAAGTAACTCAGCTAAATGCTGGAAAGAAAACAGCAGGTATCGACGGCAAAAAGTCCCTCACTTCTGAGGAACGCTTCGAGCTAGAGGAACTGTTGAAGGCATCTAGTAACGACTGGAAACACCAGAAACTACGTAGTATTCCCATCCCTAAAAAGGATGGTAGTACCAGAATGCTTAAAATCCCAACTATGGCGGACAGAGCGTGGCAATGCCTCGCAAAATACGCCTTAGAACCAGCACACGAAGCAACTTTTCACGCCCATAGCTACGGATTTAGACCAGGACGGTCGGCACACGATGCCCAAAAAACCCTGTTCGACAATCTAAAATCCCATGCGAACGGAATCAATAAGCGAGTTTTAGAGCTTGACATTGAGAAATGCTTCGACAGGATAAGCCACACAACCATAATGGATAACCTTATAGCCGCTAAAGGCATCAAATCAGGAATATTCCGTTGCCTAAAAGCCGGAACAAACCCTGAATTTCCAGAACAAGGTACACCGCAAGGGGGTGTGGTAAGCCCACTATTAGCAAATATCGCTCTTAACGGGATAGAGAAAGTTCACGAAAAAATAGACACTCAAGGCAGAAAAGCGTACCCCAGTGTTCGATATGCCGATGACATGGTGATAATACTCAAACCCGAAGATAACGCGGTAGAGATACTAGAACGAATTAGCCAATTTTTAGCCACAAGAGGAATGAAGGTAAGCAATAAGAAAACAAAGCTGACCGCCACGACAGATGGCTTTGACTTCCTCGGCTGGCACTTCAAAGTGCAAAGTAACGAGAAATTTAGATGTTATCCCTCAGTGGACAACTTCAAAAAACTCCGTCAGAAGGTAAAAGCAATCGTCAATTGCTCGAATTATGGGGCGAAGGTGAAAGCTGAAAAGTTAGCACCAATCGTAAGAGGCTGGAGAAATTACCACAAGTTCTGCAAGATGGATAGTGCAAGGTTCTCACTTTGGCACATCAATCACAGAACATTCAAGGTTTTTAACAAGGAAAGGAAGCTTGACTATTACTCTACCAAGAAACTAATAGATAAAGCATTTCCAAGCGTTCCCTACTCCGAAAACAGGTTCGTCAAAGTCGCAGGAAGTAAATCACCTTATGACGGGGACATAATTTACTGGAGCAAACGCAACAGTAACTTATACGACAACCACACCTCTAGAGCCTTAAAAAGGCAAAACCATACGTGCGGACACTGTGGAATGAAGTGCATCAGCGATGAGCGGGTACATCTACACCACATCGATGGGAACCATAGCAACTGGAGAAATACAAATCTAGTTGCCTTACATGAATCCTGTCACAACTATATCCACATGGGCAAAAGGGAATATCAACCCTAAGAATATCTGGGAGCCGGGTGAGGCGAAAGTTTCACGCCCGGATCTGTAGGAGAGGTGCGGGGTGTAATAGCCCCCATCGACTCTAAC
>NZ_PVWN01000019.1 GCF_003003885.1 Chlorogloea sp. CCALA 695 | reverse complement strand
AGCCAGATGAGGCGAAAGCTTCACGTCTGGATCTAACAGAGAGGTGCGGAGCATAATAGCCCCCATCGACTCTAACCAACTACCAGTCTTTGCTCTGCTTTGCAAAGTCTGCCTGATCAAGCCCAAGAATCCATTGTTAATGAGCTTTTTGTACCCACTTTGCTAAAGGAGTTAGGGTTTCAATTTAATGAGATTAACCCCCAATATAATACAGGCAAAGGATTTGTCGATAAAGCTGCCAGGAAAACTATTGGCGACGATATTTTTATACATACTAAATCTAATCCATACCTGCTTGTAGAGCTAAAAGGTAGGAATATCAATTTGTCTAGTGATTCTGCAAGTTATCGAGACACTGTTACTCAGTTAAATAACTATCTACTTGCGCCCAATTGTCATGCAGCACAATGGGGTATTATTACAAATTCATGTCATATTCAACTATTTCGTAAGCATGGAAAAGTAATCTTCCCTGCAACTAAGTGTATTTCACTTAACAAGGAAAATATCGATAAAGTTATTACTTTAATCCGCAGAAAGCTTAAAAAGCCAGCTAAAGCTTTAACAATAGCAGTTTACAACAATAAAGGAGGTGTGGGGAAGACAACTACAACAGTTAATATTGCTGGAATCTTAACTTATCTAGGCAAGAAGGTTCTAGCAATTGATTTCGACCCAAATCAGCAAGACTTAACTCATTCTCTCGGTCTTCCGTTAAACAACGATAGTGTTTTTAAAGCTCTTACTGAAAGAGACACAACCCTTCAAAACGCTATACATCCTTATGTTTTTAAAAGTGGAACAATTGTACTCAAATTTGATGTAGTTACAGCAGACTTAAGTCTAACAGAACAACCAGATCATACACTAAGCAGTAAGATTTCTGTCAGAAATCTTTATCAAAAACTTGAGCTTTTAAAACAAGAATATGATTACATCTTAATAGATTCGCCGCCCAATTGGAAATTGTTTAGTAAGCTAAGTTTATATGCGGCTGATGTTGTTCTTATACCCACAAAACACAATAATCTTTTTTCTTTAGAAAATGCAGCTACAGCAATCAAAAAATTTATCCCTGAAGTACAATCTGCAAAGCCTGATGGCAGTCCTGTTGCCCTACCAATCTTTTTTAATGGTGAAAAGATTACACCGCCTAAGCTAAAAGTTGCTCAAAATGCAATTGATAATATCATTAATATTGCCGCTAATACTGTGAAAGACAAGTTTGACTTGCTACCTTATTTCTACCCCGAATATACCAGAAGTAAACATGAAAAAGATCCTCGTCATATTCATCAAATACCGAGCTATGCAAACATAGCAGATGCAACCTTCTTGCAGATTCCTGCGGTTTATAAAGATAAAATAGCTAATGATTATTACAAACATCTAGTCAAGGAGTATTTTCTACAATGAGTAGCCTTAGCATTATTGGAAATTTAATGGACATATATTTAGATGATATCAACTCCAGTGGAGAGACTGATACCCCTGAGTTTTTAATTAAAGCTTCTGCTCGTTTGCTCAAAGAAAAAGATGGGCGAAATTGGATTCCGTTACTTGTCAAAGAAACAGGCGAAGATAAATACGAAGTAATTGCCAACTCTTTTATTTATGCAGTTGCTAAAGAAGCTGGCTTAGATAGAGTTTGGTGCATTATTGCTGATGATAGTGATGATACAGCAGAAACAACTAAAGTTCTTGCCAAAGAAAAGACACCAAAAATTAATCTTTGTACAGCATCTAGAGATGAAATTGTCGCAGCATTACAATACTTGATTGAGCAACCTGGAAGCGCACTCAAAACAGTTAAACTTGCTGTCGCAGCCAACCGAATTGATGAAGCTCCCCGTCAATCTTGGCAAAAGTTCGACCCAATTATAAAGCTGAAGTGCGGTATTACTAAAGGTGCAAAACTTGAGGCTCTAAAACAGGTATTTTATCTAACGCCTCAACCAATGCCAGAAGAAACTATGAAGGCAGATATCGCTCAACCAAAGCCAGAAAAAACTAGAGATAAAGCAAGCTTTAAAACAATGACAGTAGCCGAACTAAAAGAAATAGCAAAGGAAAAAGGAATTGCTGGGGTCAGTAAGATGAAAAAAGATGAGCTTATTGCAGCATTGAGTTAAATCATCAAAATAATGCGATCGCTTCCTATGTAAAAATTACTCTAACTATGAGTGAAATACCATCTTGGTAGCAGATACCAAAAAAGCTTACCTCAGCCTATATCGAACGCAAAAAATGTTGGGTCGATGAGGCTCGTGGTGCTATTGTCATTCAAATTTATACAGAGCGATCGCGCTGAGTAAAAGAATTTGCTAAACTGACAAAAATTTATACTAAAGAACAAAGAGTCAAATGGTGCAAGTTCCCAGTAAGTCGCTGACAATACAAGATTTTTTGCAGTTACCAGAAACAAAGCCAGCCAGTGAGTATATTGACGGTCAAATTATCCAAAAACCGATGCCTCAAGGGAAACATAGCGTAATTCAAACTGAGCTTGCTGCGGCTATCAATGCTGCTATTAAGTCTCAAAGAATTGCCAGAGCTTTTTCAGAGTTGCGCTGTACCTTTGGTGGTAGATTAACTGTTCCCGATATATCAGTATTTGTTTGGGGTAGGATACCATGTGATCGCAATGGCGAAGTTGCTAACGTTTTTCACCTAGCACCAGATTGGACGATTGAAATTCTCTCCCCAGACCAAAGCCAAACAAAAGTTACTAAAAATATTTTGCACTGTCTCAAATACGAAACTCAAATGGGTTGGCTAATCGATCCTGACGAAAAATCTGTGTTTGTTTACGCTCCTAATCAGCAACTAGAAGTATTTGAGAACCCAGAAGATCTTCTACCTGTGCCATCGTTTGCCAGCAAACTGAAGATAACTGTAGACAGCTTGTTTGGTTGGTTGCGAAATTAACCCAAATCTGTTTTAGAAGTTGGAATAAATTTTTCCCATCTAAAAAACCTATCATCTCCTCATTTTGTGGGATGTGTGGGCGTTCATTCTTAGCTAAGATACTTTCCGATAGTATTTTTTCTGAAAAAATGAACAAAGATAATAAAAGCAAAGCTGAAGACAAAAACAGCAAAAGCGAGGCTAAAAACAAAGATAATAAAAGCAAAGCTGAGAACAAAAACAGCAAAAGTGAAGCTGAAAACAAAGATAATACTTCCAAAACCTTTGATATAGCAGGTGTTCGCCCTATTGACCCCAATAACCTTGAAATTGTGGGAACGCTCGATATAGATGGTCAGCGTCCGATCTCAGCAGGTGAAGTACAAGCAAAATCATCTTTTTACGAAGATGGCGAACGTCCGATTGGTGCTAGTAATCTTGATTATGAGCATACTTTACACGAAGACGGCGAACGCCCGATTGATTCTAGCAACCACCTTGAAGTAGCTGGGACTTATAACGAAGATGGCGATCGCCCAATAGGTAAAAGTGACTTTGAAATTCATAACACTTTAGAAGTAGATGGTAGCCGTCCCATCACTACAAACCGACCACCAGAGCAACAAATTATCACCGATTATATAGACTAATTTCCTAGGGGTGGCGTTAAAATAACTATTTTGCGATCGCCTTTGTGACTTCAACTATTTTTCGTTTGTCTCCTTTAATTAGGATTACACTTTTAAGTCTTTATACGGCTTTAACTGCGCCTTTGCCAATTCTTTCGCAAGTTACAAGTTCGCCTGTACCGCCTGCATTATTGTGGGTGGGTATAGGTTTAGGTGCGATCGCATTGTATGCTGCCCTATGTGAAAGAGTAGTTTTAAGTGATCGCACTATTGCTGTAACTTACCCGCGCTGGGTTCCGGGTTTTTTCCGCAAAGGCTGGTCTTTGGATTGGTCGGATATTAAAGAATTAAAACCGCGCACTACGGGTCAAGGTGGATTAGTTTACTATTTTCTCAGTAATGATGGTAAAGGCTATTTGCTCCCTATGCGCGTTGCTGGTTTTACCCGATTGGTGAACGAAGTACAGGCAAAAACAGGCATTGATACAAAAGATGTTAAACCTTTGGCGCAACCTTGGATGTATTTAATTTTGTTGGGGTTTACGCTGCTGTTATTGTTGGTAGACGGTTGGACAATCACAAATGCGATCAATCTGGGAAAATTAACCTAAATATTTGCGAGTCATCCTGTGCAAACAGCACAACTAAGCTTAGATAAAGTTAGCCTATCTGCGTCAGTGGGTTCTCAATACTTACTCAAGGATATTTCCTTTGAAATTGCTAAAACCGAACTTATTTGTCTAATTGGGGCTTCGGGCGCGGGTAAAACTTCTTTGTTAAGGTTGCTAAATCGTCTCTCAGAACCGAGTGTAGGGACAATTTACTTAGAGGGACAAGATTATCGCAGTATTCCGGTTATTCAATTGCGCCAACAGATTGTTTTAGTGCAACAAGAGTCTAAGTTGTTAGGAATGACCGTAAAAGAAGCCCTAGCATATCCCCTCAGTTTACGGGGGTTAGAGAAGGCGCAGATTCAACAAAGAATACTGTACTGGAGCGACCAATTACACATCCCGCAGGAGTGGCTAGAGCGGACAGAGGTGCAACTTTCGGTAGGACAAAGACAAACCGTTGCGATCGCCCGTGCTTTAGTAATTCAGCCCAAAATCTTGCTATTAGATGAGCCAACTTCAGCTTTGGATGCGGGTAGAGCTTCTCAACTACTGCAAGTATTGACTAATTTAGCGGCGGCGGGTGAAACTACAATTGTCATGGTAAATCATCAATTAGAACTAGCTCAAGCTTTCTGTCAGCGTCTTTTATACTTGCAGCAGGGGCAATTAATTCAAGATTCTATCAATAATTCAACTCTTGACTGGGTTAAGCTGAAAGATAGATTAGTGCAAACAGAAATCAAAGCCGCCGAAGACTGGAATTAGCCGCCTGTAACGATATTCCATACTAATTGTGGGATTTTGGTTATTTGTTCCCACAAGTCTTGATAGCCGATACCAAATACCAATTGCAATATTAAGATGATTCCGGCGATCGCAATTGCCGTAGTCGCTGTTGTCTTAACGATCTTAATTAGCGCAGTAAACACTAGCCAAGATACAACTATTGCAGCGATTAAAATTATCAATTCAAGGGGCATTAGTATTCTCTGTAAAGTTCCTCTACTATTAAAGATAAGACTTGTCCTTAGCTGTTGAGTATAAATGATGGATTCAACAATGCAATGGCACAAGCTTTTATCTAGTAGCCGCTTGGTAGAAGCTGTACCAAATATTTCTGATGCTGGGCGGACGGTTTTTGAAAAAGATTTTGATAAAATTATCTTTTCCTCCTCTTTTAGAAGACTTAAAGATAAAACTCAAGTATTTTCTTTAGTTGAAAATGATTATATTCGCAGCAGATTAAGTCACAGCCTCGAAGCTTCTTGTGTGGGACGTACTTTAGGTACGCTTGTCGGGAGCGAAATTATCAAAAGACATTATGCAGAATTACAAGATTTTCAAGCTAGAGACTTTGGCGATATAGTTGCGGCGGCCTGTTTAGCGCATGATATTGGTAATCCGCCTTTTGGTCATGCGGGAGAAGATGCTATTCAAGAATGGTTTAAAAGCGCGAAATCTGAGAAGTTTTTATCTTTATTATCAGCTAATCAACTAAAAGATTTTAAAAAATTTGAAGGTAATGCCCAAGGTTTTAGGACTTTAGCTAAATTAGAAAATAGACCTGCACTTAAAGGCGTACAATTTACTTGTGCAATGCTGGCGACGTTTACAAAGTATCCGAGAGAAGCGGGAATTAATAGTAGTTCATTTAAAAAATACAATGCTATTGATAACAATAAAAGCACTAAAAAACATGGATTTTTTCAAGCTGAAAAAGATTTATTTGCTCAAGTAGCACAAGAAGTAGGGTTAATACCTCGCAATCAAAAATCTGCTTGGTGGTGCAGACATCCTTTAGCTTTTTTAGTTGAAGCGGCGGACGATATATGTTACCACATTGTTGATTTAGAAGATGGTTTTCAGATGGGGTACATCACTTATAAAGAAGCAACTGCATTGCTGCACGATATTTTAATAAATGAAAAATTGGATGGGCTAGGGAGTGATGAAACAGAAAATATTAAGTATCTACGGGCTAAAGCAATTCACAAATTAATTACCGAAGTTAAACAAGTATTTTTAGATTGTGAGGATAAGTTTTTAAAGGGAACTTGTGACAGTCCTTTAACTACAGACATTGCATCGAGTCAGAAGCTAAAAGAAATAATTGATATCACGCGCAAAAATGTTTACGAGTCTTGCGAGGTGGTAGAAGTAAAAGTAGCAGGTTACGAAGTAATTAGCGGTTTGTTAGAAGAATTTATTACCGCGATTAGCGATGAAAGTTTATCAAAAAGCTATTTAATCAAAAAACTAATTCCAAATTTTAGAGAGCAAGAAGATATTTATACAAGAATATTACAAGTTACAGATTACATTGCCGGAATGACTGATTCTTTTGCAGTGTCATTGTTCAAAAAAATCAAAGGTATTTCTCTACCTCGTGGCGGGAGGTAGAGTTTTATTGCAAACTTATAGTGATGCTTGTTGAAGTTCTTTAATCTGGTCTAAAGCATCTTGGTAATTTTTTGTTTGCTGTTGTTGTTTATAAATACTTGCAGCCTGCTGAAAATCTTTAAGTGCTAATTGATTGTTTTTTAGTTCAACATACAGCAGACCTCTATTGTAGTAAGTATCCGCAGTAGGGTTAATTTGCAACGCTCGATTAATATCTTTAAGGGCTGCTTGTAAATCACCCAAACGAGCAAAAGTGCTACCTCGTCCATTGTAAGCAGCAAAGTAATCGGGTTTGAGTTTGATAGCTTGGTTAAAACTAGAAATCGCCCCTTGATTGTCTTTGAGACGACTGTAAGTAATACCTTGGTTGTAATAAGCACTAGCATTACTAGGATTAATTCGTATAGCCTGTTTATAATCTTCAAGAGCAGCTTGATGATTGCCTTGGTCATCAACAAGATTACCGCGATTTTCGTAAGCTTCGGCGTAATCGGGGTTTAACTCAATAGCTTTGGTATAGCTAGAAATCGCACCCTTGTAGTTTTCTAGTTTTGTATAGGTAACAGCTAAGTTGTAGTAGGTGCTAGAGTTTTCAGGATTAATCTTTAGCACTTGCTGATAATCGGCGATCGCACCCGTTGGATCTCCGTTATCATCTCTAGCATTACCACGGTATTCGTAGGCGATATCAGAATTGGGATTGAGCCTAATTGCTGCTGTAAGGTCTGCAATTGCTCCTTTGTAGTCACCTTGCTCATACTTCTTTATTCCTCGATCTACATAGGTTTTTTCGCTCTGTTGAGCAATTAGTAATTGTGTAGATTGGGCGCTAATAGCCGCAGGTTGTCCACTCAAAATACCAATAATTCCGACGATGGCGAGGCTAGTTTGAAGGCGATTCATAGTATTTGATGATAGTAGCTTTGAATTAGTAAATGTTGGCTGGTATATAATCTTACAATCTCTGGTTAGGGCATTCCAGATTTTTAGGGCAAAGTTTTGAGAAATAAGCGCGAAGCCCTTAACCGGGCGCGCTTGCGCTATCGCACTTGGTTAAACTAAGAGTTTTGATAGCCAATAAATTTATCTAAATTTTTCGATTTAGCAGCCAAAATTCCCCACAAAACTAGCAACTATAAAATGCCAAGAATATTTGACAACATAGAGTTACCTTTATTACCCAATTTACGCGAGACACTCAAAGTCTCTTATCGTGCAGATTTTTGTATAGGCTGTTTTAATCTCCGAGGCTGGCAAAAAATTGACGATTCCATTGAGCAATTTGTCGGCGGCGAAAACTTGTGTTGTCGTCTGCTGATTGGGATGCAGAGTTTGCCTAGCGATGAAGTTTATACAGCTTTTGCTTTGGGGAGAAGTCGTAACAGTATCGATAATAGTTCTATCTTGCGCTATAAAAAACAAATGGCTGCTCAATTGCGCCAACAACTAATCATTGGTGCGCCTTCAAACCAAGATGAAGCGGGTTTGCGGCGGTTAAGTCGGCAAATTAAAACTGGAAAAGTAGTTGTTAAACTATTTTTGCGTCATCCCCTCCACGCCAAGCTATACCTAGTTCATCGTCACGATCCAAATACGCCTACGGTAGTCTCTTTGGGTAATAGCAACCTTACTTTACCAGGACTTGCAAGCGCAGGTAATAGTGCCAGTGTAATTTACAACCGACTATATGACTTCATCTTTGATAACCAAAATCATGAAACTCATACAATCCCAAATGTGGCTACTAATCGTCTTATTGACCAATCTAATATCAACTGGAATCCACTACTGGGATAACTATGTGTCCTTCGATCAATATCCCGTACCTACTTGGATAAGTCCCAACGTGGTGTGGATATCTTGGCTGTTGTTTACAGTAATTGGTGTTCTGGGCTACTGGCTCTATTGTCAGCAGAAATGGGATCTGGCATATATCTGTCTACTCGTATATGCTATTACTGGAGTTATTACTCCGCTCCATTATTTATACGCACCAATGAGTCATTTTACAATGCGGATGAATACATCAATAGTGAGTGATGGATTCTTCTCATTGTTACTAATAATATTTCTATTTTGGTCGTTAGTAATAGCACAAGAATGGCAACAGAAAGAAATTCGGTAGTGTTTTAGATTTGTTATTTACTCCTAAATTAACAACCCGAACTCGTAGCGATTTATAAATAGTTTAATTACTAGCTCGTGCATCAACTCTGTCTTAGAAAAGCAGATTGTCTTAGGCATTAGTCGCTTAATTCTCGTTCTCAAACTCAGATGCTTACGCTCAATTGTCTGAGTTTTCTGCTTCCCTACTTCATGGAGTTCAATGGGAAGATGGCGCTCATTAGTTCCCCACCCATCTGTACAGTAGCGCTTGATTCTAAACAGTTTTTGCTTATGGAAAGGGGAAAGAACATGATTTTAAATTATACAAAAAAAGTAGAGTAAGAATTAACAGAGAAATTAAATGTTTAGCAGATAAGGGATATCAAGGTATTCAGAAATATCGTCTTTTTTTAGGCGTTTGACTAAAAATAAGCCTAGAAAAGATAAGATTTATCCTTTAGATAAATAAGCTAATAGAGAGTTAACTCAAGAACGAATATTAATTTAAAATTTATTTGCACAGTTGAAAAAGTTTAGGATTTTGTAAGGGCAATATCGCAACAGGGAGAAAACGATTTGGATGGAGATTTAATTTAATAGCTTACCTTTATAACTATGAGCTTACTTTAGGTTTAAATCCTCCTTTAACTTGACTTTTGCAAGAGGTCTATTCGTTAATTTGGGTTGATCGCAACGGTAACAGCGTTACTCAGTCGCAGTTGGCAATTTTACGGGCGGCGGCTTGTGCGCCATCGACTCGAGCGATCGCTAAAGATGCACAGCATCATGATTTGGTGAAGCTTGGGGCGTTGTTGATTGCCGAAGATGAGAAAAATGTTAACTTGACGGCTCTTCTAGATAGCGATCGCCTAAATAAATTAGGATAATTGAGCCAAGTAGAAAGTAAAGTAGCTTGACAAAAATTGCAAAGCACCTAACTAAAGCCGAGCGAGAGCGCTTGTAAAAATATTTTGAGTAAAAGGATTGATAAATGGATTATCTGCTTGATAGGCTTGGGAATTGCGATCGCACTTAACTTCGCTCAAGTTTCTCCCATTCAAGCTATCCCAAAACCAACAGAATTACGCGGAGTATGGCTAACCAATGTCGCCAGTGGCGTTTTATATACTCCTTGGGGCATTAACCGCGCCATAAGTCAATTAGCTAAACTAAAATTTAATACTATTTATCCTGTAGTTTGGAATCGGGGAAATACTTTTTATCCAAGTTTAGTAGCTAAAAAAGTAACTGGGCGCGATCGCGATTTATCATTACAAGTTCTCAAACTCAACCAAGATGTTTTAGCCCAAATAGTCAAACAAGGACACCGCCAAGGCTTGCGAGTTATCCCTTGGTTTGAATACGGTTTTATGGCTCCCCCTAACTCCGCTTTGGTTAAACGTCATCTTGATTGGTTAACAGCACGTCGCAACGCCAGTAAAATCACTGTAGATGTCAACCAACCAAAAGCTACCAATCCCAAAGTAGTAGATCCGATGCTGACTAAAGGAGTATGGCTCAATCCATTCCATCCAGAAGTACAGCAATTTATGCTGAATATGATTGTCGAAGTTGTCACCAAATACGATGTAGATGGGGTTCAATTTGACGATCATTTCGGTTTACCTAGCGATTTTGGCTACGATGACTTTACTGTTGCTCTATATCAACAAGAACACCAAGGTAAAAACCCCCCCAACAACCCCCAAGACGCGCAATGGCTGCGTTGGCGAGCCGACAAGCTCACAAATTTTATGGAGCGGGTTTACAAAGCGGTTAAGGCTGTAAAACCAGAGTGTTTAGTTACGTTGTCTCCCAATCCTCAAGACTACGCTTACAGAGCAACTTTGCAAGATTGGCAAACTTGGGTAAATCGGGGGTTAGTAGAAGAATTAATCTGTCAAATTTACCGCAACGATCGCAAAAGTTTTATCGCCGAGTTGCAACAAACCGCTCTACAAACTGCGCGAAAAAAAATCCCTGTTGGTATCGGAATACTAACAGGATCGGTAACTAATCCAGTAACTCTTAAACAAATTAAGCAACAAGTTCAATGGGTGCGCGATCGCGGTTACAGTGGAGTATCCTTTTTTTACTGGGAAAGTTTGTGGGGTTACATAACGCCCGAATCTCCCCAAGAGCGCCGCAATGGGTTTAGTTCGCTTTTTTCTGCTCCTAAGCCTAAGAAATAATTATGTTTATTAAATATATTAAAACTGACTGCGGTTTCTGGCTGCAATGGATCTTAGCTACTTTGGCTGCTTTTATAGTTAGTTTATGCTTAATTGAAATTGATGTCAGACCACACATCAAAGCTACAGAAGGTCTTATTGGGGGTGCGATCATTGGTTTAGCCCAAGGAATGATATTAGAGCAGCGCAGCAAAAACATTGCCCCTTGGTGGGCTTTAATGAGTATTGTAAGTTGGGGCTTAATTGGTGCTAGTAACTTAGGTGCAATTGGTTGGATGGCTCCCCGAACGTTGTACTTAGAACCGAGAGTGATTTTTGGCTTATTAAATGGCTTACAAGCAGGCGCATTGCTAGGAATTGGGCAATGGCTCGTTTTGCGTCAACGATGCAAAAAAACTCTGCTATTAATACCAATAGTTGCAGTTTCCTGGGGAATTGGTTTAGTTCTAGGTTGGAGTGTCAGTGGAGTTTTGCGCCAAGTTACACGGCTATTTTTAGGAGAATTAATTGGTTTAGCAGTAGCTTGGGTTGCAAGTTCCGCGATCGCAGGTTTTGCCCTAATACGCTTAGATAATTTGTATGGATTAGAACAAAAAAACTTACCGAACAAGGCAATATATTAGTTCATAGCTTTGTTACTTTATTTTATGTCAATATCTATCGGTCATTTGGGCCCTTCGGGTACTTATTCTGAACAAGCAGCAAATTCATATGTAAGTATGTTTTTGCCCCAAACTCAACAAGAAACTACTTTACGTCCTTATCCAAGTATTGCCAAAACTTTAAAAGCGATCGCCAATAGTCAAGTAGATTTAGCCATTGTCCCGGTAGAAAACTCTATTGAGGGTAGCGTTGCTATTACTCTAGATATGCTATGGCAATTAGATAACTTAAAAATTACTCTAGCTTTAGTGTTACCGATTACTCACGCCCTATTATCAAAAGCTCCATCAATTAACAACCTCGAAATCGTCTACTCTCATCCCCAAGCTTTGGCGCAGTGTCAAGGATGGTTAGAACAGCATTTACCCAAC
The DNA here is from genome assembly GCF_003003885.1 of Chlorogloea sp. CCALA 695. Lineage (GTDB taxonomy): Bacteria > Cyanobacteriota > Cyanobacteriia > Cyanobacteriales > Chroococcidiopsidaceae > Aliterella. Next base: position 66,829 of record NZ_PVWN01000019.1, on the reverse strand, counting down.
GTTAAAGCGATCGCCATTAATTCTACTACTGAAGCTTTAGAAAAACTTGACAAAGAACTAAACGCCGGGACAATTTCTTCTCCTCGCGCAGCAGAACTTTACAACGTGCCAATTTTAGCTAGTTCTATTAACGATTATCCCGACAACTGTACGCGCTTTTGGGTGCTAAGTTCATCTGGGCAACCCGTTACCGGAAGCCATACCAGCCTAGCCTTTAGCGCCAAAGCAAATGTCCCCGGAGCGTTAGTTAAGCCTTTACAAATGTTTGCTCAAAGAAACATTAATCTTAGCCGCGTCGAATCTCGTCCCAGCAAGCGATCGCTCGGTGACTATCTTTTTTTCCTAGATTTAGAAGGCGATACTACTTCCCCCCTCGTGCAAGCAGCCCTATCGGAACTTGCCGAGTACGCTGACACCCTTAAAATCTTCGGCAGTTACAATATCCTATCGCTCTAATTAAAAGTGTCCTTCAACACCGTACGTGCCGCTAAATGGTTGCGAGTGGAAGTCAGAATTTCTGCTTCTCGCTTTAAACGAATGCCTGTATCTTGGGTTTCTAACAATGCTTGCTGCTCTGATGCAACCCCATAAAGATTGCTAGCGACCCAGTAAGATAGCTCTGTAGGCAGTTCGGGGATATTTTCGGGTAATTCGATGTTTTGGTCGGTTAGCTTCGCTGACAGCCTCACCACGTCTTGTAAAAGCTGTTCTACTTCTGTTGCCAAAGGTCGCAAGTCTTGTTCTGGTGGGTTGTCTTCCATCCATTCAACTAAACCAACTTTGTAAGGCTTCTCGCGCACGTACTCTAACACGCGAAACCTTTGCTGACCCAAAGTAAACATTTTCAGGCGATCATCTGGCAATCGCTCATACTGCACGATTTCCGCACAGCAGCCAATGTTGGAAACTTGTCCCCGTACCGGATCGTATAGCAAAACTCCAAAACGGCGATCGCTTTCCAAGATCGTATTCATCATGATCCGGTAGCGAAACTCAAATATATGTAGAGGTAAAGGTCTACCAGGAAAAAGGACTACTTCTGGTAGAGGAAATAAAGGAAGTTCGCGCACCGCAATTTTTGAAGGAGATGTCATCGGATATCGATAGAAACCGTAATGCTTTTACTGTAACGAATTTCTTTACAGACATCCCAAATAAATTTGCCTTTTAGCCGTTCTAAAAGGCAAACTTGATTTTTTATAACTTCACTTCAATATCAACACCCGATGGTAAATCTAGTTTCATCAACGCATCAATAGTTTTAGCAGAAGGCTGATAAATATCAATAATCCGGCGATGGGTGCGGGTTTCAAAGTGTTCGCGCGAATCTTTATCTACGTGAGGCGATCGCAATAAGCAATAAATCCTCCGTCTTGTCGGTAGTGGTATTGGCCCTACGGCGGTGGCGTTAGTACGATTTGCTGTTTCTACAATCTTTTCACAGGAAGTATCAAGCAAGCGACGGTCAAAAGCTTTTAAACGAATGCGAATTTTTTGCTGCTGAAGGGTTGCCATTTTTTTAGTTTTCTAGGTTCAAGTTTTAGTAAAGACAGTTAAAAAGCAGAAAAGCCTTGTACCTTACGGGTACTGCCTTTCTGCTATAGGTAATTAGTAACTTGGGTTACTTCAAGATTTTTGATACGACACCAGCGCCGATAGTTCTACCACCTTCGCGGATTGCAAAGCGCATACCTTGCTCAATTGCGATCGCGTTGATTAGTTCTACAGTCATTTTGATGCGATCGCCAGGCATAACCATCTCAGCTTCGCTACCGTCATCAGAGGTAAACGCGCGGATTGTGCCAGTTACATCGGTTGTCCGTACATAAAACTGTGGGCGGTAGCCAGGGAAAAATGGAGTCTTGCGACCGCCTTCTTTTTCCTTCAGAACGTATACTTCCCCTTCAAACTGAGTATGAGGAGTAATCGAACCAGGTTTAGCAATTACCATTCCGCGCTCGATGTCTTCTTTCTCAAGTCCGCGTAATAGTACGCCTGCGTTGTCTCCAGCCATTCCTTCATCAAGACTCTTTTTAAACATCTCGATCCCGGTAACGGTGGTTGTGCGGGTATTTCTAATCCCGACAAGTTCCACAGAGTCGCCAACCTTGACTTTTCCGCGCTCAATTCTCCCTGTCGCAACGGTACCGCGACCTTTAATCGAGAATACGTCTTCCACCGCCATCAAGAAAGGCTTATCAATGTCTCTTTCTGGAGTAGGAATGTAAGCGTCTACAGCCTCCATAAGTTCGTAAATTTTATCTACCCACTTATCTTCTCCCCTTGGCATTTTGGGGTTTTCGGTCATTTTTTCTAACGCCAATAGCCCCGATCCTTTAACAATGGGGATATCGTCGCCGGGGAAATCGTAGTCGCTGAGAAGTTCTCTAACTTCAAGTTCTACAAGTTCCATCAATTCGTCATCGTCTACCATGTCCTCTTTATTTAAGAACACAACTAGATTAGGAACGCCTACTTGTTTGGCTAACAAGATATGTTCGCGGGTTTGGGGCATGGGGCCATCCGCCGCCGATACTACCAAAATACCGCCATCCATTTGCGCCGCACCAGTAATCATGTTTTTTACATAGTCAGCGTGTCCGGGACAATCTACGTGGGCGTAGTGACGACCTGCGGTTTCATACTCAACGTGAGCGGTGTTAATTGTGATGCCACGCGCTTTTTCTTCAGGAGCGGCATCGATATCCGCATATTTGCGACCTGTAGCTTGTCCTAGAGCCGCCAATGTCATTGTAATTGCGGCTGTTAACGTAGTTTTGCCATGATCTACGTGACCAATCGTACCGATATTGACGTGGGGTTTATTCCTTTCAAATTTTGCGCGTGCCATTGAATTTAGTTTTAAGTGTTGAACTTTGAGTTTAGAACAGTTTTGAGCATGGGTTAAGTAATACGTTTTAATTCTAATTTAAAACGTATTACTTACATCCCTAACTCTAATTAAGCGTTTCCTTTGCTCTTAGCAATAATTGCTTCGGCGACGTTGCGAGGTACTTCTTCGTAGTGGCTAAACTCCATTGAGAAGATACCCCGACCTTGGGTTTTGGAGCGGATATCGGTAGCATAACCGAACATATCTACTAAAGGCACTTTAGCCGTTACTTTAGCTAGATTTTGTTCTGATCCCATGCCTTCGATTTGACCACGACGAGAGTTGAGATCGCCCATTACATCCCCTAGGTAGTTTTCTGGCGCTTCTACTTCAACTTTCATCATCGGTTCTAGCAGTATCGGGGAAGCTTTCATGAAAGCTTCTTTAATTGCCATCGATCCAGCGATCTTAAATGCCATTTCCGAGGAGTCTACATCGTGGTAAGAACCATCTACCAAGGTGGCGCGGATATCCACTACTGGGTAACCCGCAAGTATTCCCGATTCGCAAGTTTCCTTCATTCCTTGTTCTGCTGGGCCGATGTACTCTTTTGGTACAGAACCACCAACGACTTTAGAAACAAATTCAAATCCTGTACCAGGTTCGCCGGGGGTAACTTCAATTACGACGTGACCGTATTGCCCTTTACCGCCGCTTTGACGAATAAACTTACCTTCAGCCTTTACAGCTTTGCGGATAGTTTCTCGATAAGCTACTTGAGGCGCACCAACGTTTGCTTCTACCTTAAATTCTCTAAGCATCCGGTCTACAAGAATTTCTAGGTGCAATTCGCCCATTCCGGCAATTACAGTTTGGTTGGTTTCGTGGTCAACGCTAACTCTAAAAGTTGGGTCTTCTTCCGAGAGCGATTGCAAAGCCTTCGATAGTTTGTCCATGTCCTGCTTTGTCTTTGGCTCTACAGCTACCGAGATTACAGGCTCAGGAATAAACAGCGATTCAAGGATTACAGGGTTAGCTTCGGTGCAAATTGTGTCGCCCGTAAAGGTGTCTTGCAGACCGAGAGTTGCGCCCAAGTCGCCAGCGCGTAACTCATCTACGTCTATGCGATCGTCGGCTTTCATTAGCACTAGGCGCGATACTCTTTCTTTTTTATCTTTAGTGGCGTTATAGACGTAGCTACCTTTTTTTAACACGCCAGAGTAAACGCGCAAAAATGTCAAGCGACCGTAACGGTCTGACATAATCTTGAATGCCAAAGCTGCCAAAGGTTCGTTGTCGTCCGCGTGGCGTTCGACAGTTTGACCGTTGGGTAACAATCCTTGAATTGGCGGTACTTCTAATGGTGAAGGTAAGTAGTCTATCACCCCATCTAAGAGCAGTTGTACGCCTTTATTTTTAAATGCCGAACCACAAAGGACGGGGACAATTTTCCCGGCGATTGTGCCTTTACGCAAGGCTACACGAATTTCTGCTTCGGTAAGCTCGATGCCTTCAAAGTATTTTTCAACTAATACTTCATCGGTTTCGGCGGCGGCTTCTACTAGCAGAGCGCGAAACTCTTGGGCTTTTTCTTGCATATCGGCAGGAATTTCGGTTTCCTCAATGTCCGTACCTTGGTCATTGTTGTAGATGTAGGCTTTCATCCTCACCAAGTCAACAATGCCGCTCAAGTCGCTTTCAGTCCCAATTGGCAATTGAATTGCTACCGCATTTGAACGCAAGCGATCGCGGATTTGTTCGTAAACTTTATAAAAGTTTGCGCCCATCCGATCCATCTTGTTGATAAAAGCAATCCTTGGTACTTTGTAGCGGTCTGCCTGTCTCCAAACGGTTTCAGACTGAGGCTGTACGCCTCCCACCGAACAAAATACGGCAATTACCCCATCCAATACGCGCATAGAGCGCTCAACTTCAATAGTAAAGTCTACGTGACCTGGGGTATCGATAATATTGACTGCGTAATCTTTCCAACTGGTAGAAATCGCCGCCGCAGTGATGGTAATTCCTCTCTCCCGCTCTTGCTCCATCCAGTCAGTTGTTGCTGTTCCTTCGTGTACTTCACCAATTTTGTGAACAACACCTGAATAGAACAAGATGCGTTCGGTTGTTGTTGTCTTTCCCGCATCAATGTGAGCCGCAATCCCGATATTGCGTACTTTTTCCAGTGGGACTGTACGTGCCACAGTTAGCTGCCTCCTTAAATTTTTAGCCGCATTTATCTATATGCTACTGTCTGTTAAGATTCTTTACTTTTACGGAAAACCGTCTAGTAGCGGTAATGGGCAAATGCCTTGTTCGCATCTGCCATCCGGTGGGTTTCTTCTCGTTTGCGAATCGCGTTGCCAGTTTCGTTGGCTGCATCCATCAGTTCGTTGGCGAGACGGCTTGCCATAGTCCGTCCTGGACGCTGTCTGGAAAACTGAATTAGCCAGCGCATAGCTAGAGTTATTCCTCTTTCTGTCCTTACTTCCATTGGTACTTGGTAAGTTGCGCCACCAACACGACGGGCTTTGACTTCTACTAAAGGTGTAGCATTACGCACAGCTTTTTCAAAGGTTTCTAAAGGATCAGTTCCGGTACGTTCTTCGATGGTTTTCATGGCATCGTAGATAATTCCGGCGGCGATAGATTTTTTGCCACTCCGCATAACTCGCCGCATCATCATACTGATTAAACGGCTGTTGTATACGGAGTCGGGCGGAACGATACGTTTTTGGACTACTGTACGACGAGACATAACTTAGCCTGTAAAGGTTTTTCTATGAACTGGATTAGATTTTGAGACTTTGCCTTAAAATTAATTGACAATGATGCTGGTGTTGTCACCACATATTTAGCAATCTTTGTCTAGAGCGCTGTTTAAAACGTCTTTAATTGTTACTTATAAAGCTTTTTACTGAGTACGTCTCAATTTAGTTATTGAGAGGCAACGCTCTTTAAATACGGTAGTAAGGCTGAGATTGAATAAACCAGTCGCCTTACTTAAATTGTATTTAATTTCAAAGTTTAAGAAGCAGCAGGCTTGGGACGCTTTGTACCGTACTTTGAGCGACCTTGACGACGATCTTTAACTCCGGCAGTGTCTAGGGTTCCGCGAATAATGTGGTATCTTACTCCGGGCAAGTCTTTGACTCTACCACCACGAATCATGACGACGGAGTGTTCTTGCAGGTTGTGACCGATACCGGGAATATAAGCTGTAACTTCAAAGCCTGAAGTTAGACGTACTCTGGCTACTTTCCGTAGTGCGGAGTTAGGCTTTTTCGGTGTGGTGGTGTAGACTCTAGTGCAAACGCCCCGACGCTGGGGGCATTGCTTCAAAGCTGGTGACTTTGTTTTCTTGTCGGCTACTTGGCGTTCGGTGCGAATTAATTGCTGTATTGTTGGCATGAGTTACAGCACAGTTAATGTTTTGCTGTTCTAAGTTTTTACAAATTCTGATTATATCTATTTTTGGGGATTCGTGTCAATTAATAAGTAGATATTTTTTAAGTGGCGGCGCTGGTAGAGAAGGAATTACCGCAACCGCAAAAAGTTACGGCGTTGGGGTTGTAGAAGCGAAAAGCGCCGCCCATTAAGTCTTCAGAGTAATCTAGGGTTAAGCCGTTGAGATACTTAATACTCTCCAGGTTTACGACTATATCAATACCATTAGATTGATACAGGCGATCGCTCTGAGTTGGCGTAGTAAAACCTAACTTATAAATCCAACCCGAACATCCACCGGGGGTTACTTCCAGGCAAAACAAAAGTTCTTGTTTGCCAACTTTTGATTTTAGGCGCGTAATTTCTTTAATTGCGGCGGGACTGATAGTAATCATGGAGGTAAAAATAAACAAAATCCCGCGTAGACCTAGGTAGTTGGCAACGGGGATAGATTAGAGGAGATCCCCCCTAACCCCCCTTAAAAAAGGGGGAAATATGGAGATATTTATATAGAAAGTTGCTTTTTGAGCAACCTTTATTTACCACGAGCATAGTCATCTTGAAAACGGATGATGTCGTCTTCTCCCAAGTATTCGCCGTTTTGGACTTCAATTAAGACTAAAGGAATTACGCCAGGGTTTTCTAGACGATGGTTCGTACATTGAGGAACGTAGGTAGATTGATTGTTCCTTAGCATTACTTCTTCTTCGCCGCAGGTAACTCTAGCTGTACCGGAGACTACAATCCAGTGTTCGCTGCGGTGGTGGTGCATTTGCAGGCTCAAACGATGACCGGGTTTGACTTCAATGCGCTTAATTTTGTAGCCTCGTCCTTCTTCTAAAACTGTAAAAGATCCCCAAGGACGTAATTCTGTTGCAGCAACGCCTTTATGAGCTATACCTGAAGGCAGGTTTAATGCTGGTTCTAGGGATTCTTTGACTTGTTGAACCATTTTTTCTCCTTTAATTGCTAAACGCTTCAGTGTCAGATTAAAAACTCAAAAGTACGCATCGCGCACTTATTCTAGCCAACGATAACAAAATATCCTCATTGAGGAAAGGGGATTACTGAAAAATTTAGCATTCTACATCAAGTCTTCATAATTAAAAATTTAAAATGCTTACATAGAAATAATTTTTAACTTAAGGTTGTTGCAGAAAAATTCCTAATCCATTATGTACGCGGGCAGCAGTACTGGGCGAACGATTAATTAATTGTCCGCCCAAATAAAGGCTGGTAGAACTCCCACCGTCAAAATTGAGTGCGTCAGTACAGTCTAGTTGCTGCATTACTCTAGCAACTTCTGCCAAAGTTGCACCAGCACCACCAACGCGGTTATGGACGGCGGCGATTAAAACATTTCCTGATGCTGTAGTACAAATTGCGCTACGAATCGCTTTTTCTCTCACAAAAGCATCGCTAAACCCTTCAGATTTGGCATCTAAAACAATTTGCCGATTTTGAATCAAAACCGGGCCAGCCGCTAAGATTTGGGGATAAGCGGCAAAATCTGCGGGAATAGTTGCGCTTTGAAGGCGGAGAATTGAACCGATAGGAATGGACACATTATTACCGCGTACTACTAGCAAATAGCCATTGGTAGGAATTGGGAAAGTTGCTTTTCCGATAATTCCACCGGGGAGTTGTGCTGTAACAGTGTTGTTTTGAACTATGAAAATAGTTTCGTTATCGGTAAGAGGGGTGTAGTTAGTACCCCAGGCAGAGGAATAACGAGCGACACCTTTTTGGACGTACCCGCTATTAAAAGTTGTAATCGGTATTTGACCAGTATTGGTAATTACAGATTCAAGAATACTAAGACGACCAATTTTTATTTTGCCATTGTTCCAGGCGATCGCCCCACGATTGAGAATTGGGCTTGATATCCAATTACCATCGGTGCGAATTGCGCCTAGAGGTAGCTGATTTTTGCGATTAAAAAAGCCACTGTTAATAGCTGCAACTGCCTGATAACGCTCGGCGGTTTTAACTAAAGGAGCAGTTCCCACAAGGGTTGTAGCTTCGCTCCAAAAGGGCAGCATTTTAAGGTTTTTAGCAGGGTTAACTTCTAGCCATACCACCGGGAAACGATCTTCATCTAAGCTTAAATACTGTTGTCGCCAGCGTAAACCGTCTGCCCAAAGGATATTTTTCTCTACCATCCCATCAGGGCGAATATCAATTACTAAGCGATAGGGGTTAGTTAAGGTAGTAACGCGCGGAGATAGCCCCACGGGGAGATTGAGGCGAATCTTGGTAAGAGTTGGGGTAGTTTCTATTTGAGATGGGGAATCAGTGAAAGTCTGCGCTATGGAGGGGTTAGCGCTACCATCAATAGTTATTAGCCAAACTTGTTTAGCTACTTGCGCTTTGACAATTCCAACTAACTCGTTAATTACCGTTTTTGGCTTTGGTGGTGTGCTTTGCTGGTTTACTTGCCAAGAGGTAGGACGATCTAAATCTATAACAATGCGATCGCCAAAAGTTTGTTTTCCTAGCCGAATGTCCTGTACTTTAGCTATGGGAGAAGTAATTACTAAGGCTTTATTTTTAACCGCAAACTGCCAACCGGGGGGAGTAAAATTAGTTACATCCAAGTAACGATATCCGCCCTTAAGCTTAGTTGCTAAGACAATGGGGTTAGTTTTTGGTTCATTAAACCATTGAATCGGTTGCTTAGTAGGATCGCTCGTATTGAGTAAATCTACGCCGAGAATTTGAGCAAAACCTGTATCGCTAATACCTATATGGGTTTTACCTGCTTGTTCCCACTGACTCCAGGCGATCGTTAAAGGGCGATTATTGAGTAAAATTTCTTTGTTGGTTGAGGTGGGTAGCGGCATTTGCGATAGCGCAAGCGCGTACGCAGGGCTTCGCACTTCCCCTGTAAGTAGCAGCCCTAAAGCCGCCCATAGCAGTAGTAAGAGAATTTTTGTTTGAAAAGGAATGAGACGAACGGTTAAGCTGAAAATTGAACCTTTTACCATGAGTTAACGAGTTTAGAGGAATTGGGCGCTAAATATTAAAAATTAATGACTTATGTTTGAAGCTTTAACGTCATAATATAGATTGGCTGGATGCCTTAGTTGATACTCATCAACGTTTTTAAGTCTTGCCCAGTAATTAAGAGATTAAATTGGACAGGCTCAAAGGAATGCTAAATTTACCCGATTGAGCCTTTTGCTGCCAAGCTAATTACTGAGGCGAAGAAATTGTAAAATAAAGGTGTAGGTGTGGTAAATACTACTAGGTTCGCGGAGTTTTTTGATTGCATTGAAAAAATGTATTGACTCAAAAATAAGTGTGAGTTAGTGAAAATTACTTAAAAACCATACATTCAGGCAAACTGTAGCAATGACGCGCGATCGCTCTAAAATAAATTGCTATTATCTTTTAGCAACATTAACTGCAATACCTACAATAACTTTCACCTATCCTTAATTAAATAAATAAGCTAGGACTAGCCTATGGAACGCCAGCAAGATTTAATTGCAAATAATCACAACATAAATAATACAGAGTCGTTGACGTATATGGAACCCCGATGGTTGGTAGAGGAAAGAGATGCTTGCGGTGTTGGTTTAGTTGCTAATTGCGAGAATAAAGCAAATCACGAAATTATCGAAAAGGCTTTAAATGCCCTAACTTGCTTAGAACATCGGGGCGGTTGTAGCGCCGACAAAGATTCTGGTGATGGTGCAGGAGTTATGACCGCAATTCCCTGGGAATTGTTGCAACAATGGTTTGCCCTGCAAAATATCTCTATGCCATCAAAAGAGAACTTGGCTGTAGGGATGATGTTTTTACCCCAGAATTTAGAAATTGCAAACCAAGTTAAGCAAATTACTAAACAGATTTTAATAGAAGAAGATATAAAATTATTGGGCTGGCGAGTAGTACCAGTACAGCCGCAAACTTTGGGAATCCAAGCTAAGGAAAATCAGCCCCAAATTGAGCAACTAATTGTAGAGTCTAAATTTGTCGGCGATGAACTTGAGCGTCAGTTGTATATCAGCCGTCGCCGGATTGGTAAGGCTTTAGCAGGTATTGAACAAATAGAGGCAGATAGTTGTTATTTCTGCTCTTTTTCCAGCCGTACCATAGTATACAAAGGTATGGTGCGATCGGCAGTATTGGGTGATTTTTACCCAGACTTAAAAAACCCCATTTATCAAAGTGCTTTTGCGATTTATCATCGGCGTTTTAGTACAAATACAATGCCCAAGTGGCCCTTAGCGCAGCCGATGCGACTGTTGGGACACAATGGCGAAATTAACACGCTTTTAGGCAACATCAACTGGATGATGGCGAAAGAGGCAGATTTAGATCATCCAGTTTGGGAAAACCGTTTAGAGGAATTAAAGCCTACCGTACATATTCATAACAGCGACTCAGCGACTTTAGACAACGTACTAGAATTGTTGGTAAGGTCAGAACGCAGCCCTCTGGAAGCCTTGATGATTATGGTTCCAGAAGCCTATAAAAATCAGCCAGATTTAGATAAATACCCAGAAATTACAGATTTTTACGAATACTATAGCGGTATTCAAGAACCTTGGGATGGCCCGGCACTATTGGTATTTAGCGATGGGAAAAAAGTAGGCGCAACCTTAGACCGCAATGGCTTAAGACCTGCTCGTTACACCATAACTAAAGATGGTTATATTGTTGTTGCTTCCGAAGCTGGGGTTGTAGACTTTCCCGAAGCCGATATTCTGGAAAAAGGGCGATTAGGGCCAGGACAAATGATCGCAGTAGACTTAGAAACTCATGAAGTTCTAAAAAATTGGGAAATCAAACAGCGTATTGCAGCCCAGCATCCTTATGGAGAATGGCTAAAGCAACACCGGGTAGAACTTGCGATTAAACCCACAAAAGCTGAAAACGGTTCCCCAAGCCTGCAACCATTAGATACTACTCCTTTACCCGAACCTAGCACCGCAGATAGACAAACTTTGCTCCGTCATCAAATCGCCTTTGGCTACACAACAGAAGATGTAGAGATGGTTATTCAGCCAATGGCAAATGATGGCAAAGAGCCGACTTTTTGTATGGGTGATGACATACCCTTAGCGGTGCTATCTGAGAAGCCACATTTATTGTACGACTACTTCAAACAGCGTTTTGCTCAAGTAACTAACCCAGCAATCGACCCCTTGCGCGAAAGTTTGGTAATGTCGCTGAATATAGAACTAGGGGAAAGAGGAAACTTATTAGAACCCAAAGCAGCCTATGCTAAAAAGCTAAAACTAGATACACCCATCCTGCTAGAAAGTGAATTAGCAGAAATTAAAGCTTCACAATTCAAAACTACGCAACTATCAACGCTGTTTGCAATCTCCACCGGACCAAATGGTTTAGAAGCGGCGGTAAAATCGCTGTGTCAGCAAGCGGCGGAAGCTGTTAAAGCTGGAGCAAAAATCCTTGTACTCAGCGACAAAGCTACGCTAAACACTGAAGATACTTATATTCCGCCCCTCCTTGCAGTAGGAGCAGTACACCATCACTTAATCCGTGAAGGACTGCGGATGAAAGCTTCTTTAATCGTTAATACGGCGCAATGTTGGAGTACCCACCACTTTGCTTGTTTGATTGGTTATGGTGCAAGTGCGATTTGTCCTTATTTAGCCTTAGATAGCGTTAGAAGTTGGTGGTCTGACCCCAAAACCCAGCAATTTATGGAGCGTGGGAAAATAGCCGCAATAGGTTTAGATACGGCGCTTGCTAATTATCGCAAAGCTGTAGAAGGTGGAATACTCAAAATCTTATCTAAGATGGGAATTTCGCTACTGACAAGCTACCAGGGAGCGCAGATTTTTGAGGCGATTGGGATTGGTAAAGACTTGTTGAAATTGGGCTTTTATGGCACAACTTCTAGGTTAGGCGGCTTGAGTATCTGCGAACTTGCTCAAGAAGTTTTGTCTTTCCATCAAAAAGCTTTTCCCCAATTGACAATTAAAAAGCTAGAAAACCTGGGCTTTGTGCAGTATCGTCAAGGCGGCGAGTATCATGCTAATAGCCCGGAATTGACTAAGGCATTGCATAAAGCTGTAAAAAGTCAGCAATACGATCATTACGAAACTTACCAAAAACATCTAGAAGGTAAGCCAGTAACGGCATTACGGGACTTGCTGGACTTAAATAGCGATCGCACTCCCATAGCTTTAGAAGAAGTTGAACCAGTAACAGAAATCTTTAAGCGGTTTTGCACGGGGGGAATGTCTCTAGGAGCGCTATCGCGGGAAGCGCACGAAACTTTAGCGATCGCCATGAACCGCATTGGTGGTAAATCTAATTCTGGTGAAGGTGGCGAAGATCCGGTACGTTACAAGGTTTTGGATGATGTTACTGCCGAAGGAACATCGGAATTATTACCCCACTTAAAAGGCTTGAAAAATGGCGACACAGCTTCAAGTGCAATTAAGCAAGTGGCGGCGGGACGCTTTGGAGTAACGCCAGAGTATTTAATGAATGCTAGGCAAATTGAAATCAAAATTTCTCAAGGCGCAAAGCCAGGGGAAGGCGGACAATTGCCAGGTAAAAAGGTTAGTCCTTACATTGCCATGTTGCGCCGCACTAAGCCTGGTGTAACCCTAATTTCTCCCCCACCCCATCATGATATTTATTCTATTGAGGATTTGGCGCAGTTAATTTTTGACTTGCATCAAATTAACCCACAAGCGCAAGTATCGGTGAAATTAGTGGCAGAAATCGGCATTGGGACAGTTGCGGCGGGAGTTGCTAAAGCTAACGCCGATATTATTCAAGTTTCCGGTCACGATGGCGGGACAGGCGCATCGCCGCTAAGTTCGATTAAACACGCTGGTAGTCCTTGGGAATTAGGATTAACAGAAGTGCATCGGGTGTTGATGGAAAATAAATTGCGCGATCGCGTCACTCTGCGCGTTGATGGTGGCTTTAAAAGCGGCTGGGACGTGATTATGGGCGCGTTGATGGGCGGCGAAGAATATGGGTTTGGCTCTATTGCGATGATCGCTGAAGGCTGCATTATGGCGCGGATATGCCATACAAACAACTGCCCAGTAGGAGTTACAAGTCAACGAGAAGATTTGCGCTTGCGTTTCCCTGGGATGGCGGAACACGTAGTTAATTTCTTCTACTTTGTCGCCGAAGAAGTCCGCAGTTTGTTGGCTAGACTTGGTTATCGTTCTTTAACAGACGTAATTGGACGAGGGGATTTACTCAAAGTTAAAGACGGTGCAAAACTTACTAAGACTCAAGACTTTAACCTCGATTGCTTGACAGTGTTACCCGATACAAAGAGCGATCGCACTTGGTTAAATCACGAAATAGTACACAGCAACGGTGTAGTGCTAGATGACCAAATTTTAGACGACCTGGAAGTTCAAACAGCTATTAGTAATTCCAGTAACGTTAAGAAAAGTTACAAAATAGTCAACACAGACCGCACCGTTGGCGCAAGAATCGCAGGAAAAATTGCTGCACAGTATGGAAACAGTGGCTTTACGGGGCAAATAGAGCTTAACTTTACAGGTAGTGTAGGTCAAAGCTTTGGCGCTTTTAACTTGCCTAACATGACATTAAAACTGCAAGGCGAAGCTAACGACTATGTAGGGAAAGGAATGCACGGCGGCGAAATTATTATTTCTCCCCCCACCGATGCAACCTACGCACCAGAACAAAACGTCATTGTTGGTAATACTTGTCTCTACGGCGCAACGGGTGGCTTCTTGTTTGCTAATGGTTTAGCTGGCGAACGTTTTGCTGTCCGTAACTCCAAAGGTACGGCGGTAATTGAAGGCGCGGGCGATCACTGTTGCGAATATATGACCGGGGGTGTAATTGTTGTGTTAGGTAAAGTTGGGCGTAATGTCGGCGCTGGAATGACTGGGGGTTTGGCATACTTTTTAGACTCTGATGGCAACTTTCCCCAATTAGTCAACCCAGAAATTGTCAAGTTGCAACGAATAAACGCTGCAACGGCTGGTGAAGGTCAATTACAGCAGCTAATTCAAGCTCATTTAGAACGTACCGGATCGCCAAAAGCAGCGCAAATACTAGCTAATTGGTCGGAGTATCTACCTAAGTTTTGGCAAGTAGTACCGCCCTCGGAGGCTGATACCCCGGAAGCCGATCCTCATGCTGTAGCAGATAGAGAACTGCTTTCTGTACAGTAAAAAAGGCGCGATCGCACAATTTATCTATTTTTTGCTTATGGGAGGCGCTTTTGCACCTCCTATTTTTTATAACTTACAATTCAAAAACCTCAAAATGGTTGTGAGGAAGTCCTTTCAAAATTGTTCTATTTCTAGAGGAAGACTTGCACGTAAATAAAGTTTAATCCAAAGATTGATTCTATTTACTTAAAACCTAGATAAAGTAATGTGGAAAGTTGTTTGCTACCTCGACGGAAATTTTTGTAGAAAATAATTAATTTACAAACAACCAAAGTATTAAGCATAAAGAGGAAATATCATGAATTCTAAATTGACTAAAATCGCTGGTGCTAGTGTTATAGCTGCAAGTTTGGCACTTATGCCCTTATCTCTCCCTGTTTCGGCGCAAAATGCCGACCCTAGCGCTCCTACTACAACTCAAACAAGTCCTGAATCCAACGCGCCTACTATAGACACTACTCCTTTTCAAGAAACCAAAAACGACAACAATAACTGGGGTTGGTTAGGACTACTTGGTTTAATTGGTCTAGCAAATTTATTTCGTAAGCCAAAAACTGTTGCATACAGCGATCCAGGTACAGTAAATTCGACAACAACTCCTAGATATTAATTATTTAATTTAGTTAATAAAGTTTTCCCTAGGTCAAGAGCAGAAACGCGCGTTTCTGCTTTTTTATGCGTTGCATGATTGATTCAGAGAATTTTGCCAATTTAGTAAATAAAAAATAACAACTAATTTTGATAACTTAAGCTGGAATCAATACCTGGCAATTAGCCACATAATACCGCTATATCTTCCTCATCTAAATCTACAGGTGTTCCACTACGGATAAGCTCGGTAAAATCTTCATTGGGAACCATGATACACAAAGCATACAAGCGAGTGTTTCCGGTATTTTCAATTACATGAGTTCCTGTCGGTGGCACTAAAAGACTGTCTCCAGCTTTAATTGCTACAGTTTTACCATCACAAATTGCTTTGCCTTCACCCTTTAAGATAAAGAACATCTCTACAGCACGTTGATGACGATTTGGCGGAGTTTTACCCCCGATATCAAAGATTTCTACACAGACTGTTAAAGAAACATTAGCTGTAGCACTATCAAAAACGATCGCTAACTTATTAGTATCGCCGGGACTAATCCAAAAAGCTTGGTAGTCTTGGGGAGACTTAGCCACCAAAATCATACAGCGTGTTGCATCCATACAAAGATAGTTAGATTACTACTAAAGTAATCACTCATTCATAGCCGAAAAATTACCAGTAAAACATAACGTATTGTACAAAAAACTTGCGATCGCCAGCAGGATATAGAAATTGCCAGCAAACACTCCTAGGTAGAAAAGTTTGGATTACGCGATCGCCTTTTAGAGGAGTATAAAATAGTTGCTAACATCAGAACAAGCGATCGCACTACCAGAAAAGTGAGATTGATTAAATTCTGCAAAGTAAAGCGCGTGCAACCAGGTTTTAATTGCATGGTAAAAGCGTAATATTTTTATCTCCACTACCAATAGCTAAAGTCTTACCGTCTGGGCTAAAGGCAACAGAATAAATCTTTTCTTCAAATCCTGTTAGGGTACGAAGAATTTTTCCAGTGTTTAGCTGCCAAATCTTAACAGTTTTGTCTTTACTGCCGCTAGCTAGTGTTTGTCCATTAGGACTAATCGCTACAGAACAAACATCGTCGCTATGCCCTGTAAATGTAAAAATTTCTTTACCGTCTTCCGTTTGCCAAAGCTTAATTGTTTTATCTGCACTTCCACTAGCGAAAGTTTTTCCATCTGGACTAAAAGTAATAGAATTAATTGCTCCAAACCAATCAGAATGTCCTGTGAGAGTTAAGCGTTTTTGATTGGTTAATTGCCACAGATTGATAGTCTTATCATTACCACCGCCACCACTAGCTAGAACCTGTCCGTCAGGGCTGAAAGCAACAGAGTACACATCGTCTAAATGTCCTTTCAGTGTATGTATTTCTTTTCCCGTATATACAGACCAAAGCTTAATAGTTTTGTCCTTGCTCCCACTAGCTAAAATCTGTCCATCAGGGCTAAAGGCAATACGAAAAACTTTGTCTTCATGTCCTTTTAAGGTACAAAATCCTTGTCTTGTGGACAAATGCCATAATTTAATAGTTTTGTCTTTACTTCCACTAGCTAAAATTTGCCCATCAGGATGAAAAGCAACGGAAGTAACGCCGCCAGACCAATCTGATGCTCCGTGTCCGCTTAGTCGATGCTCCGTGTCCGCTTAGTCTATGAGGTTCTTTCCTAGCTAAATTCCATAATTTAATAGTTTTGTCCTTACTTCCACTAGCTATAATCTGTCCATTGGGACTAAAAGCTACGGATGTTATTGCAGAGGAATGACCTTTAAGCGTGTGTACAGATACCAAGTCTTGTATTTTCGGCGTTGATGAATGTGTCATAACAATTAGAGTTGTATAAATATTGCTGTTAACTCAACACAAGATAAGACGCAATGTGATCGCTCATACTAAAAAGAGCAGCTAATTAAGTATTCATGTTTAGTATTCCCAACAACTCGCCTCAACAAACTCCTCATAGTGGTTATCAATGGGATGGAAGCCCTCGCCGCTTTTTTGAAGGTTGGTATTATCGCGTTACTTTGCCAGAAATCGATCAAACTTTTGCTTTCATGTACTCTATAGAAGACCCCAAAGGTGGGAAACCTCACAGTGGCGGCGCTGCGCAGGTTTTAGGAATTGATGATGCGTATATATGGCGAACTTTTCCCGATGTTGGGCGTTTTTTTGCTCAGAGTGATCGCCTAGAATTAGGTCACTGGGGCAAAACTAATTTATCTACTCAACCAATATGGTTGTTAAGCGCAGAATTTGACCATCACATTCAAGAAGGCTATCAAGCTTCAGCTACCTGGAATCAAGGCACAATCAAAGATCCAGGCAGTAATAATACTTGTCGTTGGCAGTATAAAATTGAGCCTATATATGGCTGGGGAGATGCGATCGCGCCGCAGCAATCAACGGCGGGTTTAGTCTCATTTTTGCCAATTTTTGAGCCAGGATGGCAAATTTTGATGGCTCACGGCTTGGCAACAGGTTGGATTGAATGGCATGGCAAACGCTATGAATTTACTAATGCGCCAGCTTATAGCGAAAAAAACTGGGGCGGTGCTTTTCCCCAAAAGTGGTTTTGGCTCAATTGCAATAGTTTTGATGGTGAACCAGACTTGGCTTTAACGGCTGGTGGCGGTAGGCGCGGCGTGTTGTGGTGGATGGAATCAGTAGCCATGATTGGGGTGCATTATCAAGGTAAGTTTTACGAGTTTGTCCCTTGGAATGCCAAAGTTACCTGGAATATTCAGCCTTGGGGTAAGTGGGAAATGCAAGCAACTAATGCGGATTATGAAATTACTTTAGTTGGGACAACCGATTTGCCTGGTACTCCTTTACGCGCGCCTACAGAAAATGGCTTAATGTTTGTGTGTAAAGACACGATGCGTGGACAATTAAATCTAAAATTGACAACGCGAAATAGAGGAAAATCAAGCTTAATTGTAGAAGCGCAAAGTTCTCTATGTGGATTAGAAACGGGTGGCGGTGGTTGGGACGGCTCGTGGTTATCTGGCTAAAGTTTAGCTTGTCAGCTTTATAATGCTAAAATTATAAATGCTTGACAATTGGGGCTGTAGCTCAGTTGGATAGAGCGAGCGCCTCCTAAGCGCTAGGTCGCGCGTTCGAGACGCGCCAGTCCCGTCCATTGCCTGCTAATGCGCGATCGCCGTGCTATAGCGCGAGGTTATGTTAAAAAGCAGGCACAATCACAAATCAGTTAAAAAAAGACGGTTTAAGAGCAAGTTTGTAAAGTTTTTATTCATGCTTGCTCTACCAATTTTGCTATGGATGGGCTACAAACAAATTAGAAGCTTAGAAACTCCTCAAGCTGTTTTAGTGTTGGGGGGTTCATCTTCTAAGTTAGAGCGAGAAAGACTTGCAGCGACTCTAGCGCTTCAGTATCCAGATTTGCCTATTTGGGTGTCGTCTGGTAGCACTAACAAAAACTATGTAACGCGAGTGTTTGCTAACGCTGGAATTAGTCCCCAACGCCTACATTTAGATTATGAAGCTAAAGATACGGTAACTAATTTCACGACATTAGTAGATGATTTTCAATTTTTAGGGATTAACAGAGTTTATTTAGTTACTTCCGACTATCATATGCGCCGCGCCCGTCTTGTAGGTGAAATTGTTTTAGGTAGCCGGGGTATCGATTTGCAACCCGTAATTGTCCCCACAAAAAAAGCCCCAGAGACACGCTCTAAAGCGCTGCGGGACAGCGTTAGGGCGGTGCTATGGGTGATTACGGGTCGCACCGGATCGACCTTAGCGAAAGGCTCAAAATAGCAGCTTTTAAAGTTCTTGAATTAGCACGTAAGGTTGAACGATGAGAGTATTAAACCGTTTTTGAGGATCGCTATTCCAATCACTTAATTGGGTTTCGGAGGGTTTTTCAATCAGTTGTTCGCTAATCCAGTGCTGTACAGATATTAAGTTGTCGCTGGCGATCGCAATTCCCACATCCACCAAATTTAATTCCTTTGCTACTATCAGTACACTGTCTCGCTTGACGTGAGGAATTAGCCACTCCCACTCTGCTTGGTCTAGGTCTTTTGCTAATTCTGCTCTTAGTTCTGCCATAGTATTAATAACTCTACTCCACTTGTATTTATATTAAATTATTTACCCAGCTAGGCTTCTGCTTTCATTTCATCGATTTCAAACAAAGTTACCAAAACTCCCGCAATCGGAATAGAAATAAACACTCCTAGTAATCCGGCGATTTTTGCTCCTACTAACAAGGCAAAAAATACAACCACTGGATTTAAGTTTAGCGATCCCTGCATAATTCTAGGAGAAATTATATTATCTTGAATTTGTTGCAAGACGATGCAAGCAATCAAAACCTTTGCAGCTAAAAATACATTTTGAGATAAGACAATTAAAGTGATTATACTAACTCCCAAGGTTGCCCCAATTCCGGGAATTGCATCAAACACAGCAACGATTAAAGCCAACACTAAAGGAAAAGGTACCCCTAATACTATGAATATTAAAAAACTAGAAATAGACAAAAACAACATTAACAGCAGTTGTCCTTTAAAAAAGCCTAAAAACTTGCGTTTAACAACGCCTGTAAAACGATTACGCAATTGTATAGGTATAGCTTTTAAAGCCAATGTCCATAATCTTTCACCATCTAATAACATAAATAAAGCAACAACAGCAACTAAAAGTAAAGTTACTAAATTAGCAAAAAATACTTGTAAAGTAGCCAAGCTAGAACCAATTAATCCTAAAGCTTGATTACGCAATTGTTCTTCAATCCCAGTTAAATTTACTTGGAGATTGCGATCGCGCAAAAAATCTTCTACTTGTCCGGCTAAAGGTGCTAAAGAATTTAAAAAGGCAGTTACACTATCAACTAATTGCTGTCCTTGATATAAAATAGCTAAACCTGCGGTAACAGTAAGACCACCAAGCAACAAAAGGCTAGATATAAAAACTACACTAACGGCTAAACCGTGGGGTAGAAAACGCCGTAACCAGCGCACAGGATAGCTGAGTAAAAAAGCTAAAATTGCCGCCGATGTAAAAATAACAATTACCGTTTCAAAGTAAGCTAAAAGAGTTACTAAAGCCCAGCCCGAAAGGAATAATAATAAAAAACGAACTAAAAATAAATTATTTAATTTGTCCCAAAAATCTTTATTAGACACTTTATTCACGTTTGCACTTAATCTAAAACCTTTTACGCTCTAGCTTTGTAGCCTATCTAAGCCAAAGTCAAAGGTACAAATAAAGAAGTGAAAAGTCTACTCTCCTTCGGTATATCTTTTGAACTGATATAATTAGCGTCCCATTTCGTGCAAGGCTTTAATTGCGATCGCGCATTCAAGGGTAGTAGCTTGCAATTGTTGGCGATTTGTAGACGTGGGTGGAGCAATCAGTTGACCAATTCTGACAGTAATGGGAACCGAGCGAGGAATTGCCGAACCCTCAATTAAAACTCCTTGAGTTCCCCACAAACTAACTGGTAGTATGGGCGCTTGAGCTTTAGCGGCAATTAAAGCCGCACCAAGTTTAGGCTCGTTTATTTTGCCATCAGGGGTACGAGTACCTTCTAAAAAAACCCCTGTAGCCCAGCCATTTTCTAGTGATTGTAGCGCCGAACGAATAGCACTGCGATCACTTGCGCCTCGACTGACAGGATAGGCACCGTACAATTTTATAGCCTTGCCCAAAATGGGAATATCAAATAGTTCTTCTTTCGCCATGTAAGCCACTGGGCGACCGACAGCGCAAGAAAGCAACGGCGGGTCAAAGTAGCTGGCATGATTGCTGACAACTACCAAAGACCCTTGCTTAGGTACATTTTCTGAGCCATAGACGCGCCCTCGTAAATATAGGCGCAATGTAGGGCTAACAATTGACCACTTAAATAAATGGTAAAGTAACAGACTAATTGATGGTTCGCGGCTTCTGCCCATTTGGAGACACTATTACTGGGCGTTGAGTACCATTTCGGCACTACTAATATTTTCTAATTTTAAAGTGGGGCAGGTACGTTTGATTAGACCAGTTAAAACATTACCGTGTCCAATTTCTACCACTTTTTCTATCCCTTCAGTAAGTAATTGCTCAGAAATTTCTCGCCAGCGTACAGAACCCGTCATTTGCTCAATTAAACGTGCTTTTAAAATCTCCGCTTCTGTAGAGGGGATGGGGTCTACATTAGACATTACCGGGATCATAGCAGTATTAAATTGTACGGGTGCTAAAATCTCTCGAAATTGACTAGCCGCTTCTGCCATTAATGGCGAGTGAAATGCTCCTGATACGTTTAAGGGGATGGCGCGTTTGACTTTTATTTGAGGTAATAAAGCTTCTACGGCTTCAGGAGTACCAGAAATTACAACTTGAGCCGAACTATTGTCATTAGCTAAAACTACATTAGGAGTTTGGGCGATTTTCTCGTGTAGCTGTTGGCGGTCAAAACCAATTAATGCCACCATTTTCCCTCCCGCCGCGTTATCCATGAGTTCGGCTCTAGCTTTTACTAAACCTAAGCCTGTCGCCCAATCAAAAACCCCCGCGACGTAAAGGGCGGTATATTCCCCTAAACTATGACCTGCAACTAAAGCCGGAGTTAAGCCGCGCAATTTTAAAGCGTCCGCCAAAATGCTTTCGATTACATACAAACTTGGCTGGGTATATAGTGTGCGCGATACTTTGTCTTCTGGGTGCTGACAAATTTCTGGTACAGACCACCCCAAAATCTCCTCTGCTTGGGCAAATTTTTCTGATGCAGCACTAGAAGACGTTAATAAATCTTCCCCCATGCCAACTGCTTGCGAACCTTGCCCCGAAAATACCCACGCCGTTTTAGTCATTTGAATTGTGAATTTTATAATAGATGCTTAAATCAACCCCATTTAAAAATTGCTGCACCCCAGGTTAAACCAGCGCCAAAACCGGAGACTACCACCGTATCCCCAGTTTTAATTTGCCCATTACGTACCGCTTCATCTAAAGCAATGGGAATCGAAGCGGCGGAGGTGTTGCCATAGTTGGCAAGATTGCTAATTACTTTATGGCTAGGAATATTCAGCCTTTGAGCTACAGCATCGAGAATGCGTTGATTCGCTTGATGCAATATCAACCAATCTACTTGCTCTGTAGTAATGTTAGCTTGAAATAAAGCCTTGTCAATGACTTCTGGAACACGCTGGACGGCGAAGCGATAGACTTCCTTACCATTCATTGTAATTGGCTTAAAGTTGCCCTTGCCGACCTCAAGATCAGGAGTTAAAGACTGAGATTCGGGGCTATAGGATAAATTCAAACAGTTATTTTGCGTACCGTCGCTTTTGATTTCAAATCCTAGCAAAGAGTCGCTTTCTCTTGCTTGCATGACTACCGCCCCCGCACCATCACCGAATAAAATGCAAGTGCTGCGATCGCTCCAATCGACCCACCGCGACAAAATATCGCCGCCAATTAAAACGACGTTTTGATAAACCCCTGTCCTAATAAACTGCGCCGCCGTAACTAGCCCAAATACAAAGCCAGAACAAGCCGCCGTTAGGTCAAACGCTACCGCATTGGTTGCACCAATTTGAGTTTGAATTTGACACGCACTGCCAAATAAATCGTCTGCCGTAGAAGTTGCCAAAATAATTAAGTCTACGTCTAGAGGATTAATTTTTGCCATAGCGATCGCGCCTTTTGCCGCCATAGCCGCAATTTCGCTAACCGATTGGGCAGAAGTAGCTAGTCTCCTTTGTCTAATTCCCGTGCGTGAGGCTATCCACTCATCCGAGGTATCAACTAACTTGCTTAAAGTATCATTATCTAAGCAGTTTGCTGGCAACGCCGAGCCACTCCCCGTAATTGCTACGCCTAAATTTTGCAAAATTATTCTCCAATGGTGAGCGAACTGTATACAAGAGGATAAATTCGTTTTACGCCTTACTCATCACTATTCGCTTCACTACTGCTAACAGACGTTTGCTTTTTGCTACCATTTTGGGACGAAATATGCTCTAGAACTTGATGATCGATCGCTTCTTTTGCTAGTCGAATAGCATTAAAAACCGACGGTGCTTGAGAACTACCGTGACTAATAATACAAACCCCTGCAACGCCAAGCAATAACCCGCCTCCATGTTCGGCATGGTCTACGCGCTGTTTGATCCGTTTTAAATTGGGTTTTAAAACTGCTGTTCCGATTTGTCCGCGCAATCCTTGGGGTAATTCTTCGCGCAAAATTTGCAGCATCACTTCCCCTACAGCCTCGGCAAATTTCAGTAGTACGTTACCTGTAAATCCGTCGCAGACAATGACATCAAAACGTCCCGATAGTACGTCGCGCCCTTCAGCATTGCCAATAAAAGAAACTCGCGGATTTTTTTCTAGCAATTCGTAAGTACGAATTGCCAATTCATTACCCTTACAAGATTCTTCCCCAATATTTAACAGCCCAACTTTAGGCTCGTCAACACCCAGTACATACTGACTGTAAATCGAACCCATAAGTGCAAACTGTTCTAAAAATTTCGGGCGACAGTCTACATTTGCCCCGACATCCAAAATTATTACTGGCTTACTGGCAATTGTTGGCAGTACCGCGCCAATCGCTGGGCGGTCAATACCTTTCAATCGTCCTAAGCGCAACAATCCGGCTGCCATAGCTGCCCCAGAGTGGCCGGCGGAAACTACCGCGTCGGCTCGTTGCTGCTTGACTAAATCCATTGCTACGTTGATTGAAGCCTTAGGTTTGCGTTTGATTCCGCTTAAAGGCTCCTCATGCATCTCGATTGTTCCTTCAGAAGGAACAATTTCTAACTGCCCAAAATTGGTTTGCTGAGGCAAGTGAGACTTAATTTGCTGGGGGTCGCCCACCAACAGAATTTCTACGTCTAATTCTTCTCTTGCTCGCAGCGCCCCTGTAATAATTTCGGCGGGGGCATGATCCCCACCCATGGCATCAATTGCGATCCGTGCGCGAGTAGCTCCCATTGATTAAATTTCTAGAAACCTTCAAAATTTTACCAGATGCTTTCCACCTAAGTAGCAATCTTAATCTGATTTGGTGAGACAGTGAGAAAGTATTTAGCAAATATACTTGCTAAAAGCGATCCTTCATAACTAAAAACGTATAAATAGGCAAATATTTTAATGCTGGAATTATTTGGATCGGGATTAGTTTCTTTATGGTTAGACAGGTCTGGGGTAAAGGTGGCTAAGGTCGATCCCTTAGAAGTTTTGGCTCTGCAAAGTAGTCCTAGTTTGGTGTTAGCGCCCGATCGCTCTCCCGTTGCCGCTAATGCCGTACAGCAGTACGTACAAAGTCTTCAGTCGTTGGGAGCAGCGTCAGAACAGGGTGTATGGCTACAATCTGGGCCCCTTTTGTTGGCAAATCATCAAGGTACAGTGCCTTTACCTGCGGCTTCTTTAACTAAAATTGCTACTTCTTTAGCTGCTTTAAGCACCTGGGGCGCAAATTATCAATTCGATACGACTATTAGCACCACAGGGACGATCGTTAATGGGGTATTACAAGGAGATTTAATCGTTCAAGGTAATGGCGATCCTTTGTTTGTGTGGGAAGAAGCGATCGCACTTGGTAATACCCTGCAATCTATGGGCATTAATCGGGTACAGGGAAACTTGATAATTACAGGCACTTTTGCCATGAATTACAATTTCAATCCTGTAGAGTCGGGTGAACTATTAAAACAAGCCTTTAATGCTGATACTTGGTCAAATACTGTTGAAAATCAGTATTTAACTTTACCTCCCGGAACACCTCGCCCTCAAATTACAATTTTTGGGTCAGTAAAATTTGAAAAACTAATTAACCCTAAGCAAATATTGCTAGTACGCCATCATTCTTTGCCACTGTCGCAAATTATTAAAGAAATGAATGTCTACAGCAATAACGAAATGGCGGAAATGTTGGCTTATTTGCTAGGTGGAGCGCCCACAGTTCAACAAAAAGCAGCAACCGCCGCTAACGTCCCTTTAACAGAAATTCAGCTAGTCAATGGTTCGGGATTGGGGGTACAAAATCGCATCTCCCCTAGGGCGGCGTGTGCGATGTTGATGTCGATTCAAAAGCGGTTGTCACCCTACCAGCTTACGGTAGCAGACTTATTTCCAGTGTCAGGACGCGATCGCCGAGGGACGTTATTATCTCGGCAAATTCCCCTAGGTACAGTAATCAAAACGGGAACTTTAAACGATGTCAGTGCTTTAGCGGGAGTAATACCAACGCGCGATCGCGGCTTAGTTTGGTTTGCAATTATCAATCGTGGTTCGGCTATAGAACGCTTCCGCAACGAGCAAGATCGATTATTGCAAAATCTCTTAAAACAGTTGCAAATACCAGACACGCTCCCAGCAGCGCTTACTCCTCGCCTTCAACCCTTGGGTGCAACTAGGCGCAATGAAATTATGTACAAAGGTTAAGGGAATCTAACCGTTAAGGAATAAATTTAGTCACTACTCTACCGCCACTAACCGTAATATTTTGCTCTTGCAATTTGCCTACAGCTTTTTGCCCAGTAAAACTAACCGGAGGTTCTACTTGACGATAAACAACGCTTCCCTCGGCTTCTACTAACTGCGTGGGCAAATACCAAGTCAATTTTTGAGCATTGAGCGATTGTTGGCGCTGTCCTATCGCCGATACATTACATGTTAAATGGGCAATTTTATTGCCTAAATTCATTCTGCCTCGATCCGCCGTTGTCGTTACTTGCTGCTGGCGATGAACTATTTTTATCGGTTGATTGGCGGTGACAACTTCGGCGTTTAAATCCCAAGTTAAAGAATTGCCGTTTATTTGTACAGGTGGTTCTGTCGCTACTATTTGCGCTTTGGGCTGGAGGGTAATAACTTTAGTTTGTAAGTTGACATTTGCGCCATTTGCGGTGGCGCGATCACGCTTTACTTTACCTTTATAGCGGTCAATTTCAATCGGGCGATCGCCTATTAAGGTTTTTTTCTTCACTTCCCAAATTAAATGCGTAGTCCGCATTTGCAAGGCGGGATCGGTAGCAATAGCGACTACCTTACCTTGCAAATCTACTCGCGCCGAACGGCTATTTACTCTTGCTTCTTGTGCTACCGCTTGAATTTGCTGATAATTTCCCCTAACTTGCTTGCGGACAATAAGCAAATCTTCTTTTGGTCGCCATTCTAATTCGTTACCGTGCAATACTACGCCATTGACTGTATCTGTAGCTACAATTTGACCAGTCAAAAACAACTGTTTGCCGTTTTGCTCTATTTGGGCAAGTTGGGCGCTAATTTTGTATACTACTTTGCCATCAACAAATAGTTCCCCCGATGGTTTCTGGACTTGAGCAAGTTTTTTTTCTCGACTATAACTTGCTTGTTTTCCTTGAACTTTCCAAACTGGCTGTCCTTTTTCGTCTGCTTGTTCTAAGGTGACATCGTTAAACGTCAGTTCGTTTTGCGTTGCGGGAGTTGGAGATGTATTTATTGATACTTCTTTTGTCGATTGCCCATTGCAGCCAAAGAGCAAACCTACGCTAATTAAGGGCGCAGCTAGAAGCCATTTAAAAGATGGATAATAATTAAAATTCATATTTCCATCTTGGCTTTTTTTTAGGCTATTTGCCTTTAGTCGTCTGATGATTTGATAATGTCTAAAGTGCCATCTTCGGGCTGTTCCATCAATCCCACGCTAGTCAAAGGGCGATAAGTGTAAGTAGAGCGCGATGTCTTTTGGATGTCTTCTCTGATTTGTTCTAAGTCAATGTAGCGATCGCTCACATTAATTAAACTATCGCTCGTCATGGCTCTTAAACTAACTACTTCTACCCTTACGCCATGATAACTTACCGCGTTGACTGCATAAGCCAAGTCTCCATCACCGCTCACCAATATTGCTGTATCGTAGGAATCTACCAGCGCCATCATATCAACCGCAATTTCGACATCTAAATTGGCTTTTTTTGAACCATCTGGTAGCTGTACCAAATCTTTAGCAATTACCCTGTAACCATTGCGACGCATCCACAACAAAAATCCTTGTTGTTTTTCGTTAGTTCTATCTACACCAGTATAAAAAAACGCTCGCAGTAGTCTCGAACCACCCGTTAGCCTACACAATAGTTTTGTATAGTCAATTTCTATCCCTAGTTGCAAGGCGGCATAAAACAAATTTGAGCCATCAATAAAAATGGCTACCCGTCCTCGGTTTTCTAAAACTTGTTCTGGTGTAAAAATTGGACTTTTATCAAAATTATTTAACATTTTTATGCCTTAGTTTTTATGAAAAAAAGTTTGATATTTCTATTAGATTGTTACTCTATATTAAGCATTTTAAATACTTATAAAGTACCATCCTAGACCTTAAATCTAAAAGTACGCTAGATACTAAGTTGCTTAATGTAGTTCTAAGCTTTGAAATACCGGATGAGGAGCGCCCAATTGCTGCTGGCAACTTATTAGTCCCCATCTAGCATGAATAGCGAATGGTACAGTAGCAAAAATGTCATTTTTATCGTTAAAATTTGTGACAAAACCTAATTGCTGATAAATATCATTAGCAATGTTAGGAATAATTGGTGATAGCAGATAGGCAGCTAATCTGACTGATTCTAAAACTGCGTATAACACCTGTTCTAATTCCTGAATTTTGCCTTCTTTATACAAAGTCCAAGGTTTTTGATCATCTATATATTTATTGCCAGTTCGAGCTAAGTTTAATATTAGTTCACAAGCTTGGCTAAAAGCTAGATTTTCGTAAGCTGCGGCGACTTCTTCGCCCAAAGTCATACCAGCAATTTTCAAAGGATTATCGTCAGCTATGGTGTCAATCGTAAGATTTGGTACATTAGTATAGCTATACTTTAGCGCCATTTTTGAAGTTCGATTTAGTAAATTTCCTAAGTTACCAGCTAAGTCAGCATTTAACGTTTCTATAAACCGAGTTTTACTAAAGTCTCCATCTTTACCAAAGTCAATTGCTTTAATAAAATAGTATCGAACAGCATCCGCGCCATACTCTGCTACTAAAGCAACGGGATCTAGCGTATTTCCCAGACTTTTACCCATTTTTTGGTTATCTTTGGTCAAAAATCCATGCCCAAAGACTAATTTAGGTAGCTCTAATTCTGCGGACATCAGCATTGCTGGCCAATAAATGGCATGAAAGCGCAATATATCCTTACCAATTAAATGTAAGTTTACAGGCCACCATTTAGCCAAAGCATTCTCTAAAGTGGGCGCATCGTCAGGTTCGAGTAAAGCTGTAATATATCCGAGCAACGCATCAAACCAAACATAAAGAGTATGACTAGAATCGATAGGTACAGGAAAACCCCAATCTAAATTTACCCGCGAAATTGAAAAGTCTTGCAATCCTTGGGCGACAAAGCTTAAAACTTCATTGCGGCGGCTTTGAGGAGCGATAAAGTGGGGGTGTTGTTGATAAAATTCTTCTAGTCTATTTTGATAGTTTGACAACCGAAAAAAGTAATTTTCTTCGTCTCGCCACTCAGCTTGTTTATTGGTGTGAATACTACAAAAGAAGTCGCTTAAAAGTTCTCTTTCTTCTTTAAATTCTTCGCAAGCAACGCAATACCAACCTTTTTGTTGACTTTTATAAATATCGCCTTTTTGCCACACCCGTTCAAAAAACTCTTTAACGATTTTTTCGTGATTGCTTGCTGTAGTCCGACTAAACCTGTCGTATTGTATATTTAGCTGCTGCCACAAAGAGACAAAACTGCTAGAAATTTCATCAGAGTAAACTTGCGGCGACTTGTGTTTGCTCTCGGCGGCGCGTTGAATTTTTTGCCCATGTTCGTCTGTACCAGTTATAAATAATACCGACTTTCCGCGCATTCTCTCAAATCGTGCCAATATATCGGCAGCGATCGTTGGGTAAGCGCTACCTACATGAGGCAAGTCATTTACATAGTAAAGTGGTGTTGTTACAGCAAAGGTTTCTTGCCTTTGACCAGAAGAATCCATGAAATCTTAAATTTATTATAAAATCTTTTACACATCATATATCAGAATAGATATGTATGTATTTTTATTACCTTTTGCAAGGGTAATCAATGATATAGGGCGAGTTTATTAATCAATAACTTTTACAAGATAAGCAATTGAGCCATTATGTGCATTAAAAGATTTTTTTCAATCTTATTAAAAAATGTTAAGTTATTGCATAATGAGCAAAAACTGTGTGACAAGGCAATTTTTAAATCTAGAGCTGCAATTAATTAAATGTTCTAGTTAGGTAATTGTCTATATACATAGTGTCAAAGTAAAGAATTAACATCTGCAACGCATGACCAAGGCAAATAGCCCTCAACAAATTTCTCACGGCTTCTTAACAGCTACAGGCACGAAAATATTTCGCTACTACGAAGATCGTATACCCCAAAGTAGCCCGGTGCTGATAGTTAGCAATCATCGTAGCTTTATGGATGCGCCGATTTTGATTGCCGCAGTCGAAAGACCAATTCGTTTTGCTTGTCATCATTACATGGGACAAGTGCCAGTAATGCGAGAAATTGTTACAGGACTGGGGTGTTTTCCTTTAGAGGCTGCTCCCTCGCGCCAGCAAGGATTTTTTCAACAAGCTTTGCATTTATTGCAAGCAAATCAAGCTGTGGGGGTATTTCCTGAAGGGACAAACCCGATGGTAAACTACACTAAACCAAATGGGATTGGTGACTTTCAACGCGGATTTGCTCACTTGGCATTACGTGCGGAGGGGGGAAGCGATACAGTGAGACCAGTCAAAGATTTAGTTATTTTACCTGTAGCGATCGCCTCTATTGAAGAAAAGAGTAGTTCTGCCGTTCCCTTACGCCTACTTAGCTTATTTGACCCTTCGGAGCCTTTATTCGATCAAGATGGTTGGCATCCATTGGTTATATATCGTCGGGTGGCGGTTTTAATTGGTCGTCCTTATCGGATCACAGAATCTATGAAGCAACAATACCAAGGCAAACAAGCAAAAACTGTAGTGGCAGATATCACTAATAGCTGTCAAGCAGAAATTGTTGAACTATTGCGCCAAGGTTGTAATTGAATAGTTAGCATTTTAGCAGGATTAAAATTATTGTTTTATGCCTGCGATCAAAGCCTGATAACTTAGAAAGATTAAATCCGTTTAAATTTTAATAACTTAAGTTACAACAATGCCAGAACTTACGAGCCATCCTTGTTTTTTAACTCCCAATCGGTTACAGCCAGAATACCCGCTATTTGTATTTTTGCCGGGTATGGATGGTACAGGGCAACTACTAAGGACGCAAACGGCTGGTTTGGAGGTAGCTTTTGACGTGCGTTGTTTGATGATTCCACCCAATGACTTAAGTAATTGGGATGTTTTGAGCGAGCAGGTTATAGATTTAATTCAAGGGGAACTAAAAATCAATCCGCACCGATTAGTTTATTTGTGCGGCGAGTCTTTTGGGGGAGCGTTGGCAATAAAAGTCGCGCTGAAAGTACCTCAGTTATTTAACAGAATTATTTTAGTTAACCCAGCTTCGGCTTTTCATCGTCGCCCTTGGCTAAATTGGGCATCGCAGCTAGTTTATTTAGTCCCACCCTGTTTTTTTGAATTTAGTGCTATAGGATTATTACCGTTTCTAGCTTCTTTGGGGTTAGTAGATCGTGATATTCGCCACGATTTGCTCAAAACTATGCGCTTAGTTCCGCCTCAAACTGTTCTTTGGCGGTTGTCGCTGATTAAAGAGTTTGATGTTGATGCTTTGCAGTTACGGCAGATTACTCAACCAGTATTGCTCATGGCTAGTGCTTTGGATCGTCTTTTACCATCGGTAACAGAAGCTAGGTACTTGGTTAAAAGTTTGCCTGATGCCAAAATGGTAGTTTTGCCTGATAGCGGTCATGCTTGCTTAGTAGAAGCCAAGATTAATCTCTATCAAATTATGCAAGAGGAAGACTTTTTAGATTTTAGTACCAAGACACTCCATGAGCCAAAGAAAGCGATCGCACTATCTAAACGCGAACTAAGTCCCAATCCTAACGGTGATTAACCATTAACATAATAATCCCGCGTCCCTTTGCTGTCTATAGCTTCTCCTAAGCGATGCAAACCATGAACGTAGGCGGCGGTACGCAAAGAGATAGCTTGCTGCTGGGCAATTTGCCAAATTTGCTTTGTTTCCTCTACCATTTTTTGCTTAAGGCGTTGGTTTACTTCCTCTAGCGTCCAATAAAGCCCACTCCGATTTTGCACCCATTCAAAATAGCTTACGGTTACTCCCCCAGCATTGACCAAAATATCAGGAACTACATAAATTCCCTTAGCATCTAAGATTTTATCTGCTGCCGAATTAATCGGCCCGTTGGCAACTTCAAAAATAAACTTTGCTTTTATATCATCAGCATTTGCTGCGGTAATTTGATTTTCTAAAGCGGCGGGGATCAATATATCTACATTTAAGGTCAAAAGCTCTTGATTGCTCAAAATTTCATGGTCAACTATGTTGCAAACTGTGCCTCGACAATAAATTGCTTTCATACCTCGATGAGCTTCTTTGTATTGGCGAATACTGGGAATATCTAAACCATTTTTGGTATAAATACCGCCTTGAGAATCACTTACAGCAACTACTTTATAACCAGCTTTGAACAATAGTTCGGCGATGTGCGCCCCAGCATTGCCAAAGCCTTGTACGGCAACGGTAGTATCCCGCGAGGACGATGGAAACCGTTGATTGATGGTTTCAATAACATAATATGCCCCAGTTGCAGTAGCGGTGTCTCTACCCAAACTGCCGCCCATTGTGACGGGTTTTCCGGTAATAACCGCCGGGGTAATTTGTCGCCGAATAATGCTGTATTGATCCATCATCCAGCCCATAATCATCGGGGTAGTATAAACATCTGGTGCGGGAATGTCGATGTCTGGCCCAATAAAATCGGCGATCGCATCTATATACCCTCGACTCAAACGCTCTAATTCCATTTTTGATAATTCTTTGGGATTAAGAGCGATCCCGCCTTTTGCACCGCCAAAAGGTAAGTTAAGTACGGCGCACTTAAAAGTCATCCAAAATGCCAATGATTGCACTTCTTCTAAGGTGACGTTGGGATGAAACCGAATACCGCCTTTTGTTGGCCCGCGCGTGTCGTCGTAGCGCACCCGATAGCCTTGAAAAATGCGTAACGATCCGTTATCCATCCGCACAGGAATTGACACTGTTAAGCTGGCTTTGGGAAACTTTAAGTGTTCAATGGCATCTTCAGAAATTGAAATATATTTTAGTGCTGTTTCTAGACGTTGTTTGGCATCAGAAAATAATGATTCTGACATGGTTTTAGTAGTTAAATAACCATTCAAACTTAGCAGAATCTAATCAAACAATTAGTATATAAATTTTTATGCTGAATTAATAATTAGAGGTGATTTTATACTTAAGAATTTTTTAAGTTTTCGCTAAAATAGCTTTGTTAGTTACGCAGCAGTTAGCAATTTCTGCGCAAGTAGTCAGCCAAACTCCTTGGTGCGATCGCATATAGTCAATAATGGCACAAGTTTTGACTAGCGCTATTTCCTCCTCAATTTTGGTATTGCCGTAAAAGTGACAAAATCTCGCTCTGGCTCGATATTTGCCCTAATAACCGCCTTCTGCTTTGGTCTTAGTGTTCCGCTTTCAAAGTTGTTGTTGGATGAGATAGAGCCTTGGATGTTAGCGGGGATTCTGTACTTGGGTGGAGGATTGGGTTTATTACCAATCTACTATCTCCGCAATTTGCGATCGCTCCCTAAAAATAGTTTGCGTCAAAAAGACTGGGGGTGGTTGGGTGCTTCAATCTTAGCAGGCGGAGTAACTGCCCCGGTGTTACTTACAATTGGACTTAGTACTACTTCTGCAACGGTAGGATCGCTACTGCTCAATTTTGAAGGAGTTTTTACAGCGCTGTTAGCATGGACTGTTTTTAAAGAACCCTGGCGATCGCAGGTTTTTTTAGGAATAGTAGCAATTACCAGTGGGGGAATTATTCTTTCTTATACAGAACATACTAATGTAGGGCTATCTTGGGGAGCGTTGGCAATTTTGGGAACTTGTGGGGCTTGGGCAATGGATAGTAATTTAACTAATAAGATAGCCACGCGCGATCCATTTCAAATTGCTCTACTTAAAAGCGGTATAGCTGGCTTAATTAATGTTGCGATCGCATTTTTTATCGGGCAAACTCTACCACCTCTACCCACTCTACTCGCCGCCTTAGCAGTTGGTTTTATTTCTTCTGGGTTAACCTATGTCTGCTTTGTTCAAGCCTTACGCCAACTAGGCGCAGCCCAAACGGGAGCATATTTCGCCCTTTCGCCCTTTGTTGGCGCAACAATTTCTGTATTTTTTCTAGGAGAACAAATCACCCAAGTATTAGTAATTTCGGCAGTTTTAATGGCTATAGGTGTAGGACTATGTTTACAAGAAAAATAATCTACTTTACTCAAAACCTTTATGCAAAATCCTAAACCTGTTTGCGATTCCTGGTTTGTAACAGAAAAAATTAGCGACTCTTTGTATCGGATCAACAAACATTATTACTGGGAATGGAATCGCGCTAACCTCTAGCTAATTAAAGGTAAAACCCAAAATTTATTAATCGATACAGGTTTGGGTGTTGCTAGTTTGCGCCAACATATAGCAACTTTAATTGATAAACCATTACTTGCGATCGCTTCTCACATTCATTACGATCATGCGGGAGGAATACACGAATTTGATCGCATTGCTATTCATCCCGCCGAAGCTGAAGCTTTAAGACAAGGAGATGCTGATGCTGCTTTATGTACGCCAGAAGGCGGCGGGGTATTAGACGAACATTTTGCCGAATTACCTTATCCTGTAGCCAAGGATAAAGCGTGTAGCTTTGAAATACCATCCCGCGATCAGAACCTGGGTCTAATACGACCTCATTATCAACTTATTCATCTTTCCTTTGTGTATTTGCAAATTAATATTTTGCAAAATGGTTAATTGTTTATTTTTTGTCCCATAACTTTTACATAAGTTATGAACTTCTAGTTTTGGTTGGTCTAAATACTGATTGTATTCATCGGAAACCTGAGTATTAGCTGCTCCTGACAATTCAACTTGATTCACTAGAATGTTCTTCTATATTTCGCATTAACAGCAATTAAAAATATTTCTATCTCGCGCCGATAATCTTGAATTTTGTATCCGCAAGTTTATTTATTAATAGCTAACTTGTGCATACTTAGTTAAGCGAATAATGAATACACAAACTGTTAATTTCACGACAAAGAGGAATGTTTTAATAAAAGATATTAATTTAATTAACCTAATTATTAAGTGATACGTTGTTAGTATCGATACATTGTTGATTTTTCGTCAGCGTCGGCAATAGAGAAAAACTGTAGATTCCCACCGAAAGACTTTGCAATACCTAGCTGCTAAAGTATCAACACTTCCCGTAACCCATTATTTGTGCTACCCTCGTATCCTTAAACAAGCTACTCTTATAGCTCTTGTCAGCACCACTTATGGACGATTAGTTGCCGAATTGTTCACGCTTTGTTACAAAAGTATAGAGAACTTCTATAAAGTGAAGAAAAGATGTTCGCTGGACTTACTGGCTCAACTACTCCTAATACTGGCACTGATTGGGGAGAGCGAATGCTCAACAGCGTCGCCAGCAAAACCATTCGTCATTTGTTGACTCAAAGTGAGTCAATAGAAGTTTCTGTACGTTGCTACCCCTCCAGCAAGCTGTTACAAGGCAGCATAGACAACTTCAAAATGAGCGGTCGGGGCTTGGCAATCCGCAAAGACTTTTTGGTGGAAGAAATGTCTTTTGAAACCGATGCTGTAGCTTTAGATTTTGGCTCGGTACTAGGGGGAAAGCTGAAATTAAAGCAGCCCACTCAAGCGGTAGCGGAAGTAAAATTATCTGAAGCAGGTATCAACCATGCTTTTAATGCAGAATTGGTAAAAAAACGCCTACTTAACTTAGATTTACCCAGTTTGACCGAATTATCAGGGGGCGAACCTGTTTCTTTTAGCGAGGTACAAGTTGAACTCTTACCTAATAACCAAGTCAAGATATTGGCAAAAGCAGATTTAAACAACGAGGAATTAGTACCAATTAGCATGACAGCAACTCTAGCTGTAGAGCGGCGGCGGCGAGTAGCATTTAACAATCCGCAATTTACTACCGAGCTTGCTTCCGAAGCCCAGAAAGAGATATCTCAGGCTTTGGCGATCGCTTTTGCGGAAATTTTAGATAATATGGTTGATCTTGACCGCTTCGATCTTGATGGGGTAACGATGCGGATTAATCGATTAGAAACAAGCGGAAAACAGCTAATTTTTAGCGGTTATGCCCAAATCGAACGCATACCCAATACTCCTTGAGCCAATCATCGGCTTAGTTGCGGTATGCTACGAGGGTCAAAAGTATAAGTAATTATGAATTCACGAAAAGCGCCCTCACTAAAGAGAGAATTGGGGGTTTTTGGCGCTACTTTGATGGGTTTGGGTTCAATTATTGGTACGGGGGTTTTTGTCAGTATTGGCATTGCTGCGGGGGTAGCAGGATCGGCAGTAATTTTATCGGTAGCCATTGCCGCTATCATCGCCGCCTGCAATGGTCTAAACAGCGCTCAACTAGCTGCAAATCATGCCGTAAGTGGCGGAACCTACGAGTATGGTTACAAGTATCTCAACCCTGCTTTGGGTTTTACGGCGGGTTGGATGTTTTTACTAGCAAAAACTGCTTCGGCAGCAACGGCGGCTTTGGGTTTTGCTGGTTACTTGCTCAATGCTAATAATTTAGGCGATCGCGCTTTACTAATTCCTATCGCTGTAGTTTTAGTTGCAATCTTGACTTCGGTAGTTTTAAGCGGGCTTCAGCGCTCTAATTTGGCAAATATTGTTATTGTCTCTATCTCCTTATTATCCTTAAGCTTTTTTATCGCTGTAGGTTTACCTAAAGTTACAACCGAAAACCTAACGCCTTTTTTCCCAAAATCCATAGCCGGGGTGCTGCACGGTAGCGCCTTAATGTTTGTGGCTTATACAGGATATGGACGGATTGCAACAATGGGGGAAGAAGCACGAAGTCCTAGAACGACTATTCCCAAAGCAATGATAGTAACAATCGCCATTACTATGCTGCTTTATATGCTGGTGGCGATCGCCTCTGTAGGTTCCGTAGGCGCGGAGGTACTGAGTGCGGCAACTAATGGACAATCGGCTCCCTTGCAAGTAGTAGTTAGTAAACTAGGAGTTTGGGGTGGTAGTCAAATCCTCACCATTGGAGCGCTGTTTGCCATGTTGGGAGTGCTGCTTAACTTAATTTTGGGTTTATCTCGTGTCCTTCTAGCAATGGCACGTCGCCACGATATGCCAGGGATTTTAGCGCGGTTGAATAAGCAAGCAACACCTGACGCAGCAGTAATAGCTGTCGGTTGTGCGATCGCGCTAATAGTTGTATTAGGCAATAATGTCAAAACTACTTGGTCTTTTAGTGCCTTTAATGTTTTGATTTACTACGCAATTACTAATCTTGCCGCTTTACAAATTCCCCCCCAAGAGCGCCTTTATCCCCAGTGGTTGGCTTGGATAGGGTTACTTGCTTGTGGGTTTTTAGCTTTTTGGGTAGAGTGGCAAATCTGGCTGCTGGGAATGGTTTTAATATTAGCGGGATTAGCATGGCAGCAGCTTATCCGGCGAGTTGCAACTTGATAAAAACTAGGGGAGAAATAAATCTCCCCGTCTTTTATTAGCGCCCTACTCCTACGTACCTAAATCCAGCCTTGATTAATGCTTCCCTGTCAAGAAAATTACGCCCATCAATCAATACCGGATTATTCATCAGACTAGCCATTTTAGCGTAGTCTAAGGTGCGGAACTGCGACCAATCAGTTACCAGTACCAAAGCATCGCAACCATCGGCTAAACGCTCGGCATCCGTCTCTACTAGCACCCCGGCAATGCCATCGCGCAAGCCACTTTGAGAAACAATCGGATCGTAGGCTTTAACAGTAGTTCCGAGGCGGTTGAGATGCTCGATTAAGTTTAGTGCTGGCGCGTCGCGCATATCGTCGGTATCTGGCTTAAAAGTAAGCCCTAGTAAGCCTACAGTTTTGCCCTTTAGTATCTTGAGGACTTGTTGCAGTTTTTCAACTAAAATCAGACGTTGCCGTTGATTGACACTAACCGCAGCTTTGAGTAACTGGGCTTCGTAGCCGTAATCGTCGGCCGTGTGAACTAAGGCTGATACATCTTTAGGGAAACAAGAACCACCCCAACCGATACCTGCTTGCAAAAACTTGTTGCCAATTCGGGAATCTAACCCAATTCCTTTAGCAACTTCGGTTACATCTGCACCCACACGATCGCAAATATTGGCAACTTCATTAATAAAGCTGATTTTAGTAGCTAAAAAAGCATTAGCAGCATACTTAATCATTTCTGCGGAGCTTAAATCTGTAATCAGTACCGGGACTTGTGGGAGATTCGGAGCGGTGGCAAAAGAGCGATCAATAATTGGGGCGTACAGTTCTTGCATCATGGCGATCGCTTTAGGGTTATTGCCACCTAAAACAATGCGATCGGGGTTGAAAGTATCGTATACTGCGGAACCCTCGCGCAAAAATTCGGGATTGCTAACTACATCAAACAGAGCTTGGCGATCACCTGTTGCCTGTTCGCTGGTAATACTCCCTGCACCTACTAAAGCTTGCTGGCGATTTAGCACCCCGCTTTGCACAATCATTTTTACCCAATCACCCGAACCAATTGGCACGGTAGATTTATTGACAATAACTTTGTAGCCGCCGTTTAAATGTTCGCCAATGCCACGAGCTACAGCCTCTACATAGCGGGTGTCGCTTTCCCCAGTAGGTAAGGGGGGCGTACCTACGGCAATAAATAAAATCTCTCCGTGAGTAACCCCTGAACCTAAGTCTGTTGTAAATTCCAACTTTCCCGATTGGCTAGACGATTGCATAATCTCTGACAATCCCGGCTCAAAAATTGGCGAGTGTCCAGCCTTCATTAACTTTACTTTTTCTTCGTTGTTGTCAACGCAAATTACATGATGACCGATATGAGCTAAACAAACACCAGTAACTAAGCCGACGTATCCTGTACCAATCACACAAACACGCATAAATTGTCAATCCTTTAATAAATATTGGGACGCTATTTATAAATACGTCCAGTTTTGCACTCCTTGCGCTTCGATCGTCAAAAAACTAAGTATCTGCCGCTAAGACACTGATGAATGGGGAGTGCTGGCGCTGATGCGACTTTGAAAATCTGCAATGGTGAGCTTTAACCCTTCATCTAAAGGAATGGTTGGCTCCCAATTAAGTAAGGTTTTTGCCCGTGTGATATCTGGACGACGGCGGCGGGGGTCGTCTTGAGGCAATGGCTCAAACTTCAGCTTGGCGCTAGGATCTATTAGGTTTTGAACTTTGGTTGCTAGTTCTAAAATTGTGTATTCATCCTGATTTCCTAAATTAACTGGCCCAATATAATCGCCATTCATTAGCCGTATTAACCCTTCAACTAAATCGCTGACGTAGCAGAAGCTCCGAGTTTGTAAGCCTTCTCCATACACTGTTAAGGGAATACCCTTTAAAGCTTGGGCTACTAAGTTGCTCACTACTCGCCCGTCGTTTTCCAGCATTCTCGGCCCATAGGTGTTAAAAATCCGAGCTACTCTAATGTCTACATCATTTTGACGGTGATAGTCAAAAGCTAGAGTTTCCGCCACTCGCTTACCTTCGTCATAACAACTCCGAATGCCAATCGGGTTGACATTGCCATGATAGTCCTCGGTTTGGGGATGAACTTCGGGATCGCCGTAGACTTCAGAAGTTGATGCTAAAAGAAATCTAGCTTTTACCCTTTTGGCAAGCCCCAACATATTTAAGGTTCCCACGACATTTGTTTTTACTGTCTTTACAGGGTTAAATTGATAATGTACTGGGGAAGCAGGACAGGCTAAATGATAAACTTGGTCGGCTTCAAGACGGATTGGCTCTGTAATGTCATGACGGATTAGTTCAAAGTAAGGATGGTCTAGCCAATGCAAAATATTCCGCTTGTGACCTGTGTAGAAGTTATCTAAGCATAAAACTTCGTGTCCTTGGTTCATTAATCGATCGATCAGATGGGAACCGATAAACCCTGCACCGCCCGTAACCAAAATTCTCATAACTTACTCTTTCAATATATTGTTGATGGGATAGAGCGCGATAGAGCCACAAGCTCGCACTTCGCACTTTTGTTACTCAAACTATGACTTTTTAATGGCTACAAA
Organism: Chlorogloea sp. CCALA 695; assembly: GCF_003003885.1. Lineage (GTDB taxonomy): Bacteria > Cyanobacteriota > Cyanobacteriia > Cyanobacteriales > Chroococcidiopsidaceae > Aliterella. The sequence goes on along the minus strand of NZ_PVWN01000019.1, from coordinate 27,512 downwards.
GCAACTCTTGTATAGCATGAATGCAATTTCTTTTCGCAAAGTTAATAACAAGGTTATTTAGCTTGAGTTAATTAGCAAACTATCAGACATTCTGTACAAACGCACAGATTTTAAAAAATGTTTCGTAAAAAAAGCTTTACTCGATTGCTTTACGAAGCGGATTTTGACCAGAAATAAAGGCTTTAGCTACTTTTTGAGGTTCTCCAATCATGACAATGGAACCTGTAATAGCTGTAACTAACTGCGTATTCACATCGCTAATTGCTAAAACTCCTGTGTTTGTGCGCCTTTGTAAAAAATGCAATACCACTAAATCGTATTCTTTTGCCGCCGTTGAGATCGCACTTGCAATATTGTCGTGAGGTGTAATGTTTATTTCTACTTGCCCCTCTAAACCCAATTTAGAAACCATTAGCGACAGTTGCGAGCGAGTCCAAGCTATGTTATTAGCACTGCTGCGGCGATCGCAGATATGCAGTAGTGTTACCTGAGCGTCGTTTCCTGATGCCAGCAGCCGCGCAAATTTAACAGGCTGCAATGCTTGAGTTGTCAAATTTTCTATCGGTACTAAAATTTGTTTAATATCTGTCGGGGATTTTAGCAAGCGCGTAACGGCAACAGGACAGTGAGAAGCCCATAAAACACTATCTATTAAGTTACCCAGCAACCGGGAGCGAATTCCGGTACTTTTTCCCCAACCCATGACAATTAAACTGGCGTTTTGTTCGCGACTGGCGCGAGTAATTCCTGAAGCTACCGCATCGTCAATGCGTAATAAAGGCTCTGCTTCTACTCCCAATTGTTGACTCAATTGAGCAGCATCATTGATAAGCTGCAAGCTTCTTTGGAGTGCGACTTCTACTTGCGGCGCGTTCATATGTACGGAAGACTTGGCGATCGCTAAGGGGATGATGCGCCCAGAAGTTTGCCGTGCTAGTATTGCCGCCAGTTCTATTAAATACTGCTCGGTTTTGGGGTTGTATACAGGTACTACTACGGTAAACTTTCCCTGTTCGGCGATATTACCTGTGTAATCGGGCGTTGGCTCTAAAGGTGTGGTGACTGGTACTAAACCCACCGCTACCCGGCTAGTAATTATTGGACCCAAGGTTGCAGTTACGAGCATTAAAACAATGACGCTATTCAATACCCCTTCCGTTAACAATCCGGCTTTGTATCCCACCAAAGTAGCAGCTAAGGTTGCTCCTACTTGGGGCAGAGATAACGACCACATTGTTAGCATTTCATTCCATTTGTAACGGTAAACGAGTTTTGCTAGCAATGCGGCGATAAATTTACTAGCAATTAAACCACTGACGATCGCCAAAGTTAGCCAAATTGTACTAATACTTTTGATAAAGGCAGGAATATCGATTAGTAAACCCAAATCGACAAAGAAAATGGGAATAAATAATACATTGCCTACAAATACAACTTTTTCTTTAACTGGCCCTCCACCTACGACATCATTTACTGCTAATCCTGCCAAGAAAGCGCCGACAATTTTTTCAATTCCAATCAGTTGAGCGCCTACAGCCGAGAGGAATACGGCAAGTAATACAAATAAAAATTGATTGCCTTCTTCGTCTCCCGATCGCCGGAAAAATTCTTTCCCGGCTTTGTCAAAGCCAAACAAAACTACCGCCGAGTAAACAATTAGCGAACCCACCAAAGTTATCAAGCGCCAAATAGTGAAATCTCCAGCATTAATAGCTACACAGATCGCCAGGACTAAAAGCGCTCCAATGTCTGTAAAAATAGTTGCGCCAATGGTCACAATTACCGACTCATTAGCGATCGCACCCAAACGGCTAATCATCGGGTAAGCAAGTAATGTATGGGAAGCAAATAAAGAGCCAATCAAAATTGAGGAATTCCAGCCAAAATCAAAACTGCGCCCAACAATTGTTCCCATAATTAAAGGAACTAAAAAAGTAAATGTCCCAAATACTAACGAACGATTTTTAGTCCGCCGAAACTGCTCCATATCAACTTCTAAACCTGCCACAAACATTAGGTACACAAGCCCAATGTCTGAAAGCAGTTCCATAGTTGGCGCGTCATTTTGCAGTACATTTAAGCCATTACTACCAAGAGCTACACCCGCCGCTAATAATCCCACCAATCCGGGTAGTCGCAGCTTTTCGCTGGCAATTGGCACAACTAAAATAACGACTAGCAAAATTGCAAAAGGCACAATCGGCTCGTTACTGAGAACCTGCCTTGCTGATTCTTGGGCTATAAATTGTAAAGACTGCATAAATAGCTCGTGCGATCGCCTCGTTAATAGTTAGATCAAGCCAATAATTTTTATCCCGGCACGATTTTGTTGTCAGCAACTAAAGCCATAAAAATACTATAGTCAAGCGATAAAAACTACCCCTCTAGGGGTGGATTTGACTCAAGATAATTTTTAAGCGATCGTAGTCATCTTTAAGCAGTACGCTAAGAGTGCGTCCAGCTTTGACTAGCCAAGGGCGATCGCCTAAGCGCAATTGATAAATCTCTCGAATCGCCGCCGCCGTTAAAGCGTCAACGGGGGCATTACTTACTTGCAATAGCGTCCGCAAAAAATCTAACTGTTCGCTAAATTCGACAATTTCTTGAGGTTCGCACTGATTAACAGCTTGATGTATTTGGGGCGGACGCGGGGGCAAATATTGATGTATTTGGCCAGTTCCTCTGTTATTTTGCTGTTGCTTAAATCCCACAATTGCGGCGCGAAACTCAGTTTTGAGCATGGCGAATATTTGGGGTTGTTGTTCGCGCAAGTCTTGCAAAGATAAACCTAAAGCCCTAGCCCGATGAATGGAATCTATAGGCATTGTAGTAGCGTGATAAACCACCGCGTAGATTGTATTGCCCGATTCTTCATCTAAAGACTTTACCCAACTACCAAAAGGCGGCATAACAGGGAAGCTCAGATCGTCAGGATCGAGACACTGAGCCAAAAACTCGGTAGTAGAAGTTTCGATCGCCTCCGCAATATGGTGAGTTGGGCGATCGCTTATAGCAAATTGTGGCAAAGGAAGGCGCATAAACTAACTATTTTGCTTTTTTGCGTCCGGCGGTTACTTCTACTGGAGTTAGTTCGGTCAATTTAAAAGTAACTATTTTATCCCAGTTACCCCCTTCAAATAATACCGCCGCTTTGCCGTCGGTTACTCTTTGAACTAAGCCTGTGACACCATAGTAAGTATCGTTAGTATTAGTCACGCGCACTACTGAGCCAGGAAATATCATAGTTTTTATTACGAGTTGCTTTTTTAAAATTACCTTACTTTGCCTTGGGCTGGAAGACTAACTATGGCAACACATCTTTTTAAAGAAGGCAGTCATCAGTAAAACTTCAAAACTAAATGAAATATTTAGTAATATTTCATAGCCCGTTGACGATAATTTGCTACAGATTCTACTATCCCAATCGCAATAAAATTAGTAAGCATTGCCGATCGCCCGTAGCTAATCCAAGGTAAAGGGATGCCCGTTACCGGAGCTAAACCGATAGTCATACTAATATTGACAATTACCTGAAATACCAGCATTGACAACACTCCAATAGCTAGTAACGAGCCAAAATTATCTTTAGCAGTTTGGGCAATATGGAGCAAACGCCAGCAAATTAGCCAAAAAGCCAATAACACCATCAAGCAGCCAACAAAGCCTAATTCTTCCCCAATTGCTGAGAAAATAAAGTCTGTATGCTGCTCTGGGATAAAATTAAGCTGAGTTTGAGTACCGTTATTTAATCCTTGTCCCCACTTTTCCCCCGCACCGATCGCAATCCGCGATTGAATTAAATGATAGCCGCCACCTAGGGGATCTTTTTCGGGATTGAGAAATAAAATAATCCGGTCTTTTTGATAATCTTTTAATATTCCCCACAGCAAACTACCCAATTCTCCGGCTACAAGGTTAATTGCCACAGTGCTTACTGCTCCCATCCATTTCCAAGGTAGGGTAGCTAAAGCAATTATCGACATGGCGATCGTCCAAATTATCCAGCTAGGTAAATAGACATTAAATAAAATTACCGAAACAAGGGGCGAAACTAGCAAGATTAGCCAACCTGGATTAGCATTTCCCCAGTAAAGCATCCCCAAAGTAATCGCCCCAAACACTAGCGAAGTACCTAAATCTGGCTGCAAAAATACTAAAGCCCAAGGTACAGTCGTAATTGCTAAAGCCTTTAAAAAAGCTGGAATCGTCGAGGCAGTTTTGGTATGTAGAATCGCCGCCAAAGTAATAATAACTCCAACTTTGGCAAATTCTGAGGGTTGGAGATTAAAGCCACCTACGGTAATCCAGCGTTGCGCTCCTTTAGCTGTAGTCCCAATGATCATTACTGCTATTAAGCTGATATTGGTAATGCCATAAATTAACCAATGCAACTGTAGCAAGTTTTCGTAACGCCACCGAGCAATCAGCATCGCGATCGCCAAACCTACGCCGCCTACAAGCCAATGCTGCCACCAGTCGGTAAGTCCTTGGTTTAATTCGGCACTGCGAATCATCAAGCCGCCAAACAGCGTTACACTCACGCATAAGCCCAGCAGCCATAAATCTATTTGCTTCCAGGGTGCGAATAGGTAGGGACGGATTTTAAATGATAAACTTCGCAGTAGCATTTGGCGAGTAGGTCAATGGTAGTAGTTTTAATTTTTATATCACTACTCTGATTTTCCCGTAATTACATGACAAAACAGAGCATAAATTAGCTCTGTGCTGATTGCTGCTACTAAAAACAGATTCTACATTGGGTGGTATTAATTAGAAAGTTGACCGCAACGCCGTCTTACCTCAGTTTTAGACCTGGTAAAACCAGGTGGGCATCGGGGCGTTTAGCTTGAAGTTTCCGGGTACAAGCCCGGTTTACTGCTGCCAAAACGTTTTGATTCCCTTATCGGACAAAACATAGATCAAAAACATTATTGGCAGTCACCAACGTCGCAGCACAACCTTACTCATTATAATAGCAATTAGTTTTCCAGCCTAGCAACAACCTTGGTATCTCTAAAAAAGCCCAAGTATCGAGCCAAATAATTTAAGCTCTACCTCGGAGAATTTGCGCCATCTCATTAGGCTTAGGTGATGCTTCTAAAGCGGTTTCTTCGGTAATTCTGCCTTCTTCGTAGAGTCTGTATATTGACTGGTTCATAGTACACATTCCTTCAAAGTTGCATCGAGGAATAATAGATTCTACTTCTTCTACTTCGTTACGCAAAATATAGTCTTTAATTGCATCGCTATTAATCATAATTTCATGGATTGCCGCTCGTTTGCGATCGGTAGTTCTCACCAAGCTTTGAGAGATTACAGCAACTAAAGACTCGCCGACTTGAATTCGCATCGGTGCTTGTTCGTCGGGGTTGTAAAGGTTCAAAATCCGCTCAATAGTTTTAACAGCGCCGTTAGTGTGCAGAGTACCAAAAACTAAGTGTCCTGTCTGGGCGGCTTTGATGGCTGTATTTACAGTTTCGCGATCGCGCATTTCTCCAATGAGAATAATATCAGGATCTTCGCGTAAAGAAGCCTTTAGGGCGCTATCAAATTGTTTAGTATGAATGCCTACTTCTCTTTGCTTGATTAACGATTTTTGACTTTTATGCACAAATTCTACCGGATCTTCAATTGAGATAATGTGTTTAGGCATTTCTTTATTGATATAGTCAATCATTGCTGCCATTGTTGTAGACTTCCCAGAACCCGTTGGCCCAGTTACTAAAATCAAGCCTTTATGGTAGTGACACAAATCCCGGAAAACTGGCGGTAAACCTAGTTGATCCATTGAGAGGATTTTTAAGGGAATTAATCGCATGACCATAGCTGGCCCATTTAGCGATACAAAGATGTTAATCCGCACGCGCACCAATCCCTCGTACTGGGTAGCACCGTCGTACTCCATATCCTCACGAAATCTCTCAATTTGTTCTACGGTCAGAATTTCTCCTATCCAACTAAAAAAGGTAGCCTCATCGGTTTGTGGATACTGACAAATAGTTATTTGACCCCTTTCGCGGAAACGAGGTACTTCTCCAACGCCTAGGTGCAAGTCCGAAGCTCCCTGTTCGTATGCTTCTAGGACTAATTTCTCTAAAGTTGGTTGTACGTCTTTACCAAAGCTAGGACGCGCTGCTTGAGCTTTGGGCAAAGACCCTGGTTGATGAGCAGAAGTAGGTGGTAAAGGCGCTGGTTGATGAGCAGAAGTAGGTGGTAAAGGTGCTGGTTGATGAGCAGAAGTAGGTGGTAAAGGTGCTGGTTGATGAGCAGAAGTAGGTGGTAAAGGTGCTGACTGATGAGCATTAATCTGAGCATTCGTACTATCTAGGGCAGATGATGGCGATCTTTGCGTACCAGCATTAGCATTGTTAGCAACATTTTGTCTTGGTGGTGGTGGTGGTGGTAGTGGTAGACGGGAATTAGAAGGAGTTGAATTTAATGGACTTTGTGGTTCTGTCATGTATCTACAACTGTTTTTAGGCGTAATTTAATGAATGTCAATATAAAAGAGGCAACTTGAGTAATCGACGATGCTTGGGCGCTAAACCTGTGAGCTTTATTTTGTTTAAGCCAGATTTCACCCTGTACAAAAAGCCATCAATAGACTCGATTGCATCTTATATAGTCTTCCCAATAAGTTGCCCAAAATATCAGGCGATTACTTTTTATTATTTATTAGTGTCGCTGAAACCTCTGTGCTAGGATTAACTCTCTATCTTTGGGTAGATTATGAGAAAATAAATCATTGTTTTTAAGAAATATTAAGTTACTTGTTAAAAAATATTTAATCTAAATGGAAAGGTAGTAAATATAAACTAGCATTGCCTGAACAAAAAAGTTGTAACGGATAATTAGAGAGGCTTTTGGCTCTGGTAACTATAGATAAAAAGTATTAAAGACAACTTTATTGAAACTTTGCTTTCATAAATCTTAGATAATTAATTGTAAATTTTAATAACTAATCGATCATACTTCGCAGTGCTGTACATATACTTGTACTTAACAATGACAGTCAAGAAATTTTCTTGGCGACAGCAATATTACTCAATTTAAAATTTTTATTACCTTTGGAGGTAAATCATGGCTCTAGCTCAAAGCTCCAGTCTAAAAAAGAATAATTCCTTGTTCATGGTTAAAAGCTTCTTAATGTGGACTTTTACCTTAGCGGTATGCCTACTAGTGGTAGGTTTTCCATTGGTTGTTTTGATGGCTACAGTAGGTGCTTTGCTGTCAGTTATTCTCCAGTCAGTAATGCCAATTAGTGCGGTTTTGTTGGTTGCTGGTAGCTTAATTGGGTTGAATGTGTTTGCAGTAATTGCTGGTGCTAGTATATTAACTTTTAAGGGTATTCACCCAACAGAAGTAACCTGGTTAAGCTGGCTGCATGGTGAGGTAGATAATGCACATAGTTCGGTTTATGCCGCTTGTCCTTTAACGTGCGATCTTGATTAGTAAGCAGCCTAAGAAAAAGGCTGGTGCTAAATAGTGCATCAATCTACCCGGTTAAAGCCGGGTTTTTTTATGGGGAAAATTGCGAAGCCCTGCGTGCGCGCTTGCGCTATCGCCAAAACTGCACTTAAAATTGTTTGTGGTTAATATAAACCAAGGGCGAATAGCTTTGTTAGATTAAATATCTTTAGCATTAAAAATCTTATCGTTAGGCTTTATTCAAACTAATGAGATAAATTGTAATATAAAGCTAGAGATTTTAAGGTTTGTAAATTTTTCTACTAGAATAACGTACAAAGATACTATAGCTAATCAACAGCAATGTTAAAAAGTATTGACCGTATAGAAAAAGCTTTACTAGGACAAATCTTACTTCGCAAAGGACTAATTTTAAAAGCTGAACTAGAGCAAGCTTTACGAGAACAGATTAATAGCAAAAAAAAGCTAGGCGAGATCCTGCTAGAACAAAACCTGATTTCTAGCTCTGAACTAGATCGCGTACTCAACGAGCAAAATATGATGCTGGGGAAAATTTTGCTGCAAGAAAACTTAATATCTCCAGATCAACTTGAACACGCTTTGAGCGAACAAACTTCCAGTAATACAAGACTAGGCGAACTGCTGGTAGAAAAAAATATTATTTCTCCTCAGCAGCTAGAACAAATCTTAGAAAAACAATACTGGCAAAAAAATGGTTTCTGGCTAATTTCTTAATTCTAAAACGCCCTAAAGTATCTAAATTAGTCTGTCAGTAGCGATCGCTACGCCGATTGTAAGTAAATTAATGTAAAGTAGTATAAATACTTATAAAGACATTTATACAAGTAACTTGCAATGATAACTGCTAACAATCAATCGCCTCATCATGTGGTAGTTGTGGGTGGCGGCTTTGGCGGACTTTACGCAGCTAAAGCTTTGAGCCGAGACAAAAATATTTTTGTCACCTTAATTGATAAACGCAACTTCCATTTGTTTCAACCCTTGCTTTACCAAGTTGCTACAGGAACATTGTCCCCGGCGGATATTTCATCGCCTCTGCGCTCGGTTCTCAATCACAGCAACAATACTCAAGTGTTGATGGGTGAAGTATTAGATATTAATCCCCAAGCGCAAAAAGTTAGCTTACAAAGTCAAGAGCTAACTTACGATAGCTTGATTGTAGCCACTGGAGTTAGCCATCATTATTTTGGCAATGACAACTGGGAACAAGTCGCGCCAGGATTGAAAACTGTAGAAGATGCGTTAGAAATGCGCCGCAAAATATTTGTAGCCTTTGAAGCGGCGGAAAAAGAAACCGATATAGAAAAGCGCCGCGCTTGGTTAACTTTTGTGGTAGTAGGAGGCGGCCCCACCGGGGTAGAATTAGCCGGAGCGATCGCAGAACTTGCTTACACCACTTTAAAAAAAGATTTTCGTAACATCGATACCTCCGAAGCGAAGATTTTGTTAATTGAGGGGATGGATCGTATTCTCCCGCCTTATACGCCAGATTTATCCGCAAAAGCCGAATCATCTTTGACAAAATTGGGCGTAACGGTGAAGACAAAAGCGCTAGTTACAGATATTGCAGACGACATTGTCACGATGCGCCAAGAGGATAAAGTAGAAAAAATCCCCGCAAAAACAGTTTTATGGGCAGCAGGGGTTAAAGCTTCGCCAATGGGGGCAATTCTGGCAGCAAAAACGGGTGCGGAACTTGATCGCGTTGGCAGAGTAGTTGTAGCACCAGATTTGAGCGTACCAAATTATCCGAATATTTTTGTAGTGGGGGATTTGGCGAGTTTTTCGCACCAAAACAGCAAGCCCTTACCAGGAGTAGCGCCAGTTGCTATGCAAGAAGGTAGCTATGTCGCGAAGCTAATTCAAAACACGATTGAAGGTAAAAAATCTGTACCATTTCGCTACTTAGATCGTGGCAGTTTGGCGGTAATTGGCAGAAACGCCGCCGTTGTAGATTTAGGCTTTGTTAAGTTTTCCGGTATTCTAGCTTGGCTAACCTGGGTATTTGTCCACATTTACTTTTTGATTGAATTTGACAACAAGTTAGTAGTCATGTTGCAGTGGGGCTGGAGTTACTGGACTCGTAACCGGGGAGCGCGTTTGATTACAGGCTCGGAGTCCTTCGTTGATAGTAAGAGCGATCGCTTTGCCTCAGTAAATAACAAAACTGCTGTTGAAATATAGTTACCACGCTGGATTTGTCAAAATTAATTTTCTAACAGCTTCGCTGTCTAACGGGCGAGAGAAGAAGAATCCTTGCCCGTATTTGCATTTCAATTCTCTCAATTTTGCCAATTGTTCGGGGGTTTCTATCCCTTCTGCTGTCACATCCAAATTCAGCTTTTGTGCCAAGGCAATTATTGCCTCAACTATCTCCGAATTTCCTGAATCATTGCTCATGCTGTCAATAAAAGAGCGACCTATTTTTAATTCGTCAATCGGAAAATGGTGTAGTCGGGCTAAAGATGAATATCCCATACCAAAATCATCAATAGATAATTGAACTCCTAAATCTTTCAATTCATAAAGCATCGCTTTTACCGTCTCAGTGCTTGCCATAATTAAGCTTTCGGTGACTTCTAGCTTCAAAATAGATGCTTCCAAATCTGTCTCTTGCAAAACTCCCGCTACTTCAGCACTAAGATTAGGTTGGTTGAAACACTGACTCGAAAGATTGACACTAATTGTTAATCGCAGATCGGGAAACTGCGATCGCCATTGCCTTGCCTCTTGACAAGCGCTGCGAGTTACCCACCGACAAAGAGAAGTCTGCAATCCAGTTTCTGTTGCTGCTCTTAAAAATTCATCAGGCGCTAAGAGTCCCTTTTGGGGATGCTGCCAGCGAATTAATGCCTCAAACCCAGCAATTTTACCGCTTTCTAGCAAGACTATAGGTTGATATTGCAAGCGAAATTCTTGACGTTCAATAGCCAATTGGAGGTCAGTTTCTAGCTGCAAGAGCGCGATCGCCTGCGTGTGCATATCTGTGTTAAATATTTCATAGCGTGCTGTTCCTTGGCTTTTAGCACGGTACATTGCAATATCAGCATCTCTTAAAGCATCTTCGGCAGATTCATAGCCTGTGGTACTTAAAGTAATGCCGATACTAGCAGAGGTAAATACTTCATTGCCGTCTAGAGCAAAAGGTAATTGCAGTTCCTCTTTAATGCGCTCGGCAACACGGATAGGATCGCTGCTATCTTCAATATCCGGCAACAAGATGGTAAACTCGTCACCACCTAGACGCGCGACTGTATCTGACTGGCGCAGGCATAACTTGAGGCGGCTCGCAATTTCAATTAATAAGCGATCGCCCGTTAAATGCCCTAAACTGTCGTTGACCACTTTAAAGCGATCTAAATCGATAAAAAGGACAGCAAATAAATGTTCTTTATGTCTTTGAGTTTGCCCAATTGCTTGCTCCAACCGTTCTCTAAATAATACTCGATTGGGTAAACCTGTCAGCGCATCATAAAAGGCATTCTGGCGTAATTGTTCTTCTCCCTGCTTGCGCTCGGTAATATCTCGGCAAATTATCCGCAATTCTACGGGTTCGCCTTCACTATTAAAAATTAATTGACTGCGCTGGCGTTCCCAAATAATTGAACCGTCTTTACGAACTTTACGAAATTCAGATTCAACAATTGCTAATTTTTCCCTAAAGATACTCGCAAACAATTGTTGAAAAGAATCGCGATCTTCTTCATAGACAATGGTAGAAGTGTCTTGATATATCAACTCTTGTTTGGAATATCCCAAAAGTTCTGCACCATACTGATTTATAGAGATAATTCTGCCATCGCTTGCTACTGTCAAATAGGCATCGGGCGCAAAATCATACAAGCTTTGATATAGTTCCTCACTCTCTTGCAATGCTTCAGCTTTAGCAATCTCTGCACTCAGCCGTTGTCCAAAAGAGGAGGCCAATGAAGCTAGTGCCAGGATAATTAAAGCCGCAATACTAATAGAAAGTGCTATTAGATAATCATCGTTTCCAGGCGGCTGCTTTTTTAATAACTTAAAGCTGGGGTAAAACTTGACTGCTGCCATTGCTGTATAGTGCAGCGAGTCTATCGATAGCCCCGTTAAAACCGCGCTGCCGAGCTTGCGGATATTTTCTGGAACTCGATCAGTACTGGGATGGAACGCCAACCACAGAGCGCTAAAACAAAGGATAACGGTAGATAAGTTGGCAAGGGCAACGAGACTCAAATCGTACACGGGTATTGCCGCTAGTTGCATTCCTGTCATGGCAGCAAAGTGCATACCCACAACTCCTGCCGTGATAAAACTACCTCCTGCCAAGAAGCGCAGCCAATTTAGGGGTTGTTTAGTCACAAATAACAGTCCCGTGCCACAACAAGCGATCGCCCATACCATTGATAGAAAGACGATATAAAAGTTGTAGACAACAGGTATTGGTAACTTGTAAGCCAGCATTGCAATGAAGTGCATCAGCCAAACACTAATGCCTAGTGCGATCGCACTTCCCAACAGCCAAAGCTTGCTAGCACGTCCTAATGCTATGGGGACTTGTCTTGCTAAATCTAAAGCAGTATAGCTGCTGACAACAGCAATTACTAAAGAAAGGATAACCAAGCGCCAATCGTAACTAACCTCAAGAGCTTGGCTAATCTGGATTAATTTCTCACTTGGCATACCTTGCTCCAACTGAAAAATGTGTGAGAACTACCGATTGTTAGCCTTTGGAAGTTAGAAAGTTTCAATATTTTAAGAGGCTTACCGCTTACAGCTTTGTTTATAATGGCAATTTGTATTTACTTATTCGCCTTTATAAAGATAGAGTTGAAATCATTTAGACGAATAATTATAGTTAACTAGCGTTTAAAACTCTTTTAGACAGCCAAAATTATTTAGCACGTGAACTTATAAACATTAAAGCATAGACTCAAACTTTAAATTCTGCTAATACTGGTAGCAAATATTGTGTCAATGTATACGCATCTACGCCCATTTCGGTGCGGTTTGTTGCCGCCTTGATCCCGGCTTGAGAATGCCACCAAGCAGCAACTGAGGCGACTTCACCCATTGATTGAGCAGTTTTTTGAGCAACTAATCCACCCATTAGCCCTGTCAGCACATCGCCGCTACCCCCGCGAGCTAAGGCGGGGGTGCTTTCGGGGTTAATCCAAACTAACCCATCAGGATTTGCAACTTTAGTTCTAGCACCTTTTAATAAAATTACAGAGCCACTTGTTTTAGCGGCGGTAGTAACGGCATTAATCGGAGCTAAATCGCCTAAATCGGGAAATAAACGTTTAAATTCTCCTGTGTGCGGAGTAAGTATTGTTGCTCCTTGGCGTTGGGCTAAAGTGGAGATAGTTCCCAATGCCAATATATTTAAACCATCCGCATCTAGAATTAGCGGACAGTTACTTTTTATTACTTCTTGAATTATCGGTGTAGCTTCAAGAGTCAAACCAGGCCCACAAGCAATTGCATCAAAGGAATCTAAGTTAATGTTTGCTGGTAATTGCAACATTGCCCCAAGCTCTGTTTCTGGGCATCCTACGATTAAAGCTTCAGGTAATTGAGCAACTAATAAGCTTTTCAGCGATTGGGGAACGGCTATAGAGAGCATTCCTACACCGCTTGCTCTTGCGCCTAGCCCTGTTAGAATTGCCCCACCAGCGTAACGAGCAGAGCCACAAATTAATAATAAATGCCCTTGCTGGTATTTATGAGTGACGAAAGGACGATGTAAAGGTAAAGTTGCGATCGCCAATTCTTTTGTAATTCTTTTTATCTTCGGCTTTTCCCCTAATACAGCATAAATATCTGTTAACGGAATATCAAAATCTATCAATTGAGCTTTACCAAAGTATTCTAAAGCGCAATCTTGAAGTAAGCCTAGTTTCCACAACCCCAAGCAAAAAGTATAAGTTGCCTTAATTGCTATCCCCAGTACTTCCCCGGTATCTGTGTGTAAGCCCGAAGGTAAATCGATGCTAATAACTGGTAGAGAAGATTGGTTAATTTGAGCAATTACTTTAGCAATATCACCTGTAATATCGCGCTCTAAGCCAAAGCCAAATAAGCCATCAATTACTAAGTCAGACTCCTCTACTAGCTTTTCTAGGCGATCGCAACGCTCAATTCCTAAGCTTTCTGTATACTGAGCATGACTATCGGTTAATTCTTTATGTTTAGTAAAAGGACTAAAAAAAACTACCTTATAACCGCGATAATGTAATTCACGAGCCACAACTAAGGCATCGCCGCCATTATGTCCCGAACCTACTAACACCCCAATACGTTGCACTGATAGAACTTGCAGTATTTCAAGGGTTTGCCGAGTGATCGCTAATCCAACTTTTTCCATTAACGCCGCAACAGGCATTCCGGCGGCAAATATCCGCCCTTCAATATCGCGCATTTGCTGGGCGCTAACAACAAAATGCTCAATTTTTTTCTGCCTGTCCATAACTTTATTATTTTTAACTAAATTAGCTAGACAAAATTACCTTTAGATGTATTCGTAAATAAGAGCAATTTTAATCTTTATCATAATGATTAAAAATAACAAATCATCAAATTTGGCAAACAAAGTTGATAGGATATTTTAATATAAAATACTCAAGCTACAAGAGATTAGTAAGCCATAGATTAACTCCGGCGAAATCTAAAAGTTCCTCCATAAGACGGATGAAGTGTAAAAAATGATAAAAAACTTATAAGAGGTACGATGATAAAAAAAATATTATTAACGGTTTCTGGACTAGGACACGCCGAAGAAATGCTCAAAACTTTGAAAGAAGTACCAGCAATTCAACAAGCAGAGGTAACAGTTTTACACGTTGTCCCCGCTCAAGCTTCCGCTCAAGTTATGACCAGCAAATGGGAAGAAGGAGGAAAGATTTTAGGCTCGGCGATTGAGACAGTCAACTTAGATGCTAGTAAAGTTACAGCAATTTTACGCCAAGGAGATCCTAAAGACGTTGTTTGTCAAGTCGCTGACGAAATTAACGCTGACTTAATTATTATGGGTTCGCGGGGTTTAAAACGCTTGCAATCGATTTTAGCAAACTCCGTTAGTCAGTACGTTTTTCAGTTGTCATCGCGCCCAATGTTGCTAGTAAAAGATGACATTTACATCAAGAAAATTAAGCGCGTAATGGTAGCAATAGATGGAACAGATGCTACCAAACAGTGTTTGCAATTGGCATTATTTTTAGTTAGAGATATTAAAGGCGGTGAATTGATTTTGGTTCACGTCGATAAAAACTCAAGCAGCAAATCCAGCGAAACAGCGACACCCGCCGAGAACAACCCGGTTTTAGCTCCAGCAATTTCTGAAGCAAAAAAACAAGGAGTCCAACCGCGCGTTATTGCTACAGCAGGTAAACCCGCCGAAGAAATTTGTCGCTTGGCTCAAGACCAAGATGTAGGCTTGCTAATTATCGGCTCTCCCGATCGCCGTCCTTCCATTGCTAAGAGCTTTGTAGATATAGATAGGCTACTTAGTGCTTCATTATCAGATTACGTGCGCGTAAACGCCACGTGTCCAGTGCTACTGGCGCGGACTGTAGGGTAAATTCAAGAAAAAAATCCCTACACTGTTACGGTGTAGGGATTTTTTAAAACTAACAATCACGAATCATTTTTGCCACTATTGCGGCTGGCAGTCTGAATGTATAAAATCAACAGAAAGACCGTAGGCACAAGTACGAATAAAATACTTGCGACAAAACCTAAATCATTAACTTGCATCGAAAGAAAGCCTCACGTGGATTGCAGTCCAACACTACTAGAATATCACCAATAGGTGCAAGTAACAGGATTTTCAACCCAGAGTTTTTGATGCAGCCTAAAATAAGTATAAACGCAGAAACCTGGGCGCAGGAGCATTCCCGATCCCAAAGTTTCTTAGACAGCAGGAACAAAACTAGAATATGCAAGCAGAGTATGAAAGTCGCCGTCAGCAGTTAATGGCAAAAATTGGCAACGGTACGGCAATTTTTCGCAGTGCGCTAATGGCAGTTATGCACAATGATGTAGAGTACACTTTCCGCCAAGATAGCGATTTTTTCTACTTGACGGGATTTAACGAGCCAGAAGCGGTAGCTGTTTTAGCCCCTCACCACGCAGAACACCGTTTTATTCTTTTTGTTCAACCCAAGGAAAGAGAAAAGGAAGTATGGACGGGTTATCGTACAGGGGTAGAAGAAGCAAAAAGTCGCTACGGTGCAGACGAAGCTTATCCCATTGCCGAACTTGAGGAGAAATTAGCTCAGTACGTAGAAAAAGCTGAGAAAATTTATTATCACTTAGGACGCGATCGCGCTTTTAATGAAACTATCCTCAAACTTTGGCAACGCTTGGTAGCCACCTATCCCCGGCGCGGTACGGGGCCAATGGCGATCGAAGACAGTAATGTAATATTGCATCCCCTCCGCCTAGTCAAAAGTGACGCAGAACTTGCATTAATGCGGACTGCGGCGGCGATTTCCGTAGAAGCTCACAACAAAGCACGCGAACTTGCTCGTCCCGGCTGTTACGAGTACGAAATTCAAGCAGAAATCGAACGAATTTTTAGGTTGCGGGGCGGAATGGGCGTTGCCTATCCTACAATCGTTGCTTCCGGTGATAATGCTTGCGTACTGCACTACATTGAGAATAACCGCAAAATGCTAGACAACGAGTTGCTTTTAATTGATGCAGGCTGTGCTTACGACTATTACAACGCCGACATTACGCGCACTTTTCCTGTGGGAGACAAGTTTACACCCGAACAAAAGGCTTTGTATGAAATTGTTTTAGAAGCACAAATTAAAGCGATTTCTCAAGTTCAACCAGGCAATCCTTACAATGCTTTTCACGATACGGCGGTAAGGGTAATTACTGAAGGGTTAGTCGATTTGGGCATTTTGCGCGGTGAAATTGATAAATTGATTGAAGAAAACAAGTACAAACCCTTCTATATGCACCGTACAGGGCATTGGCTAGGCTTAGATGTCCACGATGTCGGTGTTTATCAGCATGGCGAATCGCCACACATTTTACAAGCTGGAAACGTTTTAACAGTAGAACCAGGTATATATATTGTTCCTAATACTCCTAATGCAGAAGATCAGCCAGAAATAGATCCGCGTTGGAGCGGGATCGGGATTCGTATTGAGGATGATGTTTTGGTTACAGCCACAGCGCAGGAAATTTTGACCGATGGAGTGCCGAAGTTAGTAAAAGATTTAGAAGCGTAAATAGAGGTACTATCTACGACAAAAATATATTTCTAGACTTAATAACTGGATGTAGCGCCGCTCAATCTTGCCTTTTTGCCCGAAAAACTAGGAAAATTTTGGTAATTTGCCACAAAGTACTCTAACTTTTAATGGCCAAGGTATTTATCAAACCTAATAAATAAATAAATATAATTAATTTTCTTTATCAATTTCACCACTATAGCCAGGAGAAGCTTCGTAAAGCGCATCCAAATGAGCGCGGGCATCTTGAACGTCGATGGAACGCATCACCAATAAAGGGTCTTTAATTATATTGCCTGTACTATCTAAAAATTCTGGATGGGGAACAGAGCGTACTACTTTTGAACCATAACGACCACGAGCGTTTGACGACTGCCCTTTAGAATAAACGCCATCTCCTTCAACACTAAACACGATCAAGTTGCGAATCAAATTGCTCACAGCAATCAGAGCAAGAATTGTAAAAGCTAAAATGTAAAGTAAGTGTAACATTGCGTTGTCCTCTAAGGCAGTCGGTTTAAAAAGTCGTTCAAAAGGTGTATTAACTTATTTAACACTTAATAACTTATTATTGAGCGTTTTGAAATTTTATTTAGGTTTCTTGCTCTGGTTCCCCGCTAGAATGTTGCAAACGTAGGCGCATTGCTACTTTCCAACATTCTGTTACCAATTGATGCCAAGGCATTAAAGCAGCCATTTCAATACCTACTTGTTCTCCGGTGGCTTCAAACATAATTTGCGCGACACTTACTTCTTGTTTGGCTTGCTTGACACGCGCTAGTAAATCTGATTGGGCTTCCGAGGTCAAAAAATCAACTTTCTCAGTTTCTAATAACGCAAGACTGCGCCCAAACCAGTAATGAAAATCTTGCAGAAGTGGCTTTAGCACAGTCTTAAGCAATTCTGACTCCGGCAAGTTTGAGTTCAGCATGAATAAAAAATAGATTAGTATTTCCCTTTCTATATTAACTTAATTTAAGTTTCTTAATAATCTGCAACTGACTTTAATTAACAAACAGCGTTTTTGGGCTGAGATTGCGCCAAGACGAGCTTTTTGAGACTTGCAGTTACAATAATTGGGCAGTAGGACAGGCGATCGCCTAGATAAAATAGAAACAGTGAAAACTCATAAATCTGTCTAATGGTGTAAGTAAATGTACTCAAACCAAGGCAAAAAGTAAGCGATCGCCCTGTAAACAAAACTGCCAAAATCCTAGCCAAACAAAATAAATTTGCCGATGTCAGACTCTATGTCTCCCGAACAACCAGAAAAAATGTATTTGCCTCGTAGCAGCGAATCCCCCCAATTGCACAAAATTCGCCATACTGCGTCTCATGTGATGGCAATGGCGGTACAAAAGCTGTTTCCCAAAGCACAAGTAACTATCGGCCCTGCGATTGAAAATGGGTTTTATTATGACTTTGACAACCCAGAACCCTTTACAGAAAAGGATCTTAAAGCCATTCAAAAAGAAATGGTGAAAATTATTAATCGCAAGTTGCCTGTAATTCGGGAAGAATTAAACCGCCCAGAAGCAACTAGCCGCATTCAAGAACTTAACGAGCCTTACAAATTAGAGATATTAGAAGGTATTAAGGAGCCAATTACAATTTATCACCTAGGCGAAGAATGGTGGGACTTGTGCGCGGGGCCACACTTAGAAAATACCAGCGAACTGAACCCTAAAGCGATCGCTCTTGAAAGTGTTGCAGGAGCCTATTGGCGCGGAGATGAAACTAAAGCTCAGTTGCAGCGCATTTATGCTACAGCCTGGGAAACTCCCGAACAACTAGCAGAATATAAACGGCGTAAAGAAGAAGCATTCAGGCGCGATCATCGCAAACTAGGGAAAGAATTAGGCTTGTTTATCTTCTCTGATGAGGTGGGGCCAGGTTTGCCTTTATGGACACCCAAAGGAACGGTATTAAGAAGCACTTTAGAAAGCTTCCTGCAACAAGAGCAGTTAAAACGCGGTTATTTGCCTGTAGTCACCCCCCATATTGCCAGAGTAGACTTATTTAAAACCTCTGGACATTGGCAAAAATACAAAGAAGATATGTTTCCGTTGATGGCGGAGGATGAACTATCCGCCGCCGCCGAACAGGGTTTTGTTCTCAAACCAATGAACTGTCCTTTTCACATCCAAATTTACAAAAGCGAATTGCGCTCTTACCGCGAACTACCAATGCGTTTAGCGGAGTTTGGCACGGTTTATCGTTACGAACAATCGGGAGAACTTGGCGGCTTAACTAGAGTACGCGGCTTTACGGTTGATGACTCACACCTATTTGTCACTCCCGAACAATTAGATGATGAATTTCTCAATGTCGTAGATTTAATTTTGTCAGTGTTTAAAAGCTTGCAACTGAAGAACTTTAAAGCGCGGCTAAGTTTTAGAGATCCAGCCTCCGATAAGTACATTGGCTCTGATGAAGCTTGGGAAAAAGCTCAAGGAGCAATTCGCCGTGCGGTAGAAAAGCTGGGAATGGATCATTTTGAAGGTATTGGCGAAGCTGCTTTTTATGGGCCAAAACTTGACTTTATTTTTAGCGATGCTTTAGAAAGAGAGTGGCAGTTAGGTACGGTACAAGTAGATTACAATTTGCCAGAGCGCTTTGATTTGGAGTATGTAGCCGAAGATGGTACTCGCAAACGCCCGGTAATGATTCACCGCGCGCCTTTTGGCTCTTTGGAACGCTTGATTGGGATTTTAATTGAAGAATACGCTGGGGACTTCCCTTTATGGCTTGCGCCCGTACAAGTAAGATTGCTACCTGTAAGCGATGCCCAGAGAGATTTTACAATAGAAGTAGCAGCGTTAATGCGATCGCACGGTATCCGAGTAGAAGCCGATACCAGTAACGAGCGTTTGGGCAAACTCATTCGCAACGCCGAAAAAGACAAAATCCCTGTTATGGCAGTAATAGGAGCTAAAGAAGTGGAATCAAATAGCCTCAGCATCCGCACCCGCGCTTCTGGAGAATTGGGAAGTATACCAATAGCTGAAGTAGTAGAAAAAATCGTTAGTGCGATCGCCCAGTACAGCAATTTTTAAGGTGTAGAGATGTTGCAATGCAACGTCTCTACACACATTTAGTTAAGGATTGACTTCGATACTACTCCAGCCATCATTACGACTATATATATATCGATTTTGCGGATTGCCCATTAAGTTCAGGTAATCTACCTCCATTGGTTCTAATAATAACAAGCAAAAATTAGCTAATGGCTCTAGTACAGGAGGAGGCGGCGGCGCAAAGTCAGCATCTTCGGCTCTAGGTTTTCCGGGATCAGCCCAGGCAAATTGTAACCTTGCACTATTGCTAAGTTCTTGCCAACTTGCTTGACGAGCTTGTTTTAAAGCCAAGTCTGCATTATCTGCTTGTACTAAGTTTAGCAAACCACTAAATCTAAATTGTTCGCGGGTTTGGGTAAAGTACCAGCAAGCCTCCGCCCAAGGATGTACGGCAATTTGGCGGACTTTTTCGCTACGATTATCCACGACAAACTTTAAACAATCTTTATCTCCATAAAAGCCCCGAAATACTACGCTGCGGTTGGCGGGGCGATTTTCTTGAGTAACTGTTGCCAACTGCAAATAACGCGCTTCCCTAATATTACGGTGATAGTTAAGAGATTTTTCTAACAAAAAGCGCCAAGGTGTATCAGACATATATTAATTTGCATCTAGATATTTTCTAGCTTTACTTATCTATTAAGGGATTGAGTAAAAAATTATCTAGCGATCGCAAAAACAATAAAAGCGTCAACTTTCACATACACCTTGCCCTCAAACCTCAGTATTTTCACCAGTATTAACTCCAGTCTTTTTATAAAAGTCCAGTAATCACCTTGATTTGATTCTTAAGCAGATAGGGAAAGATAATTATATAGCCTATATAGCTATTTGACTTAACCGCTAGCAAGTGTTGGGCTAACCGCTTTCCCCCATCGACTTTTAGTAAGGCAACTTTTGGTACTTAGTTGTATTTATCTATACACCAAAACTTACTATTTCTATATTTGCTAATTTTGTTTGTTTTCAAGCTATCTAATCTTAGTGCGTCCTAATGAAAAAACCTCGAAAAAATCTTTATCGTCAATTACTAACAGCAGCTTCGCTTGTCGGCGGTACTTTTCAAATTGCCTCCTCTGTATTAGCTCAAACAGCCCCAACTTCTACCAGTGCTAATACAGCTATTAGCAACACTGCAACGGCTACTTATAATGATGCCAACAACCCTGGTACAGCGTTAAACGCAAGTTCTAACACTGTAACTATTACCGTAGCTGAAATTGCGGGTCTTTATATCAACCCGGCGGGAGTAGTAGACAACACCCCAGCAACAACAGGCATCTAAGCCAATGACACGATCTTTTTTGATTTTGATGTCACTAACGTTGGTAACGCTCCTACTACAATTGTTATTCCTAACGCCGCTACCATTTCGGGTTCTGGCACAATTTCCGGCGCTGTAAGAATTGAAACTGTCCCCGGAACTTTTACTGATATTAGTGGTTCTTCTTACACCTCTGGACAAATTCAGCCTAGTGCATCAGTGCGGGTACGAGTTCCGGTATTAGTCGGCTCCGTCAGTAGTGGAACCATTAGCGTTACCTTGGGTGATACAACTCCTTCGGCTGCTTAAAACGGCGCTTACTTAAATACCCCAGGTAGCGTATTCACCGCCGACAACAATACTTTAACTGGTGGTACGCCAATTATTGAAGCTGCTGGTACGGCTCCAGCCAATGGTGAAAGAGAAGCCAGCAATATTCAGTCAGCAACAATTAATGCTACCGACCAAGCTTTTGCTGCCATCCTCAAAAATCTGAGTAGTTATAGCCAAAATGGTACTCCTAGCGTAACCAACGACGACCTCCTCACCTACAGCTTAAGCTTGCGAGTAGAAGGGAGTCCACCATCAGCTAGTAGTACAGCTTTTAATGCTACTCCTTTGACAGGTACGGTTCTTAGTGGCGGTGTTGACCTTAACACAACTAGCAAGTTTATTTTAATATCTGATACTATTCCTTTCGGGACAAGCTTAAATGCAGTTTCAACTCCTCCTACAGGGTGGCGTGTTGTATACAGCGAATCTTCAACGACAACTCTACCGAATACAGCCGACAAAGCTGTATGGAGTACAACTCCTCCTGCTAACTTAACCACCGTCACTAGAGTCGGCTTTGTCTACGCTCCTCTTACTCCTACTGGGCTTTTGACCAACGCTGTCAATAGTCCAGCGATCGCTCCTAACACTAATATTACAGGTTTCTCCTTCGTAGTTAGGACAACTACAACTTTTGGTAGCAATGGTACAACCGGAGGTCAAATTGCCAACATTGCTCAAGTCTTTGGTACAAGCAATGGCGGCACGACTCTAGTTTATGATGAATCTGGAGACCAAACCCCCAGTAACTTCAATGATGCTGGCACATCCACAACGGGATCGAATACGCCTAGGAATGGTGTGGCAACTCCTGGAACGGATGGAACCGACCCAGGAAACAACACTGGTACAGATACAAATACATCACTTTAGGGTGGCGAAGATAATATTCTCAACATCCCCGCGCCGGAAGTATCAGCAGTGTTACTTGGCCCTGAAGGTGCAGCAGGAGCCACAAGCCCTACTAGCAACAACGACGATACCAATAGAGCCGCTAGTTTCACAACTCCAGACACCCCAGAAAATACCGATACTACCGATCCTGCGGCTATTGCCTTTGTCAATAGCGTACAAAATAATGGTGCAACCCCAGCCAATATCAGTATTATTCCTACTACTCCTGCGGATTTAGGCTTGGCTGACTTGCCTACTGGTACGTTCGTGACAATTACTGCCACTGGCGTTAATGGCTCAAGGCTCTACTATTGGGATGGTTCAATTTTCCGGTACGATACCGATCAAAACGTGGGGACAATTAATACCGTTGTAGATCCGATTAACTTGGCGGCGGAAGTCTTAACTATTCCTAACGTAGCTGCTAATGGTGGAACTTCTGCCTACAACGTATCTATCGATTTACCGCTAGGAACAAGGCTCTCTACAGATTTAGTAAGTTTTGAACCCGGCGATCCAGAATATGGCTACCCAGTCCCAGTAACCGCCTTTGTTGATACCAATAGCAATGGAGTAATTGATACTGGAGAAGCTTTCAACACTAGCATCGATCGCGTTTATGTCGGCGTCTTGCGCCTATTGAAGGAATCGCGCCTAGTTCCAGGATTTGGGCTAGCCTTTCCTGGGGGTCAAGAACTATTCAGCAGTATCACACCAAGAACTCCCGCACCAGGAAACCGCGTTGAGTACCAAATTACCTATACCAACATCTCTAGCGTTCCTGCCACTGGTTCAGGCAGTCTAGGATTGAATGCCAATAACATTCTTATTACTGAGAATGGTACAGTATTGCCCAACAACTGGGGTCGAGATAATGACGCAAGTGGTACTCCAGGCTTTGGTCAGATTGATACCCTTAACGTAGCTGCTACTGCGATCGAATCTGGTGGCGCTATACCTTCTTACTTTAATGGCACGGTGGGTACAGCTCGGGTGATACCGCCGATGTTACGGCTTATACGGTAAATACTGGCTTAACCCCGGTATTAGGCCCAAGTCAGTTTAGAACCTTTAAGTTCCAACGCGAAATTGACCAATAACCCCTCAAGTTAGAGCTTTAGGGGACACAACAGACTGTGTCCCTGGCTTTAACTGATTTTTACCTACCTTCAATCAATTTACACAAGAGGTTATAAAAATGAAACGTTTATCAATCATCGGTTTAGCAGCAATGCTCGTAGCTGTACCTTTTAGTAGCTGTCCTGGAATTGCAGCTACGACACCAAAAAATATTTTGGTGCAAAACGTCCAAGCTCAACCCAAAGTGCAGTTGCGCCTAACTGCCGACAAAAAAGTGGTACAAAAAGATACCGCAGGTAAAGACAAAGTTACCTGGGTTTCTTTACAGGGAAATGTAACCGTACAGCCTGGTGATGTGCTTCGCTACACGGTGACTGGGGCTAATAATGGCAGTCACCCCGCCACTAATTTAGTTGTCACTCAACCCATTCCCAAACAAACCGCCTACGTCTTAAATTCCAGCAGTACCATCAAAAGCACGGCAACAGTTACTTACAGCATCGACAACGGCAAAACCTTTGTTGCCAAACCAACAGTGCAATTCAAACTAGCCAATGGCAAAGTTGAAACTCGACGCGCACCCGCCGAAGTTTATACTCATGTGCGCTGGAAATTTCCTGATGCGATCGCCGATAAATCAACTATCGGTGCGGTTTACCAAGTCCGAGTGAAATAATTACCTTATTTTTAAGCGCGATCGCCTATCCATACTTTCTACTGGAGTGCGATCACTTTATTTGCTCTTGTTTATAAAAAATTTTCTGTGTATTTAATCAAATTTTCAGTTTTTAACTAATTCTTTAACCAGTAGCAAGTCTAATTTCTTGCTTACGAAGGTATAAAAAAATGCGCTGTTATAATAATCACTTAAATCAATACCTTCAACTAATAACAGCAGCTTTTATTAGCGGTAGTATTTGGCAAGCCATACCTGCAATAGCCCAAAATGTTCAAGCTGTCCAAATTACTAATCAAGTAACTTTTTTTTACAGCGCTGAGGGCAGAAGAAATGGCGGAACAACTATTAATGGAGTCAGTACCCAAGCTGGCTTTAGTGTAACCAAATTAGTAGATCCTTTAGGGCAAGTTACGGGCTGCGCTGGGGAACAAATAGAAGATTACACAGGCTTTAATGTTGGTTTATACGAAGTCAATTCCGCAGATCCGACAGGAACAGAAATTAGGTCGCCCCTAGCTTTATCTCCTACGGAATTACCTGACCTAAGCGGTAATAATGTCCCTCTAGGGCTAAAACCTAATATAGAAAATAGCAATCCTTTCTTTCTAACTAATGGCAATCAAGGACGATACAACTTTTTACTCGATCCTAGTAAGGGTCAATTAGTTGCTGGTAGAACTTATATTTTACTTATCAGTCCGCCGCCTAGCTCAATTTACAGCGAACGAAGAATTAAGCTTACCATTGGCTCCCAAATTGGTGAAGTTGTCTCTTATACAGCTACTTCCCTTGATGGTAGACCAATTAGCACTACTGACAATCAAACTTCGGCAACAGGAACTATTAATATTGACAACGCCGAACGTATCGGACTGAGTTTGGCAATTCTTGACTTAAATACGACCATTTGTCAAAGCCAAGAAATTCAAATTATTAAAACTGGCGATCGCGCTTCCGCCGCCCCCGCAGACACGGTAATTTATCGCCTCTCAGTCAAAAATCTTGCCAGTACCCCGCTCACAAACGTAGTTATTACCGATATCTTACCTTTAGGATTCAACTTTAATACTGAAACTGTCCGGGCAGAATTAGGCGGCAAAAGCGTTGTCATTACCTCAAGTCATACCGAGAGAACAATTACCTTTCGCGCTAAAGGAGTCAACTTGCCTGCTAAAAATTCTCCTGAAGGTCAGCAGGT
Source organism: Chlorogloea sp. CCALA 695 (assembly GCF_003003885.1). Taxonomy (GTDB): domain Bacteria; phylum Cyanobacteriota; class Cyanobacteriia; order Cyanobacteriales; family Chroococcidiopsidaceae; genus Aliterella. The sequence continues at coordinate 2,314 of NZ_PVWN01000019.1, read as the reverse complement.
ATTAAATATTGCCTACGCTGCGGTACTAACACCGGATGCAATTCGCGGGAATGGACAAAACTCGGCGATCGCCTCGGCTCAACGTGACAACAACTTTACCGTCAAAGATGGCCCCGCTACTCACAAATTAAGAGTTAATTCGGGTATTCTCACCGACGCAGGCACAATTATCGGTCGAGTATTTGTAGACAAAAACTTTGACGGCGAACAGCAACGCGGCGAACCGGGTGTACCAAATGCTGTGTGTTTATGGACGACGGCAACCGGATTACGACCGATAAAGATGGATTATTTTCTGTAGCAAATGTTCTACCAGGTTATCGAACAGGAGTTTTGGATTTAAGCAGTTTGCCCGGCTACACCCTTGCGCCCAACGTCGGTTTAGCGAACGCAATAGTCAGTCAAGGCTAGTACGTTTAGCCCCTGGCAGTTTAGTCAGAATGAATTTCGCCGTAACTCCTAGCTTCAATGAAGGTGAATCGAAATGAAACTAACAAAAAACACTTTACTCACTTTTTTGTTAGTAACCACCTTAGAAGCAATAAGTTTAGTAATTGCTACTACTGCTTGCGCCATACCTTTACCTGTGACAGATACGGGTATCGCCCAACAAGAGGTGTTACCATCAACTTTGGAGCTAACACCCACACCAATCACACCACTTGATATACCAGCTCCTGCAAGTCAAGTAGCGCCAACAACACCAATCGAAAACCCATTAGCACCCACACCAACAACGCCACTTATTCAACCAGCTCCTGCAAGTCAAGTAGCGCCAACAACACCGACAGAAGTAGTTAACGAGCCAGAAACTAATAATGCGATTTCCGTTTTAGAAGTAAAGATTCTGACTCCGACAAATTCTGCCGTTTTGGATATCGCCGCTACTTCAGTAATTTTGCAGTATGCCGAAGGCAGTACCGTAGAGCTTAAAGTTAATGGTATTGGTGTCGATCCTAGCTCTATTGGACGCACAGAAACTGATAATAAGTCAAAAACAGTTACGCAGACATGGTACGGGGTGGTTTTCAAACCTGGCGACAATACCATTACTGCCCAAGCAACTAGAGAAGGGAAAACCGGAGTAATCGCTACTGTTAAGCTGCAAGTACGAGGAACGGCAACCCAGATTAAGTTGTAAACCACTGAAGCCCGGATACCTGCCGATGGGCGGTCTACTGCCACAATTGAAGGACAATTGCTTGACGCACAGGGGAATCGCTCTCAGCAAAGTGTGGTAGTTACTTTAGTAGCGAGTGCGGGAGAATTTGTTGGTGCAGATGCAGATAGCGATCGCGATGGGTTTCAGGTAAAAGCCGGAAAAGGACAGTTTACCGCTCAGTTGCGCTCGGTTTTGCAAGCTCAAACTGTACAAATTGCTGCTCTTGCTACGAATTTAGAAGCTTTTGCCCAAATTCAGTTTCAAACAAACTTGCGTCCCTCCTTAGTTACAGGAGTAATTAATGTCCGCATTGGTAAAAAAGGTACAGATTACTATCGTAGTTTTAGAGATTTTTTACCGCCGGATGAAGACAACAAAACTCAAATAGATATCAATTCCGCAGTTTTTGCGACCGGGAGAGTTGGGAATTGGTTGTTTACTGGAGCTTACAATAGCGATCGCACTCTCAACGAAGATTGTGATGGCAATAGCCGATTGTTTAGAGACACCAATGATTGCACAGAAAAATATCCAGTCTATGGCGATAGTTCTACAATAGAAGCCACCACCCCCTCCCAAGATAGCCTGTACTTGCGCCTAGAACGCAATTCACGTATTTTGGGAGCCGAGCCAGATTTTGCTATGTGGGGCGATTACGATACTAAAGAGTTTTCCTGCTCGTCGCAAGAATACACCGCCTTTAATCGCAAACTGCACGGTTTTAAAGCAAACTACAACCTAGGTAACTTACAAGTTACGGGCTTTTACGGCAACAACGTTGAAGGCTTCCAGCGCGATACAATTGCCCCCGATGGTACGAGTGGTTATTACTTTGAAGGCTTCCAGCGCGATACAATTGCCCCCGATGGTACGAGTGGTTATTACTTTTTATCGCGGCAGTTGCTAATTCCAGGTAGTGAAAGTGTTTTTATTGAAGTAGAAGAACTCAATCGTCCGGGTACGGTGTTGCAGTGCGACCAACTTAGTCGTGGTACAGACTACGAAATTGACTATGATTGCGGGACTTTAATTTTCCGCCAACCAGTTCTGCGGACTGCGGTAGATGAAGAAGGAAGGTGCGATTCGTTGAATGCTGAATCACGGTAATCAGTCCGTACATAAGCATTCTAGCCAAGACTCCCAAGTCTAGCT
>NZ_PVWN01000100.1 GCF_003003885.1 Chlorogloea sp. CCALA 695 | reverse complement strand
AAAAACATTTTGCTGAATGAGGGGATCCGCGCTTGGATGGCTCCTCAAGATCAGCCTCACGAACAATTCCAATTCCCTGAAGAAGTACTGCCTCGCGGTAATGCTCTCTAAATTGGTTTGAGTTGAAATAGGATGATAAAAAACCTCTACTAAAAAAGTAGGGGTTTTTATTTTTGTAGCCAACAATTACAAAACATTGTGTTATATTAAATGAAGGTGACAAACACCCAAAGCAATAAGCTTTGTCCCTGTGAGATTTACGCCGTAAAGGCAACAAGGAGGTGATGCCCATGATAGAAAGTAGTATATCCTTGGGTCATCAAGTTGAAATGAGCCGGCTGCGCGCCGGGGCTGTTCTCTAAATAAAGCTTAGGCTTGCTTGGAGTTCCTTCCGGCAGTCTGGTTTCAACTTGAAGATCCACTACACCGCTCTTACTAAAGGTTAACTGACCTTGGTAGGAGCGGATAGCTTTTTGTAGGGTTGTAAAAATCGCTGAAAGTATATCTCTTAACCTTCCTCCCTTGGGTTAGAGAGGAATAGAGATTTTTATAATTTAATTCCTAGCAATGTGCTATCTGAATCGGCGCAATAATAAAGAATTTGTAACTACGCTAACAGAACTAAAAGCCATCAATGCTCCGGCGGCGGCGGGGTTAAGTACAAAACCAAAACTAGGTAATAGTAAACCCGCAGCAATGGGTATACCTAGAGTATTGTAGGCAAATGCCCAAAATAGATTTTGGCGGATTTTTAGAAAAGTCGCTCGACTGAGAGTAATAGCCGCGACAACATCTGTTAAAGAGTCGCGCATCAAAACAATTTGAGCCGCTTCCATAGCTACTTCTGTACCTGCTTTAAGTGCAATACCAACATCGGCTTGAGATAAAGCGGGAGCATCATTAATACCATCTCCTACCATTGCGACATGGTGATTTTGGGCTTGCAGTTGTTGAATAGCTTGGGCTTTTCCGGCGGGGCGAACTCCGGCAATAATATCAGCTTTGCTTAGTCCTAATTGTGCGCCTACTACCTCGGCGGCTTCAGTAGTGTCTCCGCTCAATAGCACTACTTTTAAACCCATTGAGCGCAATTGTTTTATGGTATTATGCGCTTCGGCTCTCAGGGTATCGCTAACAGCGATGAATCCTAGGAGTTCACTGTTAAGAGCTACAAATACTACAGTTTTTCCCTTAGCGGCTAAAGCTATACTTTGCGATCGCACTTGTGCGCTAATATCAACGTTATTCTCACTGATATACTGGTAGTTACCTAACAAAACTTGCTTATTTTCTACTACCGCCGATACCCCCAAGCCTGGCTCGGTATAGAAGTCTTTAGCAATGGGTAGAGATATATTTTGCTCTTTAGCCGCTTTAGTAATCGCGGTAGCTAAAGGGTGACAAGCACCACTTTCGACAACGGCGGCTAATTGCAATAGTTCGCGCTCCGATAAATTATTTTTGGGAATAACTACAACATCGGTGACGGTAGGACGACCGCTTGTTAGAGTGCCAGTTTTATCAAAAACTACTGTATCTAGCTGATGGACTCGTTCTAAAACATCTCCACCTTTAATCAACAGTCCCTTTTGCGCTCCAACTCCCGTACCAACTAAAATCGCTGTAGGTGTAGCAAGTCCCATAGCACAAGGACAAGCTACGACCATAACGGCTATAGCTAGTTTTAAACTCAACAATAGTGGCGAGGGTTGCAGCAACGGGGTATTTACCAAGTGCTGGGCGTGGAGTGACATATCATGACTACCAATTTGTCCAGGTAGCAAAACCTCTGTCCAAATATGAGTACCAATAAAGTACCAAAATAAAAAAGTTAATATAGATGCGGCTAATACACCATAAGTAAAGTAACCTGCTACAGTGTCAGCTAATTTTTGAACGGGAGCTTTACGAGTTTGGGCAGCTTCTACTAAGGCGACTATTTGGGCTAAAGTGGTATCTGCGCCAGTACGAGTTGCTTTTAAGGCAAAAGCGCTTGACTGGTTCAATGTTCCGGCGGTGACGGTATCTCCTAGCTGCCTAATTACTGGAAATGCCTCACCAGTTAACATTGATTCGTCTACCATTGTGCGTCCCGCTACAACTTCGCCATCTACAGGAATTTTTTCCCCTGGTAGGACTTGTATCCATTCTCCTACTCGCACTTGAGACGCTGGAATTTCGACACTAGAGGCGGATTGAAAACTATTATCTAGAGATACTACTTGGGGTGCAATCAATCGTGCAGAGGGTGGTTGCAGTGCCAATAATTGCCTAAAGGCGCTAGCAGCTTGACTTTTGGCTTGTTGTTCTAAAGTTCTACCTAGCAAAATAAAGCCGAGGAGCATAACTGGCTCATCAAAAAAGCATTCCCAGCCCAAGGCAGGAAACAACAAAGCAATTACACTCGTGGTATACGCCGTTAAGGTTCCCAAAGCTACCAAAGTATTCATATTCGGCGCATTTCGTCGCCAGCCGCGCCAACCTTCAACTAGTATTGGTCTTGCTGGGATAAGTAAAGTAATCGTTGCGAGTCCCCAATGCAACCAAATGTTGTCTAATATAGGCAGCGATAATATACTTTCTGGCAAATGTCCTAAGCTAGAAAGAATCAGTAACAGGGATGCTAAGAATAATTGCTTTAATGCCGAACGCTTCTCGCGCTTTTGTCGTTCGCTAAAATCTTCTCCTGTCGGTGTTTTGCCTAGAGTGACATCACGGGGTTTAGTCGGAAACCCTACCGCCGTTAAACGTGCAGCTAATTCCTTCGGTTCGACATTGGTTTGACATTCTACTACAGCAACCTCTGTAACCAAGTTTACACAAATTGCGATCGCTCCTGGGTGCTGTGCTAATTGTTTTTCTACGGTTTTAACGCAACCTCCACACTTCATCCCTGTAATATCTAGGGTAATCGTCTTACTAGCTAATGGTTGGGGCGTTAATTTAGACGCAGAGGGGGCAAGTTGCATAAAATTTGGCAGATTGTTACAATACCTTAATACTTCTTTACTTTAACGCTTCGGAGCCAGCGATGAAGTAAATTAAGCTTAAGCAACTTGTTAAAAACCTTTGCCGTAGAAAAGTTTAAATCTATTAAAAAGTTCATCTTTTCTTTGTCTTTTTCAAAAATTAATAGAGTGATGGCTGATTTTAGTTTTTACTCTATATAATCATTGAGTTAAAAGTATGTGTAATTCCTGCTTAGAAAACTATGTAAGTTGTAGCAGGTTAAGTTGCAATTTTGCGATCGCATTTCCTTTTTAACTTACATACAAATAAAAAACTACCTGTCTTAGCAAGCAGTTTCTTACTTAATACTTTTTAAAACTTCCTTGAATACGTTACAAAACATTAGCTTTGTTAGGAAATTAGCCAAAACCCGTTTTTTTGCCAGTATTGTTTTCTTAGCGTCATCTCTAGTTGTTCGGAAGTAACTAATTTCTTTTCTAACAACAACTCCCCTAATTTTTTATTCTTTAGATATTGTTCTGCCAACACTTGTTCGAGTTGCTCAGGAGATATCAAATCTGCGTCTATTAAAATTTCGCCTAAACGAATATTTTGTTCCGTCAGGGCTTGGTTGACTTTATCAGAAGAAACTATTTGCTTTTCTACTAAAACTTCACCCAGCTTTTTACCACTTTCATTTTGGGCTACTAAAGCTGCTTGCAACTCTGTTGTCGAAATTAATCCTTTACGAAGCAACATTTTGCCTAGCATAGGTTTTGAAACTTGTTTCCGAGTTTTTGTAAACATTTCTCACCCTTTGAATCGGTATTTGTGTTATTGCTTCTAAGTTGCGACTTATACCTAAATGTACCAACGACATTTATTAACTTGGTGTTTTTTTATACAATATTTCTTGGGTAAAGATTTTATTATCTCTCATCTACACATTAGACCTCAATCATTTGGGAGAGTAATCTGTAGAAAGAAGTAAAGTTATGACTTTAATTTTATGAAGTTTTGAATAAATTATCAAGTAGAGCTACTGCCTAAAATAAATAAGCTGACTAGAGTGCCACTATTCCAAAGACTGTGAAGCAATATAGAAGCTAAAAGGTTACGCGATCGCGTGTACACAAATCCTAATACTACTCCTAACACCATCAACGGTAGTACCTCGGATAAGCTCAAGTGAGCGATCGCAAATAAGAAAGCACTAATTAAAATAGCTTGCCATACAGAGAAGTAACGAGTTAGAGAAGGTAATAAAAACCCTCTAAACAAAAACTCCTCAAATAGCGGTGCAGCAACGGCTGCTGTAAAAAAGAATATACCAAGAGCTATTTTATCTTGCCCTTCTAAAACTAGCGATAGTAGAGGATTACTGCCGCCAAGCCCTTGCCATAACTGTTGATTGATTAGGGATACGACTACAACTAAAGGCAGTGCCGCGCAATAGCCTCCTAGTCCCCACAAAACCCAATTTCCCCCCAGTTTGAAGCGAAACCAACTTGGCGATAAGGGTAAAAATTTCTTGATAGAAAAGTACAGCACTGTAACCGCACCGAAAGCTAAAAATAGATAAGTTGCTAAGGTATATAAAGCCTGGACTCTCACACTAGCTGCGCCTGGGTTTATTTGCAAGGCTGAAAATATTAACGGGACAATTATTTGCCCCATCAAAAAAAAGCCAACTATAAATACTTGCCAGACAGTTTCCCAATCCCAAGGCGTTGTCCAAACCAGTTCTCCATTTTGAGCAAATACAGATTCTTTGCCTTTTGTCAAGCGATTGATAAATAAATAAATTAGTAATATTAAACCAATTAAGCCAGTTACGGCAGGAATGCTGCTAATAATGGCTAGTTTTAGTAATGCAGCTTCTGCTTGCGCTTGTTCTTCGGCTTGGAGCGCCAATTGGGCATCCGGGCGTTGCTGTAGCTCGTAGAGTTGGGCTAGGGCGCGTCCTTGAAACCAACCTTCTAAGTTTGCTTGAATTAACACTTCCGCATCAGGAAGCAGTTGGGGGGGATTACTCCATAATCCCGTTAAAACGGTAGCTGTAGCGGCTAAAGAGTCGTCTTGAGGTGAATTAATGACATTGAGCCAGGTTTTGGCGGCTGGATCAGTTTGTTTTTGCTGTACTTGGAGAATCCCTAGACGTAGATTTAGTTCAGCAATTAATTTTTTGATTTGAGCAACAGATTTAAGTAATTGGGCTTGCTGTGAGGAGCGGGGAGAATCGATAATTGGGGCAATTTGCGAATCAGGCTTAGAAACACTATTAGAATTTTGTGCTAACTGCGCCAGTTGATTTTGTGCTTTGTCTAAATTCTTTTGCGCCGACTTTTGAGCATCAAGATATTGCTTAGTTGCAGCCTCTAAAGGTTTTTCGCCTAAGAGGGTTTTACTAGCTTTAACCAGATTTTGGTCAGTATTTTCTGGTGGCAATTCTTGAGCGCGAAGTAATAAGTTAGTTTGGTATAGTTCCAAGCGGCTTTGAATTTGGGGTTGCTGCCAACTTGCTACTAAGGCGCTCCCAGCTAAGAAAATTATTGCTAGAGTGAGCAGACTTAAAATTAACCGCTTAATCGTCATGAATCTTGAATTGCCCATAATGCGTGAAGCGTAGCTATCCCGTAAAGAAGTCGCCACAAGTTGCATTATCGCATTTTGTCTATGGATTAGAAAAAAATTGAGTAGCAAGCTAACACTCTGGTAAAATGACTGCGTTTACCGCCGCAGTTTGTAAGGCTATTACAGGAGAAAAAGATTGACTACTCGCGCGATCATTGTACGTCACGGTCAAAGTAGTTATAACACCGAGCGGCGCATTCAAGGGCGCAGCGATATTTCAACTTTGACTCAAAAAGGTCGTGATGATGCCTTAAAAACTGGTAAGGCTTTGGGTCATCTCCATTTTGCGGCTATTTATACCAGTCCATTACAACGAGCGAAAACGACGGCGGAAATCATCACACAGTGTTTAGTAACTCCGGCGGAAATTCAAACTGTTGATAATTTAAGAGAAATTGACTTGCCTTTGTGGGAAGGGATGCGATCGCAAGAGGTGAAGGATAATTTACCTCAAGATTACCGCTTGTGGAAAGAGCAGCCCGACGAATTTATGATGCTTTTACCCCAAAAAGACGGTAAAGAGCAAAAATATTTTCCAGTTTTAGCACTGTACGAACAAGCAAAGCAGTTTTGGCAAGAAATATTATCCCGCCACGAAGGGGAAACAATTTTAATTGTTGGGCATAATGGCATTAATCGGGCTTTAATCAGCTTGGCGCTGGGAATTGTCCCCAGTCGCTACCACTCTATTCAGCAATCTAACTGTGGTCTTAGCATCCTCAATTTTTCTGGTAATTTGGGGCAGAGCGTTCAACTTGAATCAATGAATCAAACTGGACATTTGGGCGAAGATTTGCCTTCATTGCGTCCCAATCATCGTGGTGTAAGATTGTTGCTGGTACGTCACGGAGAAACTGAGTGGAATCGCCAAACTAAGTTTCAAGGACAAATAGATGTGCCTTTAAATGATAATGGGCGATCGCAATCCTGTTTAGCTGGGGAGTTTCTCAAAGAGGTAGAGCTTGATTTTGCTGTTAGTAGTCCGATGCTGCGCCCTAAAGAAACCGCCGAAATTATTTTGCAGCCTCACCCCCAGATTGAATTGCAACTGTTTGATGGTTTAAGAGAAATTGCTCATGGACTGTGGGAAGGAAAATTAGAAACAGAAATTGAGCAAACCTATCCCGGAGAATTGGAGCAGTGGCGCACTGTACCGCAAGACGTACAAATGCCTGAAGGAGAGAACTTACAGCAAGTGCGCGATCGCAGTATCGAGGCTTGGCAGCAAATTGTTAGTTTCGCCTTGCAAAAGCAGTTACAGACAGGTTTAGTCGTGGCTCACGATGCTACAAATAAAGTTTTGCTCTGCCATATTTTGGGCTTAGATAATCAGTATTTTTGGAACTTCCGCCAAGGTAATGGAGCGGTGAGTGTAATTGATTATCCTCAAGGCTTAGATGGTTTACCAGTTTTACAGGCAATGAATATTACAACTCATTTGGGGGGTGGGGTATTCGATAAAACTGCGGCGGGTGCATTATAAATCAACCAATAAATGTTGATCGCAAGTTATGACAAGGGAATTGCTACAACAAGTCCGGGTAATAGATCCTGTTGCTAAAACTGATAGTATTGCTGACGTATTAATTGGCGATGGGGTTATAGAGGCAGTAGAAGATAATATTAAACAGTGGTCTAGCGATACTCAAGTGCGCGATTGTCGCGGTTTAGTATTGGGATCGGGGTTGATAGATTTATACAGTCACTCCGGGGAACCTGGTTTTGAAACCAGGGAAACTTTGTTGTCAATGCTAGAAGCGGCGGCGGCGGGAGGTTTTACTAGATTGTGTATTTTGCCCGACACCGTGCCTAGTTTGGATAATTTGTCAGCGATCGCCGGAATTGAACAAAAAAGGCGACAATTAAAAGCTCACTTACCCAAAATCTATATCTGGGGAGCATTGACTCTTGGTGTCCAAGGGCAGCAAATGACCGAACTTGCCGAACTTGCCACCGGATCTGTAGGTTTTGCTGATGGTACTGTGACAAATTTGGCACTGCTAAGGCGGTTATTGGAGTACGTACAGCCGCTAAATAAACCTGTTGCCCTGTGGTGTTGCGATCGCCAATTGGCAGGTAATGGGGTGATGCGCGAGGGGACAGACTCAATTATTTTGGGTTTGGCCGGCAATCCCGAAATTTCCGAAACAACGGCAATGGCGGCGGTATTAGAATTAGTGGCAGCAATTGGTACTCCAGTACATATTATGCGCGTTTCTACGGCTCGTAGCGTCCAGCTAATTGCTCAAGCCAAAGCCCAAGGTTTGCCAATTACCGCCAGCACTAGCTGGATGCACTTATTACTTGATACGAAGTCGCATTACAACTACGATCCTAATTTACGCCTAGAACCACCTTTAGGCAACCCGCGCGATCGCACCGCATTACAAGAGGGGGTACGTTTGGGAATAATAGATGCTATTTCTCTTGATTTAGCTCCCTATACCTACGAAGAAAAAACTGTTTCTTTTGCCGAAGCACCGCCGGGAGTAATTGGGTTTGAACTAGCAATCGGCTTGCTATGGCAGTGTTTAGTAGAAAATGGTCAATGGTCAGCTTTAGAACTATGGCGATCTCTTAGCCTCCATCCGGCTACTTGTTTGCAACAGACTATTTCAGAAATTTGTCCTGGTAATCCCGCCGAACTTACTTTGTTTGCGCCTCAGCAATCTTGGTTAGTAGAACCATTAGCCCTAAAATCTCTTGCTATTAATACTCCTTGGCTAGGGCAAAAAATTACTGGGCGCGTGGTGCAAACTTGGGCGGGTCAATTTCCTTAATCTACTTCACCGAGACGGTTGGGGGGCCAAAAGCGCACTACAGCGCGACCAATGATCTGATTTTTGGGTACAAAACCCCACATATGACTATCACAACTATTGTTGCGATTATCGCCCAGCATGAGGTAAGAATTTGCTGGCACAGTAATCGGACCTAACTCATAATTGGGCGCATCGGCGATATATTCTTCTGACAAAGCGCGATCGTTGATATAAACTCGCCCTTGAGTAACAAAAATTTTGTCGCCAGGTACGCCAATTAAGCGCTTAATGTAGGCATCTTTGATTTTGGGAACTTCTGACTTATTGGGGTTGGGACTCCAAATATCTACTGCTTCTCCGGGAATCAGTGGTTCACTTTGCGAACAAATTTTAGCGGTATTAGGAGGCATAAATACTACAATGTCTCCTCGTTGTGGTGCTTGGAGGCGATAACTCACTTTATCGATAATTAATTTGTCATCGACTTGCAACGTTGGTAACATTGAGCCTGTAGGAATCCAACGCGCTTCAGCTACGAAGGTACGAATTCCCAAGGAAAGAATAATACTCAGGGCGATTGTTCTACCTAGTTCGCCTAGCCATGAACCTTCACGTTCTGTTTGCGACTTGTTATTAGACACTTGCTTTGACTGGCGGGACATATATATTAAATAGCCTAATTAGGAAGTTTTTACTTAATTTTTCCTAGAAACTCTACTACATTAAGTTTAATGTTTTTTGGGTCAATAGGTTGATTTTGGCAGGATTATAACTCCTAAAAACTATCTTAATTTTTAGGTAGTGCCACGAAAGTAATGATAATTGCTAGAGTAGGCACAGACTGTAATATTCAATGATATTCAATCTTGAATCCCACCTGTACCTCTGCTCAAATCGTCAACAACGGGCGAATCCACAACAGCAAACAACGATTTTTGTGTAGAGAGTGTAGGCGACAATTTGTGCAACAACCGACACGGAAAATAATTGACGCAGCTAG
>NZ_PVWN01000099.1 GCF_003003885.1 Chlorogloea sp. CCALA 695 | reverse complement strand
GTGCAGCACCCTACTAATATTTTGACTGAATATCTTAGTAAGTTTAGGGGAGTTAAAAAGTTCAAAGCATACATCCTCTCCTGGCTAGACGGGTGGATTCATCAAAAGCTAAAAGCAGGAAAGCCCCCTTGGGTTTATGTAACTAACCAAGAATTAGCCGAAGCTCTTGGTTGTTGCCGAGATACAGTTTTCCGCCACCTTAAAGACCTGTGTGAAATGGGCATTCTCAGAAAAACCTCATACAAGCGTTGGGCAACTGACAATATTTGGGAGTACTCCATTGATTTTGACAAACTCAAACAAGAATTAGCGCCGCCCGTAGATATTTTTGCAACCGAAAATCAGACAGCCCTGAGCCGAAAATCAGACAGCCGGGAGCCTGAAATTAGGCAGCCGATAGCAGAAAATCAGACAGCATACATAAATCCGATTCCTAATTCTTCCCAAGTACAACCACAACACAGCCTGCCTGCTGCTGGGGAAAAAGTTAAAAAAGAAGATCAACCTATCCCCGAACAAAAGATCGCAATTCCTCCAACTGGTGAAGAATTCAAAAACGCCTGTACTCAAATTTCTCGTTTATCGCCAGACGTTCAAACTAATTTACAGGTTAAAACCGCGATAGAAAAACATTGGGCTAATTTCCCGGCGGCGCTGGAAAGACTGAAAATTGCAGTACAGGAAAATTGGCGATGTAACTTAACAGGAGTGCTAGTTAAGGCTTTAAAGGAAGGTGTGCCGTCTGAGGACGTTGCCCCGCCTTGTGCGTTTTTCGGTTGGAAAGAATGGGCGGATGAGGCAATCAAAAGGCGGTTGATGCAGTATTCCCACTCCCAGAATGGCGATATCATGGTGCATTTTGTGGGTGGTGGTCAAGGACTGTGGAGTCAGTTACGCTCCCTGCCTTGGTCGGAGGTTGAGTGCTTTACTAATGGGGGAGAAGTAATATGAGCGATAGCGCGGAGCGCAGTGCTGGAAGCAATCGCACTCACCTACTTAGAAAGCGTATTGCCCAACTGGAGTTAGAACTACGAGCAGTGCGGAAACAAGCCCAAGCCCAACGTAAAAGGATTGCTCAAAAGTGTGGATATGAGTTTCTATCACTGGTTGATAACGATCGCAACTGCAAAGTGGTTGTGATCGGCATAGTGCAAAAGCTTGTACTTCAGGATGAGGAAGGGAATGTCGTTTCTGAAACGGATGGGTCTTTAGTGGGCAAGATTATTGAGGTGCGGTTTAAGTCACTGTATTGAGGAATTGCTAAACAAGCTTGCTTGTTGTTACCCGTTAGCGTGGAATGCGACATTTTTGGACTAAATTGACATGATAAGCGTAGATAAATCTGTATTTTTCGATACTTTCTAGTAGATTCTTTGAAGAATGTCATGATATTCTAACCTTAACAAGGTCGAAACAAAGCAACTCGAAAAGGACAGCTACTGAGTAACTTATTCATGATCAATGTCAAAAAGGTTTGGTTAAAGTGGGAAAGTTATTGGTTTAAAGTCCTGGGCCGATGGAGATCATGCCCATTAGCTTGTCCAGTAGACAGCCCTGGTCATCGGCACGTTTTCTGGAGTTGGTTTGGGAGTTTTTTAGCGATCACTGCAACTTCCTATCTTGCAATAAAAACGAATTCTCCTCTACTCATGGCTCCGTTTGGTGCAACAAGCGTCTTGATTTTTGGCGTGCCAGACAGTCCTCTGGCTCAACCTCGAAACGTGATTGGGGGCAATTGCTTAGTGGCTCTGACCAGTCTAATCATTTTACAACTTTTAGGTTCTGCGCCTTGGGCAATGGGAGTAGCTGTTTCAAGTGCAATCGCCATCATGCAAATCACTCGAACGTTACATCCGCCTTCAGGGGCCGTCGCCCTAGTCGTGATGATGACAAAACCAGATTGGCAATTTCTGCTAACACCTACCTTTGAGGGATCGATGATCTTGGTACTTTGTGCTGTAATCTTCAATAATTTAGCGGAAGAACGAACCTATCCAAAGCACTGGCTATAGCAAAGCTTCTCATGATTTCTATCAGGGCAAGTTCAGACCGTCCTCTTAAAATTCAGTTTAGTTTAAAACTCGCTGAGACTCTAATAAACGCTACTCCACACGAACAGTAGCTCCTAAAACAACATCGCTTTGATAGTTCAACACAGCTTTTACTACCGCTTGTTTCAACTCCAATAAATAATAGACAAGCAGGTTTTTGAGCGATCTTGACTTGGAAAAATAAACCAGAGATTGGCTTGTTTATCCACGCCGTCAAAACTGGACAGAAACTCTCCCTGACCAAACCAGGCTGCGGTTGGAAAGAATGGGCGAGGCAGTCAAGCTGCGGTTGATGCAATATTCTCATTCTCACGACGGCGATATCATGGTGCATCTCGTCGGTGGTGTCTCCAAGGTATGGAGTCAGTTACGTTCTCTGCCCTGGTCTGAGATTGAGCTTATTGCTGATGGAGGAGAAATAGAATGAGCGATCGCACTCAACCCCTCAGAAAACGTATGCTCAACTAGAGACTGAAGTTCAAGCGCTCTGAGGAAACGGGAACGGGATCAAATGCAACGTCAAAGACTTGCTCAGAAATACGGGCGTGAATTTCTAGCATTACTTGATAGCGATCACAACTAACTGCTGCACGATTGCTCTCATTAATTCACAACTGTTTCGACGTGTGTGCTAATGTCTTTCTCACTGTCAAAAACTGTTCCTTCAAGATTTGCTCCTTCAAGATTTGCTCCTTCAAAAATTGCTCCTTCAAAAATTGCTCCTTCAAAAATTGCTCCTCGAAGATCCGCTCCTTCGAGATCCGCTCCTTCAAAAATTGCTCCTCGAAGATTCGCTCTTTGAAGATTTGCTCTTTGAAGATCCGCTCCTTCAAAAATTGCTCCTTCGAGATTTGCTCTTTGAAGATCCGCTATTTGAAGAATTGCTTCCTCGAGATCCGCTCCTCGAAGAATTACTCCTTCAAGATTTGCTCCCTCGAGATTCGCCTCTACAAGATAAGTTTCTTGAAGATTTGCTCCTTCGAGAATTGCTCCTCGAAGATCCGCTCCTCGAAGATTCGCTTCTTGAAGATTAACTGCTTTAAGATTTGCATCTACAAAATGTGTATACATAAGGTGTGATGAGTGAAGATTTGCTCCTGTAAAGTTCGTGTGGTTAAAATCTCTTACGTGCAAAGTACATTTTGATAAATCTAAATAGGTTAGGCAATGAAAAGACATAGGATTAGGCATTCCTGTTCTTTGCCCTTGGAGCCTTGCTAATAATGTTCCAAAAGCGTCTGGAGAAGGAAACTCGATTTTTGAGATTTGTTTAGTTAAACGATAGAAAACACCTAAAACAGCCAACAAACTATCTTCTGAATTACGGGCTTGTCTATTCTCTTCCTGAAAGTCAGGTCTGGGATCTAGGCGTTCCATCGGCATTCCACGTCGCAGCATGAACCCAATTAGATGACAGAACGTCTGCTGCCATTTGGTAACGTCCGAGGAACTTTGCAGATGCTCCAAGCGCACTTCATCTAGAATAAAGTTGAATAAATATTCATCCATTGCAGATGAGCCACAGAGAATTGCCCAACGCTGTAGCGCCTCTCGTTCATCCCAACCTTCATCCGGATCGGTCTGGCGGTCTTCTAATTTTTTGTGAATCAGCCTCACCTCTCGGACAATCCGTTTCGCCGTCAGATATTCACCAAAGCTCTTGTGGGTAAACTCAAAAGTCCTTTCACCGGAGGGTTCATTCCCACTTTGACGGAAGTAAAAAGCAGTTAACAAGCGCGTAACGCCAGCTTTAGAATCTCTTTCTAAGCCTGTTTGAAAACGGGTCAATAGTTTTTTTAGACCACTATTAGCGCAGTGGCTCTCAATCTCTTTAACGGTAGTAGTTCGTCCATTCCCATGCCAGGAAGCTAGAGCAATTTCTTCTAGAATCCGAACAAAATCTTTCTCCTCAATTCCTTGAATCGCAGTGTGTTGATAACCATCCCAACCTCGTTCATAAATAGCTTTGAGTAAGTCAGCGTAAACTACATTTAGGTTGGTTTCCTCCGAAAACTTCAGCGTACCGCGTTGAAGGCTAAGGGCAACCAGGTAATTAAGCAGGGGTTGAGCCGTGATCTCGGTCAGATTTCCCCGGTTTAGCTCTGGCGGTAAACCACCATAGCCTTTCCCACTTGCTCTACCATAATGCTTCCACCAAAGCTGTCGTTGATCTTGCTTTAGGAACTTTTTGGTATCGATATAGTGCTTGCGATCGGCCTCAGATAAAAAGTAGGGAAGAACATACAAAATTTGCCCTTCTTTACGGAAGTCAGTTTCATTTATCTGCACAACCAGTTCCCGGCCACTGATCAACACCTGCACACAAGTTTTTTGCTGGTTAAACCGCTCTATCTTGCGCTGTACTTCTCGTACAAAATCTTGAGCCGTTTGTTCAGCAATCTTACCTTGCATAGCTAGTTCATCCAAGCCATCAAAAATAATCAGCAGGCGATCTTCTCGATGCTCCGCATCCAAAGGATTGTAGGGTAAAAGACGATCAAACTTGACGAATTTTCCAACTGCATCAATCAGATCGTCTGATGGCTCAAAGTGATGCAATGGAATAAATAGAACTCGAATACTTCCCTTTTCTGCCACCTTTGCAGCAAATATTTTGGTTAAAGAAGACTTGCCACTACCGGGTCCACCGCTAATGAGTCGAATAGCATCATCTCGTTTTGCTGTACTTAACCAGTCTTCTAATTCTGCTTCCAACTTAACTACCACTCGTTCACATTGTCTACTCCCAGTCCTATCTTCTAGATCGTCGTCTTATGTTTTTCTAATTTGCGATTAT
This sequence comes from Chlorogloea sp. CCALA 695, assembly GCF_003003885.1. Classification (GTDB taxonomy): domain Bacteria; phylum Cyanobacteriota; class Cyanobacteriia; order Cyanobacteriales; family Chroococcidiopsidaceae; genus Aliterella. The sequence continues at coordinate 4,595 of NZ_PVWN01000099.1, read as the reverse complement.
AGTAAGCCCGAAGCGGCACAAATACCTGCTTTAAGCTGAAAGCTTCCAAGAACATAGGTTCTTCAACCTGTTTTTGCAACCAGGTTGAATAGCGCAACCATGCTTGCGATTGCTCATTGGCTTGAGTAAAGGGAGTATCCAACGTCTCTGTAAGAACGGTGTAGTCTTTTGGGCGGCTACCCCATTCCTCATGCAGTGCCGCCGCAAAATAAATAGGTAGTCGTTGGCTGATTGCTCCTGCTTCTACCTCACTTAAGCCCGAACCTTTTAGCCACTCGGTAAAGGGTGCTTGAATCACCCCAACGAGCCGATCTTTGTCAGGATGTTCAAAAAACTTTTTATTGATCGATAAACTACTATTCTCTAAAACCTCATTAATTTGATTTTTCAATACTTTGACATTAAATTTTTCTGATTCTAGCTCTGTTTTTTCGTCAACTAGGTTCTTCATTGCTTGGAGCAATGAGCGGTAAACTAGCAACCAGCCAATTTCTCCAGCACCTGCTACTAATCCTAATGCACCAAGAGTATCAACTCCATCGCCTGCAAGACTGTCCCACTTGGCAAAGGCAATGTCTACCGTTGCTTTACCCAGTGCTTTGGAAAAGTCCTGAAAATTGACTTTGATAGATTTTTTGAATACCGAGATAGGCTTACTGATCGGCAGTTCAGACACATTACTCATATGTTAATTTCGTTTCTAAATTATAAGAAAATTTTTAATGGCTCTACAAATGTAAATAAAGGCAAGGTATAAAGTATTTATTAGTAGTATCACTAAGTTTTCATGACTCTCAACCGTATTTTTACTGTTTGTCGTGGTCGGAAGTTGAGCGCGTTGCTAGTGGAGGGCAAACGGTATGAGCGATCGCACTCACCCACTCAGAAAGCGCATTGCCCAGTTAGAAGCAGAAGTCCAAGCGGTGCGTAAACAAGCTCAAGCCCAACGTAAAAGGATTGCTCAAAAGTGTGGATATGAATTTCTTGCGCTAGTCGATAGTGATCGCAACTGCAAGGTGGTTATAATCGATATAGTGCAGAAGCTTGTGTTTCAGGATGAGGAAGGGAATGTCGTTTCTGAAACCGATGGTTCTTTGGTGGGAAAGATTATTGAGGTGAGGTTTAAGTCACTGCATTGAGTCAGTTAGGGAAAGCGATCGCCCTAATCTATCCTTGCGTTTGCTTACCATACATTTATTGACTGTTAAGGCTCTATGATAAAAAAACAGGCAGCTTTTAAGCAGAAACCACAGATGAGTCACTTTGTAGATTCAATTCAGTTAGAAATACCTCCAGATACTCTTAATCAAGGAGAAGGAGCAATTTTGAGCGCAATCGCTCTCAAGCTATACGCGCAGGGGATTTTTACTTTTGGTCAAGCTCGTCGTTTAGCTAATTTATCAGTTTGGGAGTTTCAGCAACTATTAGGTCAAAATCATATAGAGCGTCATTACAGCCAAACAGACTTAGCTGAGGATATCGACTCAATTGCAGCAGGCTATTAACAATAGTGACAGTTATTTGTAATGCTACGCCCCTAATTAACTTTGCAGCGATTGCTCGTCTTGATATCTTACAAGCAAGATTTGAGCAGATAATTATTCCTCAAGCAGTTTGTAATGAAACGACTGGTTTGGGCTTTCCAGGTACGCAATACGTCCTTCAAGCTATTGCTTCTGGGTGGTTGCAAGTTCGTCCGGTAACTTACATAGCGTCTATCATTCCTTCGGAACTAGATGATGGAGAAAGAGAAGCGATCGCGCTAGCGCTAGAAATTGGTCAACAACGAATCCTGTTAGATGAGCGCGAAGCTCAACAAGTAGCGCATAAGCTTGGCTTACAAGTTATGGGAACACTCGGCATTCTTTTGTTGGCTAAGAATAATCAGACTATACCTCAAGTCAGACCCATACTCGATCATATGATGAAAGTTGGCAAATTGGGCAAAACCACCGATATACCCGTGATAGCCAGATAGATGGGCAAGAGAAGATAGTAGGTAAAATTAATTGCTAATATAGTTTTGGAGCCTAATCCCTATGCCTCAAGTTCATCACATGGTACTGCTCAAATTTAAGCAAGATGTGAACGACGCGATGATCGCTGAAGTTCTGCAAGCAGTAGAGCAATTAAAGCACTCTATTCCTGGAATTGATTACTGTTCCAGTGGCGCTTATTCTAGTCCTGAAGGATTTAACAAAGGCTTTACGCACGGTTTTCTCACCACCTTTGAAAGCGCAGCAGCCCGTGATCGCTATCTACCCCATCCCAAGCACGAAATTGTTAAAAATGCCTTGTTTGCGCTTCTCGAAGATGCGGTTGCATTTGATTTTGTTGCTGACTAAGTAAATCCTGCACTTCGCCCGTAGCAAAAGACAAATCAGTAAGTGATGAGCAGACAGATGAGCGTCGGGATCTGCCTTCCGCCGTTGGCGACAGCGCAAGCGCGCACGCAGGGCTTCGCACCCACCTACTTAGAAAACGCATTGCCTAGTTAGAGGCAGAATTACGAGCAGTACGGAAACAAGCTCAAGCTCAACGTCAGAGCATTGCTGACAAATATGGGCAAGAAATTCTTGCACTGATTGATGGCGATGCTAATACTACGGTAACTGTTACGGATATAGTGCAGAAGCTTGTATTCCAGGATGACGAGGGAAATGTCATTTCTGAGACAGACGGTTCGTTGATGGGCAAGATTATTGATGTTAGGGTTAAGTCAATGTTCTCACAACCCAGGTATAGATAAGGTTGCCCAATTTTTTATAACTTTGATGAAACCTTTCTTGAGAAGTGCTTTTAATCAACTGAGACAGTCTACGCCATCACTTCCCAACAAATCTAAATAAAGTATAGATTATACTTACAAAGAAAATATGACTGACTCAGCCACATCAGTAAATACTACCAACGATGCCGCCGCTTACCTGCCTGAGATTGAAGCAGGTACATTGACAATTTACCTGCTTTATGACGTTGGTGATGAAATTGACCTGAACTTGGCACAAAATTGTTTAGCACAAACCAAAGCATATCGAAGTTCACCACCACGAGTACGAAAATCAGAAAGTATTGAGATTGCTCAGCCTCCACTAAGAGTTGAACTTGGCACTGTAACCTTGGCGCTCGAAGGAATGTCGCTCAACGGTAAGCTACACGCTAGCATCTACGACTTAGGCGCAGTAGCAATTGCCTCTGAACTATCTTTACCACAACCGACTAGCTGGGCTACTGTTGCCGACTTGGTAGGGGATACTCTAAATCCCTTAGAAGTCTTGTTGCCTCGCTTTTTGAGCGAACTGGAAGAACTTGAGCGGATATTGCAAAGCGCGATCACGCTTCCACACCGCTCTGCAATTGTCGAAGACTACACGGTTATTATTGTCGAACGCTTAACTGGCAATATTAATCTTGCCGCAATGAGCCTTCATCCGGTAGTTAAGGCTTCACTACTGGGAGAGAAACGGCAACTAAGTGACGATGCAATGGGACTGATCGTTAGTAAGCTAATAGACTTTAAAAAAGTATAATATATAGAACCCATTTGACATCTCTGAATGGGATGAAGTAGGGTCATGTTATTCTATAGTCAAGTGATGATGCTATACTCGAGCAGCTTAACCGACGCAGAATGGGAAGTTCTCGAACCGTTACTGGTTGAGATATTACCGCCCAAGAAGCGGACGAGACCCTCAAACTGGACAAAACGAGACATCATTGATGGCATCTTTTACCAACTGAAAAATGGGTGCAACTGGGAAGACTTACCTAAAGACCTGCCGCCGTATTCAACGGTCTACTGGCACTATAAACAGTGGCGAGAAGCGGGAGCAATTGTTCAATTGATGAACGTCTTGCATGAACAAGTGCGAGAACAAGTGAAAAAAAAGCCAAGTGGACAACGCTAATCATCATTGACTCTCAAGCGGTGAAAAACACTTGTAATGCTAGTGTAGAGTCGAAAGGCTTTTGCTTCTACAAAGCTACCAACGGGATTAAACGGCATCTGGCGGTCGATACCTTGGGGTTTCCCTTCTTCACACACTGTACAAGCGCCAATGTTTCAGATGATACAGGACTGCCATTCGATGGTGACGCAAAACCTGGACTATTTCCGGTCGAAACCGATGAACATTCCTAAAATCACGATTTTACTAGACCACGGCTATCACTAGGAGCATTTAAGGCAAGAGCTAGAGAAGGGATATCCGCAGATCATGCGAAAAATCAAGTTTGAACTTTCGACAAAACCCTCAACTCAAGAGAAGGCAGCGACAGGAAAGTCTGGATTTATTCCAGCCATTGCTCGGTGGGTGATTGAGCGTTCCAATGCTTGGATGGAGCGTTGTAAGATTCTGGTTAAGAATTACGAGAGAACCAAGCGCAAATGCAACCACTAAACTCAATCTTTGTTTCGTTAGATTAATGGTCAAGAGGCTTGCAGCTTCTTAGAGATGTCAAATGGGTTCTATAAAGTTGATTGGGCAAGGGGTGGAGGGGACAATGCCTGCAAAAGGCTTTCCCTTTCTGGAACAGAAAGAGAGATTGCAAACGCTAATACGCGGCAATAATTGTTCAAGAATAAGAGAACACGC
>NZ_PVWN01000157.1 GCF_003003885.1 Chlorogloea sp. CCALA 695 | reverse complement strand
CTACTGAATAAGCTTTCATTTAATTTCAGTTCAACTTTTCTCCTTAACTGTATCTTGCCCAACCAAGAATTGCTGTAAATACCTAAATTGCATCCCCGGCTTGACTAATCGTTTTATCTCTTGATGGTCTTGAAAGGGCAATAGGATAGCCACGCTTTAAACTCTTTCCAGGGAAGCTTGTTAAACAAGTCTCTTAGGGCAACTTGAAGCGCTGTCTCTTAGCCCAAGGTCACTTGATGCCCTAACAATCGCAACAACCTGCTCCTGAATTGGCTTCAGTTGCATAAATATTACTCTTCTTTGCTGTCAGGAGAATAACAATTGCCATTTGCTATAACGTCTGCCTTGTGAAAGATTTAGGAGAACAGATTAGTGCCTACACCCTAACTGGGCATTTCTGCTTTTACTGCCTTCCCGATATACATGAGCGAAGTATTATCACTAATTGTGATGCGGAAATTTTTGTTTCTTTGGTAATAAAGATAAGCCTGTAGGTTTTCAGATATAGTTTCTCCTAGAACATTAAACCCTTTGATATCAAAATCAACAAACCCCTGTTTTTCCATTAACTCTACAAGGTGTTTAGGTTTGATAAATTTTTGCCAATCGTGAATGCCACAAGGTATTTGCCGTAATATGTATTCTAATAGCCAGATCATAATAAGTTTAGATTTAAAATTTTTGTTAATTGTATCGAAAAAAATACTCCTCCAAATTTTAATACTCGGTGAATTTCGGCAATAACTTTATTTACATCTGCTACGTGTTCTAGAACATCGACACAAATTACAGCATCAAAACTACGGGATTCATAAGGTAAATTTTCTGCAAAACCATAAGTATAATCTATTGCAAAATAATTATCATTTGCGTGTTCTTGAGCTTTTTTAATACATTTTTGAGATTGGTCAATGCCAGAGACAATTGCCCCCCGTCTTGCCATGAACTCACAAGAAAACCCTCCCCCACAGCCGACATCTAGAACGTTTAACCCTTGCCATTGATTGACATAACGATCAAAAAAGCTAAATCGAGGCTGATTGAGATGATTGAGAGCATAAATTTTGGCATTCTCATTCCACCAGCACTCGGCATTTAAGTCGTAAAGTTCTAAATCGTTTTTCATAAAAATGTCCTGAAAATACTCTTGAGTTTAACTAGATATCAGCTTGATGTAGCAGACGGGTGTAGTCATGCGGTAGTGGGTAGGTCGGCAAACTATGTAATGAATAGCTTACAGGGTAAAACCACTCTCTAGTACGACCACCTCAAAAGGTGGAACTGGTAGTACAGGAGTAGTAGGCTGCGATGCTTGGCACTGTCTAAGTTTTGTTGACTTTGATGACGGATGCTGTTGAGGTCGGTTTTGTTGCCGACGCTTGCGACCGAAAACTGCATGGCTTAATAGTGCGATTGCCCACGCAATTGCAATTAAGCAACTAAGCCCAAATAGAAACAAAAAAATTTCCATTACTTCTCCTTCGTTAACTTCTCCTACCACACCTGCGGTAACCGCACAGTATTGTATTTGCTCGGGAGTGATAAATTAGATTTTACTTAGTGTCCCAATAGTGCCATACCAATCTCAAATAGGATTAGCAAAACGATTGTCCATTCTAGTGCTGAAGCTCGCTCGGCATCGGCTTCAGCGTGGAGCATACTATAATTCTCGCGTATAAGTGCTAATTCATGTTCCACCCCATCACGCCACACATCTACTCACAAGACATTTAGCAGGGCGCTATATAGTCGGTTCCAATATACATCATCCGTTACCTTTAGAGCGTTATCAACACGCTCAGTTACTTGAGTAACTTCAGCTACCAAACTTTGAACGTCGTGAAGCAACTGGCTGTAACGGCGGACTAGGGGTAGTTCAAAGCGTTACTGTTCCCTGGCAATTCTCTGATACATTTGTGGCAGCTGTGTATCTAACTCGGCATCATAGGTACGCATGAGCAACAACTGGACATTAGCAAACTCAATTAGAGCCACAGCAGTTGCAGCAGCTAGCGGTTCTGGTTCAATCAACAACGCCCCATTCCAACTTAATAGTGCTAAATCATCTGGGTAGTAGCTCATAAGCTAACAGACATTTAGTTCGCCATAACTTTGTTTCCCTTATTACGAATACTTTTATTCCAGTTAATCGACAGTTCGCCATTATTAAGTAATCTCTTTAAGAGTTCTTTAAGTTCTTGTCCAGACGGAAATCAGCAATG
>NZ_PVWN01000018.1 GCF_003003885.1 Chlorogloea sp. CCALA 695 | reverse complement strand
TTACGCAGTTTTACTTACGCCTTAGCTGGTTATATATAGAGTTCCCAAATAAAGCAGTAATCTCACAGGGGGAAGTGGAATAGTTGCTAAAAAGTTTTTATTTTTCCAAATTAGTTTGAGTTATAGAACCCATTTGACATCTCTACGAAGCTGAAAGTCTCTTGACCATGAGCCTAATAAAGCAAAGATTGAGTTTCGTGGTCGCATTTGCGCTTGGTTCTCTCATGGTTCTTGACCAAAAATTTATAGCGCTCCATCCAAGCATTAGAACGCTTAATCACGCACCGAGCAATGGCTGGGACAAATCCAGACTTTCCTTGATCTGCCTTTTCTTGTCTAGACGGTTTTGTTGACAATTCAAACTTGATTTTCTTCATCACCTGCGGATACACCTGCTCTAATTCCTGCGTTAGATGCTCCTAGTGATAGCCATGATCCAACAAGATGGTGATCTTGGGAATGTTGACAGGTTTTGCCCGAAAGTAGTCGCACTTTGTGCGTCAACATCGAATAGCAACCCCGCATCATCGGAGAGATTTGCGATCGTACAGTGCGTGAAGAAGGGAAACCCTAAGGTATCGACTGCCAGATGTCGTTTAATGCCATTCGTTGCTTTGTAAAAGCAAAATCCTTAAGGGTTCCACACTAGCATTACAGGTGTTCTGTACCGCAACCGAAGTCAATGATGATTAGCGTTGTTGTCCACTTGGCTTTTTTTTCACTTGTTCTCGCACTTGTCCATGCAGCACGCTCATCAATTGCTCAATTGCCCCAGCTTCTCGCCACTGAATGCAAGTACCAGTAGACCGTGGAATAAGGCGGTAGGTCTTTGGGTAAATCTTCCCAGTTGCAGCCATTTTTCAGTTGATAGAAGATGCCATTGATGATGTCTCTTTTCATCCAGTTTGAGGGTCTCGTCCGCTTCTTTTGCGGTAATATCTCAATAATCAGTAACGGTTCAAGAACTTCCCATTCTGAGTCGCTTAAGCTGCTGGAGTATGGCATCAGTACTTCTTTAAATAGTACCAATGACCTTACTGCATCCTAGTAAAAGATGTCAAATGGGTTCTATGGTTCTTTACAGAGATATATATACTGTATCTTTACCTACTCAGGACTACCTTTTTCCCAAAGAGTTTTCTGTTTTTAACAGACTTTTGCAACACAATGGTAATTTTCGCCTTGGCTAAGAAATATATTGCTTACTAGATTACTTAACTAAAACAAAAAGTTTTATTATTTATGTTGGTTAGGTGAAGTATGGATCTCTGGCTGCTGCCCATCTGAAACAATTAAAGGCTTGTTAAATCCAACTACATTTTTCAAATTGGCATTTTTTAAGTTAGCACCACTTAGCTTTGCTCCATTTAAAGTAGCTTCCTGTAGATTGGCTGAACCTAAATTCGTCTTTGTTAGGTATGCCTGAGCCAGATTAGTTTTTGTCATGTCTGCCTGAGTCAAATTTGCCTCAGTAAGGTCTGCTCCTTGAAGATTAGCTCCTTGAAGATTAACGTTGCTGAAATTTGCTCGTGTCAAGCTTGACCTCTTTAGGTTAGAACCCTTCAAATTGGCATTGCTGAGATTTGCTTCGTTCAACAGTGCTGCACTAAGGTCTGACTGAATCAAATTAACATTACTTAGATTTGCCTTACTCAATTCTGCCGAGTGTAAATATGCTTTCTGCATATTAGCTGTACTCAGTTCTGCATTTGACAAGATAGCTGTGAGTAAATTAGCACCGCTCAAATTAGCACCGCTCAAATTAGCTCCATTAAGTTTTGCGGAAATCAGGTTTGCTTTGTTTAGATTTGCTTTGTTTAGGGTTGCCCTAACTAGAGATGCTGCTTGCAGATTGGCGTATTGCATATTTGCGTTGCTTAGATTTGCTTCACTTAAATTCACTCCCAGCAGATTAGCTCCCTGCAAGTTAGCATTCGTCAGGTCTGCGTTACTCAGCTTTACTCCCGCTAAATCTGCTTTACTCAGGTTTGCTTTAATTAAAATTGCCTGATTTAAATCTGTCGCATGTAGGTATGCTTCACTCAGGTTTGCCTCACTTAAGTCTGCCCCACGCAAATATGCTGTGATCAGATTTGCCTTGCTCAAATCAGCCTGACGGAGATTTGCTCTAGTATTAGTATTGCCCCCACTCCAATTGAATTGTGCAGCTGTAAGTTTTGCCCCTTTCAAATTAGTTTTACTTAGATTCGCTTGCCTTAAATCTGCCTGAGTTAAATCTACCTCGCTTAAATTTGCTTCACTCAGGTTTGCTGCTCGTAAATCTGCTCCTTGAAGATTGGCTTTCTTGAGGTTGGCATTACTTAAGTCAGCACCAGCTAAGTTACATCCTGGACATTGTTTAGTTTCTTGTAAGCGTTTAATATCCGCAGGGTTCGGGGAGTAGCTACTTGTTTGTTGCTGTTCAACTTGTGTAGCTTTTAAAGATTGTTTGTTAAGCTCCGATGAACAGGCTGAATTCATTGCGCTCATCAGCGTTACAGTAGCAAAAGCTCTCATTTTCATAGTTTTTATTACTTTTCACAAAAGTTGAATTTAATTCTCCACAGAATCAAGGCAAAAAAGTATGCCCTCTTGGTGTTGCGGAACCGCCTTAGGAATTGCTGTCATGATTCTTGTCTCGTCTCCCTAAGTCTTGCCGAATTGGGGGCTTAAGATTTTACCCTTTAAATCTGGAGGTTAGGGGAACAAAATCATACCTGAATTCAGCAATGCCAAACAGGTCATACGGTTTCAAGAGCCATCTCACTTCTTACCTCCATTGCTGCCATCAATCCCATCCTATCTTGATAAGCAAGCGTTTATAAACCCTTGCTACCTTTTTAAAACTCCTCTATTACCTTAGAGGTTAACGATACCGACTCATCAGCAGCTTAGTACCAGGGTCATCTTCCCGTATAAAAAGATACGGTAGGGTAAAGTAAAGCAAATAGGAACTCCAGAGAGTCAGATAATTGATGCCAGCATAGTGACCCATTTTGCCAGCTTAGAAGAAATACGTGATATCCGAGGAAAAGAGCATCTGCTGTTGGATATCATCAAAATTACCCTATGTGCGCAGTAATCAGTGGAGCAGAGAGCTAGGAGGATATGGCAGAGTACGGGAGAGTGAAACAAGACTGGTCACGTTTCTATCCCTACCCCGTGGGATTCCTGGCGCTGATACCTTCGGACGTGTATTGGCGCGCTTTGAACCAGACCAGATGTAAACCTGTTTTACGAGTTGGGTAAAGTCCATTAGCAAACTGTTAGGAGCCTTGCGTTGTAGGAATAGACGGTAAAACCTTACGTCATTCTGGTGAAAAGATATAGCAAAGTAGCAATTCCTATGGTCAGCACTTGGGCGAGTGCTAATCGTCTAGTGCTAAAAAGGCGCACAGTAAATGATAAATCGAACGTAACTACAGCGACTCCTGCGCTGCTAAAGGTTCTGGAAATCGCGGGATGTATCGTGACCATTGATGCAATAGGCTGTCACAAAGAAATCGCCAGTGCCATTATTAGGTGCAGTACGGACTATGTTTTGGCGCTCAAAGGAAATTAAGGTGGCTTGTTTGAAGATGTACAGTGGTTATTTCAGCAGGCTCAAACGTCTAAATTTAAGGATGTTGCCCACAGCTTTGCCCAGTCGATAGATAAAGGTCATGGACGAATTGAGATTCATCAATGTTGAACGCTGGCAAACTTAGACTATCTCACCCAAAAATCCCTATGGGCAGGACTTCAGACTGTTGTTATGGTACAAAGTGAGCGGCGCTGTAATAGTCAAATGACAACAGAAAATCGATTTTTTATTAGTAGTTTACCCAGGCAGGCAGCTCTGCTGATGAATGCCGTCCGAACCCATTGGTCAATTGAAAATTCCTTACATTGGGTACTGTACTGGATATCTCTTCTGATGAGGATGCCTACCGCCTTCGCCGTGCTTCGGCTGCTCAGAACATGGCTTTGCTCAGACATCTGGCGCAAAATCTTCTCTCTAAAGATTCCTCCTGCAAGCGCGGCATCGCTGCCAAACGCAAAAAAGCAGCCTGGGAGCAGACCTATCTCATCAAGCTTTTAACTCAATGCTTTTTATAGTGAACCTCACCAACTATCGTTGTTATCTGCTGCTAGGCTTATGTATGGGCAAGAACCGTTTCATAATAACTGTTTAAACAGTTGCTTCTCTGGCTGACTACAACTTTATCTTGGATGCTCTGTTTGTTCAAACATTTTTTAAATTGGTATAACGCGTTCTTCTTTCCGTTTGTTGCTGAGATGAAGTTATCAAAACCTACCATGCTTCCTTTAATCATTTGACTTAAAGTAAATATAATCTTTTACTTTAGACCGATGGCTTTCCCCCCAAGTTTAGATCCTATCTTTAGGAATAGGTGCTATGTAAGACGTGGGTAGGCAAAACCTTTGCCTAATAAAGCATTTAGAGAATTATTTTTATTGTATAAGAGTAGAAAGGAATCTAACTTGAGAGAGAGGAAACATACTATATGAACACATTAGTTTTAAGTAGAAGTGATGCAAATACTTTACACAAGTAGGAAACACAGCTATGCCACTCCATCTAATAAAAGACTTTGACCCTGACTATCTCAACCATTTTGAAAATCAATCTCTTCTAGGGTATGACCTCTATTCTGGAAATGAAAAAGTTGGCTCTATTGATAATTTGTTAGTGGACGATAACGGTAAATTCCGTTACTTGATTGTTAGTACAGGCATCTGGATTTTTGGCAAAAAGGTTTTGCTACCAATCGGTCGCGCCCAGATCAACAACAATGAGCGTCGTGTCTATGTAAACGGTTTAACTCGTTCCCAGGCGGAACAATTGCCTCAGTATCAAGATGGCATGAGTGTTGACTACGAGCAAGAAGAGCAAGTTAGATCTGTGTATCGTCCATTGGCAACAGCTTCCTTAGACGCTTCGGCTCCTTTGGATACCGCAGCCGTGGCTTATAATCGTGACACTTACGGTTACGAGCATGAACCGGCTCTGTATGACTTGAATGAGCAGAATCATCAAAACCTTAAGCTCTATGAAGAGCGGCTAATTGCGAACAAAACCCGTCAAAAGACTGGAGAAGTGGCAATTGGTAAGCGGGTAGAAACAGAAACAGCAAAGGTTTCAATGCCAATCGAAAAAGAGCGCGTAGTTATTGAGCGTACAACTCCGAGTAATGCTGGAGCTACCGTTACCCCTGGCACTGATGCTTTTGGTGAGGATAAAGTTGCGCGCATAGAAGTGTATGAAGAAACACCCGACATCCGCAAGGAAGCCTTTGTCCGTGAAGAAGTGAGCGTCAGAAAAGAAGTTGACCAAGAAACCGTTCAAGCAGAAGAAATGCTGCGACGCGAAGAGCTAGATGTAAATACAGAAGGTCGTCCCGTAGTGGATAAAGGAACTGACTCACGTTCTAGCAAGAAATCTAAGTAATCTCAAGAATACTAAATGCTGAGTGAACCGTAACAATCAGAATTTTTCAGGTAGAGCTAATTTTGGCTCTGCCTGAACCAGAACTTAAGACCTAATATCAGGAAAGCGATGCTGGTCTTCAAGCATTACTAGATGAAAAACAAGTACATTAAGAGAAAAGTCTTTTCACTTTGGCTCTTAAGCGTTAAAAGTTCGAGTTTAGAAATCTGATATGAATCTCTTACAACTGCGTCCTGAAAATTGTTCGGCTTTCGGACGGCTTGTTTTACATTACCTTGAAACGAATCCGCAGACCAACATGAGCCAGCTTGCCAAACAAGTTAGAATATCGCGGGCAGGACTAGGCTGGATTTGCCTTAAACGAAGCGGTCCAGACGAAGAAACTGTAAAAAGAATTGCTCCTGTAATTGGCTCTGACCTGACAAAAATTGCTCGTCTCGTCCACGAAAATAAGCTGGAGAATTTGGCAGAACTTGGCGGATTGCTCTACTTCACTCGGTTAGATAGACGGCTAGTAACAAGACCAATTCCTATAGAAGACGCGATCGCTGGACTTAATTCATTATTCCATGCTTTTCACTATGTTATTAGAAGTGTTCCTGAAATAGAGAAACCCAGCGACTTCCAGATTTACAAGCAAGCCTACGAAATTGTGAAGACACAGTTTTTAAAAGGCAGCAAGACATCCCGCAAGAAGAATTCATCTTCTGCTCAAGTGTCGGGAAAAGATGAGTAGAAAATAAAATAGATTAATCCGCCTATGCTAGGAGAAACGTCTGCACTAGGTTAAACGATGTCTTTGCTATTTTTTAACACGTCAACTCTGTGTAGTGAAAATCTTACGGTTTTGGACGAGCGGCAGATACAATTTAGCAGTGTTAAATGAAGGATAAATGAAGAAATTAAGACCAGAATGCTACTGCCTTCTTATTAAAAAGCTTTGCAGATAATAGCAGAAATAGAGTAAAAAAACGATAGAAATAGGTCATGAAAATAGTGGAACTCAATCCATATAGTTTTTAGGAAGCCTCAATACGTTAAAACTCTAAGCTTAAAATTATATCTTCATGAAATCAATTTTTCTTTTTTAAGAAAGGCTACGATGGCTACTGAAAAGAGAAATCGTTGCGACTGATTAAGATTCAAGATTGAGTTTAAAAACTCTTTGCTTTCAAAATGTTTACCCTACAATTTTTACAGCAATGTTTTCCATATTTTTGTTCTCCGTATTCCTCAGTATCTATATGTGGCTGTACTATAAGCCAAACAACACCTCTAACCAGCATTACCACTATGGAAGTGCAGATATAGCTGCAACAACACCCTCTCAAACAACACCCAGAACACCTAACGCCGAAGCTTCCTTGCCAGTAGCTAAATTGCCGCCAAATCAGGACAAAGCAACTGTCCAGATTGTTGATAAGCGTACACCTATACCGAGCCATTCATTATTGGTCATTGCTGAAGAAAAACCGACGGTCAAGACTGAATCAGCAGCAATTCAAGATACTTCCTCAAAGTCTGAACTTGCAAAAGCTGTAGAGGATTCGCTTCCAAAAGAACATCCTCAAGCTGGAGAAGAAACGTTAGTTCAAACCTCCGAATTAGAGCTAGATGTTGATACGGATCTTGAGCCTGCTTTGACAGAAGAAGAAGCAATCTCGCTAGCTATCGAAACGGCTTTGGCTAAGAACACCATGATGGAGGTGTCTACAGGGGAGCTTGAAGATAGTGTCCCTGAGTTGATACGCCCCAAGCCACCGAACCCTGAACTTGTAGAAGCTGCTGTGCGCGATGCTGAAGAAAAACTTGAGGACTTCTCGCCTCCAGAAATTGCCGATGATGTTTCTCAAGTCTGACTCTAACTCAAGAGAAAAAAATGATAAAGAGATGGAATATTCATAATAAGAAAATTGGTGGAGCCAAATAACAAATTTGCCAGAATAACATTGAAATATTGCTTGATTAACAGTTCTAAATTTCCTATCAAAAATACAACACAGAAATTATGGAATCCCAACAGCAACAATTGAAATATACTGAACCCACCACTTCAGAGGTAGTAAAAACAGCAGAGCAAGCAAGCTTGACAGAGCTTCCACCTGCTGTTAAATTTAACCAGCAATTGCGGCGGGTTGGAACACAAACTTCTACTTTTTTGGTGCAACTGCCGGATTACATAGGTGGACTGTTTAATGACTACAAACAGCCAATTGTCACCGTTGCATTGATTGCGGTCACCTTCATTACTCTTAAGGTAGTTTTAGGAGTAATTGATGCTTTAAACGATATTCCCCTGCTAATACCGACATTTGAGTTAATTGGTATTAGTTATTTAGTCTGGTTTAGTATCCGCTATCTAATCAGGGCATCAAATCGACAAGAGTTGTCTAAGGTTCTTCAATCCCTTAAAGCACAAGTGCTTGGTAGCTAACCTCTCAATCCTAAAGTACCCATTTAGGATTAAAGCCAGAAGGACGGATAAGCACATAGTAAGTGTGTGGTTTCACTAGCGGTTAAATGAATAATTTTTAAACTGTTGAACCCGTTAGTTTATAGAAGTTGCTTACCTAAAAAACCCTCAAACAATAGTTCATTTTTTTACAGATTTAATTGAAAGTAGGAGAAAAACAAAGTGTATATTAGCGATAAAGAGAAACGCCAAATCATGGAAGAATTAGCACAAGGTAATCCGGAAATGCTAATTCAGGAATCGAGTCCAAGTCTCTGGCAGGGTGAACAAAGGCTTAACAATGACACTCGTACCTCTGAATATGGTACGTCAATGCCTAACTCTAAATTATATAATACGAAAGAAAAACCGGAAAACGATCGCGCTCTTTTATCTGAGGACACTTTAAAAATATTGTCACAAGATATCGTTCGCTTGGTAGAAGAACGATTGGTAGTCAACCGTCGCAAGCGTAAAATTGGTGAGGTAGTCGTCCGTAAAGAAATCGAAACCCGGATAATTCAAGTCCCAGTCCGGTACGAAAAACTAATTGTTGAGCAAATAAGCCCAGAACGCAAACAACTTGTAGAAATTAATTTAGGGCAAACAGAAGATACTGAAATTGAACTAACGGAAGTTACAAATTTACATCCGGAAATTACCTAATAGCAGCAGACACTTTTTATGGGTTCGGTAATATTCGTGACTTGTTAATCTTTTAATTATTACTCATATACCGAACCCTCAATTTCATCAATGCTGAGGGTGCAACCACAAGGTTTTATGGTCACGTGTCAGTTTGACATACTCCCCGCCGTGAACGGTCGGGGATTCTAATTCTTGGTTCACGGAAGTCCACTTACTATATCAGATTACTCATCAATAGTATTGGTGGTCTTCTCCCCAAGCTTTCCATCTTTCGATGCGGATTCTTCTTGCCCAGAAGTACCGTTGCGCTGCCACTCAACCCCTAATACTTTCATGCCTTTAGTTAGGATGTTAATCGCCGCGTTTGTATCGCGGCAAATCTCCACTCCACAAGATGCGCAACAATGAGTTCTGGTACTGAGTGCGAAAGCGGCCGGAGGAAGGACTCCCCCCGGCGCGTTTCGCGACTTTTTCACTCTATGACCACAAGACGAGAAATCTTGAGATGTGTAGTTTGGCGAAACTGCCACTACTGCTTTATCCCAGATTTTCCTGTAGTAGTCTAACCATTGAGTGAATTGATACTGGCCCGCGTCAGAAATAGACTTAGCTAGGTGATAATTTCTAACCATGTTTGCAATTTTCAAATCCTCGTAGACAACCACATCGCATTTGTGGACTACGCACCGAGCTTGTTTTATTGCCCAGTCTTTACGCTGCCTAGTGATTTTTAGATGAACTCTACCCAGTCGTTTCCGTGCCTTATGGTAGTTGTTTGATTGAGGCTTCTTACCCTTTTCAAACTTCTTACTAACCCTTCTTTGAGCCTTCTTAAGCCTGCGCTCCGACTTTCTCAAGAACTGGGGGTAGACCACTGCGTTATCGTTTTGGTCTTTGGTGAAGTATTTTAACCCCAAATCCAAGCCGACAACGGAACCCGTAAAAACCCCTTCTTCCTTACGGTCAGCATCAAAACAGAACTGAGCATAATACCCGTCGGCTTTATTAACTACCCGAACGCGGTTTATTTTAAGTCGAAATAAGTCTTCCCGCGTTTGACTGTTGCAGTATATGGATAATGAACCAATGCCAAACCCATCAGTGAAAGCAATGCTCTTACAATCATCTAACAGCTTCCAGCCTGAGACTTTATACTCTACTGAACGACAATGTTTTTTAAACTTGGGATACCCCTTTTTTTTCTCTCTTGAAAAGCTCTGTGTCGGGAAACCCGCCCCACAGACTTTCCGCTCCTGCTTTTTGCAACGATTATAGAAACTAGATATGGATGCCCAAGCTCTTTCGGCACTGGCGATCAGGCGCTGCGGAGTTTAGCTTTAATGCAAAAGCAAACTCTTTAGCTAAGTCTTTGCACAGTTTGTACAAGTCAGCTTTACCAACCTTTCGATTGTCCATCCAATACCGAACCGCCTTATTTCTAATAAATTGGGCAGTCCGAATTGCGTCATCAAAAAGTTGATATTGCTCCTTAGTTCCGTTTACTAGCTTGGCTTCTCTTACTATCATATTTATATTTTATTACACATCATTACAGATAAAATAATATAATATTAATATAAAGCCGTGCTGAAGCGACGGGGCTTTAAACTCATTTTTCCGGTAATACTGCAATGAGCGTGATTATGCATAGTGTAGTGCCGGAGGCGATCGCGCATTTAGTTCTAGGGGATAGTTAAAAGTGATACTATTTCGTCTCTATGCTCTGCCCTGCTTAACAATATGCGCGATCGCGCTCCAATATTCATATCACTCAATATACTTGAGGGATAAAGAACTGCTCATTGCGAGGGGCGCGAACATAGTCTTCAGATAGAGGTCTAGGCGGAAGCTCTAGAGGAGGAGGTGTCATATCTTCGTAGGGAATTTTGCTCAGTAAATGATGAAGGCAATTGAGCCTAGAGCGTTTTTTATCATCCGCCTCAATCGTAAACCAGGGCGCTTCGGGAATATTTGTCCGCGCAAACATGGCATCTTTGGCTTTGGAGTATTCCATCCAATGATTGCGCGATTCTAAATCCATTGGACTGAGTTTCCAACGTCTTGCTGGATCGTGACTGCGGGATAAAAAACGCCGCTCTTGCTCGTCATCACTGACCGAAAACCAATATTTAAGTAAAATAATCCCCGAACCAACTAACATTCGTTCAAATTCCGGGCAAGATTCCATGAATTCCCTATACTCAGCGTCAGTACAAAAGCCCATGATTCGCTCAACTCCGGCTCGGTTGTACCAACTGCGGTCAAATAAGACAATTTCACCAGCCGAGGGTAGGTGTGCCACGTAGCGCTGAAAATACCACTGAGTTTTCTCGCGGTCGGAGGGAGTGCCTAGAGCTACAATGCGGCAACCACGAGGGTTAAGTGGTTCGGCAATACGTTTAATCACGCCTCCTTTTCCCGCAGCATCTCGACCTTCAAAAATCACCACAACTCGATAACCAACGTGCTTAAGCCAGTATTGCATTTTGACCAATTCAACCTGGAGTTGCTGTAGTTCAGTCTCGTAAATTTTCTTGGGAATTTTCTTGGCAAAAATTTCGGTACTACCATCAAAAATCTTTTTTGATTTCTTAAGTTTTTTCTTGTCTTGTGCCTTTAATAGTTTCTCTGCTAAATCTGGAGACAGTGGAACTAAACCATTATTTTTTAGTTCTTCTCCTTTAATTTCATCGGTTGACATATGCAATTACTCTCTATATATTTAATTGGCTAACTTAAGCTTACTTACCAAGTGAGAATCAAGTCTGTATAACATACGTCAGATGAACATCGGGAAATGTCACATAAAGACGGTTCTGGAAATCTTGCCCAATTATAATAAGCTACGATCAACGGTAAATGCCACTCGTTCTGAAATTGAATTTACTACTGGCTGTTTGATATAGATACATTAAGAAGGAGGCTATGCAACTTCGCTCCATTGAAACTACCCCTAGTCGTCACTGTATCAAGCTTAATCTTAATGAAGTAATTAGCGCCAAAGCCTTAACCCTATAACAAGGCCCAACGAAGCCGAAGACCCCTGTTGCCCAACAGTTACTCGCTATTGAATCGGTGCAATCTGTCTTTTTATTTCAGGATTTCATTACTCTCACGCGCAAAACGCAGATTGGCAGCCTATTTTAGCTAAAGCTGCGGATATCATTGGGTTGGTGGCGGATGCGGATAAAACGTTACTTTTTCAAGTTTCGTTACCTTCAGTAACAACGAGCGCTAATTTAACTAACGGGCAACTTGCCTCTAATTTCGGTTCTGTTGATGTGGCTGTACAAATGTTTCGCGCAATTGGGATTCAAGTCCGAGCAATTTCTGCCGACGGTCAACAAGAATGAAATCGCTGGGTTGGTTGCTGACGAAATTGTTAATCTCATTGACGAAGACGAATTAACCCGAATTGAAACCGCCGCGATTTCTAATTACTCTGAAACTGAGCAAGTTTTTGTTACTGACTGACAACAAGCTTTTTTAACCCAGCTACGTTACCCAAACTGGAAACATCGACGTGAAGCCCTCCAACAGATATATTTAAGGCTGTTGACAATTTTTACGGTAGCGATCGCCAAGCTAAAGCCAGTAACACCGCCGCCGAAGCTCCGATTAATGTATTAAAAATATTGACTACTTCATTAGTTAGCCAATCTACCTTTGCTTGCAACGTTGCGCCAATCACGCTTTCTATGTTGGTGGCGATAAAGGCGGCTATTACACAAAAAATTAACCCTGATACGTCAATTAAACCTACTCCCCAACCAATAAATGCGATCGCAATTGAACCAACTATTCCCGCTAGTGTCCCTTCTAAACTAACGGCTCCCTCAGTTCCTCTTGGTACGGCTTGCAAGGTTGTTATTAAATAAGTCCGCTTTCCGTAAGCTTTCCCTACTTCACTAGCGCAAGTATCTGATAGTTTGGTACTAAAACTTGCGACATAACCTAGTAGTAACAATGGTGTAATTGATTTTGCCCCTAATACTACTCCCACTGCACATAGAGCCGCCGTCAGCGCCGAACCCCAGACATTTTCTGGGCCTCTCGCCCCCGATCGCTTTTCGGCAATTCCTTCAGCTTCTTTTTGCGCCAAACCAATGCGCGTAACGCCCGAACCAACTAAAAAGTAAAATAAAACAACCATATATCCCTGCCAACCTAAACTACCCCAAATTAGTACCCCTAATATCCAGGCGTGAAATAACCCAGCGTTTGTGAGGAGTTTTTTGGGAGCAATCAGAGCAATAGTTAGCAAAACTGTGTTCAATACCACAGCAATTATCCAAGGATTTAGCGCATAAATTGGAGATAGCATTAGTTATCAGCCTGTAAATTTTGAGCCGTGAATCAAACTTTATTCCATCTTGCCTTTCCTGTCACCGATATTGCCCAAACAAAAGCCTTTTATGTCGATGGGTTGGGTTGCATTCCTGGACGAGAAACTCATCATGCTTTAATTCTTAATTTATACGGTCATCAATTGGTAGCTCACAAAACTCAAGATGTCCTTGCACCCCAAAAAGCTATTTATCCCCGACACTTTGGCTTGGTTTTTACCTCGGAGCAAGACTTTGAAAAGTTGCTAGAAAAGTCGCGCGACTTTCAACTGCTTTTTCGAGAAGAACCCAAGCACCGCTTTACAAACTCACCGTTAGAGCATCGTACCTTTTTTTTAGAAGATCCTTTTTACAATTTGCTGGAGTTTAAATACTATCGTTATCCTGCGGCAATTTTTGGTAGTCATGATTACGCCCAAGTTGGCGATCGCGCTAACTAAGCTATTATTCCTCTAAAGCTTCAGCAACTATACTCAGACATCTTGCGTCTGTTACCATCCAATCATGACGCAATACTGGCAGAGAAACATTTCTCCCTACAGGTAGTTGCGAACTATTGGCTGGCACAATTATTAAATCGTAAGGTGTCCAAATTGATGTAAAGTTGAGGCGCTCTAGCATCTCTACATCTCGCTCTAAATCTTGCAAAAAGGCGCTATTGGGTCGCATTTGCACGCAGCCTGGACGCTGGGAAAACTGCGCTATCCAAGTTCCTTGATGGGGAGACGCTATAGTAATAAAGCTTTTCACTCGTTCTATTCCCCCCAACCTTTGGATGTAATAGCGGCTAACAATTCCCCCCATACTAAAACCAATTACACTTAGCTTTTCTTCAGGGGCAAAAGTTGCGCTTACATAATCTGCTACCTGTTTGGCTAATTTGTCAAGAGGCAATTTACCATTGCTTGGCAGCAAATCGAGATCGTATACTGTCCAACCAAGCTTTATTAAACTTGGAGCCATTGTTTGAAAAATTGCCCTCGTATCATTCAATCCATGAACTAATAGTACGCATTCACGATTTCTCAAACTTGTCGTCCTATCCTTTTAAATAACTAATTTCTAATTACTACTTGAAAAACGAGGATTTAGTTAAGGTACTGGGCTAGCAGTTATTTCAACTTTAACTCAGGGCAATTTATACCTCTTTGTTAAATATATGTGACTATTTACTAAGTAATTTCCCATCTTGTTATTTTAAGCGATTAAGTATAAATGCTTAGTTATATTTTTGTATAAGTTTTGTTAACAATTGTCTAATAATCTTGCAACAAGGGACGTTAAAAAATCATAATTGGTTTTGGCTGAGTGCAAGTTGCAGTTAACCTAAGAAGCAATTTGATAACAACTAGAAATTGCTAATAACAAGTAGATTGCTCAAATAAAAAAAAACCATGTTCAAAAAGCTGATACTTTTTGCATAAAAAAAGATTTTGTTGTGACTTTAATTCATTGCTGAAAAATAGGAGAGATTATAATGATTGATAATTCTAAAAAAATATTGACGGGAACATTATCTTTTTTTGTCGGGTTGCTTGCAGGTAAAAAAGCCCAAACTGATAAACAAGTAAAGCCCTCGGTCGCTAAACCAAAAAAACGTAGCGGCTATTTCATGGAGCTTGATGAATCGGAAGATGCTAACTTGTTAACGCAACCAGTAGCCGCCGTAAAACAAGCTGTAGAAAAAACTAAAAATGCTACCGTTGAAGCAGCAAAGCAAGTAGCAGAAACAGTAAAAACATCCGAGCCAGTAGCCGCCGCCAAACAATCTGTAGAAAAAGCTAAAACATCCGAGCCAGTAACCGCCGCCAAACAATCTGTAGAAAAAGCTAAAACCTCTGAATCTGGGCAAAAAGTAGCAGCAACTGCCGAGCCTGTAGCTACTAAAAAGAGTAAAGTTGAGTTAGTGCAAACAGCAGAAGGGTTGAAAGCAGAACCAGCAAAACCGAGCATTTCTATAGCAGCAAGCAGCAATGGGCAAAACAAAACTGAAACAACTTTTGCGCCCAAGTATCT
Source organism: Chlorogloea sp. CCALA 695 (assembly GCF_003003885.1). GTDB lineage: Bacteria > Cyanobacteriota > Cyanobacteriia > Cyanobacteriales > Chroococcidiopsidaceae > Aliterella. The sequence goes on along the minus strand of NZ_PVWN01000018.1, from coordinate 63,860 downwards.
TAACCCAGCTAATAGTTCGACTAGCCGTCGTCGCCCTGGAGCAAATATGACTAACTTCCTTGATATGGCAAATCAGGTAAAAAAACAAGCTAAAGATTAGTTAGAGTTAAGGGGAGAAAAGTTATTTCTCCTCTATTTTATTAGCAGCTTTAATCGAGACTAGAGTGCTGTACAGGGTAAACGCCGAATCCCAACTAGATTGAGTGCGGCGCAAAAGATGAATATGAGAAGGAATGCGCTTCAATAGTTCGATTTGGTCGATTATAGTTTCCGCAAAAGGAGAAAAATCAGACCAAATTGGGGTAGATGGTAGTTGAAGGGAGAGAAAATCGAGCAGGCTATTCCAGCTAATTCTAATGGTTGAGCGATCGCATTTATCGATCTTTGTAACGCCTTCTTGGTATTGGTAGCTATGATCGTGGATACGCAAAATACAACCTCGACTAGGCAGAAGTAAATCGCAAAAGTGGGCGTAGTCTTGAGTTTTGGTTTTGCGCTGAAGTTTTCCCCGCACGTCTCGATCTACTACTTGTTCAAAAATAGGTAATAATCCTAAAGTGCGATCGCTTACTTCCGACCAATTAAAAGTCATAGCGCCCCTTTGACCTTGTTCGTTTTGGCAAATGACGGTAGCTTGAGGTTCGGCGTATTGTATATAGCTGACCTGGAAAACGCGGATTTGGTTAATTTCTGTCAGAGTTGCCCAAATACAAGGAATACCCGCAGCGCAGAGTTGCTGACCTAAAAATTTTAATTCACCAATCGCCCCGCTTTTATAAAACCGCCAACCGCGACTAGGAAGCTGTAGCCGTGCGGCGTAGGGTTCGATTTGCATAATTTGAGCAAAGTTTTGAGCCGCTACAGTTTTGCTTTCACTAGCTATGGCTTCTAAAACTAATACCCCTAATTGATTATTATGGGGCTGCGTAGTAGCTTGAGCAATCCCCCGTTGCCCAAGTTCGGAAATTAGGGTTTCTAGGCGGTGTAAACTTTGACGTGTTCGAGCTAAAAGTTTTGTATTAGTAACGTCTTTTAGGAGTTTTCGATAGACATTTTGGGCGGCTTCTAGTTCGCCTAGCTCCTCATACAGTCTTCCCGCGTAAAATTGTACCCAAGGATTGTCAGGGGATGTTTGTAATAAGGGTTGCAATAGTTGGGCGACGGCTCCGTAATCTTGGCGTTCAAAAGCAGCGATAACATCATCAAACATAACGATGAAAATAGTTATAAAAAATCTAAAATCCCAGTTTACTAGCTCAATATAACTAATTGGTGCTGTGGCGCTTAATTATTTGTCCGTTTCAAAAGCCGCCGCCACAATAGACAAAGCAACTATTGGCGCGGTAACTGCTCTTAAAATACGGCTTCCTAAAGAAAATTTTTGAAACCCCAACTCCATCGCTTTGTCAATTTCTGCCCCTGTCCAGCCTCCTTCACAGCCAATAGCGATCGCAATTTCCCCACTTTGTCCAGAATTAATTGCGTCTAGTAAATGGGGATGTTCGCCCCGCGCTACGCACAAATAACGATAATTAGCGCTAATGGTGCTAATCGCGGAACTAAAAGCCACAGGCTCTAAAATAGCTGGGATAATTGCCCTTTCCGATTGTTCCGCCGCTTCAGTGGCAATTCGCCGCCACCTTTCTAGTTTTTGGGGACTGGGATTAAGAATAGTGCGATCGCCTATTACGGGCATAATTGTTGTTACACCTAGTTCTGTACAGCAACGGACTACTTCATCAAAGCCATTTCCTTTTGGTAAAGCGGCAATTAAAGTAATGGCTATAGGTAATTCGCTTGTAACTTCTAGCGGCTCTAAAATTCGCCCTTGTTGGGCTTCTAGCGCCGCCAGCCACGAATTACCCTGACCATCCATAGCAATAAAAGACTCGCCCTCTTTCAGCCGTAAAACATGGCTGAGATAGTGCAGTTGTTCTCGTTTTAGCAAAATTTGTTTGTCTTGCAACTGAGAAAATGCGATCGCAAGTCTTTGTAATTGTGCCATTAATCAGATTTCAAGTAAGCCTCAATTGCCGCATTAGCAATTTGAGTCATCGATTTACCTTGGCTAGTAGCGGCGGCTTTTAGCTGGAGGTAAATATCATCACTTAAGCTGAGGCGACGGCGTAATTTATTTTTAGCTGTAGTAGTGTTGCCAATAGCGACTAATTGCCCGTTAGAATCATCGGTAACGGCAGAATCTGCCATTGCTTCGACTAAGCCATCACTATCATCGGTGGAGTAAGCTTCAACGACGTTTTCTACTTCGTAATTGGCGGCAAATTCACGGATTGCATCAAAGCCCAGGCGATCGCAAAAACAACCAAAACTTTCGTTTTCTTGCTTTTCTTGTTTAAAATAAGCAAAAATTGGCTTTAATTGCGTTTCCAGATCGTTAATGTGCATCCGTTCCATATAGGGAACTGCTAACCGTGTTTGACTTGGCGAACCACCTAACCAAACTTGATAAGACTCTGTAGCACTCCCCACAAAGCCTAATTCTGCTAAATACGGACGAGCGCAACCATTAGGACAACCAGTCATTCTGACTACAAAATGCTCGTTTTCTAAACCTACTTGTTCAAGTAATGTTTCAATCCGCTTGAGAACACTAGGCATAACTCGCTCGGATTCAGTGATTGCTAATCCGCACGTAGGCATAGCTGGGCAAGCCATAGAGTAGCGTACTAGAGCATTAATAGCCTGGGGGTCAGTTTGTACGCCACAACGAGTCAAAATGTCTTGAATCGCCTGCTTTTGACTTGGCTCGATATCGTAGAAAATTATATTGTGGTGGGCGGTAAGACGAATTGGTAAATTAAATTGCTGGACAATTTCACGTAATGCTGTCCGTAATTGCAAAGAGCCTTCATCTTTGACTCGTCCATTTTCTACCGATATACCTACAAATAGCTTACCGTCTCCTTGTTCTTGCCAGCCGAGGAAATCTTCATACTTAAATTCTGGTAAAGCTTGGAAGGGAGCAAGTTTTTTACCGAAGTATTCCTCAACTTTGGCGCGGAATTTGTCAACGCCCCAATCGTTCATCAAGTATTTTAAACGGGCGTGGCGGCGGTCAGTGCGATCGCTATAATCTCTTTGAGTAGCGACAATTGCCTTAATTAGCTCATAAACGTCCTCTTTGGCTACATAGCAAATCTCGTCAGCCATGCGTGCAAAGGTTTCTTCTTTGTTGTGAGTTCTCCCCAATCCTCCACCAGCAAAGACATTAAAACCTAGTAACTCTTGCTTTTCGCCCGTAATAACTACCAAACTCAAGTCTTGAGAATACAAATCAATAGAATTATCCCCTGGTACAGTTACCGAACACTTAAACTTACGGGGCATATAGTATGTACCGTAAATTGGTTCGGGGTTATCGTGAATAATTGTACCTGTACCGTTGCTTTGACGAGCGGCGACTACTTCGGGGTTTTCTTCGGCGCTAACTGCTTTTTCGCCATCGAGCCAAATTTCGTAATATGCGCCCGTTTGCGGTGTTAGTAACTGAGCAATATTATCCGCGTATTCCCAAGCGTATTGATAGGCTGGTTGATTTTTAAAGGGAGCGGGGGGAGCCATGACATTGCGGTTGACATCGCCACACGCGCCCAAAGTCGAACCCATACTTTTTATTATGGCTGCGATCGCACTTTTGAGATTTTTCTTTAAAATCCCGTGCATCTGAAAGCCTTGTCTAGTTGTAACTCTAAGCGTCTGATTGCCGTATTCTTGGGCTAACCTATCTAGAGTTAAATACAGTTCGGGAGGTACAAAACCTGCGGGGTTGCGGGTTCTCAGCATAAATTGATAATCTTTTTCTTGTCCCTTGACGCGATTATCGCGGTTATCTTGCTGATAAGAGCCGTGAAACTTGAGTATTTGGATTGCGTCTTCGGAAAAATGCGTTGTATCTTGTTTTAGTTCAGTAGCTACAGGCTCACGCAAAAAATTACTACGTTCTTTTAAGCCTTCAACTTTAGAAGGTTTACGCGACGCAGTAGGAGTAGAAATAGAGGACTTTACCATTGCACTTGATTAGGGGAGATTTTAAGACTACAACGTTCACCGCCGCACCAGTAGAATTACAAACACCCCAATCGGCTGTTCAATCTCCGGTAAATCCGTCGGTATTATGAGGAATACCTTGATTTTAACACGATAAAAAGTTGGGGTTTGCCTCCTTTATGACCAAACAACCCAACTTTAATTTAATTGAACCTTACCAAACCTAAAAATTAGAACCGATAAGCTGCACCAACTTGGAAACTTACCGCCGAGGCTGGGCTATTTTCATAAGCTTTTATACCTAATTTGGCATCGGTGTAAAACATGATGTTTTTGGTTAGTTCCTTTTCTAAGCCAGTAGTCAGCACAACGGAATCTTTGTTACCTAAAGGTGTTGGTTTACCATTTGCTTCTACAAAAGAGTAGCCTGCACCTACATAGGCATTGGCTTTATTAGTAATAGGAACATCGTAGGAAATCATTGGCATAATCGCACTAGTTTCATCACTAAATAGAATTGCTCCCCGCGCTGAAATTGGTGTATTAGGAATTGCGAAACGCCCTTGAATATTACCGCCGAATGTTGCCGCATCTCCAGTTTGTCCACCATTAGTAACCCCGGTAGAAATTCCTGCGCCTAAGTAACTGGCTCTAGTGCCTGAAGGCTTTGCTGATACTGACTGGGCGGATAATACTGGAACAATTAATAAAGCAGATAACGCGGCAAGCTTGACAGATTGTTTAAGAGATGATTTCATAAGTGTTAGTGTTTTTACTTTCATATTTTTATAGTCGAATAACTGCTTAAAAAGTTTCCGATGTTGTTAAAAGGTTTTTACAGAAAACAGATTTTTGTTAACATTTTTATAAAGATAAATTGGAAGTTAATAGACTGTTTTTAAAGTGGCACAACAAAATTGTTAACTGTTTGAATATTTACTAAAAAGCAGTTAGCCCAGGGTTTAAATCCTAGGCTAATAAGGGAATATAGAGGTAGCTTTAAATATTTCTACTGCTTTAAATCGAGTAAACCTTTTTCTTTAAGTTTAGGATTGAAACGTATTGGCATTTTTAAGCCGCGATCGCTCAATTGTGCTAATATCTGTTGCTCTACTCGACGAGCAATATTTTTGAGCAATTTATCTTGAATTAATCCGTCACCCGCCTTGTAACTACTTTGTTCTTCCACCGTCATTGTGAGAGTGGCATCAATGGGATCTGTCCACTGTGCGGATTCTGATGCTAGGCTGGCGGGACTCGCACTATTTTCGCTTATCCAAGCATCTTTAATAGATTCTAAAATAGTTCGGCTGGGGCGATCGCTTAAGTGAACTTTAAGCCAGTAACATTTTGTTGCTTGGCGAACTATATGCTGTTTGAGGCTAAGATCGACATCTCGGGAATAACCCACGTATTGCAACACTTTATCTTTGTCAAAAATGGCGTAAACTCCGACTTTTCCTGAAAATTGTGCAGGTAATTGACCGTCTTCATCTAAATACGGGATATATTCTAAACTAACAAGGCTAGGAGTATCAGTTGTCATGATCTAATCGGCGGTAAATTGCACAAAGGCGACTGGGTTTAAAGATTTTTGCCTGAAACATAAAGTTAGGCGGGACGTTGATAATAATATAATTTGCGTCGGCGTGGTACTTTTCAAACTCTGCTGGCATTCCTTTAGGTGTCGCCGTAGTATAAGGTACAGGCTGAAACAACAACTCGGTAAACTCTACAGTTTTGCCCTCTATTTGCGCCGATAGTTGGCTAAGGAAAGATTCACCACGTAATAAGCTAAACAAAGCCGCCTGGGCAACAGGCGCAAGGGTAAAACTACTATCAAAGTGTTCGATGATTTTGAGCGGCATTTTTTTTAGTAAGACTTCGCACGTTGTAACTATTTTACAATTGAGGGAGGCGATCGCACTTTTGAGACAATATTAAATTATTTCTAGTTAACTAAAATCTATGGATTCTTCTATTTCTCCCTTTCTGCGCCCCATACATCAAGCTTTATTTGCTAAGGTATTTCATTGGGTTAACCTAGTTAGCCTGCTGTTAATGATGACAAGTGGTATACAAATTTACAACGCTAATCCGGTATTTGGTGGGCGCGATGGGTTGCAGATTCCCCCAATATTTGCCCTCGGTGGTTGGCTGGCGGGGGGTAGACACTGGCATTTTGCCGCTATGTGGTTGTTTGCCCTTAATTTATTGTTTTACGGGGTTTATATTGCCATAACTCGACGCTGGAAGCACAGATTTGTTAGCGGCAAAGATGTTAAAGCTTTGCAAGTAAGTAATAATCAAAAAAGAAAAAACTACGCTTGGCATCGGTTGGCGTATACAGCAATTATTCCTATTTTGCTCTTAGCTGTATTTAGTGGTGCGGGTATGTATAAGCCTGCTCAATTTTACTGGATTGTGGACTGTTTTGGCGATTGGCAAGCCTTACGGATTGTGCATTTTAGCACTGTACCGATAGTAATTATGTTTGCTGTAGTTCATTCTCTTTTAGGGCTAAAAGTTGGCGGTTCGCGTTTACAAGAATCAATGTTTTGGTAGTATATTATGGAACCGATGCAACGCGATCGCCTATTATTACGTCGTCGTTTTTTACAGTTATCAGGTTTTTCTAGCCTTAGCTTGTTATTAAGTGGGTGTGGAATCAGATTATTTGAAGAAGTTGTTGGACAAGCTTTTGAACCGCTAAATCAAAGATTAGAAGAATTATTATTAAATCCCCAGCAGCCTGTACCAGAATTTAGTATTAGTGCTATTGAACCTGACGCTTTAATTATTAATAGTTATAGGTTTACGCCAAAAATTGACACAGTAAAATTTAGGTTATTAGTTGAAGGCGATGTTGATAATCCTTTAAGTTTGAGCATGGCAGATATTCAACAAATGCCCCATACATCAATGATAATTCGTCATGTCTGCGTTGAAGGATGGGCGGCAATTGTCCAATGGGGCGGGTTACAATTGCGAGATATTGTTGTGCTTGCTAAACCTAAATCAAACGTCCGCTACATCTATTTTGAATCGGCGGATGGCTATTACGAAAGTTGGGATATAGCTTCGGCTTTGCATCCTCAAACCTTGATGGCTTATGAAAAAAATGGTCAACCTTTGCCCGTCGAAAATGGTGCGCCTTTGCGTTTGGCATCGCCAATTAAACTTGGATATAAACAAAGTAAATGGGTGACACGCATAGTTTTAGTTGAGAAGTTATTACCGATTAAAGGTTATTGGGAAGACCAAGGGTATGAATGGTTTGCAGGGCTGTAATTTAAGAAAATGGTAATTGGTAATTGGTAATTGGTAATGATTTTAATGAACAATTCCTAATGCGGTATGAATGAGGAGGAGATAAAGAAAAATTATCATACTTTCAGCAACGCCGAAAAATTTAACTATTAGGTAAAAAAATAATGCAATCTACAGAAGATTTCCAACAGCAAGTATTAAATAGATTTGACAAACTAGATAGGGAAATTCAAGCTTTAGAAATAAAGCAGTTAGAGAGCAACACTAGAATAGATGCTTATCAAAAAGCGTCTAATCAAGTAGTAAATCTTGCTTTTGCTTTAATTTCTGCTGCTACAGTTACAGTTATCGTTTCTGCCGTGTTGCAAAGGTAGCAGCAGTCTATCAAGTGAAAGATTCAACCCCTAACGAGCATCAAGCCAACGAAGACGATTTTATATAGCTTATACATTTCTTCCGGCTAAACGAGCGATCGCAACCGCTAATTCTGCGGCATCTATCGGCTTGGGGACGTGCAACTGAAACCCTGCAAGTAAAGCTTTTTTGCGATCTTCGGCTCTAGCGTAAGCCGTCAAAGCAAGAGCAGGAACTTTCCCCCCTTGTGCTGGCGTAAGCGCCCGGACTTTCCGAATTAGTGTATAGCCATCAACTCCTGGCATTCCGATATCGCTTACCAATACATGAGGCTGAAATTGACTAATTTCTATCAATGCTTCTTGAGCGGTAGCTACAGCTTTTATTTCGGCTCCATACTCTAGCAATACCGCACTAACTACCTCTCGCGCATCTACTTCATCATCTACAACTAATACTCGTAAATTCTCTAGGGACGGTAAACAAAAAATTGGTTCTTCAGTAGCAACTACAGGCATTTGTAGCGGTACTTCTTTTACCGTATTTACTACCGAGCTAATAGGCAAAGTTACTATAAAAGTCGATCCTTTGTCCATCCCTTCACTTTCGGCTTTTACTGTTCCGCCATGAAGTTCAATTAAATGACGGACAATTGCTAAACCTAGTCCCAAACCGCCATAGGTTCTTGTCGTTGTCCCATCTTCTTGGCGAAAACGCTCAAATACATAAGGTAAAAAGTCTGGACTAATACCTTGTCCGCTATCTTTGATACTAATTTGGACGCGAGAATTATGGACTTCTAATCGCACTTCAACTCGTCCGCCTTTGGGCGTAAATTTGACGGCATTAGATAACAGATTCCATAAAACTTGTTGCAGGCGGCTAGAATCTCCTTGGACTCGATTAATTTCTGGTGCTACATAAAACTCTAAGCGAATATTTTTTGCTTGGGCTGCACTTTGAACTGTCTCAAGGGCGGATTCTACAATTGGTTGCAGTGATATACAAGCGAAATCTAAGCGGATTTTTCCAGTAATAATCCGCGATACATCTAAAATATCTTCAATTAATTGCTGTAAAGACTTGGTATTGCGATCTATAGTTTCTAAAGCTTTAGCCGTAGTAGTTTCATTAAACTTACGAGTCCGCAACAATTGAATCCAGCCTACCATTGCATTTAAAGGGGTACGAAGCTCGTGGGAAAGGGTCGCTAAAAACTCATCTTTCATCCGATTTGCAGCTTCGGCGGTAGCACGGGCAGTTTGTTCGCTCTCTAAGAGTCGTTCGCGTTCTATTTCGGCGGCTTTGCGTGTCGTAATATCATGAGATGCAGCATACATCAATCCTTCCTCCACTACAGGAAACACTGTCCAAGCTAACCAGCGATAGGAACCATCTTTGCACTGGTAGCGATTCTCAAAATACTTAGTAGGCTCGCCTATAGCCAATTTGTCTACTTCGTTTATTGTTACGGTTACGTCTTCAGAATGAACAAAATCAAGAAATGGTTTGGCAAGTATTTCTGCTGAAGTATAACCGAGGATTTTTTCAAAGGCTGGATTTATGCGTTTAAAATAACCATCAAACCCACAGATACACAGCAAGTCGAGGGATAAGGTAAAAAAGCGATCGCGTTCGATCTCCGCATATTTGCGATCGCTAATGTCCATGGTAATTCCGACTAACCCTGCAACTTCTCCTTGGGAGTTAAAGTAAGGAGATTTGTAAGTTATTACCCACATTGTCTTACCATCAGCGCCCGTTACAGGTTCTTCTATGCTGCGTTTGGGTTGGCCCGATGTCATAACTTCGCGGTCGTCATGATAAAATGCTGTTGCTTGGTCTTGGGGAAAGAAATTATTATCAGTTTTACCAATAATTTCCGCAACTGGTTTATTAATAATTTCCGCACCCCGGCGGTTGATCGCAATATATTTTGCTTCCAAGTCTTTGTAAAAAACTACGGCGGGAACAGAATCTAATAATACTTCTTGCTCGATAGCTTTTTGTTTTAGCGTGTCTTGGAGTAATTTGCGGTCGCTTATTTCTTTAATTATTCCTAATAACCGTATTGCTTTACCTTCCTCATTGCGATAAACACTACCTGTTATCCAAATCCAATGAATGCTTCGGTCGTCCCAAAATACTCTACATTCAAAATTCAAATTTTCATTGGTAGCTAAAGTGTGTTGAAACTGGCGATCAACGTCTTGGCGATCGTCAGGATGGACGCGCTCTAAAAACATTTCGTAGCTCCACTCTGGGAGCAAAGTATTGTGACCAAATATGCGATCGTGCTGAAGATTTCGCCGGGTGGCTTGGGTTGCAAGGTCAAAATCCCAATCGCCTAATTGTGCCGCATCTAGAGCAAATCTTAACCGAGTGCTGCTTTTTCGGAGTTCTTCAGAAGATTTCTCCGCAGTGTCACGGGCGATAACTAGGCTTCGCGTTGCGCCAAATAGAATAAGTGCGATCGCAATGCCCACAAACCCAATATAAGGTACAAGTCTAGTTTCAGAACTTAATTCAAATTCTGGACGGGAACTCAATACAATGCTCCAAGTGCGCCCAGCAATATCGATAGTTGATTGTTGCTGAAAAAATGGTTTGTAATTAGGGTTATTTGCGGCAATTTGAGAATTGTGCAGCAAATTTTCTGGGGTAATATCTTTCCCCTCGTAGATTGCAAAGTCGATTCCTGGATGCTTGTCATCTCCAAAAATCCCTTGAATTAAATCGTTGGCGCGAAACGGACTATAAACAAAACCTAGTAAGTCTCTTTGTCTTTGGGCTACAGTGTCGGGTATTGTGCCATTGCGGTAAACGGGAATATAAAGTAGAAAACCTGCTTGTTTTTGCTGCTCAATTTCCTGTACTAGAGTGACTTTTCCTGAAGCGGCGGGTGTGCCAGTATCACGGGCGCGAATCATCGCAGCTTGGCGCACTTTTTCAGAGAACATATCGTAGCCAATTGCCTCCTTATTGCGTCGATCCAACGGTTCTAAATAGATAATTGAGTGATACTCGTTACGGGCAAAATCTGGACGAATATTAAAGTTTTTTAGTCCTTGTTGTTGCAAATCGGCGACTAAGGCGGCTCTTTCTCCTGGCTGCACCTTTACCGAAAAGCCTATTCCTTGTACGCCTGGATAACGCTCTTTTAATCTCAATCTGTCAACGAAAGCCGCAAACTCCGAGCGGGTAATGCGATCGCTTGCTGCAAATAAACCGCTACTAGCCCGTAGCAAGGTAATATAAGTTTCAAACTGAGCTTGAATATCCTGCTTTGCGCGATCAGCAGTATTTTCAAAGCGTAATTTATCATTTGCTTTAGCTGTTACTGACACATAAGACGTAGTTGCACCAGTAAATAGAAGCGCGATCGCTAACACAAAATACGGAATCCACGCTCTATGAGATTTAATGCTTTTTAGGGGATCTAGTTTCATCGAAATGGGCGCGTAGAACTGTAGAATTGCATGAGCAGCTAGTTAAACAATTTCCCCAAAACCTAATTGAGAGGGATCGCTAACTAATTATTGTCTCCTTAAAAAATCCCCCCTGAGTATACTTTCAACTAGGAATCTATCAAAAGTAGTAGATATATACCGTCAAAAGTATAAACTATTACATTAATTTGAGCCGCAACAGTACAGTTTCAGAAAACACCATTAATCCTTAGACTGGAAATATAAATCTGCCCTAAAATATTGGCTTAAATGGCTCGAATCCCGACAATATCCTTTGATCGCGGCACGTTAATTGTGCATCCACCACCTAAAGGTAAAACTTGGGTAGATTACGCTACTTGGGACGATCGCGTTGAGAAATTTCGCATCCCTGCTATCTATTACAGAGCTTTTATCGAAGCTTTGCAAGGGGAAAAAACGGATTTTATTGATAATGCTAGAGCTTTTGAGACTTTAGAACTCTTTTCTAGTATGGAAAGAGAGCCTTATCCTCATCAAAGCGAGGCATTACAAGCGTGGAAACAAGCAGGGCGTAATGGTGTAGTGGTGCTTCCTACCGCCGCCGGAAAAACTTATTTAGCATTGTTAGCAATGCAAGCGACTCCACGCAGCACATTAATCGTAGTACCGACTATAGATTTAATGCACCAGTGGTATGCTCAATTACTGGTATCATTTCCCGACGCAGAGATCGGGTTATTGGGGGGAGGATCGCGCGATCGCACTTCTATATTAGTTTCTACCTACGACAGCGCCGCCATCCACGCTGAAGCCCTCGGAAACCGCTACGCATTGCTAATTTTTGATGAGTGTCACCACTTACCTACAGATTTTAATCGAGTTATTGCCGAATATGCGATCGCGCCTTACAGGTTAGGATTATCGGCAACCCCCGAACGTACCGATGGCAAACACGCAGACTTAAACCTACTTATTGGCAAAGAAGTCTATCGCAAAACGGCGGAAGAACTAGCCGGAAGCGCTTTAGCCAAGCATGAAATTGTCCAAATTAAGGTCAAACTCTCAGATTTAGAAAGAGAAAGATACAAGCAATTAATCGAACAGCGCAATAGTTTTTTAAAAGATGTAAAAATCTCCCTAGGAAGTCTCAAAGGCTGGCAAATGTTCGTTCAAGCCAGCGCGCGCTCTACAGCCGGACGTAGAGCGATGTTAGCCCACAAAGAAGCGAAGGAAATTGCTTTAGGTACAGACGGCAAAATGCGGATTTTGAGCAATATCCTCGCCCAACACCACCCCGAAAGGACGCTAATTTTTACCGCCGATAACGCTACAGTTTACCGAATTTCCCAAGAATTTTTGATTCCCGCCCTTACTCACCAAACCCCCGTAAAAGAGCGTCACGAGACTTTAACGCGGTTTCGAGAAGGTGAATATAAAACCTTAGTAGCTTCTCACGTCTTAAATGAAGGGGTAGATGTACCCGCCGCTAGTGTAGCGATTATCTTATCTGGTACGGGTTCGGCGCGGGAATACGTGCAAAGGTTGGGGCGGGTGCTGCGTAAGGGAGACGAGCATAAATTGGCGATAATGTATGAAGTAGTGGCAGAAGATACTAGCGAAGAAGGTACATCGGCGCGGCGGCGAGGCGAACAACAACGTAGAGACGTAGCGGTGCTACGTCTCCCACCCCCACCAGAGCCAAAACAGCTAGAAATTGTACCGTTGTATGGAGTGAATAATCATGTTACCAAGCGAGTTGCTGACTCATCGGCTAAATGGGGAGACAATAACCCCAAAAAGGTTGAGGATTGATGAGCAAACTTTAGCTGTTGCAAGAGAATTGATTGATTGTTTTTTAGCAGCGCGGGGCGGTACTCAAGGACAATTAGATAGTCAGTTGCAAGAATTGGAAGGAGATAGCCCCGATTATCGCTTTAAAAGGGGACTTGCTCATTTACTTAAAAGTGCGTGTGAGTTTGAAGTTGTTAGTCCTTTAGAACCACCATTATTAAGAGAGCGAGTATTTAGTTTATCGGCGTTGAGTGTTCCAAGTTCTCCTCAAAGCTGTCAAACTTTGGATACATTGGCTTTGCAACTTAGTCAGGAATTAGAACGAGAAGTTTTACCCGCGCACATTCGGGAAGGACTTTACGCAGACTTGGCAGAAAATAAGGTTTTGATGGAGTTTGAAGAACCAACACCAGAGCAATTGCTACATAAATACAATCTTTCGCAAGTACAGGGAGTATTTTATCGTGCTAGTCAATTAGTATTAAATGCTCATCGCAATGTTCCGGGAGAGTATAAGCTGCTGTTTCGGTATTTGAAACTGTTTCAATTGATGGCTTATATAGAAGGGGATGCCGATCATGGGTTTACAATTACTATAGATGGGGCAACTAGCTTATTTAAGCCTAGTACGAGGTATGGACTTGCGATCGCAAAAATGATTCCCGCACTGTTGCACGTTACAAAATGGAGTCTTAGCGCCACCTTACAAACCCGCGATTTTTATACTAACAATTGGAAAACAGGAAAGTTTAGCCTTGATGCCAATTGCGGTTTAGTATCTCATTATCCGCCAGGTAAACCTTACGACAGTATGTTAGAAGAAGCCTTTGCTAGTCGCTGGGAATCTTTGAAATCCGATTGGGTATTAGAGAGGGAAGTTGATTTAATTCCGATTCCTGGTAGTGTCATGATTCCCGATTTTCGATTAGTACATCCTGACGGGCGCAGCTTATTACTAGAAATAGTTGGTTATTGGCGACCAGAATATCTACAAAAAAAGTTTTCCCAAGTGCGCCGCGCCGAAAGAGACGATTTAATTTTAGCTATTTCTGAACGATTGAACTTAGAAAAAGCTGGAGTAAATTTAACTGATGTTCCAGCAAAAATCATCTGGTTTAAAGACAAGTTGTTGCCTAAAGCTGTGTTGGCTGTGTTGGATTAAAATTAAATATATATCGCTTCGACCCCGGAAGGATGGGTTCCTTCTCTCAATGACTAGAGCAGGTTAAACTGAATATGCAACGTCTTCAAAATCTGCTCTAACAAAAGCCAGAGCTTTCTATTGCTCTCAAGGTCTTTGCATAACTTTCTTAGTTCTTATTCAAGATTGTTCTTGCTAGTTTGAATACCAAAAGAAAACTTATTTGTCATTGAATTACCCCAACCAAGATTCCAAATCCTCAACACTTGTAAAATCCAACAAAGCCTCTCCCAAAGCCTCTAAATCTTCAAGACTCAGAGCGCTCACTTTTGTTGTAATTTCGGGTGATAAACTACCCAACTTCCGGGTAAGCTGCTTGAGAACTAATGTTTTACCTTCAACGGTGCGACCTTGAGTCAATCCAAGTTGCAGTCCCTCAGCCCGACCTTCCCGTAAAATAGCTTGATACATCGTAGACTCGCGCATTATCGGACTCCTGAACAATTGTCGAATTATTGATTATAATTCTGCGTGGGATCAATTTGAGCAACTAATTGATAAATCTATTATTGATACGGGAATTGAAGATATGGCATATCATCAACACGCACGTTAGCTTAAATAATTTATAGTTTATTGAGCCAGCTTTGCAGTGCTAAGTCCACAAGGGTATTTAATTCGCAATCAGCTTTATTTATTATGAATGGAGCAAAGGAAGCCATGCTGTAACCACCTATTGAACTTCTCTTACCTGGGGGAATATATGCTGCAATACTAACAACTGGGTGAAATGTCTTCCAGTCTTTGGTAGAGCAACAAATTTGCATTCTACCTAAAGGATGTCTATACAATTTATTCAACTCATCGTTATTCAAAGTACGTGATGTTCTGCGATCAGGTATAGGTAAATATAAAAATAATGCAGGCTGATTGAAACCTAGGGTTCGCATCTCAGCACTGTATGTATTTGCACGTATCTCTGCACATATATTACTTTTACCTCTACCATATTTAACGAAATTTGCTCCCTTAATTTCTTGAATGCGCTCGTGGAAGCATAAAAATCTTTCCCTAACTTGTAAAATTATTTGTTTCTGTTCATCAGAACAGCCCTCTATCATCTTAGCTAGTACACTAGGTACAGGTGGTAAATAATCTTTGATATCGTGAACTTGCTCTAAGTTGTATGTAACTTGAGCTTCCCAAGTTTGCGCTGTATCAACATTGTTTAAATGAAGATATAGTTCGCTATCTTTTGTTACTACAAGCTTGAATTCAATAAAATCAAAGTTTAGCTTACTATACTCTCGATCAATATAGTTGTGTGAATGGAAACTTGGCGTAATTGCAATTAACTTAACTGGTAAATCGTAATCTACATCAAATAATTTATTTTTTGCAAGATTGGCATAATACCTAGTTAATTGCTGAACAATTCCTCTATCTAGTGAGTTTTTGAGTTCTATTATTACTAGCTGTTTATTTTGAGATGCAGAAATAATATCGCATCGTTCGCCGTTAATCCGGCGTTGTCGTTCTAGGGGAATCAAATTAAAAATAGCAGTCAAGTTATCCCAAATAAAATCTTCTAATGCTATTTCATTGGCAAATTCCCAAGTATTCCCTGCTAATTTAACAAGCTTATTCAATGGAGGCATTCTAATTGCTTGTCCATTTATCGAGCGCTGTCTGGACTTAGCGTGTAACTTTGCTTGCTGCACAACTATATCGCGGAGTTCACTAGGTATTTTACTGTAACGAATACGGCGAGGCATATAATTTTGTTCATACTGTATTTTTATTAATCCCTGTTTTTAGGAAAAAGTAACAGTATCAAAGCATGGTCTGCTGATATATTTTCTAGATTCTTAAGCAAGCAATTTTTATAAAGCTTTTAGCCAACGAGACTTAGAGGGGTTTGTTAGACTTAGTTTAGCTAGGTATCACCTCAACCAAGGACGCGCACACCCGATGATGCTATCGACGTACCCAAGTACCCTATTATCAAAAGAACTACTAAGTTTACAATACAATTCTACAAGCGATCGCTTTGATGAAACTTGGGAAGCTCCCCTCTCTACACTGCTTGGTTTAGGACGAGCGGCGGGTGCTGATTTTATCGAGTTTTTCCTAGAGCGGGCAAATTACATTAGTTGTCAAGCTGAAGAAGACACTATTACCAGCATTTCCCCCCGACTATCTACGGGCGCGGGAGTTAGAGTATTTCGCGGCTCGGCGGATTGTTACGTTAGCACCAACGATTTATCATTTAACGGGCTAAAAGCGGCTTTAGAAAAGGGTTTATCTATCCTTGGCTTGCAACTACCGTCTCCAAACGCTTATGTACCTGAAATTAACCTAGAGTTGCTGAGAGATTACGCCACCAAAAAAAGTAAAGATACTTGGCTGTCGGGATGTAGCTCAATGCAAGAAATGGGCGAAGTATTGTTAGACGCAAATGCCCAACTAAAAGTCAAAGCAAGTCACGTACAATCAAGACGAGCAGTTTATTTTCGAGATTGGCAAGAAGTTTTAATTGCTGCAAGTGACGGCACTTTTGCCAGAGATATTCGCCTCAGTCAATCAGTTGGTTATAGCTTGCTATGCGCCGAAGGAGCTAACCGCGCGGCGATTAATCAGAGAGTTGGCGATACAAGTTCTCCTAGTTTCCTGAGAACATGGGATTACGCAACTACCGCCGCAGAAGTGGCAGAATCCGCCGGAAAAATGCTGTACGCCGATTACGTTGAATCGGGCAATTATCCGATAATTATGGCAAATCAGTTTGGCGGCGTAATTTTTCATGAAGCCTGCGGACACCTATTAGAAACGACGCAAATTGAACGCAAAACTACACCTTTTGCCGATAAAAAAGGACAAAAAATTGCCCACGAAAGCCTAACCGCTTGGGATGAGGGATTGTCTAGCGAAGCTTTTGGTACAATCGATATGGATGATGAGGGAATGCCAGCCCAGCGTACCTTATTGATTGAAAAAGGCATATTAAAGAACTTTATCAGCGATCGCACAGGTTCGATGCGTACCGGGCAACCCCGCACTGGTAGCGGTCGTCGGCAAAATTACACCTTTGCAGCCGCTTCAAGGATGCGTAACACCTACATCGCTCCAGGAGACTACGCTACAGAGGATTTATTTGCTTCTATCGATAAAGGCATTTATTGCAAAAAAATGGGCGGCGGTAGTGTCGGCGCAACAGGTCAATTTAACTTTGCTGTCGATGAAGCTTATCTAATTGAAAATGGCAAACTAACTAAACCCCTCAAAGGTGCAACCCTAATTGGCGACGCGCAAGAAATCATGAACAAAATTTCTATGTGTTCCCAAGACTTAGGATTAGCAGCAGGTTTTTGTGGCTCTGTAAGTGGCAGTATTTATGTGACTGTAGGTCAACCACACATCAAGGTAGATTCAATTACTGTCGGCGGTAGATAATCCAAATAATTCAATCGCGTACAGCGCGGTGTAGAGACGTAGCGCTGCTCCGTCTCTACATTGGTTTTGAAATCACACATTTATCATTTTCGCGCCCTGAATTGGGCAACGCCACAAAAGCTATCTAGTCAATCGGAGTTATGTTTTAAGGGCGACAATATTGCCCTTAAATCTTCCCAGATACAGCAACCGAATAAAAATCCGCCGCTTTTATTAAAGCCTCAACAGATTCCTCTTTTGTATCAAAAGCAGTTACGAGGCGCACCACCAGTGAATCTTCTCCTTCCCAACGATAAAACTTGAAACCATCTGCTATTAATCCAGCAATAACAGCTTCGGGTAACTGTACAAATATCTCGTTTGCATCTACCGGATAATAAAGTTTTACTTCTGGTAGCTTGCTAAGTCCTGTAGCAAGTTTTTCCGCCATTTTGTTCGCGTGAGCCGCATTTTTTAACCACAAATCGTTATCTATATAAGCTTCTAACTGCGCTGACAAAAACCGCATTTTTGACAACAAGTGTCCGCTACGTTTGCGCCTGTAGCTAAAGGTTTGGGCTAAATCAGGGTTGAAAAATATTACAGCTTCCGCCGCCATAGCGCCGTTTTTAGTTGCTCCAAAACACAACACATCTACACCACAACGCCAGGTAATATCTGCGGGAGAACAACCCAAGTGTGCAACTGCGTTAGCAAATCGCGCCCCATCCATATGTAGGCTAAGGTTAAAAGTACGGGCAACTTCAGCAATTTGCCTAACTTCGGACTTGCTGTACACTGTCCCCGCTTCTGTTGCTTGAGTAATACTAATAGCCGTAGGTTGGACGTGATGGACAACGCCAATACCAGAAAGTGCGATCGCTTTTGTCAAGTCTTGATCGTACAATTTACCATTATTGCCGGGAATTGTAAGTAATTTTGCTCCACCAGTATAAAATTCTGGCGCACCGCATTCATCGACATTTATATGTGCCGATGTATGGCAGTAAATCGCCCCAAAAGGTGGAACCATAACAGATAAGGCTAAAGCGTTAGCGGCTGTTCCGGTAGTTACAGGAAACACTGTAACGTCGGTTTCAAATAATTCTGCAAACTTGGTTTGCAACCTTTTAGTACCTTCATCTTCCCCATAAGGCATAGCTGCGCCTTGGTTCACGTCAGCTAATGCTGCTAATATTTCCGGCGATATTCCGGTTACATTGTCACTGCAAAAATTCATACTTGTTTAAGCTGCTTGATGATTATTTAAGGAATGCAACCTACAGGTGGTTTTTGCTCTACATTTACAGCTTTACCTTCTATTTCTCTCATTCTAAGGATAGAGGAATTTTTGCCAGGGTTAAGAAAAGGGTTTATGTGGTATGTGATTTTTGATGCCAAGACTTCACAAGTTACCAACCATCGCCCACAGTTAGTAATAACCTATACAGACAATTTTCGGGGAATTATAACTATACCTTTGTATTAATTACATTTATTACTCTTTACCTAAAATGTATAAGTTCTTGGAACCTTTATCGCAGGTTTAGCATCTTTTTACAAAACTGCTAAACAGTTGAGTGATAATTATTACTTGAGTTAACTAAATTACTGTAACTTTTTACACTTTTTTTATTTATTGGTCTAGGGAACCTCGCGCGTAGAATGAATAAATTTTCTGCTAATGATGTAAGTAAATCGGTTGCTGAGTGGAGTAAGCACCAGCAAATAACAATGATTGGGGGAGAAATTTTAGTCGAAACGCGATCGCATTCGTCTTGGGGCGGGGCAGTAACAGCTACAATGTATTTACCTGTAGTGCGATCGCACGTTTGGCAACAAGTCACCGATTACCCTCGTTGGGTGCAGTATTTTCCTGATGTAACTAAAAGCGAAGTTTTGCACCGAGGCGAAGCAAAGCGTTTATATCAAGCTGCTAAAAAAGCCTTTTTGTTTTTTACGGCGCAAGTAGAAGTTTACCTAAACGTGATTGAAGTAGTACAGCAGCAAATTCAGTTTCGTTTAGAAAGGGGTACGTTTGTTGATTTTGCCGCCGATTTGAGCTTGCAAGATTGTCAAGGCGGTACTTTGCTAACCTATGCCGTGCAAGCAACCCCAAATATTCCTATTCCTACAATGTTTATCCAGCAAGCAATGCAGTTAGAATTACCTGCAAATATGCGAAAAATGCGCCAGGTGATTTGTGGATCGTAGAGACGTTGCGGTGCAACGTCTCCATATTTATTAGACGTTGCAGTGCAACGTCTCCATATTTATTACGCCCCAGGTTGTGTTATAACTAATTCCGAGGGCAATCGCTTAAAGGCAATCCGTTCGTTTTCGACATCCACAAAAACTGTATCGCCATCATGAAACTCGCCGCGTAAGATGGCTTTAGCAATTTGAGTTTCTAACTCTTTTTGAATTGCTCGTTTGAGCGGACGCGCACCAAATACAGGATCGTAGCCCACCTCTGCTAAAAAGTCTAAAGCAGAATCAGAGAGTTTTAACGATATTTTGCGATCGCTTAATCTTTCGGTTAGTCTAACTATTTGCAACTGCACAATTTGCCGCAACTCATGTTTTTGTAAGGCGTGGAAGATAATTGTTTCATCAATGCGGTTGAGAAATTCAGGGCGAAAACTCCCGCGCATTGCTTCCATTACCCGCCGATACATTTCATCGTACTGAGAATCATCGCCAGCCAAATCGAGAATATATTGCGAACCGATATTGCTAGTCATAATAATGATGGAGTTTTTGAAATCCACCGTATGACCTTGAGCATCAGTAACGCGCCCATCGTCGAGGATTTGGAGCATGATGTTAAATACATCAGGGTGCGCTTTTTCGATTTCGTCAAACAAAATTACGGCGTAAGGACGGCGGCGCAGGGCTTCAGTTAGTTGGCCCCCTTCGTCGTAACCTACATACCCTGGAGGCGCACCAATCAGCCTAGAAACGGCGTGTTTCTCCATGTATTCCGACATATCAATGCGAACTAGCGCTTCTTCAGTGTCGAATAAGTACGCCGCCAAAGCTTTAGCAAGTTCTGTTTTACCTACACCTGTGGGCCCAAGGAAAATAAAACTAGCCGTAGGACGATTAGGATCGGCAAGTCCGGCGCGCGATCGCTGAATGGCATCAGCAACGGCGGTAACGGCTTCATGTTGACCGATAACGCGCTGGTGCAACTCGTCTTCTAATTGCAGTAATTTATCTTTTTCCGATTCCACTAGCTTACTAATGGGGATACCCGTCCATTTAGAAATAACTTCGGCAATGTCGGATTCTGTAACTTCTTCTCGCAACAAAGATTGACCGCTTGTTTGTGCTTGGCTTAGTTGCGCTTCGGCTTCTTGCAATTGCTTTTGTAACTCGGTTAATGTGCCATACTTTAGCTCGGCGGCTTTATTGAGATCGTAGTCTCTCTCGGCTTGCTGAACTTCAACATTAACGCGATCGCTATCTTCTTTGATTTTCTGAATTTTGGAAATTACATCCTTTTCCGATTGCCATTGAGCGCTCATTGCTCTTTGACTTTCTTTGAGATCGCCAAGTTCTTTTTCAATTCTTTCTAGCCTTTCCTTAGAAACAGCGCTAGTTTCTTTTTGCAGCGACAACCGCTCCATTTCTAGCTGTAAAACCTTGCGATCGATTTCGTCTAATTCTTCTGGCTTAGAAGTAATTTCCATTTTCAGCTTGGCGGCGGCTTCGTCTACCAGATCAATTGCTTTATCAGGCAAAAAGCGATCGCTAATATAGCGATTAGACAGCATAGCAGCCGCAACTAAAGCACTATCAGAGATTTTCACCCCGTGATGAACTTCGTAACGCTCCTTCAATCCGCGCAAAATTGATACAGTATCTTCAACATTTGGCTGCTCAATATACACCTGTTGAAAGCGTCTTTCTAAAGCTGCATCTTTTTCAATGTACTTGCGGTACTCATCTAAAGTTGTCGCACCAATACAACGCAATTCTCCCCGCGCCAGCATGGGTTTGAGCAAGTTTCCCGCATCCATTGCGCCTTGAGTTGCACCCGCACCAACTACAGTATGAATTTCGTCAATAAACAGAATAATATTACCGCGCGATTCTGTAACTTCTTTGAGTACAGCTTTTAACCGCTCCTCAAATTCTCCCCGAAATTTAGCACCAGCAATCAACGAACCCATATCTAAACTAATGAGTTTGCGGTCAGTAAGAGATTGAGGTACATCACCCGCTACAATCCTTTGTGCTAGTCCTTCAGCGATCGCAGTTTTACCTACACCGGGTTCGCCAATTAATACGGGGTTATTTTTGGTACGGCGTGACAAAATTTGAATTGTGCGGCGAATTTCGTCATCGCGTCCAATTACGGGATCGAGTTTACCTTGCTTGGCGGCTTCTGTAAGGTCACGTCCGTATTTTTCCAGTGCTTCGTATTTGCCTTCTGGACTTTGATCGGTCACTTTTTGACTCCCACGAATTTCTTTAATAATATTTTTGAGCTTAGTTTCATCAGTACCAAATTCTCTAATTAAGCTTTTGCCAAAACGATCATCTTTGACATAACCCAATAGTAGATGTTCGATCGAGATAAAGTCATCGCCAAATTCTTTACGGTAGATTTCGGCGCGATCTAATAAGGTATCTAGGCTGCGTCCCACATAGACGTTATCGCTTCCCGACACTTTCGGCTGTTTTTGAATAAATTGGTCAGTGCGATCGCGGAGTTTTTGCATATTCACTCCAGCTTTCGTCCAAATACTATTAGCTAAACCATCTTGCTCTAAAAGAGCTTTCATCAAGTGTTCGCTTTCAATTTGTTGTTGGCTGTTAGCTTTAACTATGTCGGGAGTACGAGAAATCGCTTCCCAGGATTTTTCTGTAAATTGGTTGGGGTTTGTTGGTTGCATAGTCTTTATGAAACCGCCTTAAGTGCGTCAAGGTAGGATGATAGAAATTTCTTTATCTACTCATTGTATGAATAGATAGGTTTTTGGTGGATCGGCGATCGCCCATCACTAGAGGCGTATTTCCACCCAAAGGAGCTTTACTTTAAGTCTGCATCGATGCCAAAAAGGCGAAATGCTGCTATCCCGTCTAGTTTTGCAGATAAAGCGCGATCGGCAAATTATTATTAGTTTCTCTTTAATACTGTGTGAAATGCTTAAGGTTAGCTGTAGTACCTACTAAATCAGTGTTTTCATCGCTAATTTACATCTAGCTGAATTAACGGAATTAGCGCTCATATTGTTACTTACGGTGGACAGAATAATAGGTAATGCTTAAGGGAGCAAGCAATATCTCTATTTAGCTAAAGTTAGAGCGATCGCATTTATGAACACTAAAGAACAAATTATCCAAGAAATCGAACACTTACCAGAACCGCTATTAGCGGAGGCGTTAGAGTTTGTGCGTGCTTTGCAGGTAAAGCCACTTGAAGGTAAGGCATTCCAAGCCTATTTGGATTCTGAAGAAAAATGGTCAGAGGTATATCGTCGCCTTGCAGATTCCTAACTTTATTCCTAAATCAGATGTACTTAGTATCCACAAACTTGACACTCCCCATAGCTAGAAGCTAGGGGATTCTTTCTTCATGGGGAGACTAATATCTTTACCCTCAGAAAGCTTTAACACTGTATGTCCTACAGCTACAATTCCTCGAATCATTACAATTTGCGCTGCTGCAACGTCTCTATCTGTTTTATATCCACAATGTGGACAAGAATGTACTCGCTCACTCAAGTCTTTTTTACCCGTATGCGTTCGACAACTTGGGCAAGTTTGGGATGTAAAATTAGCATCTACTTTTGCAAAAAACACATCGCGTTTTGAGCAAACCCACTCTAGGATGTTAAGAAATTGACCAAAACCAGCATCTAAAGTATGCTTACACAGCATCCCTCTAGACATAGCTTTTAGATTCAAGTCCTCAGCAAAAATCATTCCTGCTTGATTGCATAAATGATGTGCTGTCTTAAAGTGAAAGTCTTTGCGAGTATTAGAAATATGCTCATGGAATCTAGCTACTTTATTTTGAGCCTTGCGCCAATTACTTGACCCAATTAATTTAGAAGACACTTTTTTTTGTAGCAATTTCAGCTTACGTTGAGCATCTACGAAAAACTTGGGTCTGGCAATAGTCTCATTATCTGAAGTTGCCAGAAAACTGAGCAATCCTAGATCAATTCCTAAGCTATGTCCGTGCGGCATAGCAGAGGGAATGCTAACATCACATTGCAAGCAAAGCATGGCAAACCAGCCGGATGCTTTCTTTACTATCCTTACCTGCTTTAACTCAAACCCATCAGGAATAGGACGCGACAAACGCATCTTGACGCTACCGATTTTAGGCAGCTTTAATCTATTCTCTTGGACTGGATTAACACCCATTTGCGGAAACAAAAAAGAACGCATCCTTCCTGGTTTCTTAAATCTTGGAAAACCATGCCCCCGTTCCCACATTGCTACAAAAGAAGCTTCTAGTGTTCTGAGCGCTTGCTGTAGAACATGGGTATGAGGCAATGCTAGTTCTGGTATATCTTTCTTAGCTGCTGCTAATGACTTACATTGCCAGTGGTAGCTAGGTTTAGGAGCGTCGGCCCTCATGATGTATTCATGCCGAATACTGCAAGAATTTATTGCACAAGATCGAGAATTTATCCAAGCCTTTCTTTCCGCTAAAGCATAGTTGTATACTTTGCGGCAAGTTTCCAAGTAGAAAAACATTTGTTCTTCCTGTTGGCGATTTGGCTTGATTTGATACTCGTAAGTTAGTGTGAGCATCTATTTATTATAGCATGAAGAAAGGCAATATAGTTTCTTCACGGGACTTTTAAGTCCCTATCGCCTTATCCCCATGTTTGAAAACAGGGGCATTTAAGGCTCGCCAGTTGGTCAGATTGAGAGATTTGGTGGACTCAATGGAATTAGAGATGAAGGACTATTGGATTCAGTCCTCGCTCAACCACAAGCTAGTTTCTTCGGTGAACTGCTGCATCCAACTATTTTTACTCAAGCTGCTGCCTACTTGTATCATCTTGCTAAGAATCATCCCTTTCTAGACGGTAATAAACGTACTGCCTTTGCTACCACTATCGCTTTTTTGCAGATAAACGGCTACGAACTCAATATGACAGAAAATGAAGTTTACAACATGGTGATGAAAGTAGCTCAAGGAGAAATGTCTAAGGAAGCGCTTGCTAGTTTGCTAGAGCAGCATATACAAGTATAGCGATCGCTATTTTATTTTTTTTAAAGTGTGATGTTACTTCTGCTACTTAGTTTATTTTTCTTACACCCTAGATGAACGCGATTTAGACTTTTAGCTTGTTGATTATCAACGTTATTAACTCAAAAGAAAAAATTAATTATATTAGGTCTTCTTAGACTTGATAATTTATAAGTTTTGCTGAAATAAGTTTAACTGGGTTGTCTAGTGACTTAATTTTGATATTCTTGATGACTAAATCGGGATTATTTAAAGATTCAAGTTGTTTTCGATCTTCAATTGGAAAGGACAGATATTTAGTTTCTTGAATTAGAATAAACAATCGAAAGCTTTTATTTAACTTGTAATCAATATCAATATAATTGTAAACATTTCTAGGGTTTTCTATCTGCCACATTCCCCTTATTC
This sequence comes from Chlorogloea sp. CCALA 695, assembly GCF_003003885.1. Taxonomy (GTDB): domain Bacteria; phylum Cyanobacteriota; class Cyanobacteriia; order Cyanobacteriales; family Chroococcidiopsidaceae; genus Aliterella. The sequence continues at coordinate 38,803 of NZ_PVWN01000018.1, read as the reverse complement.
TTAAATCAGTTATTCCTAAAGGATCTATTTTGTTGACTCTCCCTAATTCTTTTGTAACACTAAACTCAACTGAACTAATTTCACTAACTCCTTGAGAAATTTTATTTTTAATCTTTTCATAGGTTTCTCGGCTTGCAGCATAACACTCTCCATAAATCAACCATAAGATTTCTAATTTATTATTTGCAAAACATCCAGTAGCATAAATAATATCTTTTTCTGTCCAGCTTTCGCAATTACGACAAGTAGAGGTAATCATTGGACTATCAAAAAATAATTTTGCTGAAGGATAAGAGCTATTTAATGCTATTTTGCCCGTTCCCAATCCTACTTTTTTTACTTCTACTGCATCTCCTCCCTTTATCATTAAATCCGGTAGGTTATTAGCATTCCCAGAATAGGAAAATAACTTGCTATAAGCTTCATACTTAGAACTTGCATCAGTTTCACTTACAGTATTAGCAAATATATCTTTAACAAAAGCTTCCAAAGCATCGCCCACAGCATTAATTCTATTTTGGCTACGGTAAAAGCTTGCTACGTCTGGAATCTTACTATTGACTATTACTCGAACAGCTTGCAAAATATTTGTCATGTTTAAATAAGATTTAAGCTTAGTTGTAATGGTACATATCTCGCAGTATCACTGTTTTGTAATTGATTACTATCAGATAAATCTTTTTTTATAGCTTGAGCGATCGCATAACTAAAATTGACAGGTACAGCATTGCCAATCATTTTATAACCTGCAACTATGTTTTTATAGTGAAATATAAAATTATCCGGGAAAGTTTGAATCCTTGCACACTCTCTAACAGATAATCTTCTATAAGGTGCTGGAGATTCAGTGTCAAAAATCCATTTATCTGTACCTACACAAATCATTTTATTCGCCTGGGGATGAATGGGAGCATGACGAGCGCCAGCTTGAATTGTGAAAGAAGATTCATCCCAAGCACGAACTCGATTTCGTGACATATAAATGCTAGAAAATCCGCCTTGCATATATTCATGATTGGGAAATATACAGGTTTGAGCCTTCAACTTATGATCAGATTGCACTGTTTCAAGCAAGTCTCTTATTGCTGTGCGTAAGGTAGGTATAGGAGTTGTTTTTACTATTGAGTTAAAATCAAACCTCTTATTTAAGCTATGATGATAACCCACAAAAATTACCCGTTTCCTATCTTGAGGAACGTTATAACTTACAGCATTAAGTAATTTAAAAGAAACACTATAGTTAGCCTTTTCAAAAGATTCAACAATACTTTTAATCGAGCTACTGTGTTTTTTGTGAAGCATTCCTGAAACATTTTCAGCTAAGAAAAATAAAGGCTGCTTTTCTTGCAAAATCCGCACATAATCAGAGAAAAGTAGTCCTCGCTCATCATTGATTCCTCTTTGAGTACCAGCTTCACTCCAACTTTGACAAGGTGGGCCGCCAATAATTCCTACACAATCTGGTATTTCTTGAGAATCAATTTTTCTAATGTCTCTTTTATCTAAAAATGTTGAAGGATGATTTTGCTCGTAAGTCTCCCAAATATCTTTATCAAATTCATTTGCCCATACGACATTGAAACTAGCTTGAGAAAATCCTAAATCAAGCCCACCACAACCAGAAAAAAGCGATACAATCTCAAATCCCATACCAACAAGTTTAAACTTTAGCTAATACAAATACGCTACCTTCATTTCCTCGCCCAATCCGCAAATCGCTATCTAAATAAGTTATATCTAACCATCCTTGTTGTTCGCGGCTATCGATCGCAAAACTAATAGCTGTAAACTTATGATTAGACTCAATTTGGTCAATAAAACTAGCGGGGGATTGATAGCTAATTAACCGTTGCAAACCTAAAATTGAGCGTTTAAACTTTACTTGCACCCGTTTTTCGCTCAAGGGTTCAAACTCCGCCGCCACACTTACTAATCCTTCTAAATAAGGTAAGCCGTAAATCTCGGCAATGTTGTAAACACTGCTAGTTTTGACGCGAATCGATTGATAAATTTGACCGAGTTTTAATAGAGGGAAGCGATCAATATTCAGTAAGCCAGAACTTGTGGTATAAAGTAGCCGCCAGTCGCCATTTAGTAACTCTGAAGCCTCTATAGGGCGCGGTGTAGGGTTTCGCTCTTCTAACTGGGCGATCGCACCTAATATTGCTTGTTTTTCTGACTCGGTGGCTAGTAAACCGCGATTTTTCCCGGCGAGTTCTTCTATTAATGCTGATTTTACAAACATTGGTTTAATAATAATTATCTAATTATTATCCTCTTTCCCACTCAGGAAAAATAACGCATCTCTAAATAATGTTAAACTTTGTACTATAATTGAATCCGTTTATTTAAACATTTCCCTATGCCAACTTCGCCCCTACAAGAACAGCCCCGCAATCGAGTAGCATCGGTAATTCCTGCGAGGAACGAGTTGTCAATCTTAGACTGGTTAAGAGCTAGTGGTAGATTAGTAGCGCGCGATCGCAGTGAAACAGATCCCGTTGCTCAAGGTGAACCCCTGTCAGACATTGCTGATATTATCGATCCTGACGATCCTAACTACGATGATGACTTTGAAGATAACGACGAGCCAGCAGAAGAAGAAGCGGGTTAACGGTTGTTAGTCATTTTAGTTATTGGTAAGAAGCTTTGAGAAACTACTTAGGGCTTCTTACTTGCTAAGTACCGATCTAAAAAAATATTGTGGAAGCAAAATCTCCTAGCTTATTATTCAATCTTTCGGGAACTAGCTTACTGGTAGCTCTGAGTATAGTGTTGAGCGGTGGGGCGTTGACGAGAGATTTGATCGCTAGTCGCTTACCTTGGCAACTAGATTCGCTAAGTTTGCCTTTTTTGCTCTGTGCGATCGCTACAGCATTGCTAGGCTACTGGGTAATTCCGATGCTAGTAAGGCTAAAAACTGGGCAAATTGTCAGAGAAGACGGGCCCCAAGCTCATTTAAAAAAAGCTGGTACTCCTACTATGGGCGGGGTGTTTTTTGTCCCGGTAGCAATTATTTTTGCGATATTATTGTCGGGGTGGAAGGCGGAAGTATTGGCGGTGTCTGCCTTAACAATGGGTTACGCGCTGATTGGTTGGTTAGATGATTGGCAAATTTTGCGCTACAAGTCTAATAAAGGTATTTCGCCCAAACTAAAATTAGCTTTACAAATTGGCTTTGCTGTGCTGTTTTGCTTGTGGCTGGCGTGGAGTCACAGTGATATTACCAATATTGCGCTACCTTTTAAAGTTGTATTGCCTTTAGGCTTGCTATTTTGGCTATTGGCAGTGTTTGTATTGGTAGCAGAGAGCAATGCAACTAACTTAACGGATGGCGTTGATGGTTTAGCCGCCGGGACAAGTGCGATCGCATTATTAGGATTAGGGGTATTAGTTGCACCAAGTCACCCCGGATTAATGACCTTTTGCGCTTGTACGAGCGGTAGCTGTATGGGGTTTCTCGTCCACAATCGCAACAAGGCGCGGGTTTTTATGGGCGATACGGGTTCTTTGGCTTTGGGGGGCGCTTTAGCCTCCGTAGCGCTGTTAACTAATACATTGTGGGCATTATTTGTATTGAGTGGGATCTTTTTTGTCGAAACTCTTTCAGTAATGGCACAGGTAAGTTATTACAAAGCAACAAAAGGCGAGGATGGAGTAGGTAAGCGGTTGTTTAAAATGGCTCCCTTACACCATCATCTAGAACTTTCGGGTTGGTCAGAAGTTCAGGTAGTAGCTACCTTTTACCTAATTGGCGGTATTTTGGCGTTGCTGTGCTTAGTGACTAAGGCTTAGAAATTATCGGCACGATCGCGCGATCGCTACCATCAATGCAAGTATTCATCGCCTGAATAGGTGTAACATCAATCTCGCGGCGCAAACCAACTACACATTCAGCAAAACGTACTGGTAGCAAGCTAAGACGGCAATAATTAAGCACTTCGGGAATTGTCTCCTCTTGGCTATTAACACTAATTCCCACTACACAAGTAGCCAATTCATCCGGCTGTCTAACTTGAGTGCAAGTAGCTAAAGCATCGGTTGCTAATATATTTGTTTGCCTTTGAATGTCGTAGACACAAGTAGCTAATCTTTTGGGATTCAAAGCGTTGGCGCAAGCAGTTGAGACAGCTTCGGCGGAGACGTTGAGCGCTAATAATCGCGCAGAGCAATAACGATAATCATTGAGGTAGGTAGAGGGTACAGAAGCCGCCATCGCCGGGAAATTTAGCGCTAATCCAGAAATTGCGAAGGAAGTAGCGGCAATTGACCAATTAAACTTACTATTTTGTTTGAAATTAAACATATTACTTAGAGTTACTTGAAAGAATTTTAAGACTAAATAGCTGGTTTAGGGTTGTTTTCAATTAAACTTGCGATCGCATTTAAAACTTCTCCATCTATGTAAGGCTTAGTTAAGTAAGCATTAGCGCCTAATTCTTGGGCAATCTGTCTATACTTGTCGCTACTACGAGAAGTCAGCATAATTACCGGAATTTGTTGCAGCACAGAGTCTTGCAACCGATGGCTTAAAAACTTAAATCCATTCATTCCCGGCATTTCAACATCAGAAATTATCAAGTTGATAGTTGGATGCAGCAAGACTTGGGCAACAGCTTCAGTACCATCTTTAGCTTGCCATACTTGATAACCTACTTTTTGCAGCATTAAAGCTAAGTTGTGACGCACAGTAACCGAATCATCTATGAGCAAAATTTGGGACTGATTATTGGTTGGAGTTGATTGGGTACTAATAACTACGGGCGGTAACTGAGCGATTAAGGCGCTACTATCAATTATTAAGCTCAAACGCCCGTCTGCTAAAACGCAACATCCTAATACATAACTTGGCGGAGTAATTAGTTTACCTACGGGTTTGATGACTAATTCTTGTTCGCCAATAACGCGATCAACTTCTAGCCCTACTAATTCCGTACCTTGACGCACTAAAAGTACCGGAAGCGAATCGCCTGCAAAAGAATCAATAGATTGCAAAATTGTTGATAGTTTGCGAATAGGTACTATAGCGCCGTTTCCTGGTGGTTGCCAAACTTTTTGACCATCATGCCAATGTTTAATTTGGTCAGTTTGAGGGATGATAATTTGCTCAACCGCTTCGCTGATAAAACCGCACAGGCGATCGCCTACTTCTACCACCAAAACTTTAGCAATTTTGAGGCTGATAGGAATTTGCAGTAAAAATGTTGTACCTTGCCCTGAGTGCGATCGCACGGTAATTGTGCCTTGCAAAGCTTCGATTTGGGTGCGAACTACATCTAACCCAATCCCGCGCCCCGATAAATCGCTTAGTTGAGACGCGGTTGTAAATCCCGGCGTAAATAATAAATCGATTAATTTGTCTTCTGTAATGCTTTGGGCTTGTTCGGGGGCAATTAAATCTAGCTCTAAAGCGCGATCGCCTATCTTCTCAAAATCTAAACCTTTGCCATCATCTCCTACAGCTATAACCGTCCAACGCTCTTGTTTGTAAGCTTTGATAAATATTTCCCCAACCTCTGGTTTGCCAGCTTGGGCGCGGGTTTCACTACTTTCTAGACCATGATCGAAGGCATTACGAACCAAGTGCAGTAAAGGATCGTAGAGCTTTTCGGCAATTGCTTTATCAACTAATATTTCTGTCCCACTAATTTCTAATTGGGCTTGTTTTCCATGTCCGGCAACCAATTGTTGCAATACTCTATAGAAGCGATTAAATATTTCTCCCACAGGTAACATTTGAGCAGAAAGCAAGTCATCGCGGACGTTAGTTAATAGCCGTTGTTGTTTTTCGAGGATTTGAATTGAGGAAGCGCTAAATAAATCTACTTCTTCAATACTTTCAGCAATTTGTACCGAATCATCCCAGGCTAAATCTAATAGAGGTTGAAATTCGTGATAAATATCTGCTGACAAAGCATTATTAGCGTTAGTTTGCGGTTCTAACATCAAATCCGACCAATATTCGCGGATTTGTTTAAGGTTTTTTTGATGTTGGGCTAATTGCTGCTGCAATGAATTGATAGTTTCTTGGATGCGTTCATCGGCTGCAACTTGGCGGTTTTGATTGGTGAGCATTTCGCCAGACAAATAATTGAGGCGTTGGAGTTTGGCTATTTCAACCCGAATTTGGGCAGAAGGTGCTACTAGGGGTTCTTTAGAACGTTCTGGTTTTAGCTCAAAATCCTCTATTGGGGTTTCTTGATCAACTAAGTTACCAAATACTCCATCCATTGATAACTCTAGAGATTCTTCGCCAAAGTCCCAGTTATCGACATTACTCGTAAAAAGCTCATCCTCTATTTCGCCACTAATCAACTGCTCTAAAAGTGCTGGATCGGGCATATCTAATTCTAGAGATTGGTTGCTAATCGCCCATTCTTGAAGCGCAAAACTTGGTTCGCCGCCTTCAGTGCGATCGCCTTTTATTACTGCTTCTTGTCCTTGTTCAAAGTCTGCTAAGGCAAGACGGGCAATAGTTACAGCTTCATCAGGGTGTGTATTTAGAGCAGTTAGGGTAGCGGATGCGATCGCGCCAAAACCTGGTAAACCCAACGATTCCGCTAGTCCCATAAATACGGTAGCTTGTTCTTGCAATAGCAAAGCTATACTTTCTACTTCCGGATTTTCTAAAGCTGTGGTTAATTCCTTTAGCCTTTTGCTGACTCCGGTTGTAAAAATTGACTCTGTAATATCAAACCCTAATTCAGCAGATGTTGGCATCAAAGCTTCATTATTAAAGAAATCGCCCAACTTTACTTGCAATAGAGCAAATACATCGGCGGCGCGATTGAGAATAGCTGCTTCATCAATAGTATTAGCTGTAAGTTCGGCAGTTAAAGGGATATGCAAGCATTCATAAATTTGAAATAACAAAGCTTCTAGTTCAGAATCAATAACTACTTCGGGGTTATAAAGAGTTTTAAACACATCTTCTAAATAATGCGCCACCGTTTTAATTGTCTCTAACCCAACACAAGCCGCCGAACCTTTAAGCGTATGCGTCATTCGCATTAAGTTGTGTACTTTAGCGTTGCTACGATCTTCGCCTAAGCTGTACAAATCGCGCTCAATATTTTCTAATAGTTCTGGCGCTTCGATTAAAAATAAATCACGAGTCTCGTCGTTGATAGTGCGGTTAGTTGTCATAGGGTTAGGGGTGATTTATTTTCCCCCTTAAAAAAGGGGGGATCTATTTTTGGCGCATCAACTAACTAACTCTAAATCGCTGCACGCTAGATTGCAGATTTTCAGCCGTTACAAGCAACTCTTGGAAAGATTGAGAAATTTGCATCGATCCTTCTGATGTTCTGGTTGCAACTACAGCTAAATCGGCGATGGTTTGGGTTACAGCTTCTGATTGTTGAGTTTGAGCCAAGGTTGAAGTAGTAATTCCCTGAACTAATTGACCAATTTGCGCTGTAGAAAGGGCGATCGCATCTAGGCTAAGGCGCGTTTGGTTAACTAAATCAGTTCCTTGGTTTACCTGCTCAATTCCTGTTTCCATTGCCAAAGCTACATCAATAGTTTCAGCTTGAATTTCCTGCACCAATTTTTCAATTTCTGTAGTTGCTTTTGCCGACTGACGAGCTAAAGAGCGTACTTCATCGGCTACCACTGCAAACCCGCGCCCGTATTCTCCCGCTCTTGTCGCTTCAATTGCCGCATTCAAGGCGAGTAATTGTGTCTGAGTTGAAAAATTACTAATCAAACTAACTACTCGTGAGATTTTTTGCGACGATTCTCCCAACCGCTTAATCTTTTTCCCGGTATCGGTGACAGTTTTTTTAATTTCTAAAATCCCGTCTACAGTGCGACTCATCGCCGCGTTACCTGTTTCTACCGTGTGATTTGTTTGCTGCAATGCTACTTCTACTTGTTGGGCTTTGTTGCTGACAACTTGAGTAACATTAACCATTTCTTGAATTTGCTCTAAGGTATCACTGAGTTCTTCAACTTGGTATTGGGCTTGAGTTGACAGGTTAACAATTGCCGACTCGCTATTATTAGACGTTAAAGCCACACTATCGGCAGCATTTTTGACTTGAATTACCAGCTTGCGTAGGCTTTGAATCGTATTATTGTAAGCATCGGCGATCGTGCCTAATTCGTCTTCAGTAATAGTTGCTCTTACGGTCAAATCTCCTTCTAAAGCAGGGCGTACAGCTATTAATAACTGCACGGCGGTTTGCTGGAGTTTTTCTTTGGCGGCTCTTTCCCGTTTTCCCGCATCCAGCAATTTTTGCGCTTGCACTTGGACTTTTTCTAAAGTAGCGGCTTGTTGAATGGCAATGCCAAATTGAGTCCCAATTTGATTTACCAAATTTTCCTCAGATTCTTCCCACTGACGCGGGGCGGAATTTTGATAAGTTGATAGCAAACCCCACAGTTTTTCTCCCGCAAAAATTGGGATAGTAATGTAAGCCCTAGCTTCAAAACGTTCTAAGCTTTCAATGTAACAAGGCGAAAAGCCTGCTTCATAAATATCATTAACCCTAAAGCCTGCTTTTTCTTGACGATATCTCCCGCCTTGATTTTCTTTAAGGTAAGTGTCTTCATAGCGATTATTTCCCTTTGCCATACCGCGCACGCTATCGCAGTCAACGAGATCGCTCTTTAGTTTTTGCGCCGCCAGAGGTGTCCAGCCGCCACCTACCGACTCGGAGACAACTTCACCACTCCAATCAGGATTGAAGCGATAGACAATGACGCGATCGGCGGCTAACAACTTACGCACTTCTTGGCTAGTAGTTCTAAAAATTGTATCCAAGTCAAGAGACTTACGGATTTTATCAATTACTCTAGCTACTGTGCGTTCTTGCTGCGCTATTTGCGTTAATTGCCTAGTTTTTGCTTCTACTTGTTGTAAATATTCAGCTTGCTGCAAAGCAATACCAAATTGAGTGCCAATTTGAGTTAGCAATTTTTCCTCGGATTTTTGCCACTGGCGCGGTGCAGAATTTTGGTAAGTAGCAAGTAATCCCCAGAGCTTGTCGCCGACAAAAATAGATGTAGTTAGATAGGCTTTGGCTTCTATCTGCTCCATTGATTCTAGGTATTGAGCCGAAAATCCTACTTTATAAATATCGTCAACGGAGAATGATTGTCTATTACGATCTTGAGCGGCTAGTGCTTGTTGTTGATAGATAGAAGTACCGGGTTTAAGGCTTTGCAAACCCGCACAATCGCCTACTTTTTCTTTAAACCCTTTACTAATTACCGGAGTCCAGCCGGGTGCTACAGATTCGGCGACAAATTCACCGCTCCAATCGGCATTGAAGCGATAAACTACTACTCTATCTACTTGGAGTAATTGGCGGACTTCTTGGGTAGTTGTGTTAAATACTATATCAATGTCTAAGGATTGACGAATTTTCTCGATAATTTTGGCTACAGCGCGCTCTTGCTGGGCTATTTGGGCTAATTCTTCGTTTTTGGCATTGACTTGCTGCAAATACTCCGCCTGACGCAGGGCTACACCTAATTGCGTACCTACTTGAGCTAACGAATTTACGTCTACTTCTTCCCACTGGCGCGGCGCAGAGTTTTGGTAAGCGGCGAGTAATCCCCACAAATCGCCACCAAAGAAAATTGGCGCGACCGCGTAGGCTCTAATTTGAAACTCTTCCAAGCTACTAATATGACAAGGCGTGTAACTAGCTTTGTAGATATCATCAACGGCGTAGGTTTCGTTGCGACTATACCTACCACCTTGGTTTTCTTGTAAATAAGTATCGTCCCAAACTGGGTTATTTCCATTTTTCACCAAAGAAATCAAGCCCGGCGCAACGGCTTCATAGACATATTGTCCGCTCCAGTCTGGATGAAATTTGTAAACTGCTATGCGATCGGCTTTTAATAGTTGCAGTAGTTCGTGAGTCGTAGTGGCAAAGACTGCATCTACATCAAAGGAAAGACGAATTTTATCCATCACCTTAGCGGATACTTGAGTAGAGGCGCGGGTAAATTCGTTTTGACGAATTTGTTTTAGTCTAAATTCTACCCCTTGGACTGTAAGCATTAGCTCTAAGGCTAGGCGCTCTAACAAACTAATTTCTGCTTCTTCCCACTGGCGCGGATTAAAGCATTGCTGAACCACAAGCAACCCCCACACTTCCCGCTCTACTAATATAGGTAAGCTGATACTAGCTTTAACTTGAAAGCGCTCTAGCAACTGTTGTTGGTAGGGCGTAGTACCTGTATTATTCGCTATTTCGACAATTTGCTTAGTTAAATAGGTACTGGCTTCATCTTCGCCAAACCAGGTAGCAGGGAGAATTTCACCTAAAGTTGGTGTCCATTCTCTAGCGATCGCTTCCGCTACTACTATTCCTTTATTATTTGATTCAAACCGATAAATTAATACTCGATCTGTTTTCAAGGTATTGCGAATTTCGTTAACAGTTGTGGCAAATAAAGCCTCCAAAGACGGCGACTGGCGCATTTGTACTGCGATCGCCGATAGGTTTTGGCGCTGGATTTTAAAAGAGCTTTGGCTGTTGCTATTGGGGGGCGGATCTATTTTTAGTTTTTGGTTAGTTTGGGCGATCGCCAAGGGTTGAGAAATGTTTGGCGAGTTGCTGCTACGATCTTCACGAGAGGAAAATAGTTTAATCACGGTAGGTTAAGTTTTTAAATAAAGGTTAGAATTTGCATTGCCAATGAGCAGTGAATGGGCGATCGCCTTGACATCGATTATAATTGTCCCCGAATCGCTCAAATACCCCTGCATAAAGGGTAATAGCTGGTCTGGAAACAACTGCGCGGTGGGGGGTTGAATTAAGTCTAATTCGTGCCATTCAATATCGTTTACTTGAGTCACTACTAGCCCCAAATATTGACTGTCAATCTGTGCAACTATCACGGCTATATTAGAAACATAGCTTGATGTACTAACAAGCGGTAGACCAATTATTTGATCTATAGCGACATTCCACAGCATTTCGTCCCGCCAGTTATAAATACCTAGTACGCCTTTGGGCATTTGTGGTATTGGGAGGATGGCATTTCTGGGTATATGCAGAACTTCGGCTATGTCCTCAACTTTGACTAAAGCGGCTAATTCTTGACTTAAGTTAAAGTGCAAAAATTTTTGCGCGTTAGTTTGACTGAAATCTGTAGCTACATCCAAACTATTAAGGAATTCTGGTTTAAAAATCATCAAACCTGGGTTTATTTCATTAGTTTTTGCACCAGTTGAATTAATTCCAACCGATCTACAGGCTTAGGCAAATAAGCGTCTGCGCCCAGCATATTCCCCCACATTTTATCTACTTCAGTATTTTTAGTCGAACAAAGGACTACAGGAATCTGCTGAGTTTGAGGATCGGCTTTAAGTTCTCGACACAACTCAAAGCCACTTTGACCAGGTAAGATCACATCTAAAATAATCAAATCTAGTTTGTGCTTAATTAACTTATCAAGCATCTCCTCGCCACTAGTAACGCTAACTACGCTTAAACCTGCTTGCTGTAAATAACCAGTCAGGATTTGAAGTTGAACTAAGCTATCTTCAACAATTAGGACAGTACGCATAAATCCACCGAAACAATAAACTTTTAGCCACCGAAAAAAATCTTTAAAACCTTGCTATCGTTGTGTATCGATCTTTTTTTTGTCTGAAAAAAGCGGTAAATACTTGCGGACAACGGCTAACACTTGCTCTGGTTTAATTGGTTTGCTTAAAAACTCTGACGAACCGACAATTTTTGCTCTCACCCGGTCTACAATTCCGTCATTGCCTGTCAAAATTATCACAGGAATATTTTTAAACTGAGAAATTCGCCGAATTTGGCTGCAAACTTCGTAACCGTTGGCAATGGGCATCATTAAGTCAAGAAATATTAAAGATGGTTGACTTTCGAGCAATACTGGTAAAGCTTCTACCGCATTATCGATGCCAACAAACCTGTAGCCCGCTCCAGTTAAAATATTTTCCATTAGTTGCCCCATAATTCGGCTATCGTCTATGCAGGCAATGAGGGGAGAATCTTTAGCTCCTTTGGTGGTGGGCGTTTTGACTGGCGCTTTTAGAGTATTTTCTAAGCCATTTCCCGTAGCCGGAGGTAGTAAATCACCAATTTTGATTAACTCCATGATCCCCTGCCGAATGTAGGGATTCAATAAGCGTGTTACAAGTAGCAAATCTTGCTTCATTAATACAGCCAAATCACGCAGCGTCCTTTCTCCATCCACAATTTTTACAAGAGTTTTGTAAACTGGGGCGGAGGTATGCTGCTGTAGTTGTTCTCTTTGGCTCAACAATACGGCAGCGTTGGGTGAGATATTTTTTAAGCCAGCTTTGCACCATTTTTCCCAGGCTTGACTAGAGTATAAAACTGCGTGCTTAGGATTAAGTAACGTCAATGAAGCATTTGAGAGATTTTGCCGACTTCTTGTAAATGTTAATTGTCCGAGTTGTTCTTGCTGTAGCAAATCGAATAATACTTCTGTAACAGTATTGCGAATTACTCTAACGGCTTCCTCTCCTTTTACTTCCTGCTTTTTTACTAAACTAATTAGTAGCTGATATTCGCCTAAATCCCAATTATTTTTTGGCACGTGCTTTTGGCTACTAATTTGAGGGCAGTATTGAGTTGTTAGTCGCTCCCAGCGCTTGATTAAATGTACTCCCCCGGTAGCCCAAATCAATCTACCTAGACAAAAATACAAGCTCCATTGCTGATTATCGGTAGCTATTACTTCTAACCTGCCTGTAAACTGCTGTTGTTGACAGATTTCTATTTCCTTTACGAGGCTATTGGTAGTTGAAGTATTAACAGTCATTATCATTATCTATCAATTTCTCTAGCTACGGGCGATCGCACTTGACTAATTTCTTGCCAAAAGCAAACTTATTTTGCTCTTACTTAAGTAATATCACTGATTTACTTAGTTGTCATGGATACAATAGAGCAATTAAAATTCATTATTAGCTAACAACTTCTATTATTGCCCATTTTTCCGACAGCCAAGCAAAGTAATTTTTTGAAAATAAATAGCCACTACCTTGCCCTAGTAGCTATTGACTGCTACAATCATATATTTGGCAAACTTTAAGCGTAATTAGTAGATACAGGAAAATTCATGTCCCGATACAGAGGACCACGATTAAGAATAATTCGTCGCCTGGGAGACTTACCAGGATTGACGCGCAAAAGCGCTAAACGAGCTTACCCACCAGGTCAGCACGGACAAAATCGCAAAAAGCGATCGGAATACGCCGTTCGTTTAGAAGAAAAGCAAAAGCTGCGGATGAACTACGGTTTGACCGAAAAGCAAATGCTAAGATACGTGCGTAGAGCAAGACGAGTTACAGGTTCTACTGGGCAAGTATTGCTACAACTATTAGAAATGCGTTTAGACAATACCGTATTTCGGTTAGGGATGGCTCCCACTATACCGGCTGCTCGTCAATTGGTAAATCACGGTCACGTAACCGTAAACGGTCGTGTCGTTGATATTGCAAGTTACCAATGTCGCCCTGGCGAAACTGTTGCAGTCAAAGACCGAGAAGCATCGCGCAAACTGGTAGAAGCAAATTTGCAATATCCAGGTTTAGCAAATTTGCCTAGTCATCTAGAATTTGACAAAAACAAGATGGTAGGCAAAGTCAATAGCTTAGTAGAGCGCGAATGGGTAGCGCTGCAAGTGAACGAACTACTGGTTGTTGAGTATTATTCCAGACAAGCTTAGTTTTCTATTGGCTATTACCACCGTGCGGCTGCGGTGAGCCATTTACAGAATTGTTATCGTGTTGAGCAAGCTTCCTAAATCTGTTGATTAGGGAGCTTGTTTGATTTTGGGTGTTGATTGGGCATAAAAGTAGCGATCGCCACGAAAACTCAAACTAGACAACAATTGTTAATTATCAGCTAAATCTGGGTATGTTAAAAACACATCCCTGTCGGAGCGTGTTTTTTATGGCTGCGGTTCCCGAATCGCCTCTAGAAGATGGATTGACGGCGTTAAAGCAAGGTAACTTTGATAAGGCGATCGCCGAATTTGAAACTGTTTGTCAAAATTCCTCTCAGCCAACAGCTACCAAGGTAGAAGCCCAAAAAGGTTTGGTAGATGCCTATGTGGGGAAGGGAGAAGATCGTAAAGCAATTTATTTATTAAAAATTCTTAGTCAAAGTAGCGATCCTCAAGTCAGAAAATGGGCTACTGATAATTATCCTCAACTTGTAAAACCCCTACCTATCGACGCAACAGGATTTGTAGCCTTTGAGGAAGTACAGCAAAAAGTTGTTAAGCAAGAAGTGGTTTCTGTAGCCATTGAGCCTGTAATCACTCCTGTAGAGCCAGCAATAACTAAAAAAGCACTTACCCCTTTTGAATGGCACGCCTCCAGAGCGCAACGATGGCAACCTTTAAAAGAAGTTAATTTTGCCCCTTTGTGGCTGTTAATGGCTGGAAGTGTAACGGCGCTTTTTTTGCTACTACGAGAGTTGCTGAAGTTTGTCATGCTCTTTATCAACGATCTGCTCGTTAAACTGCCTTATTTTGAGCCATTTCAACCCTTTTATCACGACCCATCAAATTTGTTGCGTCTTTTGCTCTTATTACTAGCCATTGGCTCTCCCTGGTTGCTAGACAGGCTTTTGCAGTCTAGTTATGGGATACAACCTTTAACTATTAGTCAGCTTGCCAATTATAGCCCCGAATCAGGGCGGGTATTACAACGCTTTTGCCGTCAACAAGGTTGGCGTTTGCCTGAATTAGTCATTTTACCTACTTCCGCGCCCGTAGCCTTCACCTATGGCAATCTTCGGCGCACGGCTCGCATTGCTGTTAGTCAAGGATTACTCGAACAATTGGCTGAAGATGAAATTGCTAGTATCTACACAGCGCAACTAGGACATATTGCTAGTTGGGATTTTGCAGTTATGTCTTTATTTATGGTGCTAAGTCAAGGGATTTATGCGGTTTATCGCTACGTAGCAATCTGGGGCGATCGCACGACCAATGCAAATATGAAAATTGCGGCGGTAACAATTTCTAGCGTTGCTTACGGTTTGTGGTGGTTGCTCTGTCGTCCGGCTTTGTGGTTGTCTCAATTGCGAATATATTATAGCGATAGGTTCGCTGTTAGTTTTACTGGCAATCCTAACGGCTTAACTCGCGCGTTAATCAAACTGGCGATCGGTATTACTCAAGACATTCAGCAAAAAGAATGCACTAGCTTTTTATTAGAAAGCTTAAACCTGTTTATGCCTATAAGCTGTGATCAAGCTATTACTTTAGGAAGTCTTTATCCTGAAATTGAGCCAATTTTGGCTTGGGATTGTCTTAATCCTTATCGTTATTTACTTGCGCTCAATAATACTCATCCTCTAATTGGCGATCGCATTCAACGCCTAAACACCATAGCTCAATCTTGGCATCTCGAAACAGAGCTAAAGTTGCCTCCCTCATCCAACGTAGCGCTCGATTTGCCTAAGTTAGTACGGCAATGGCAGTTTGTACTTAATAACAGGGCGTTCTTACAATTTACTGCGGTTTTTGGACTGGTTTCGGGTTTGGTTTTGGGAGCAATAGCTTGGCTAATTGGGGCAATTTCTCTAGTAATCTGGATTCCAGGGCTTGCTTGGATGTATGGCGACTGGTTGCTAATTAAAGCTTTTATTCCTATTGCGTTGAGTATTAGCCTATTTTTGCGGATAAATTTTTTGTTTCCAGATATTACACCCGCCTCTGCCGCCGCTACTCCAAGTTTAACCGACCAAGGGGCAAACCTAAAAGCTTTGCCTATCGATAGCCATCCTGTACGCCTCAAAGGTAAGCTTTTGGGGCGACAAGGTATAGCTAACCACTTGGGACAAGACTTGCTCTTGAATTCTCCTCAAGGCTTAGTTAAACTACATTATCAGTCTGCCCTAGGTTCTATTGGTAATCTTTTTTTAAGGCAATCCCTCAATCCAACAGATTTATTAGGTCGCCATATTTTAGTTACAGGTTGGTTTCGTCGCGGTGCTAATAGCTGGATTGATCTGCATAGTTTGCAAACCCAAGCTGGCAAAGTTAGCCATAGTTTTCAACCGCTTTGGGCTACTATTATGGCAAGTGCGATCGCTCTTTACGGTACTGCCGCAATCGTTTTGGGTAGATAAAATCTAAAAATAAATTGCAGCCTTTTTCTGATAATGTTACATTTAGTTACATATAGTTTTTGCAATTAAAAAAAGCCAAGCAGCAAGTATTAATCACTGGTAACAATTTTCTCAGCCGCCAATATCCGCACTAAGAAGGACGGAATTAGGTAGGTAAGAACCCAAGTATTGCTAAAGGTGGAATTATATGCAATTAACTACCCTACAAGCTCTGAGCGTGATATTGTAAAAAATAGTGTCACCGTTACAGGTTAGTAGCATTAGAAACGTTGCTCATGGCAAAAAGGCGATCAACTGAACAAATCATCAAATGAGAAAGCAGTTGTAAAGCCAAATTTTTTTCAGGAGATTAATAATTGAAATACTGAATTAACAAACTGCACCTGTAAGGTATAGATAAGCTAGATAAAATTTAAAAATTAGTTAGTGGCAGCAAGAGTCAATGTCACTTTATTATCAGCAAATCTCAACTAAGCGGTTCGATGCCAAATTATTTTTTTGTCAATTTGTAGAGGAATAGTTCATGTCAGTTCGTTTATATATTGGTAATCTGCCCAAAGAAGAAGTAGAACGTCAAGACCTGCAAGCAGTTTTTGCAGAGGAAGGCGATTCAGTAGTTACTAAAGTAATTAAAGACCGCAAAACAGGCAAATGTCGCGGCTTTGGCTTTGTAACTGTCAATGATGACGAACACGCTGACAAAATAATTGAAAAATTTAATGGTTATTTATTTAAAGATATACCTATAAAAATCGAGAAAGCTTTACCTCGTACCAAAGGTGCAGAGGAAGACGGCGAACAGCGTCCGATGGATAATGAGGCGAGTCCTATTACCAGTAGCGTAACTTCAGATAAACCAGCCCCAACTAAGCGCACCACCAGCAACAATAGCAACAATAAAAAATCTCGTCGCCCTGCTAGTACCACAACAACTAGCACCACCGAAACTAGCGAAGGAGTACAACCCGATCCTCGCTGGGCTGCGGATTTAGAAAAGCTCAAGCAAATGTTGGCAGCCCAAACTACGAATGGGTAATGGCTAATGGGTAATGGGTAATTGTTGCCCATTACCCTATTTTTAAGAAACTGAAGAATTTGGTAGAGGAATTTCTAGCCAGGCTTCTAAATGCGATCGCAATTGATGAGCAAAATCTGAACGTTGGTTAAATAGTTCAGTACGCACAGGTTTACGTTCTTTGTCTAACTCCCAGCCATAATCGCTACTAAGGCGGAGTTTATTTTGCCAATCTGCTATAGATACGACTAACTTTGAAGTCGGGCTATGATTGCTGTCATCAACGACAAAGACATAGTTAAAATTATTTTGGGTAGCCGCCGCAATCGTTGAAGGTTGACCGCACAATAACTCTAAACGCGATCGCACTAGGGCGACCAAATCCTCATCACCAATATCTTCCAATGGTCGGACTGCCAGTGTCAAAGCAAAGTAAAAATCTTCAATTGGCACAAACTCTAATTGCATAGCGCTATTGTAATGAACTAATTAATACTCTATTAAACTTTTCACCTTTAACTAATACTTAGTTTAAGTCGTTGAAGCAAAACAATTTTGACTGCTTGCAACTAACTTCGTTTAGGCTAAATATAAGATAAAATGTAAATAATAATACCTGTGATAGTCTATTAAATTGAGAAAAGTTTATTTAGTAACTAAAATAGCTTAAAATACCCTATACATACCAAGATTGGGGGATTGACAAAAATTTTAAAATACACTTTATGCCTGAAAAAAGCCGCAAGACGGACAATTAGAGTATATAAAATCTTTCCCGCAGTGGATGCCCAGAATTTTAATCAACTTTATATTAATTAACAGGAATCAAAAATATTCTGCTCCACTAAAAGGAAACCGCCCAAAGCGGACTCTATATAAAACTTAGTTAAAATCTGGTAATTATCAGCTATGAATACCTCAAATCGAAAGCACATTGCCTTAATTTCAGTTCACGGCGATCCTGCAATTGAAATAGGGAAAGAAGAAGCTGGTGGACAGAATGTTTACGTGCGCCAAGTAGGGGAAGCGTTAGCTCTCCTTGGATGGCAAGTAGATATGTTTACCCGCAAAGCCAACGCCGAGCAAGCCGCAATCGTTCAACACTCTTCTAATTGTAGAACAATTCGTTTAGTGGCTGGGCCTGAAGAATTTGTACCAAGAGATAATATATTTCCCTACGCTGCTGAATTTGTCCAGCAAATATTAAAGTTTCAAAAAGATAATGGGATTAAGTATGCTTTGGTTCATACTAACTACTGGATCTCTGCTTGGGTGGGAATGCAGTTAAAGAAAATTCAAGGTAGCAAGCAAGTTCATACTTATCACTCCTTGGGCTATGTCAAATACAAATCAGTTCCAACAGTTCCTTTAATTGCTAAGAAGCGATTAGATGTTGAGAAAGCAGTGCTAGAAACGGCTGAAAGTATTGTAGCAACGAGTCCTCAAGAAAAAGTCCATATGCGACAGTTGGTATCGAAACAAGGAAATATTGATATAATTCCTTGCGGTACAGATATTCATCGTTTTGGTTCGGTAACTAGAGCGCAAGCGAGACAAGAATTAGACATAGATCCCGAATCATTGGTAATTTTATATGTAGGTAGATTCGATCCTCGTAAAGGGATTGAAACGCTAGTTAGAGCCGTAGGTCAATCGCAACTACGGGGTAAAAAAGATATAAAGTTAATTATTGGTGGTGGTTCGCGTCCGGGACAAAGCGACGGTATGGAACGCGATCGCATTGAAAGTATTGTAGCTGAATTAGGAATGACCGATATTACTGTCTTCCCCGGTCGTTTGGGTGACGAGACATTGCATAATTACTATGCGGCGGCGGATGTGTGCGTTGTACCCAGTCATTACGAACCCTTTGGATTAGTAGCAATCGAAGCAATGGCAAGTGCAACCCCAGTAATTGCCAGTGATGTAGGCGGATTGCAGTTTACAGTAGTTCCTGAAGAAACAGGGTTACTTGCACCAGCAAAAGATGACGCGGCTTTCTCCCAAGCAATAGATCGCATTCTTTCATTATCTCCAGAAGAACGGGAAAAAATGGGCGTTGCAGCGAGAAGACGAGTAGAAAAACTGTTTAGCTGGGAAGGTGTAGCAGTTCAATTAGGCGATTTATATACCGATCTAATGCAGCCAAAAAAACAGCTTGCGACAGTTAAGCAAAAAGAAGCCGTTAGCGCTTAATTATCTTTGCATCGAGATTTTATAGTGGTGTAGTAGTGTTGTCTATTTTGGTATACAAAAGCTGTTTCCGTCCGGTGTTGGTTGGGTGGATTAGGTAGATGTAAGTATACAAGTTTTGGGCATTGAGACAAAAATCGCCCATCTTGTAGATATCGTTCGATGATATTTTGAGCTTTGCCTCCCCAACCAACAAACTTTTCATCCCAGTTGCTAATTGCTAACTAGCGATCGCACCTGGTGCAGTAGCGGCGGATTCTGTTACCCGTTGCAGATGTACAATATCGCTCCTGTAACTATTTAGTACGTGATAGAAACTAATTTTTCAAAATGTTGACGCTCAAAAAATTGTTGCTTGTCAGCAAATTGACCGCATGGATCGTAATATACTTTATTTCCTTGAACGTTAAAAAAAGCTCCTTTTGTTTTTAGCTGCTGATTTTTCAGTTTAAATACTATTGTATTAGTTGTATACTTTCCATATTTTTTCACGAGGTAAGTAAAACTTTCAAAATTTCCATTCTCAGCTTTTTCAAACTCTACTAAATTGCTATCAATGTCATTGCCTTCTGTTAAAATCAAGTTTTCTACATCTTGAAAATTTCTAAGATGTTTATCTTCAAAATTGTCTAATTCATTTACTATTTTAGTAAATAGTATAATTTGATGATAGTTATATAAAATCCCTAGGTTGCAACGAGCATTTTTTAGATATCTTTTGATCTGAGGGTAATGATTTGGCAAATTTGTATTTTCTCGTTTTACTTCCACAATTATTAGCGGAGCTTGATGAGGCTTAAAATTATGATTTCTTTCTCTTCTATATATTTCTATATCATGATTGTTTGATTCAATTTTAATATTAATTTTATTAGCTAATAATCCACTTTCTTTAATTAGATAGTGAATAAACATCTGTCTGACTAACTCCTCTGGTCTTCCATTAAGTGCAATTTCTGTTTTCCTAATTAAACATCTTGTGTATTTCTGATTGTTTTTAGGATATATATCAAGCTTGCTTTGCATTTCTGCGTTTAAATGAATCATAAATAGTTTGAAATTGAGTAACAGTTGATAAAATTTTTTAGGGACACAAATATATTGCGCCCCAAATTGTGTATTGATTTCCTAATCAATACTATTTAGTTTTGCCCAAAAAAGTCTAATATCTTACTAACTAATTTCTCCCAATGATATTCAGCTTTGCTTTGTAAAAACTTATTCAAGCTTGTTTCTAATTTAAGTTCTCGCATAAATATTTCACATATATTCTCTGTGTAGGTTTCTCCCGGTGGATGAACCTTACCTTTTTCATTTATTAGAGCATTCCAAAAATCAGATTGTTCACTTTGAGGTGAGAGTTTTCTTACAATCTCACATTGAATTTCTGTCCCAACTGTGTAGATAAAACTATCATATAATGCGTAAAATTCTTTAACTAATTCCGGGATAAGTGTCTCTAAAGATTCATTTGCAGAAGTAAGCTCATTTAAAATATTTTCTAACTCCTGTTTCACTTCTCTAGTAAACTTTTTCAGCATTTGATTTTCATCTGTTCCTTCAACAAAAACCTTTGCGTCATAATATATGTCTATATCCCTTGGCTCATAGTAACCAAATCTTCTATGAATAGCGTGTTTAGTGTTCCATGCTTTATGAATAGTGCAATAGTATTCAATGTAGTTTTTAGTAAAGTCTTCATAAACAAAACCAGGTATTCTTTGACCTAATTGTTGTAAGCTCTTTAATTTTTGAATAGCGTTTTCAATTGCTTTAATTTCTGTTTTTGTCAAAGCATCGCCATTCTTAATTTTCGCAAAGCTTTCTCGGATACTTTTAATCTCGGCTAATAAAATATTTTTCCTACGTTCTACTACACCTGCTACAGCTTCAATAAATTTATTTTTATCTGCTTGTACATCTTCTTCTGCGTAGTCTTCATTCAGTCTAAGTGCATTTTGATTACTATGGTAATATTTTAAAGCATCATAAAACAATATATTTTCTGGAAAAAAGTCTAAGTTTAAGTTGTTAAACGCGCCTTGTATTTCTTGGCTTTTAATTAGAATTCCTAAATCCCCATCTCCGTCAGCAGTATTTACATTCTCAGGTTCATTTATGTGAGGTAATACCAATGTTACAAATCTATGATGAAAGTCTTTTGATTTAGATGCAAGATGATAATTAATTAATTTACTAATATTAGCTTCAGGAGCGGAATTGAAGGGAGTTACGAAAAGACAAATCGTATCTTGACTTTCAATGTATTTTTGTAAGTCTTTACGAATTGGGTTTTCATCTAGTCCTTTGGTGTCAACGACAGAATCAAACTGATACAAATTTGAACTAGATAAAACCTTATCGCTGACGTAAAGATTTATTTTTCTTGGTATAGCAAATTCTTGTAATTGGACATTATTAATAGCAGCGAAAGTATCTTTTATCCATTCGTGTTCCTTGTTTTGATTGTCAAAATCAATTTTGATAATAGTTCTAGATTCAAGGTTTGCATTAAATAATGCAGTCTTTCTTAGTACATCTTCTCCAAACTCTTTAAATAATTCTTTAGCTTTATCAATTGGAACGCTTTTAGTTTTGTTATCCTCCGTAACAGATTTGAAAATTATTTTCAGGTCTACTATATTCCTAATAGCTTTTTCAATCTCTTGAGAAATAATTGGTTTAGACTCTGGATTAGAACTATTTTCATTTGCAATAGAGTCGCAGAATTCAAAAATAAGACTTTCCATCTCATCGACAGTATAAGGCTCTATTTCTATATAAGTTTTTTCCGCAGCTTTAAGAATTACCTCGCATATAGTAGTTCGTCCCGATCCTGTTGATAATAATTCTTTAGTTGCAATGAAATTTGTAGTTTTCTTATTGTTAATTCTGGAAACTTTAAAGTCGCTTATCAAATTAAAAATATGACAAATAGCTGTTGTCTTTCCTTGACCAATCGTACCGATGAATATAAGTTTATATTTGTCTATGTTAAGAATCGTCTCAATTTCTTGTAATCGTTCCAGCTTTGATTTTAAGTTGTTTATGCAAATATGCTTGATTATATTAATTTCCGAACCAGCAGATATTTTGTTTATTTCAAGTTTTAAACTTTTCTGCAATAATGTAATTTCTTCTTGCCACTGTATTGTCAACATATTATTTACCCTGCTTTAGGCTTCATTGGTTGACCTTAGTATTCCCAATATGTAGGAATATCTAACAAAATTCTTACAATTCATCCAATAGCTTTCTTGCACAAAGACTCTCTGTTACTCTAAATCCCGCTCCCACACGCTAATAGAGACATTCTTAGCTGGATGTAGATATGGCGATCGCATAACTGATTGAGAAAACAGGCAAACTTACCTTTGTAGGGGTTAGAGGGCGATCTCATTCCAACTCCGTTAACACCCGTGATCTTTTAAAGTAGAGAAAACTAATCAAAAAATATTACCTATGAATCAATCTACACCTAACCCCAATGTCCGACGCGGTAGAGTTTTCCCAGGGATTGAATTGTCAGAAGAAAAAAAGGCAGAGAATCGAGCAAGAAGGGAAGCTTTTTATCAACGCTGCTGGCCGATTTTTGAGCAGTTGAAGCCGGAAATATTAGATAAATACTACGGTTGGTATATTGCTATTGAACCAGATAGCGGAGATTATTTTATCGATCGAGATCATGAACTAGCAAGTCGAAAAGCACGGGAAAAACACCCTAATGTCATTCACCATATTTTCGGCATTAATGAAACTGGTGTCAGTGGCAGAATATGATTCAAGGACGATTTGGAGACAAAGGACAAATATACTTCGATATCAATTTAATAGATACAGATGGATTGAGTCTTTCTGTAGAAGCAATGCTAGATACTGGTTTTACAGAACTTGTAGCAATGAATAAACAAGATGTACAGAGCCTTGATTGGGTATTTTTACGTCAAAATAAATTAAAGTCAGCCCAAGGGGAATCATTTTTTGATGTTTATTTAGGTAGGGTAGTTATAGACGACCAGGAATTTGAAGTTACTGTATTTGCTGGAGATGAAATTAGAGAGATTTTATTAGGTTCTCAATGGCTGAAAATCTTTAAATTAACAGCAGATTATTCAGAAAATGAAGTAACTTTAGAGTGACTTTGCTTTATTTAGCGCGATCGCATTTTATTCTGTTACTTAAAATTGTTGTCTTGCTGCTTTACGTTTAGCTTCTGCTTTCTTTTGCCACTTATAGGCTATATTTGTGGCGACTTCACTCATTTCTCTGGCTTTACGTTCAGAGTGTTTAGCAAGTTCAAGTAATTCTAGTAGGTTTTTTTCATCTGGTAGTTCTTTCATAATAAATTCTCCATTGCGATCGCACTTATACTAACTTATGCAAATTAGCATTGACTTATTCACTGTAAATAAGCGTTTTCCTTTAACTATTAGTCGCGGTACAACGGCGCAAACAACTAATATTTGGGTGAAAGTATCACAAGATGGCATTGAAGGCTGGGGAGAAGCTTCGCCTTTTTCGTTAGGAAACCATAGCCAATCTACTGAAATGCTGCAAATAGCATTACAACAAGTTGCACCAATTTTAAGTAATTATCATCCTTTGCAAAGGCAACAAATTCAGCAAGTATTGCAATCCTACTCGATTCCGTCTTCGGCGCAAGCGGCAATAGATATAGCTTTGTATGACTGGTTAGGGAAACAGGTAAACTTACCCTTATGGCAGTTGTGGGGGTTAGATTGCGATCGCATTGTCCCAACTTCGGTAACAATTGGCATCAATTCCCCCGAAAAAGCGCAAGCACGAACTATTGATTGGTTGAAATTCGTAGATATCAAGGTACTGAAAATAAAGCTAGGAAGTACCGCAGGAATTGAAGCCGATAAAGCAATGCTGTTAGCCGTGCAAGAAGTAGCACCCGTTCAAGAATTGTTTGTTGATGCTAATGGCGGTTGGAGTCTGGAAGACGCGGTGACAATGTGCGCTTGGCTGGGAAAATTGGGAATAAAGTATGTAGAACAACCATTGCCAAGAGGAGAGGAAAATAAGTTATTAGAATTAAAAAAGCGATCGCCTTTACCGATATTTGTTGATGAAAGCTGTATGACTAGCGCAGACATCCCTTTACTTGCCAACTCTGTAGCGGGGATTAATATCAAGCTAATGAAAGCTGGCGGATTGAGTGAAGCGCTGCGGATGGTACATACTGCTAAAGCTTACGGATTGCAAATAATGTTTGGTTGTTATTCTGATAGTACCCTGGCAAATACCGCCGCCGTACATTTATCGCCTTTAGCGGATTATCTCGACTTGGATAGTCACTTGAATTTAATAGACGATCCTTTTAGCGGTGCAATAATGCAACAAGGAAGATTGCAGCCTAATAATAAACCAGGTTTGGGAGTAGAATATCGTGCGGTTGGGAAGTAACGAAGCGGAAAGTTGGGGGGATGGTTCTACCTCCCCCAAGCTTTTCAAGAAAAAAGTTGCTATTTTGCTCCATGATGGGGTTAAAGGTGTTTATGGCAAAACAGGTTTAGCATTACTGCGGTTTAGCAATGCTTCTATTGTTGCTGTAATTGATCGCCAGTGTGCGGGAGAATCGTTACCGCAATTGACGGGAATTAATCGCAACGTGCCGATTGTCGGTACTGTAGAAGAAGCTTTGAATTATGCGCCATCCGTATTAGTAATTGGAATTGCGCCTTCTGGAGGAATATTACCTATTGAATGGTTAGCAGAAATTAAGCAAGCTATAGCCGCAGGTTTATCAATTGTTAATGGTTTGCATACTCCAATGAAGACTATGCCAGAATTTCAAACCCTCAAATCTGGACAATGGATTTGGGATGTTAGAAAAGAACCAAGCAATATAGAAGTTGCTAGTGCTAAAGCGCAAACTCTTTCTTGTCACCGCTTCCTTACCGTTGGTACGGATATGGGAATCGGTAAAATGTCTACTAGCTTAGAATTACATAAAGCTGCTCAAAAACAGGGAATGCGATCGCATTTTATCGCTACAGGACAAACTGGAATCATGATTTCTGGCGATGGTGTAGCTTTAGATGCGGTGCGAGTAGATTATGCAGCAGGTGCGGTAGAACAATTAGTTATGCGTTATGGCGATTGTGATATTTTGCACGTAGAAGGACAAGGATCGCTCTTACATCCCGGTTCTACCGCAACTTTACCTTTAATTCGGGGTACGCAACCAACGGCATTAATTTTAGTTCACCGTGCCGGACAAACTAACGTCCGCAACCACCCAAATGTATTGATTCCACCGCTTACAGAGGTCGTTAAGCTCTATGAAACAGTGGCGACGGCGGGGGGAGCGTTTAAGGCGGTGAAGGTGAAAGCGATCGCTTTAAATACGGCGCATTTGGATGAAAATATGGCACAAGATGCGATCGCGCAAGTTCAAAAAGAGACACAATTACCTTGTACCGATCCTGTGCGTTTTGGTGCAGAAATATTATTAAATGCTGGTAAAACGAATTAGTCTACAATTTGACATAGATTCTGTTTAATCTAAATTGCCTTAAGGCGTATAAATAATGGATACAAAAGCTTTTAAAAAGTCGCTTCAACATTCGGAAAACTACCACCGTAAAGGATTTGGTAAAGCCGCCGAAGTTGCTACATTGTTGAAAACCGAGTATCAAAGCAATTTAGTTCAACTTATCCGTGACAATAACTACACTCTTACGCGCGGTGATGTCACGATCCGGCTTGCAGAGTCTTTTGGGTTTTGTTGGGGTGTAGAACGCGCCGTAGCAATGGCTTACGAAACTCGTCAGCATTTTCCTACCGAACAAATTTGGATTACTAACGAAATTATCCACAATCCTTCAGTAAATCAGCGTTTGCGCGAAATGCAGGTGAAATTTATTGAAGTAACTAACGGTAACAAAGATTTTTCTGTTGTCAATTCTGGCGATGTAGTTATTCTTCCCGCCTTTGGCGCAAGCGTCCAAGAAATGCAGCTACTCAACGATAAAGGGTGTAAAATCGTCGATACTACCTGTCCTTGGGTTTCTAAGGTTTGGAATACCGTTGAAAAGCACAAAAAAGGCGACTATACATCAATTATTCACGGTAAATATAACCATGAAGAAACGATCGCCACAAGTTCTTTTGCTGGGAAGTATTTAATCGTCCTCAATCTCACTCAAGCGGAGTATGTAGCGTCTTACATTCTCAATGGCGGTGACGCTAACGAATTTATGAGCAAATTTAACCATGCTCATTCGGAGGGATTCAACCCCGATGAAGACTTAAAACAAATTGGGATTGCTAACCAAACTACCATGCTCAAAAGTGAAACCGAGCTTATTGGCAAGTTGTTTGAGCGGACAATGATGCGAAAATATAGTCCAAGTAAGCTAACCGAGCATTTTCAAACCTTCAATACCATCTGCGATGCTACTCAAGAGCGTCAAGATGCGATGTTTCAGCTTGTCGAGGAAAAGCTAGATTTGATGGTAGTCATTGGCGGGTTTAATTCTTCTAATACTACCCATTTGCAAGAAATCGCTGTAGAAAGGGGTATAGCTTCCTATCATATCGATTGCGTTGAACGCATTGATACCAAAGGAATCGAGCATCGGTTGCTAGATGGTAACTTGCAAGTAAGTCAAAACTGGCTACCAAAAGGTGCAATTACAATCGGAGTAACTTCGGGAGCTTCTACACCGGATATAGTTGTAGCAGATATTGTAGAAAAGATTTTTGCCTTAAAAGCAGAAAATTAATTTTATCTACACTTGCCACGCATTTAGCTAAAAACTATTAATTTCCTGTATATTGCTCAGAGACAGATTTGCAAATAAGTCTCCACCTTTAACAATTGGAGGCTTATTTGCTATTTGGTGTTAAAACTGAATTTTTAGTTTAGGAGTTTAAAATAATGATGGCAATTGAGACAGTAACCACTTTTATAGATAGTTTCAGCCAAGGCTACGATCCTATATCTCAACTACTGCTAAAGCTACCCATCAATTGGACTATCGTAGCTCAAACTCTCAAACAAACAGACTTAGGAGGCGACGTACAAAAAGCTTTTGCTCATTTCGTCGCCACTGGTCAAATTTGGGCTTTGCTTACAGGATTAATCATCGGCTATTTGTTCCGCAGTCTGACTAGCTACTAGCTAATTGTTAGTTTACCAAGCGCGTAACAGCAGCTAAAGATAATTTATCCAAGTCTGGCACAACCGTTGCATCTATTTTGACAAACTGAAGTAGATAAAACCTTTATAGTTGAATGTCTATTTATTGTATTATCAGGGACGAAAACCGTCCTTATAAGGTGCTGTGAGTCAACAACCAACTTGGAGCCAACGATTTGAATCAGCTTTACATCCAGCGATCGCAATTTTCAATGCTAGTATTGGCTTTGACATTGAATTAATTGAGTACGATCTTACAGGTTCCATTGCTCACGCCAAAATGCTGGCTCATAGTAAAATTATTCCCCCAGAGGAAGCCGAGCAATTAGTTCAAGGATTGGAACAAATACGCCTTGAATACAAGAGCGGACAATTTACCCCCGGAGTTGACGCGGAAGACGTACACTTTGCTGTCGAAAAACGACTAACAGAAATTACTGGGGAGGTGGGAAAAAAGCTACACACTGCTAGATCCCGTAACGATCAAGTTGGTACAGACATTCGCTTATATCTGCGCGACAAAATAGAGTTTATTAGTACAGATATCCGCAAGTTTCAAAAAACTTTGCTTCAAATTGCCGAGCAAAATGTCGAAACGCTCATCCCCGGTTATACCCACCTCCAACGCGCTCAACCGATAAGTTTGGCTCATCACCTGCTTGCTTACTTGCAAATGCTTCAGCGTGACTGGGAACGCCTGCAAGATGTATATAAGCGAGTAAATATCTCTCCCCTCGGTAGCGGTGCTTTGGCGGGGACAACTTTCCCTATTGATAGACACTACACCGCCGAACTGTTGCATTTTGATGGAGTTTATGCAAATAGTTTAGACGGAGTAAGCGATCGCGATTTTGCCATTGAGTTTTTGAGTGCAGCCAGCATTATCATGGTTCACCTCAGCCGCCTGTCTGAGGAGGTGATATTGTGGTCATCAGAAGAATTTAGATTTGTCAAGCTTACAGATAGCTGTGCGACAGGTTCTAGTATTATGCCTCAAAAGAAAAACCCTGATGTACCAGAATTAGTTAGGGGCAAAACTGGGAGAGTTTGCGGACATCTGCAAGGGTTATTGATGTTAATGAAAGGATTACCCCTAGCTTATAACAAAGACTTACAAGAAGATAAAGAAGCTTTATTTGACACGGTAAAAACTGTTAGGGCTTGCTTAGAAGCAATGACAATTTTGTTTCAAGAAGGTTTAGAATTTCAGACTAAACGCCTAGCGCAAGCGGTAGCGGAAGATTTTTCTAATGCAACAGATGTCGCCGATTATTTAGCAGCGCGGGGTATTCCTTTTCGCACTGCTTACAATTTAGTTGGTAAAGTAGTCAAAACTTGCTTAGCTGAAGGGAAATTACTTAAAGATTTAAGTCTGCAAGAATGGCAACAATTGCACCCAGCCTTTGCGGAAGATATTTATGATGCGATCGCACCCCATCAAGTAGTTGCAGCCCGTAATAGCTACGGTGGTACAGGCTTTGAGCAGGTAAAAAGTGCGATCGCTACCGCTCGCGTTCAAATCGAGGTTAAAGCATGAATTGGCGCTTATTAACGATAATTATCGCAAGTATTTCTCTATTCGGTGGACAAAGTATTGCTGCTCCGCCATTAACACTATCTATTAATTGTGTTAAAGCTACAAATACCGTAGAGATAAATGAATGTACGGCGCGGGAAGCAAAAGCCGCCGATCGCCAACTTAACCAAACCTATCAAAAATTAAGACCAAAACTATCTACTAAACAAAGGCAAAGATTAACCCAAGCTCAGTCGGAGTGGATTAAATTTCGCGATCGCACTTGTGAATACGAAGCAGGGGAATGGGAAGGAGGTACGGGCGCATCTGCTGCTTACTCCGCTTGCATCTCTAGAGTGACACAGCAACGCACCGTAGACTTGCAACGTTATTTAACTAAATAAAAAAGTGGCAGCAATTAGTTCGCTGCCACTTTTTTTTAATTAATCATACTTTAGAGTGCTACTTAGTCAGCAGCCGTTGTAGCTGCTCCTTCGTCTTCTTCACTCTTAGGCGATCTTTGATTAAACCTTCTTTGGAACCGCCCTGTAGTAGTCCGTTTACGAAACTTCCGGGCATATGCCTGGTTCCGTAGCGCCTTTTCTTTCTTGGGGTTACGGCGCTTTGCCATGTTCACCTCGTTAATAAACAACCAACAACTGCTTCTCTAATTTTAGAGACAGTGCAAATCATTCATCCTAACTGTATTTGCCTAGTTTAGTCAAATGTAACGGGCAAAAATTCGTAGCCTAATAGTGTTTTCATCAAGATTTAGCGAAAATTAGCAAAGCCTTAATCCAAGTTGCCCAAAAAGTATTTTTTGGGCTTAAAACAGTAGATAAATATAACAAAAGGTTATGAGATACAAGTTACTTGGAAACAGTGGGCTAAGGGTTTCAGAAATCTGTTTAGGAACTATGAGTTTTGGAGAAGATTTTGGCTGGGGAATTTCCGAACCAGAAAGCCGCCAAATTTTTGATGCGTTTGTAGAAGGCGGGGGAAATTTTATCGATACCGCCAACGAAGTTTATAACGGTGGTAGTAGTGAGAAGTTTTTAGGAGAATTTATCGCCACCGATCGCGATCGCATTGTTTTATCTACAAAATACACTGATAGCCTACCAACAAACGATCCTAACCTTGCAGGCAATCAACGCAAAAATATGGTGCAGTCTTTAGAAAGAAGTCTTAAGCGGCTCAAAACCGATTATATCGATTTATTCTGGCTGCATTCTTGGGACTTTGTGACTCCGATAGAAGAAATTATGCGCGCCTTTGACGATTTGGTGCGATCGGGGAAGGTACTTTATATTGGGATTGCCGATGCTCCTGCTTGGGTGATATCTCGCGCTAATACTATAGCTGAGTTGCGCGGCTGGACACCCTTTATTGCTACCCAAATTGAGTACAATTTAGTAGAACGTACTCCAGAGCGCGAACTTTTGCCAATGGCACAAAAGCTTAATATTGGCATAGTTGCTTGGTCTGTTTTGGCAAGTGGGATTCTTTTAAAAGGAAAAGTCAATAGTCAATCGCTCCCGGAAGCCGTATCATTGAACAAAGTAGGGTTTGGCGAACTAACTAATTACGAATTTGCGATCGCCAGCC
Source organism: Chlorogloea sp. CCALA 695 (assembly GCF_003003885.1). Lineage (GTDB taxonomy): Bacteria > Cyanobacteriota > Cyanobacteriia > Cyanobacteriales > Chroococcidiopsidaceae > Aliterella. The sequence continues at coordinate 8,192 of NZ_PVWN01000018.1, read as the reverse complement.
TTGTTCAACAAATAGCCCAAGAAACGGGCTGCACTCCCGCCCAAGTAGCCATCAATTGGGTACGCAGCAAAGGTATTATCCCTATTTTGGGAGCAAATAAAATATCCCAGTTGCAAGCCGACTTAGCTTGTCTTGATTTTCAGCTATCAACCGAACACTTAAAAGCTCTAGATGATGTCAGCACGATTGAGCTTGGCTTTCCTCATGACTTTTTAGCCATAACGAAAGAATCTACCTTTGGGGGAATGTTTAATTTGATTGGCGATCGCCCTAATAATTAATTATGTAGAGACGTAGCAATGCTACGTCTCTACCAATACACTAGGAAGCCTGAAGGTAGGAAGCTAATGCCTCAGAGTCGCCGATTAGTTTGCTATTAATAAACACTTGAGGAACGGTTATTGCTCCCGTAACAGCCCGTAAAGAGCGGTTAGTGATCTCTTTGCCCAATACTATTTCTTCGTATTCCAAGCCATGCTCAGTGAGCATTTTTTTAGCACTAGCGCAGAAAGGGCAACCTACTTTTGTGAACAAAGATACTACTTTGGGCTTGACAGCTTCAGCATTGATATAACTTAGCATTGTATCCGCATCCGATACCTCGAAGGGATCGCCGGGTACATTTGGCTCGATAAACATTTTTTCAATCAAGCCATCTTTCACTAGCATCGAATAGCGCCACGAGCGCTTACCAAAGCCTAAATCTGTTTTATCTACTAGCATTCCCATACCTTCGGTAAAGTCGCCATTACCATCGGGAATTACTGTGAGATTGTTTGCCTGTTGATCTTTCATCCATTCGTTCATCACGAAGGTATCGTTAACAGAAATGCAGACAATACTATCTACACCGTTTTTTTTAAAGACTGGCGCTAACTCGTTATAAACAGGGAGGTGCGTTGAAGAACAAGTTGGCGTAAAAGCACCAGGCAATGAAAATACGACTACAGTCTTACCTGCAAATAAGTCATCGGTGGTTAAATCCATCCATTGATTATCTTTGCGAGTCCGAAAGGTGACAGTAGGGACTCTTTGCCCTTCAATATTAGTCAACATTAATTTGGCTACTCAATCTTTGTGAACTTATATAAAGCGTACTCATTATGAATACGCTTGTCAATGTTTTTGTTACTTTTAGCTGAAGAAGTTAAACTTGAACGCCGATAGGACAAGAAACATTTGTGCCACCTAAACCACAATAACCACCGGGGTTTTTGGCGAGGTACTGTTGATGGTAGCCTTCAGCAAAGTAAAATTCAGGAGCATCAACAATTTCGGTAGTAATTTCTTTGTAGCCTGCTTTAGTTAGTGCTTGCTGATAAGTGGTTTTAGAAACTTCGGCAGCAAGTTTTTGACTGTCAGAATAAGTATAAATGCCCGAACGGTATTGAGTCCCGGCATCATTGCCTTGACGCATTCCTTGAGTTGGGTTGTGGCTTTCCCAGAAAACTTTAAGCAGAGTTTCGTAGCTGACAACCTTGGGTTCGAAGACAACTAAAACTACTTCATTGTGTCCTGTCATTCCCGAACAAACTTCCTCGTAGGTAGGATTAGGTGTAATTCCGGCAGCGTAGCCTACCGCCGTAGTATAAACGCCTTCTATCGTCCAAAACTTGCGCTCCGCTCCCCAAAAACAGCCAAGTCCAAACACAGCAGTTTCCATACCATCAGGATAAGGAGGCTGGAGGGGATTATTATTGACGAAATGGCTCTTGGGTACTTGCATTGATTGCGATCGCCCAGGCAGTGCTTTTTCGGCGGTAGGGAGAGTTGTTTTTTTGCCAAGTCCAAATATCATAAAGATTTCTCAATAGCGCTCTACTATACGAATATAACTTACTGGTTTATTGCCTATTGTCGTATTTACGGGCGGTAAAGCGATCCTATATATCCATATATATCCATAATTTAATTGAGGTAAGACAGAAATTGTTAAGCCAGAATCGCTTTGAACTTGCTTTAAGAACTGAGGGTTTAGGCTTTAAAAATGACCCCGGATTCTCTAGCTAATTCTACATACTGGTTCTTATAAGACTTGCTGTAGAAAGAACTTTCCCTAGCCAAGGTTAGAAACCAAGATATAAAGGTAATATTCACCTACCAAAATAACTATCTGTGGCGAACGAAGAATTACTGCAACCTCTAGCTCAAACACCACTATTTCAACTAGCTGTAGAACTCAAAGCTAGGCTAACTAGCTTTGGCGGTTGGGAAATGCCCGTACAATTTGGAGGAATTGGGAACGAACATCAAGCGGTGAGAACTTCGGCAGGAATGTTTGATATTTCCCACATGGGTAAGTTTGCGTGTCAAGGGAAAGATTTAATTACTCAATTTCAGCGTTTAGTTCCTTCAGATTTAAGCCGATTGCAAAGCGGGACTTCGCAGTACACGGTACTATTAAATCCTCAAGGGGGGATTATTGATGATATTATTTTCTACTACCAAGGAGAAGATGCCAAGGGGCAGCAGCGCGCGATCGCAATTGTCAACGCTGCAACTAATGCTAAAGACAAAGCCTGGTTGTTGCAAGAGTTAGACCCAAATTTAGCACAGTTACAGGAGCTACCCCCACAGGTATTAATTGCCGTCCAAGGGCCTCAAGCGGCTACTTATTTACAGCAATTTGTCAAAGAAGATTTAACCCCAATTCAGGCTTTTGGACACCTCAACGCTACTGTATTAGAGCAGCCAGGGTTTATAGCGCGGACGGGTTACACAGGAGAAGATGGCTTTGAAATTATGGTAGAGCCAACTGTAGGTATACAGTTATGGCAAAATCTGTTTGAGGCGGGTGTTATTCCCTGCGGCTTGGGTGCAAGAGATACATTGCGTTTAGAGGCAGCAATGGCACTCTACGGGCAGGATATTGATGAAACCACTACACCTCTAGAGGCGGGTTTAGGCTGGTTAGTGCATTTAGATACTAAAGGTGATTTTATTGGCAGAAAGGTATTAGAGCAGCAGAAATTAGCAGGAGTACCGAGGAAACTTGTAGGTTTGCAAATGCAGGGGCGCAATATTGCCCGTCACGGCTACCAAGTATTATCAAACGGTCGGATTGTAGGGGAAATTACTAGCGGGACAATATCGCCAACTTTGGGTTATCCGGTAGCGTTGGCTTACGTGCCTACGGAACTTGCTAAAATTGGGCAATCATTGGAAGTAGAAATTAGAGGGAAAACTTACCCAGCATTGGTAGTTAAAAAACCTTTTTATAAAAAAGCTTATTGAGTTTTACGAACCTTTTTGATTATCAGAGCGAAAACGCCCACTTATAAAGTCGCGCTGTTTGAGGTGTTTAGTTTTGCGCCCAGTGACGCGCTTGCGCCACATCTTAAAGCTAGATGCTTGCATTTGTTGCCGCATTAGCTCAATAACTTGAGGTTCTTGTAATCCAAATTGTAAGGCGATCGCTTCAAAGGGGGTGCGATCTTCCCACGCCATTTCTAGGATGCGATCGATAGCTTCCGAATCAAGATTAGGTAAATTCATGCTGTAGAGAATGTCTGACTGCGTACTTCTAATTTAACGTATTGGGTTAAAAAACTGTATCTGTCCTCAAGCAGGTACATTATTGCGGTATCCACTGGAAAAAACAAACGTTACCCTTTTGCTCTATAACTTCTGCGCCCAAGCGATGATAAAAACCAACCGTGCGAGTATTGCGAACATCAGCCGTCCAAGCCAGGTGAGTACAGTGATGATTGTTAGCAACTTGAGCTAAATAACTCATTAGTGCTGCGCCTACTTGTTTACTTCTAAATTTTTCATCTACATACAAATCGTCAAGCCAAATACTAGGCAACCCTTTAAACGAGGAGTATCTAAAATAATACAAAGCAAATCCAATCGGTTGTTCTATCTCAGCAAACAAAACTTGCGCTGAAGGATTGGTACTAAAGATAGTTTGGCGGATTTTTGGTGCGGAAGTTTCAATCTTTCCGGAGAAAGCGCCGATATTGCGGTCAAACTCCGACTTCTTGGTAATAAAAGATAAAATTATTTCTGCTTCTGCGACTTCTGCTGGACGTACTATTAGCCTAGATGCCAAAATTAACTCGTTATTGCTCATTCCAAGACCTCAAACTTTTTGGTGTTAGTGGGCTTTATCTGCTTCGATCTCAAACTTGGCGTTAGAGGACAGTATTTTGCCCGGAGATCCATAATGTTTAAGGCAAAATGCTTCAAATTTCATTAATTTCATTATAAGGAAGCGCGATAGCACAAGCGTATGCAGGGCTTCGCACTCCCTAATACTACAAGCAGTGCAAAATAGATAAGTTACCCTATTGCTGTCAATTCGATCCCTGTTATTGCTATTTTTATCAAAGTGCGAAGCCCGTTACCGGGCGCGCTTGCGCTATCGCGCAAAAAGTAATCCTAGGAGCAAAAAAGTAATAATTTTATGGCTTTAGAATACCCAGACGACTTGAAATACTTAGACTCTCACGAGTACGTGCGCTTCGATGGCGATATTGCAACTATTGGGATTAGTGCTTTTGCTGTAGACCAATTAGGCGATATTGTCTTTTTAGAATTGCCCGAAGTTGGCGAAGTTGTCACAAAGAGCGAAACCTTTGGCTCAGTAGAATCAGTAAAAGCCGTTGAAGACTTAGTATCAGCTATTAGCGGTACGATAATCGAGCGCAATGAGGCGGTAATAGAAACCCCCGAACAAGTAGCTGAAGATCCTTATGGTGAAGGCTGGTTGCTCAAAGTCCGCGTTGACGATCAAAGCGAAGCGGATGATGCTTTAACGGCTTCAGAATACCGCGCTTTAGTAGAAGGTCACTAACTTTATATTGCGGGACTAGAAAACTATAAATTTTCACTCAAAATTATTAATAATCTAGTCCCCATTTGCAAAAAAATGTTGCAGAATATGTATAAAGTCACACCTGGAGAGCCATTTAGTGGTAGTTAGTCTTCCTACTCAAGCAATAAATGACAAGGAAATATTAGCGCGATCGCCTGATTTTCTGCAACGGCATCTTGGCTCGAACGCCGCTCAAATTCAACAAATGCTAGAAGTATTAGGACTAGCAAGCTTAGATGACTTGATAGATAAAACTGTTCCCCAGTCAATTAGGTATAATAAAAGGCTAAATTTACCCGCAGCTTTGAGCGAACAAGCAGCTTTAACCAAATTAAAGGCAATTTCGCTCAAAAACGATGTTTTTCGCTCTTTTATTGGCATGGGCTACCACAACTGCATTACCCCGCCTGTAATTCAAAGAAATATTTTAGAAAATCCCGGTTGGTACACGGCTTATACTCCTTATCAACCAGAAATAGCCCAAGGACGACTAGAGGCGCTGCTCAATTTTCAAACCGTAATTATTGACTTAACAGGGTTAGAAATTGCCAATGCTTCCTTGTTAGATGAAGCAACGGCGGCGGCGGAAGCTATGACTATGAGCTATGGAATTAGCAAAAATAAATCAAAAGCATTTTTTGTTAGTAATAGCTGTCATCCTCAAACTATTGAAGTTATCCAAACTCGCGCCCAACCATTAGGTATTGAAGTAATTGTTGGCAACCATCAAGATTTTACCTTTGAGCAACAAGTTTTTGGCGGATTGCTGCAATATCCAGCCACCGACGGGACAATTTATGATTACCGCGCTTTTGTAGAAAAAGCTCATACTCAAGGCGCTTTAGTAACGGTAGCTGCCGATATATTGAGTTTGACTTTGCTCATGCCTCCAGGAGAATTTGGCGCAGATATAGCTGTAGGAAGCACTCAGCGCTTTGGGATTCCCCTAGGCTACGGGGGGCCTCACGCGGCTTATTTCGCCACCAAGGAGGAGTATAAACGCCAAGTACCAGGGCGAATTGTGGGAGTTTCTAAAGACGTAAAAGGTAAAACGGCGCTACGTTTAGCTTTGCAAACAAGAGAGCAACATATTAGACGCGACAAAGCCACTAGCAACATTTGTACGGCGCAAGTTTTACTAGCGGTAATGGCGGGTATGTATGCGGTGTATCATGGCGCAGAAGGACTAAGAAACATTGCTCAAGATATCCACGATTTGACCGCAGTGTTGGCTACAGGCTTGCAAAAGTTGGGTTATAAGTTGGGTAGTACAGAGATTTTTGATACAGTTAGGGTAGAACTGGGCGATCGCCTAATTGTCAAGGGCATCCTCAAAGCCGCCCAAGAACGAAAAATTAATCTCCGGGATTTGAGCAATACATCTCTTGGCATTTCTTTAGATGAAACTACTACATTAGTAGACGTTCAAGAACTGTTAGAAATTTTTGCCTTGAATAGTGAGTTGCCTTTTAATATTGAAGAATTAGCAAGTCAAGTTAAAGTAAATCCACCCACTTTAAAACGGACTAGCAGCTACTTAACTCATCCAGTATTTAACAGTTACAAGAGCGAAACCGAGCTTTTACGTTACCTGTACCGCTTGCAATCTAAAGATTTATCTTTAACTACATCAATGATTCCTTTGGGTTCATGCACGATGAAGTTAAACGCAACGGCGGAAATGATGCCTGTAACCTGGGCAGAATTTGGTAACATTCACCCCTTTGCACCGCTAAGTCAAACTAGGGGTTATCAAGAATTATTTGCCCAACTTGAAGACTGGCTAGGAGAAATTACAGGTTTTGCCGGAATTTCGCTGCAACCAAACGCAGGATCTCAAGGAGAATATACAGGCTTACTCGTAATTCGTCAGTACCACGAACAGCGCAACGAAGGACATCGAAATGTTTGTTTAATTCCTACTTCCGCTCACGGTACAAACCCTGCTAGTGCGGTAATGTGCGGCATGAAAGTAGTTCCCGTCGCCTGTGACGAACAAGGAAATGTAGATTTAGCCGACTTGCAAGCTAAAGCCCAAAAGCATAGCAACGAACTAGCGGCGCTGATGGTAACTTATCCTTCTACTCACGGTGTTTTTGAGGAGGAAATTAAGGATATCTGCGCTATAGTTCACAGTCACGGCGGACAAGTTTACATGGATGGGGCAAATATGAACGCCCAAGTCGGTTTATGTCGTCCGGGAGACTTTGGCGCGGATGTTTGTCACTTGAACTTGCACAAAACTTTTTGTATCCCTCACGGTGGCGGCGGGCCAGGAATGGGCCCCATTGGGGTAATGGCTCATTTAGTGCCATTTTTGCCAGGACACGCGGTAGTTTCTCTGGGCGGACAAGGTATCGGAGCGGTAGCGGCGGCTCCTTGGGGTAGTGCCAGCATTTTGACTATTTCCTGGATGTACATCGCCATGATGGGCGCTGAAGGGTTAACTCAAGCCACTAAAGTAGCAATTCTCAACGCTAACTATATTGCTCATCAACTTCAAGATCATTATCCCGTATTGTATAAAGGCAAAGCTGGACTCGTCGCCCATGAGTGTATTTTGGACTTGCGGAGCTTGAAAAAAAGCGCCAGTATTGAGGTAGATGATATTGCCAAACGACTTATGGATTACGGCTTTCATGCGCCGACAGTTTCTTGGCCCGTAGCTGGAACGATTATGGTAGAGCCCACAGAAAGCGAATCGAAAGCAGAATTAGATCGTTTTTGCCAAGCTATGACTTTAATTCGCCAAGAGATCGCAGAGATTGAGCAAGGCAACGCAGATATGCAAGATAATGTCTTGAAAAATGCCCCCCATACGGCGGAAGTATTAATGGCTGACGCATGGGAACATTCTTATAGTCGTAACAGCGCTGCTTATCCCGCATCGTGGACGCGAGAGTATAAGTTTTGGACGGCGGTTAGTCGGATAGATAACGCTTTTGGCGATCGCAATTTTATCTGTTCTTGTCTGCCAATGTCAGATTACTAACACCTTTTGGCTAAAAATACTCTACCCGCTTTCTCAACAAAGCGGGTTTTTTATCGAAAAGCTGACAACTATTGGGCGATCGCATCCATCTCTGGAGTGGGAAAAATAAACTGAGCAGTAGAAGCTATAAAAGCCGCCGGATCGTTTTGATATTGAACAAGGCGCAAACGGCGGCTTGGATTCCATCCATCAATCTCAAATTGAGCGTTTAAGGCTGCTAAAGCTAGGCGGCGCAAACGAGCATCCTCTTGAATTGGTAAAGTTGTTTCAAGAGCAATTACAGCAATTTGCGATCAAACCAGCCACAAAAAGAGCTATTTAATAGGGCTGAAAAACAGACCACAATGATGAAACCAATTGAGAGCATTTTCATCAGTAATA
>NZ_PVWN01000098.1 GCF_003003885.1 Chlorogloea sp. CCALA 695 | reverse complement strand
TGCGGATGTGGGTCGATCTACATTCAGGGCATTGCATGATGTGTTCCCTTGATATCATCTTTTAATTATGCAACGCCGGAAATAATGCCATCGGTGGGAAAATAGACGTACTCAATGAGTTGGTTGGGCGCATAGATGACTTGCCTCACAGGTAGGGAAACCGCCTCTAAATTCGGCAGCAAACGTTTGTACTCTTCTTTAGATAAGGCGGATAAAAGTTTGTTTTTCATCGGATGCTTGGCACTGGTGATCCATTGGGTAGAAATCAAACTTTGCGATCGCCTAAACATGACTTCTAGCTCTATCTGGACAATTATTATCTTTATCAAGGTTGCTAATAGTTTATCTGCCCTGGACTACAGATACTGCGAACCCTTGAGTGTCAGCCCAGCAAGCGCTCGAACTCTCGCTTGGTGCTTTGATAACATTCATAAGCCGATGCTTCCAAACCTTTTCTGTCTCGGATAGTAATTCGACCCCGATGGTACTCGATTAACCCCAACTTTTGCAGAGTAGAAGCAACCTCACTTACACCAGCACGGCGCACGCCTAGCATATAGGACAGGAACTCATGGGTAAGGGGGAAAGAGTCACTCTCCACGCGGTCGTGGGTCATCAGCAGCCAACGGCAGCATCGCCCTTCCACAGAGTGAAAACGGTTGCAAGCCGCCGTTTGGGAGATTTGGTTCATCAGTGTTTGCATATAGCGTAGCAGCAAGGTATGCAGTGGGCAACCCCAGTAGACTTCGGCTTTGAACACTTCTGCCTTCATCCGCAGACCATCGCCAGGAATTTGGACAATAACCTGAAGCGGAATTTGAGTTGTTCCTAGCAGTAGGAGAACGCCAACCATTCCTTCTTTACCTATGGTAGCCGCTTCAATGGTTTGACCATCTTCCATCAAGTTGAGCATAGAGGAAGCACCACTGTTATGGAAATAGGCATACTCAATCGGTTCGTTGGCTTCGTAAAGGATTTGCTTAATAGACAGGGTAACTGGTTCAACTGATATCTTGCACCAAGTTTGAGTAAGGGAAAAAAGGCACAGACCTACGTTTTGCACCAAGTCCCATTCCTATCCAGCCCATAGCATTTAGCTGAAAGTTGTAAGAGGTGAATCTCTGCAAGCACAGAGCATAATGGCATCGGTGGAAGCAAGGGTTCAAGAGCCGACGTGCTGCTTCACCCTGAATCTTCACTAAACTTTTATAGGTAATAAGTAATTGCACCATTGGTTTTTTAAGTAGGATAAGACATCCTGGAATTAAGGATATTCATAATTAATTTATAAAAACTACTTAACAGAATGGCTCCTAAAAATATTACACAGATTTTGCAGCACCCCCTAGCTCAAGAAAGCTTGCTCAATTCCATAATCAACCGAATTCGACAATCTTTGGAGCTAGAAGAGCTTTTGACGACGGCGGTGCTAGAAATCCGTTCATTTTTAGGCATAGATAGAGTCAAAATTTATCGGTTTGAACCCGATAGCAGTGGAGAGGTCATTGCCGAGTCTATTGATGGAAATAACCTACCATCTCTGTTGGGTCTCCATTTTCCGGCTGGCGACATTCCTCCCCAAGCCCGCGAGATGTTTCTCAAAGCACGTCAACGGGTAATTATGGATGTTGAAGAGAAGCGCAAGACAATCAACCAGTTGGACTGTCCAGAGACAGGAGAAAGCCTAGAGACAGAAGATGTTCGCTATTACAAAGCAGATCCCTGTCATCTTGAATATCTCTCTAACATGGGTGTAGGTTCTTCTTTGACAATTCCGATTGTGGAGCAAAATCAGCTCTGGGGGTTGCTAGCTTGTCATCACTCTGAATCACACCTCATTTGCGAACAAGAGTTGAAAATTGTGCAGATGCTGGTAGATCAAGTGTCGATTGCAATCACCCAATCAAATCTGCTCTCGCAAGCTCGACAACAAGCTCGCCATGAAGCCATAATCAATCAAATTAGCAGTTTACTCCATTCTCCGCTCAACGTTGTGGAAATTCAGCAGACTGTGCTTGAGGAAACCATTAAAGCCTTAAATGGTTCTGGGGGCAGGTTATATCTCAAAGCGAATGCAATTGGTCAGCCTAGTCAAGTGTATATCTGTGGAGAGCAGCCAGCTCTAACCCAGCTTGAAGAAAGTCCCATCTGGCGACAAATGATCGGTTCTTTCCAGGACACCTGCCCAGAAGGCAGTGACGGTCATGAACAACAGTACTCTTGGCAGTCTGAAACAAGAAAGCCACTTCGAGCTATAGCGGATAACGATGAGAGTGCCTCTAATAAAAAGAGTGTGCGGCATCCATACACCATTAATGATATCTATCAAGAGTCAACTCTTAGTGCTTTAGTTCCCAGTTTCCAATCAACTCCAATTCGGTCAATTTTGATTGTGCCGCTACAGTATGGTCAACAGGACATAGGCTACCTGAGCATCTTTCGCAATGAAATTGATACTGAAATCTTGTGGGCAGGTCGTTGGGATGACGATAAACGTAATCTGTACCCTCGGACATCTTTTACAGCCTGGCAGGAAATCAAAAAAGGACAGGCTCAAACATGGACTCCGCAGGAAATTAAGCTGGCTCAATCCTTGGGTACTCACCTCCATATGGCTGTGATGCAAAGGCAGGTGGAAGAAATGACTCGACATCAAGCTTCTCATGACCTGCTGACGGGATTGCCCAACCGCCTACTATTTAACGACCGCATATTTCTAGCTTTAGCCAATGCCTATCGACGCCAAGAAATGTTGGCTGTGGTGTTTCTAGACCTGGATCGGTTCAAGAAGATTAACGATACGCTAGGTCATGCTGTGGGAGATCAGTTGTTGCAAAAGGCAGCGTCACGGCTGGCAGGCTGCCTGCGGGAACTAGACACCTTAGCCCGCTGGGGAGGCGATGAGTTCACCCTGCTGCTACCTCAAATTAGTTGTGCCGAGGATGCTGCCGAGGTGGCTCAGAGGATTCTAGTGGCTTTTAGTGTTCCTTTTTATTTTGCGGAGCAGGAACTCTACATCACAACCAGTATTGGGATTGCCCTAAGTCCTGATGATGGCGAAGATGCGGAAACTTTGCTGAAGCATGCTGACACTGCTATGTATAGTGCCAAGCAACAGGGCAAAAACAATTACCAGTTCTATACACCAACCATGAATCCCGCAGCGCTTGAGCAACTGGTGTTAGAAAATAATCTTCATAAAGCGATTGAGCGGGAAGAACTTTTGTTGCACTACCAACCACAAGTAGACTTAAACACAGGTCAAATTGTGGGCATGGAGGCTCTAGTTCGTTGGCAGCATCCTGAGCTAGGATTAATCCCGCCTAATCACTTTATTCCTCTGGCAGAGGATACTGGCTTGATTGTTCCAATTGGGGAATGGGTGCTGCGAAGTGCTTGTGTCCAAAATCGAGCCTGGCAGTTGGCGGGATTGCCACTGCTACGCATTGCCGTCAATCTTTCAGCTCGTCAGTTCCAACAACAAAATTTAGTCAAGACCATTGCTCAAATTCTCAAAGAAACAGGGCTTGAACCTGGGTATCTGGAACTAGAAATCACTGAGAGTCTTGTCATGCAGGATGTAGACTTTACCATCTCAGTTCTGAGGGAACTACAATCTATGGGAGTTTATATCTCTATGGATGATTTTGGTACTGGCTATTCTTCACTCAGTTCTCTAATGTGCTTCCCATTACATACCCTGAAAATTGATCAATCTTTTATTCGTAACTTAACGCCGAATCCAAGTAACGCGGCAATCATCACATCAATCGTTACTCTGGGTCACGGACTGAATTTAAAGGTGATTGCTGAAGGAGTAGAAACATTAGAGCAATTGGCATTTTTACGTTCAGCTAAATGTGATTTCATGCAGGGCTACCTCTTTAGCCGACCCTTAAGTGCTGAAACAGCCACACAATTTATCATCAAGCAAATGCCTCTAACTCAATTAGCTGCAAACATCAGTATTGTTCTGAGCAAGAACGATAAACTCCCTGTGCTTCTTCAGCAATGCACTGAAAATCTTACCCAAGACATTGATGTTGTAGGTACCCAAATATGGATGCTCGACGAAGTGGAAAACGTTCTAGAGTTAAAAGCTAGCTCCGGATTATCCGCCCATCTTGACGTTCTGCATCACCGTATTCCTGTGGGCAAGTCTCAGATTGGTCGGATTGCCCAAAGTTGTCAGCCACTACTGACTCCTGTAATTCTGGATGACTCCGACAACGTTGATCAGGAATGGGCTAAAGGATCAGGAATGGTTGAAATGGCTGGATACCCGCTAATTGTAGAAAGCTCAGTAGTGGGAGTAATGGCAATGTTTACCCACAAACCCCTTGAAAACAGTGTTTTTGCTCAATTAACACCTATAGCCGATAGGATTGCCCGGTGCATCCAGCGCAAGCAGATAGAGGAGTTGCTGCGGCAGCAAACCGAGGGAGAACAATTGGTGGCAGAGATTACTCAGAAGATTAGCCAATCTATAGACCTAGAAGAAATTCTTAAGGTTATTGTCACAGAAGTGCGGCAACTTCTTCAGTCCGACCGTGTCTTGATCTATCGCCTTTGGCCAGATGGCACTGGAAGCGGGGTTGAAGAGTCAGTGAGTTCTAGTTACCCAGCCGTTCTAGGGCAAATATTCCCGGAGGAAGTTTTTCCCCAAAATTGCCGACAGTTGTATTGCCAAGGACAAGTGCGGAGTATTCCCAATGTGGAAAATGATCAGATATCACCCTGCATGGTTGAATTTCTGCAACAGTTTGCGGTGAAGTCGAAATTGGTGGTTCCTATTCTTCAGAAGCAAGAACTTTGGGGCCTACTAATTGTCCATCAGTGTAGTGAGCCACGGTACTGGCAACCGCTTGAGATCAGCTTACTTAATCAATTGGCGACCCATGCGGCGATCTCCATTCAGCAATCAGAATATCAGAGCTTACAGCAAGTACCTGCTTTAGAGCAGTTGACCCAGTTAGCGAATCTGCAACGTGTGACGAACATTTTGACTAAGAGTGGCAACAGACGGTACGGAAAGAAGCACCCCTATCGCTACTCGGGGTGAAATATTGATTTTTTCGGTAATGTTCTACACCTGTCAAGAGACAATTAGATTGCCAAATTGAACTCGAAGTCGTTGATGAATAGTCCAATTACTGTGTCATGCAACAACTCAACGCTAATGGCTAACACAGTAATTGTAGCTCCAGGAAAAACTCAAACAGCCATCATGCTACTTATTCAGGGAAATTCTCTGATTGTGCGCCTGCTCACCGAAGCCGATGCCCCTACTAACTCGTTGGCTCACATACTAAGGTGCTCAAGGTACTATGGGCGACCTTGTCCATAGTACCTCGAGCAAGTTAGAAAGCGTTTTTATATAACTTTTAAACCTTGTCCGGCAATGATTTTAGATTTTTAAGATACAGCAGATTTCAACTAGATAGATTACAGTTGACCCTAAGTATTATCGATAGGAAAGATGAAACCTTACTCCATTGATTTCCGAGCAAAAGTGGTCAAAGCCTATGAGCGAGGAGACACATCTATACGGAAGTTAGCCGCTAAATTTGATGTGAGTAAAGCCTTTGTTCAGAGACTGTTGAAACAGAAGAAGCTCACTGGAGAAGTGCAACCACAAAAACAGGGCGGCAGGATGAGAAGTCAGATGCAGGAATACTCAACTCAAATAGTTCAAATGGTCGAAAACTATCCAGACTTGACCCTAAGTGAATATTGTGAGTATTGGGGAGAAACCTATGGGTTATGGGTTAGCACCAGTACAATGTGCCGCGCCCTACAGAAACAGCAACTGACGCGAAAAAAAAGACGCTACGCAGCACTCAAGCAGCAACGATCGCGAGTACAGAAACTCCGAGGCGAATACTGGGAGCGAGTTAAGGACATTGAACCCTACAGCCTAGTATTTTTAGATGAGACAGGGGTTTTGCTTGGTTTGACCAGAACTCATGCTCGTTCCCCTCGTGGTATGAGAGTGTATGATTTGAAACCCTTTTATCGAGGGGCAAGGATAACGGTGATTGGCGCAATCAGCTTGACTCATGTTGTAGCATTGATGACTCTAGATGGGTCTATGGATGGCGATGCTTTTAAAGTTTTTGTAGAAAAGTGTCTAGTGCCTCAGTTATGGTCAGGGGCGGTGGTTGTTATGGACAATCTTCCCGCTCACAAGATAGCTGCCATTGAACCAATGATTAAAGCCGTTGGTGCGAACGTGCTGAATTTATCACCTTACTCTCCAGATTTTAACCCTATCGAACTTTGGTGGTTACAACTCAAGTCCTTCTTACGTCAATTTTCTCCTCCAACTACAAACATGGTGGATATTCTCATTGCCACTGCTCTTGACTTAGTCAATCCCAAACATTTACGCAACTGGTTTACCAACTGCTGCTATTGTACTCACTGAACTTGCAACTTGCTTTTTTACAAGAAATTGGTAAAAAAGCAATGCCTTTAGAGTTAATTGATTTTTACCTAACCAATGATGTTTTACAGCCAAAAAGTAAAGGGTATGACTTCTTATCAACTTAAGTTAATAGCTGCTTTATTAATGATAGTAGATCATGTAGGCGTAGTGTTTTTTCCTAACCAATTGGCATTTAGGTATGTAGGTAGATTAAGCTTTCCGCTTTTTGCTTGGTTGGTTGGGCAAGGAGAGAAGTACACAAAAAACTTTAACTCTTATCTCATTAGGCTGGCGGTTGGGGCAAGTATTAGTCAACCTTTGTATTATGTGCTATTTAATTTCAGCAATCTAAATATCTTAATTACTTTGTTAATTGGTCTACTGGCGATTAGATTAGGAAAGTTAGCCAACTTTAAATACTTAATTTGGCTTGCCTTTGCTGGAGTAGCCCAAGCAATCAATACTAGCTATGGGTTCTATGGAATACTCGTTATAACTGTCCTGTCAGATTTTAATAGTAATGATTTTAAGTGGTGGCTCCAATGGATATTGGTAAATCTGTTAGTTTTTGTAATTACTGGCTTTAAGCATTATCAATTGTTATCATTACTTACTCCTTTGATTATTATGCTATGGAATGGCAAGCAAGGTCGAAAAGCAAAGTTGTTTTACCTTTTTTACCCTGTTCATTTATTTATTCTCAAAGTGTTAGTTTTTCTGCTGTTCGCAGGACGTTATTTGATGCAGATGAATTAAAATACTTTTATGAAAAATCCAGTAATACCTGCAAACTACTTTATAAACTTGGTAAATCTAACTATCCACTCCGAATCCAGGTACTAAGCTCTCCAGTTGTAATATCTTTTACCTGCTCTGAAATTTGAAATAACTTACGTGACTGTTCGTAATATTCATACTCTATCGAGTTTGCCAAAATAATAGCGCAGCAGCAGGCATTATCTAAGGTTTTCTCTGGAGTAGCTAATCGCTGCCATGATAATAAGTTAAAATTTTTAGCTTGCTCCGCCATAAATTCAACTAAACTTTCTTCCCAGTCTCTATATTTAACGAAAGACTCTTTTTCAAATGGATTACTAACACGACTAGCTATATTTTCATTAGCTACAGACTAAATAGACTAGCTGGAAAAATTAAGCTTGTTAACTGACATCTTGCATAATTACGAAAAATCAATTCTTTAAGCTCCCCTAATTTTTTTAGAGGACACTTATTCTGTCCTTAAAAATATGTTGCGCTCCTCTGCCCGTAAAACATAGCTGAGACTGCTGTACGTTATCTTCAGGTCGGTACTACCTTGGACACATTTTTGGACTATTTATTAACATTTTCACAAAATCTTCACTTAGTTTCTTTATGCTTACATCTACTTCAGGCTGTTTCTTAAGCTAACAAGAATACGGTTGCTAACTTAATTACTAAGGCTGATTTCGTCACGGCAGTCGGCGATATAACAGTGAGGGACAAAGACGCGAAGACGGGTTACGCAAACAAACAACACGATGCCGGAGGCGGCTGAGTAACAAAGGCTACTATCGAATAAGGAACACACTCATGAACAACAAAATTGTGCTAGTGACGGGTGCCAACAAGGGCATCGGACTGGAAACCGCGCGTCAACTGGCGCGCGACCATGGCTTCACCGTTCTCATCGGCGCGCGTGATGAAGCGCGTGGACAAGACGCTGCTGACGAACTCAAATCCGCCGGCTTAGACGCGCAGTTCTTGCACATCAGCCCGACTGATACGGCTTCGATTGCCGACGCAGTGCGCGAAGTCGAAGCCAGGTTCGGGATTTTGGATGTGTTGGTCAACAACGCCGGAATGCTGCTTCCCGGCGATTTCGCGCCACCGGCGCAAGTGTCAATCGAAGTGTTGCGCGAAACCTTCGACCTCAACGTGTTCGGGATGCACGCGGTCACGCAAGCGTTTTGGCCGCTCCTCAACCGCTCATCTGCCGCGCGTTTGGTCAATATGTCTAGCTCCCTGGGTTCGCTCACGTTGCAGGCAAGCGGTTCGCAGCCCATGCAACCTTTGGCGATGGATGCGTCCAAAGCCGCCATGAACATGATGACCATCCATTACGCCCAGCAGTGGAATGAAACGCCGCACAAAGCCAACGCCGCGCATCCCGGCAACGTCCTAACAGAAGGCAACTCGCACGGCGAAATCTCGGTGCAAGAAGGCGCCCGAACCGGCATTACTCTTGCAACTCTGGGCGAAGACGGTCCAAACGGGGGCTTTTTCCATGCGGGCGAAGTTGTACCCTGGTGAACGAGAGCCGGGCCGACCTTGGCTTTGGGTTTCAAAGCCGTTGACCATTTTTCCTGCCACCAAGCAGGACTTTTCGAGGAGAAATCATGAGTGTCAAGTCGATGTTCGAGTTCAAGTTTCCTGCTGCGACGCGTGAAGAAGGGGTTCGTCTGACCCAGTCCATCGGCGGCGATATGCCGTCGAAAGAAGGTTATCTTTCTCACGAAGTCATCCAAGATGTAAGCGATCCGGGTCATGTGATGGTCAACACCTTATGGAACAGCCGTGAGCAGGCAGAGTCCGTCCTCTCCGTCTACAACAACGACCCCAAAATCAAGCGGGCGACGGAGTTGCTCGGAGCGCCTCCCACCGGCTTCGTGGGCGACATTCTCGGTTCGTCTTCGTGATGTGCCTTCCCACGCACTCCCTTCCGTTGCTGTCTCGAATCAAGTGCGATGAACGAACTTACCGTTGAAAAAGACACTTGGCATTTAAGTATATAGGTAGATTAAAATTTCCGCTCTTTGCCTGGTTAATCGGGCAAGGAGAAAAATATAAGAAAGACTTTAATTCATATCTTATTAGGCTAGCCGTAGGGGCAGGCATTAGTCAACCTTTATACTATGCGCTGTTTAATTTAACTAAAGTCAAGCTGATTGCGCCAATCACCGTTATCCTTGCCCCTCGATAAAAGAGTTTCAAATCATACACTCTCCTACCACAAGGGGAACGAGCATGAGTTCTGGTCAAACCAAGCAAAATCCCTGTCTCATCTAAAAATACTAGGTTGTAGGGTTCAATGTCCTTAACTCGCTCCCAGTATTCGCCTCGGAGTTTCTGTACTCGCGATCGTTGCTGCTTGAGTGCTGCGTAGCGTCTTTTTTTTCGCGTCAGTTGC
>NZ_PVWN01000156.1 GCF_003003885.1 Chlorogloea sp. CCALA 695 | reverse complement strand
TTGTTAGGGTCGAGGGGAAGTATTATCTTCCGCCCCTCCCTGTTAGATCCGGACGTGCGGCTTTCACCGCATCCGGCTCCCGATTCAATCAGGCATTGCCTTTGCTCATGTGTGTGTAATCATGGCAGCTTTCATGTAAGGCTTCCAAATTATTAAATTTCCAATTGTGGTGATTTCCGTCTATATGGTGCAAGTGAACTCGCTCATCAGATGTAGTCTTATACCCACATTTGGCACATGAATGGTTTTGTCGTTTTAAGATTTTAGAGGTAATACCGTCATAGAGCTTACTATTACGTTCGCTCCAATAGGTCAAATCGCCGTCATAGGGTGATTTATTCCCTTTAACCTTGATGTGTTTGTTTTCGGAGTAAGGGACTGCTGGAAAGGCTTGGTCTAACAATTTCTTGCTAGAGTGGCGATTCTGTTTAGGTTCCTTGTTAAATACCTTGAACGCTCTGTTTTGAATGTGGTACAGCGAAAATCGTGACGAGTCCATTTTGCAGTAGCGGTGGTAGTTCCTCCAACCTCTAACTATTGGTGCAAGCTTTTCGGCTTTCACCTTAGCGCCATAGTTTGAGTTGTTAACGATGTGTTTTACTTTCCTACGAAAAGCTTTAAAGTTATCCACTGAAGGGACGCATCTAAATTTTTCGTTGTTCTGCACTTTAAAGTGCCAGCCGAGAAAATCAAAACCATCTGTCGTAGCGGTTAGCTTAGTTTTCTTTTCACTTACCTTTAATCCTCGTTCTGCTAAAAATTGACTAATGCGCTTTAGTGTTTCCTCAGCGTCGTCTTGGGGTCGAAGAATTATTACCATATCGTCCGCGTAGCGGATTGATGGCTCTTTTACTCTCCCCCTGGCATCTTTGCATCTGTGGATGCTTTCGATACCATTTAAGGCAATGTTGGCAAGTAATGGGCTAACGACTCCACCCTGTGGCGTTCCTTGTTCAGGAAATCCTGGGTTCACCCCTGATTTAAGACAGCGAAAAATGCCTGTCTTAATGCCTAAAGGGGCAAGGAGTTGTTCCATGATGGATGAGTGGTTAATCCGGTCGAAGCATTTTTCAATATCCAGTTCTATGACTCGCTTATTTTTCCCATTACAGTGTGAGCGAAGGTTGTCGAATAGGTACTTCTGAGCATCATGTGCCGAGCGACCCGTCCGAAACCCGTAGCTCCGAGCATGGAAAGTTGCTTCGTGGGCGGGTTCTAAGGCGTATTTTGCGAGGCATTGCCAAGCTCTGTCCGCAATAGTTGGGACTTTTAGCATTCGCATCGTTCCGTCCTTTTTCGGGATGGGAATTTCGCGTAGCTTGTTATGTTTCCATGTGTTAACGTTTTCCTTAAGTGATGAGCTTAAGGTGAAGCGTTCCTCAAAGGTGAGGGATTCTACACCGTCAACCCCCGCCGTTTTCTTACCAGCATTTAGCTGAGTTATTTGGCGAATAGCCAGAAATCTTGCAGCCTTTGACTTCAAGATAAGTTTCTGGAGATACTTCGCTTTGCGCTTGTCTCCAACATTCACTGCTTTCCACACTCGTTTTTGCAAGCGAAATAAGTTCCTCCGAAATTTCTTCCAGGGTAGATTCTTCCAAAGTTCACTAGCGTTTTCGCTGTGTCTAACCATGCTCTGCTCCAAAAAGTGTGTTCTTTGAACCTTGACCCAATTACGGGCGGCATCTTTTCGGATGAATTATTCACCCGAAAAATGCCTTGTCATCCTACCCAGTCTGCGGGATTCCGCTACTCGTCTAGCCTACTGGGGTTACGAAACCCTAGACCTAACAGACTGTTTTTATTCGTTCCTCAAGGTGATTGTTCGCTCCCTTAGATGGATTCAATTCATCCGCCAGAACCCCATACTCATGCCGTTATCATTAGAAAAAATGCGGCGGGATACCTATCTCTGGCGAGGTAAGGCTTTTGTATTTACGCCCTTTCCTAGAAATGGGATGCTTTTTTAGAATCTGTTTTCATCGTAGGAACCCCCTATTAGCGCCAGTGTCAGCCCGTAACGGCTGTCTGATTGCGCCCTGTTCCCAGCTTTGCTCTACCAATTTCCCCGTAGGTACTCCGAGTCGGTTCGGCGTGGGCAGGTAAGGAGTCACGTCTGAGTTTGACGGGTAGGGCTTTCACCTACATCATCCTTGAAGTTCAGCTAGACTTGGGAGTCTTGGCTGGGTTAGTTATGTACGGACTGATTACCGTGATTCACTAACCAACGAATCGCACTCTAATTGTTCTTG
>NZ_PVWN01000155.1 GCF_003003885.1 Chlorogloea sp. CCALA 695 | reverse complement strand
TCCTTTCGCAGGCATTGTCCTTGTACTTTGAAGATTTCAGACTTTAATTTTATACTCTTTAGAAGTCTATTAGCTTAGTAGCTTACTAACATAGTTAGAGATGGGAAAACAGCACAAAAAAAGGGTGATGTTATAGATCAGTTGGTTGGCTATAATCAGTAAGGAGTAGAGAGTAAAGAGTAGAGAGATTAGTAAAGTATTATGACCGTTTGGCTACCAGTTAAATGTCCTCATTGCCACAGCACTGAAGTTGTCAAAAAGGGCGCTCCATTAAATATCACCGCGCCCAAATCCGAGAGTTTTTTGGATGCGCGAGAAGCACAGAGCCACGATACAGAAGAATTAGTTAATTGGTTGACAGAGCAAGCACTAATTTACGAGTTGAAGTTTAAGCAATTAAAATTAGCAGCATTAACTCATTTACGCGAATACAAGCAGCGGTACCAGGAGCAGATTGTCAAAAGTCTCCGTAAAAAGGCTCAAGCTTTGGGATTTAACCTTGTTACTACATCGTCCACTCAAATTGTTTCTTAGGAGAGGGATTAGACAGAAACAGTAGCGGCAGTAAATGCCAGATCGCAGAAATAGTTGCAGTTCAGGTAGGAATTTGTTGGAAAAGTCCCTGGACTCCCGTACACTCCATTGTTCCCATCAGCAACCGTACTGAGGTCACCTTTAATAACTTGGCTTGTCAGTTCATTTTGAGTGGCGACATAGTAGCTATTGATGTTGACGGTCACCACGTAGGTGGTGTGGGCTTGAATGTTCAATGGTGTGTTGAGCGTCTGCTGTTGCCAACCCGAGGCGGTTTCGTTACAGAAAGTAACAGTTGCCCAGGTTGCGCCATCAGTTAATGACCAGATTTTGCCAACATGAGTACCCGTCTCGCTGGGTGCTTTCCAATAGCGAATCGCAGTAATTTGACCGTCTTTGGCACTCTGAAACTTCATTCCCAGTTCGTAGGGAACGCCATCCGTCGCATCTGGAAAACTCGGTACCTGGGTTGTGAAGATGGTTTGAGTGGGCTGTGTCAATTGATGGTTAAACGTAATCTTATCAACTTCAAACGGTTTTACTAGACTCAAAACTCCGGTGCTTGCATCTACTCCAAACAGAGAATTAGTTCCTTGATAAGTGAGGTCACCCAACCCATAAAGTTGATTTGATAGAGAGCAGCCCAAGCTTGCCAAGTCATTTGACCAAGGTTTATTGTCATAGCTCAATTGAACTAGACTGATCAAATTTCCTTGCTGCCAGTCTAGTTTTACAAGTTTGATGGAGCCTTCACGAGCAAGATTGGTGGCGTAAATGAGTCCGTCGGGATATTGGCTGAGATTGCTGAACCGCTGGTTAGGCGGCAGGGACAGTTCATCAATGAAACTCACTTGACCTGTGTATTGGTCAATAAACGCTAGGCGAAATGGCGGAGTCCCCTGATTTAAACTGATAATACTGAGAAGCTTGCCGTCGTTGGTACCCAGCAAACTCTCAACCGTGCTATTTCGCTCCAGTCCTTGTAATGCTGGCAGCGCTTGTGGAGACGAAAAAGAAAGCAGGCGGCTAGGACTAGCCGACCCAACTATACTAGCTACTGTGGGAGCAGTGGCTAGTATAAACGTGCCATCCTGGAGTGAAGTGAAACCGCTTAGGCGCTCGTTTGGCTCTAGGCTAATTTCAGGGTTGTCGCCACTTAAATCCTGAATTTGACCTGTGGTTAGCTCTAAAGACAGCAGAAGTACCTTTCCAGAAGCAGCGCGGATGCCATAGATGAGCTGCGGTGGAACCTCATTCTGTGCCAAAGTCTTCTTAGCTAGGTTAGCGAGCATAGCGGTCGCGGTACTCACAAACATTAGCTGAATAAACCATCTGCGTTTCATTATTTGTGTCATGAGGAAAATACCATCATTGTCCTGGGTTGAGTCGATGGGGATCATTATACTTAGATGTGTTGCAAAAATAGTTAAAGAACAGAAGAGTTCTAGAACTAGAACAATTTATGCCACAACGCCAAAAAGTTGAGTAATGAATTTGACTTGCCCCAAAATATCTCTTTTCTCAACGCCTACAATTTGTCCTTTGCGAATCATAAGCTACTAGACACTTAATTTGTACGAGGCAGGAGCTAAAGACCATAATATACAGTTTTTAAAAGTGCAATTTGAATGTCTATCAGCTTATCCCTTTTCTGTCATTTTCCGGATATAATAAGTAAAAGAATCAAGAGATAAAAGGCTAAGAGGTAAGCAGAGCAATGG
>NZ_PVWN01000097.1 GCF_003003885.1 Chlorogloea sp. CCALA 695 | reverse complement strand
CTTCTTCCTCTGTTAAAACTATTCGAATAGGAGCAGGCATTTAAAAAATTGTCCCCGTGCAGAAAACACATCTCTTTGATCTTATATTTTATTGTAACCGTCTACTTACGAAAGCGTCAGGAATCAGAGGAGGAGTGAAGAACAGCAGCCCAATCTCCAAAGCAAACTGTTCTTTGGTAATGGGAATAAAAGGGTTAATACCTTGAAAGATGGCTGCTTTGACACTATCTGCCCAATCGACAACGCCCAACGGCGAACCAATGAAGGCGAGGCTACGCACTTGGTTTGGGTAACGTTGAGTATACAGCCATGCGATCGCTCCTCCCATTGAGCTACCCGCTAGATCGAAAAACTTAATCCTCAATTTCTCCATCAACTCATGTAAGAGTGTTGTTTGGTTCTCCAGAGCATAGTCGCTCAAAGTAAAACCGTCACTGTTGCCATAGCCTGGTAAATCTGGGGCGATCGCCTGATAGCCCACTTCAGACAATCGACACATAATGGTGTGCCACTGCTCTTTGTCAGCAAACAAACCGTGTAATAGTAAAACCTTACGCCCGTTACCCACCTGGCTGTAAGATAATGTACCGTTACTGACCTGTGCAGTATAGCTAGCGATTGTACAACTTGAGGCTGGCGTTGCACGATTGCCAGATACATAACCAATTGACCCACTTAACACTAGAAAGACGATAAATAGCCGAACGATAAACTTTTTCATGGGTTGATGCTTTAAAAAGGCTGTTAGGATACAAGGTTCGTTGAGCGTAAAATATTTATTATTCTGAGTTAGCAGTTTGATGTGCTTTGCGTCGAGTCCAAGCAGACATAAGAGCGATCGCCAATATCCCCACTACCGAAGCGCCAATTAATAACTTCTCGCCTTGCAAAACGCCCGCGCCAACTGCCACAAGTGGAGGCTTTACCAGTACAATACTTAACCCTAAAGCACTGATAAATCGCTGCCAAGGCACCCGGCATAAACCCGCCCCGTAGCTAATATAGTCAAAAAAGATGGACATCATAGCCCCCGTCAACAAGAAGAAATTGCCTCCCAGATATTTTTTGCTCCAGAGATCGAGCTTGTCCATAAATCGCTTACCTACAAATCGTTGCACCACTCCCCGACCGTAACGACGAGCAATGAAAAAATTAACGCTACAGGCAAGAAAATCTGTGATCGCAATTATCACTAGACCTTGAGCGAATCCAAACAATGCACCTGCCAAAATTGCATAAGGTGTACCTGGCAATACAGGAACTACAATACAAATGAGTCTTAG
Source organism: Chlorogloea sp. CCALA 695 (assembly GCF_003003885.1). Lineage (GTDB taxonomy): Bacteria > Cyanobacteriota > Cyanobacteriia > Cyanobacteriales > Chroococcidiopsidaceae > Aliterella. The sequence continues at coordinate 8,484 of NZ_PVWN01000097.1, read as the reverse complement.
CAACATGATAATGAATGGTGTCCAAACGCCAAGTTGAGCAACATTGTTTCTAATTTGCTCAATGCCAACTCGATTAATTAACCAAATCGCGCCGGCAATCAGCAGGACAATAAGAGTAAGTTCAAGAATTTTGATAATTTTACGCTGCATAGTTAGGAGGTGTTACGAGGCTTCTAAAAATTGCTGGTTTGACTTTTTCACTTTGGCAATCCAGCCTTTGTAGGAATGTAGAATCTCTGCATAGGGAACATCTCTTTCAAACACTAAATCCATTAACGATGGTACGAAGTAATTGGGAAACAGTTGATGCAGGGTTTTGGCAAGTTTCTCTCTGAGCGCAAACTCAATTCCTAATTTGGCGGAAGATGGATAGGAGTTATCGCTTAATTCTGCTAAGGCGTGGGCATCCGCTTTGCGGCGAATTGTAAACTGAGCAATAGCGATCGCCCAATTATCAGCATATTCATCTAATAGCTTGTCAACAATAGCAACATCTTCTAGGGCAGCGTTACAACCTTGACCGAGAGAAGGGGATACAGAAGCGTAGGCGGCATCACCTACAATTAGGGTGCTATCGCCGTGATGATAGCGACTACAGCGAGTGGTTAAAACTCTAGATGATGATCGCTGCAAAAATGCTTCTGCTTCTGATGGAGTCATCAGTTTACCTACCTCTGGAAACTTTTTGTGAAAAAATTGCAGTACAGCTTCTGGGGTAGCGAGAGCGGCAACTTGATTGTTTACTCGCGAAAACGAGATAATACCACTCATGCTACTATCCGGTTGATGAAGCAGTAATACAACTGTGCCGTCATTGCTTCGCCAAGAATGAACTCTGTTTGGCTCTAAGTGAATGTCTGACGGTTGGTTCGAGTTAAGTAAAATAATTGATTTGTAGTCTGTTGGCACGTATTTCTGCTCAAACTCAAATAGATCGGTATTGAGAAAATGCGATCTCACTACTGAACGCGCGCCGTCTGCACCAATTAACAAATCGTATTTCACAGTCAAACTTGTATCTATTGCTTCAGAAGTTTGGGCTGTAGGTTGAAACGCGATTGTCTTAGCTGCAAAGTTTACTTTGGTGCAGGCATGATTGAAATGCAAATTGAGTCGGCTGGTGTCATATTTTTCAGTCAGTTTTTGCAGCAGCGTTATAAATAACCTGGTGCGATCAAGCGTCACAAAAGGTTTTTTTCTGGATGTTACTCGCGGTTTGCCATTCTCCTGATGAAAAATACCGCCGTGGATCTCTAAGCTAATCGCTCTTACGGCGGTTTCAATTTCGGCAATCTGACCGAGCGCGCTTATGCCCCGTTCGGTTAGGGTGATTCGGTAGGTTCTTGCCTTGGAAAACTCTATAGAGCGCGGATCGCTGAGGCGATCGTAAAGATCGATTTGATACTGATCGCTGCGTCTTAGTAAATAGTGCGCCATCAGCACGCCGCAGGGGCCAGCGCCCACAATCACTACTTTCTTAACCATGCTACCTCTGAAAAAACGGATTGATAGTTTAAAACATTTCTATAGAAAGGCGAGGCTCATCTGTCAAATACTGCCATGCACGAAGCTTCTAATTAGTTCAGATTTTAAGTAGTAACTGATTAGTCTTTATTAAACAATACAAAGGAAGTGATCACATTAATAAAACAGACTGTTCCGAACAACTTCAGAGCCTTCGCCCGAATAATTTCCGAACTCCTCTAACCGTTTTTATTGATATATCTAGAATAACTGCCCTAGGCAATTGGGCGATCGCAAGTTGGGGAGTCCTCCATAAAGGTAGACTTTTGAACTAAAAAAGGTAAATTGACTAAAAGGAGATAAAAGCTATGAAACATCTTCCTACTGAAGTGCGTTCGACCCTCGAGCGCAAAAGAGGCAGTAAGACAGATTAAGCAATCGCGCTACTTCCAGTCTAAAACCATTTCTCAGTTGATATATGGGGTGCTATCACGCTCAATTGACATAACTGTGACTGGATTGTCACCATGAGGTCAACTCGCCGATTTTTCTATCGACCTAGCGGCAGCTACAAAGTAAGAAAATACAAGTTTTCGTTCGCAAGATACCTACTCTTTGGTAAATGTTTGAACCGGAAAGACATAACCTATGAAGATTTTAAATTCAAAACTTTTGTTTGCTGGACTGACAGTATTAGCTTTACATACAATGTTGCAGATGCAGCCAGCACGTTCATGGCTAACAGCGCGACAATCAGCTTCTCAACTCCGCCCCTTTCAAAGAGTTTGGTTTGGAGCATATCGCTTTATTGGAGGTAATAGTCAGATTCAAATGTATATCGATCTGGCGGGCAACCTGTTTGGTAGTTTTGCATCGGCTCGTGGCTTTCGATTTGCTCAGATTAGACAACGAGAGCCATCGTTAACCATAAACAACTAAATGAGGCTAACTCAGTGTACAGGATTTAAAATAATGACTGCTACAGCTTTGGCAATTTTTTCTGGTATTTTTTGGACAATTTCGTACTTATTGATTGTTCAACGCTCTATTCAAGAGCGAAGTGTTGGTATGCCATTAGTGGCACTCTGCATAAACATTTCCTGGGAATTTATCTTTTCGTTTGTGTTTCCAAGTGAGAAACCGCAACTTTATATCAATTATGTCTGGTTTTCTTGAATCTAGTTATTGTCATTGCGTACCTTAATTTTGGCAAGGCTGAATTTAGCAAACAGTTTCCTGAAAGCTTTTTTTACGCTGCTTTTTTCTCAACTCTTGACGTTAGCTTTCTCAATATGCTGTTCATTACCTACGAATTTGGTACGGAGCAGGGTGCGATTCACACGGCTTTTCAAGATAACTTGATTGTGTCAATTGTATTTATATGCTTTTATCTTGTAGTGATAGAGACAATCTGTGTATGTTGCGATCGCCAAAATGATTGGTACTGTATGTGCTTCTATTTCAATTATCTATCTGTGCTATCATCAATACGCTTAATTTTTCTCTATCTAAGTATCTTTTTATTTGATTTGGTGTATTCAGTTCTGCTTTACCTCAAAATTAAAGAACAAGGGATTAATCCCTGGAAAAGAGCTTAGTGCAGAACGTGCCTCTAACGTTAATTTCTATGGGAGTACCTAGCTTTGCGTATCCTTCTCAAACCTTCCCATATTCATGCTCTGCTCAAGTTCTCTCAAGCCATTGATACTGTTAGTAACGCGAACGGCAGATTGAGCGGTTGGATTGTCACACTCATGATCGTGGTTGGGTTTTACAATGTCACCGCCCGTTATTTGGGACGACTGATTGGACTCAAACTCTCCTCGAATGCGCTGATCGAACTGCAATGGTATTTGTTTTCATTAATGTTTTTTTTGGGATTCGCCTACATTCTCAAACAAGCCGCAAACGTCCGGGTAGATTTTCTATATGCAGGATGGAGCGAAAAACGCCGCGCCTTAGTCGATTTTCTAGGTACAGTCTTGTTCTTGATTCCCTTTTGTATTTTAGGAATTTGGGTTAGTTTTAACCCAGTTTTGCAATCGTGGGGGCTGCTACCCGATGGAACGTGGAGCAGTTGGGAAGTATCATCAGATGCCGATGGCTTGCCGCGAGCGCCAATTAAAACAATGCTTATAGTTGCTTTTGTGGCATTGCTGGCGCAAGCGATTTCGCAAGCGATTAAGTACCTAGCAATTTTGAAAGGATACAGGCAAGTTACCCAAACTCTACAAGACAATATTAATCAATTACCACTGGGGTAAATTGCTCAGACTGACAATTATCTCAATCAATCTTTTAAATTGGCATTGCAAACACTATTTTTTGAGCAGATAAACTATGGGCTTTGAATGGTTGGCGCTTGCCATGTTCGTTGGCTTTTTTTTCATCCTGATGAGTGGCTATCCAGTAGCATTTTCCTTTGCGGGAACGGCGATTATATTTGGATCAATCGGCACTCTTGTCGGCGCGTTCGATCCTAGTCGGCTGTTGCTATTACCCAATATCTGGTTTGGCACTATGTCTAACTTCACACTATTGGCAATTCCTTTTTTTGTGTTTTTGGGTGCTGTGTTGGAAAAATCAGGACTTGCAGAAGAACTATTAGAAACGATCGGAATTTTGTTTGGGTCGTTACGCGGAGGTCTAGCACTGGCGGTGATTTTTGTCGGTACAGTGTTAGCGGCGGCGACAGGTGTTGTTGCTGCCACGGTGATCGTTATGGGAATAGTGTCTTTACCTGTGATGCTGCGCTACGGCTATGACAAGCAACTTGCCGCAGGCGTAATCATTGCCGCAGGAACTTTAGCGCAATTGATTCCTCCCAGTTTAGTGCTGCTGGTTTTAAGCGACCAATTAGGAGTATCGGTCGGCGATCTCTTTTTAGGGGCATTGATTCCAGGACTGATGCTTTCTGCTGCTTATGCTTTGTATGTTGTGGTTTTAGCATTTTTCCAACCGAGTGTAGCTCCGGCGCTACCATTGGAAACTCGGCAAATGACTAGATTGGCGCTGGCGCTGCGCGTGGTTAAAGTTGTGATTCCTCCCCTAGTAGTCATTTTTGCAGTGCTAGGTAGTATTTTCTTCGGCATTGCAACACCCACCGAAGCAGGTGCGGTTGGGGCTGTAGGTGCTTGTGTATTAGCGGCATTCAACCGCAGACTAACCTGGTCGCTAATTAGCGCGGCGAGTCATTCAACAGCAGTGGTAACAACGGTTGTGTTGATGATTTTGTTTTGCTCGTCCTTTTTTAGTCTTGTTTTTGATGGTCTGGGCGGCAAAACCTTGATTACAGAACTGTTGGTGAATTTACCTGGTGGCAAAATTGCTTTTTTGATTGTCAGTAATATTGTGATTTTTATTCTCGGCGTGTTTTTAGAATTTATTGAAATTTGTTTTATCGCCATGCCTCTGTTAGTCCCTGCCGCACAACAGTTAGGAATTGATATGGTATGGTTTGGGGTTGTCATGGCGATTAATCTACAAACCGCTTTTATTTCGCCCCCAGTGGGATTTTCTCTGTTCTACTTGCAAAGCGTTGCTCCGTCATCAGTGCGAACGATTGATATCCACAAAAGCGCGATTCCTTTTATGGCGCTGCAAGTTGCAGTCTTGCTATTGGTGATGATGTTTCCCCAAACGGTACGCTGGTTAGTTGAGCTTTCGGCACAGCCTGTTTTATCTAAATGAGGGGGTCTTGGGGGAGCGATAATACCTCCTGCGCCGGACTATATCTGATTTGATGAGGGATACAGAGAGGGGCTGTTGCGCTCATGTTGATTCAGCACAAGTTACAACCCTTTTTAAGAATTCGTTTATAAACTCCTGCTCAATCTCATCTTCTAGGCGTAAAAGCACAATAATTTTGCCGTGTCGAGCGGGTCTGAATAGAGACTTTCAGACCGAATAAAACCATGTTTTTGAGCAATTAAATGTAAAGTTTCCTGCGTCTCGGGAAAATCACTGGAAGATATATGAGCCTCGACTGCAAGAACTTCTGGGGGTGTCAGTAAAGACCAGTCTTTATACACGCCATCTAGGTAGCGTTTGATGAAAGCTTCTCTCTGCTCTCCTTCGCGGCGAACAGTATCGATAAGAATAAAAACACCGTTAGCTTTCAGCAGATGGATAAACTGCCCAATAATGTAGTCTTTTTGCTCGAGGGTCAAATGATGGAGAGCAAAAGAAGCTAGGATGACATCGAAGCTATCCTTTCGTTCCTTTACCAATTCAAAAACTAACTCAAAGAAATCGCCCTGGATGAATAACTTATCACCGCCAGTAAGCTCCATGTTGTCACGGGCAATCGCCAGAGCTGGTTCAGAGAGGTCAATCCCCTTGTAGCAAGCAATATTAGTATTTAATAAAGCCTGAGCCGTGTAGCTAGCGTCCCCGCAGCCGAGGTCAAGAAGGGAAAAAGGATTTTGAAAGTTGCTAACTAAAAATTCATGCAGAATGCCGTAAAATTCATGGTGTTTTATGTAATTATTGCTCAGAACTTTTTGATAAAGTTTCCACTGATTGTTGAATAAATCATTAGAGTGAGGGACGGAATTTTCACTACTTTCTAGCTGGGTTATATCTACCATTGGTTTTTTCTCTTTTTGTAATTAGGACTCGAGGCAAGCCGCACAACAACGAGGTGCAACACTAAGAACTCAACGAACCTGTCTCAATTTTGTTGTTACATCCCAGTGATTTTGAGAAGCTTCTACCATAATCTTTGATTTGGTAGGGAAGGAGGTCACGATTTGATTTTGCTATAGCTGTAGCGACTGAAACTGCCTTCGTTGATGTTGTTCCAGGCATAGACGCGATCGCGAAACTGTTTCCAATCGGCAAAAATGCTTTTAAAATCAGCATCTTTGGCAGCAAGTTCATCAAATAACTCAAACGATGCTTTTTCTGCTGCTGCCAAAATCTCATCGCTATAGGATCGTAGTTGCACGCCACCTTGCAAGAGCCTTTGAAGTGCTTCGTTATTGCGGGCATCGTAACGAGCTAACATAATCGTGTTGGCTTCAAAAGCTGCGGTTTGAATCACTTCTTGATATTGTATCGGCAGCTTCTTCCACTCATTCAAATTGATTTGTACTTCTAGCGTTGCTCCCGGTTCCCACCAGCCAGGATAATAATAGTATTTAGCGATTTTTTGCAGTCCTAATTTTTCATCGTCATAGGGGCCAACCCACTCGGCGGCATCGATTGCTCCAGTTTGTAAGGCTTGAAAAATCTCGCCACCTGCTAGGGTCTGCACAGTCACGCCGAGTTTGCCCATGACTTGCCCGCCTAGTCCAGGAATCCGCATCTTCAATCCTTGTAAATCGCTTACTTTCGAGATTTCTTTGCGAAACCACCCACCCATTTGCGTTCCCGTGTTACCTGCGGGAAACTGAATAACACCAAACTTGCGGGCATACAAATCTTGCAGCTTTTGTAATCCACCGCCCTCATACAGCCAAGCATTCTGTTGTTGAGCGTTCAAACCAAAAGGCAAAGCCGAACCAAACGCGGTTGCAGCGCTTTTACCAACATAGAAATAAGCGGCTGTATGCCCGCAGGGAACAGCACCTTGAGACACCACATTTAACACTTCTAGTGGCGGCGCTAACTCACCAGCCGGACGTGGTGTAATCTTAAACTTACCTCCTGTGAGTGCAGCAACGCGATCGGCAAATGTTTTAGCACCACCGATAATTGTATCCAATGCTATGGGCCAACTGGTTGCCATCTGCCAATTTAAAGTAGGTAAGGCTGCATTCGAGCCAGTTGCTTTGGTTGTGGTTCGACAAGCGACTAGGGCGGAACCAGTAATTGTACTGGCGATCGCACTTTGCAAAAATTGTTTACGTTTCACTACTTGACTCCTAAGCTGGTTTTGAGTAAAAAACTGTTCAGTTATACTTGGTTGAGATATCGTTAAACTCGGCAAGGTAGGCTCAGAATTTTTCTTTTAAAATCATCTGTGCCCCTTTAGCAGGAGCAAAAGTCACACCTCGGCTCTGAGGATATTCAGGATCTTGATCTGCCATTGCTAATCGGTAATGAGAAAGCATTTTTGCTAAGACTAATTTCATCTCAAATAGGGCTAAGGCTTCGCCAATGCAGCGACGCGCACCACCGCCGAAAGGGAGAAAATTGCACCCGAGAGAACTGTCGTTCTAGAAAACCCTCTGGCTTAAACAATTTAGGTTCAAGATAGATATCTGGGCGCTGATGAGTTAGATAAATACAACCATAAAGTCTCATTCCAGGCTCTAGTTGATAACCCATAAGTTCTACAGATTCTTTGACCTCTCTAGGAACTGTAAGCACGGCAACGGGAAAAAGGCGCAAAGTTTTGTTACAAAAGGCTGTGAGATAGGGTAACTGCACAATGGCTGTGGGATCTGGATCTTTGCCCAGATCATGTAGTTCTCTAAACAACCTTTCGCTAACTTGTGGATGACGATGAATCCAATATAGCGCCCATGCGATCGCACTTGCAATTGTTTCATAACCTGCGAGCATTAGGGTAATTAATTCATCATGCAAATCGACATCGCTCATCGGTTGACCAGTCTCATCACGGGCCCAAATCATTAAGCTAAGGATGTCTGAGCCAATAACCTGATTTTGGTGGCTATTCCCTTCAAGATAGCTTCGCTTCACCCGAATTTCAGCGTACACCTGTTCGCTTATTTGTCGTTGTAAATGCCGCAAGTATCCCCAGAGACTCTGGGTTCGCCAATCTTTTTGCAAAGATGGGAAGAAAAGTAAACCGCCAATGAAAGGAGATTGAAGTGAATCTGTGAGGTTAACCATCAGCGACTTGAGATGCTTGAAACGGTCTTCTTGGTTAATCCCAAAAACGACCTTGAGCATGACTTCTAAAGAAATCTCCTGCGCCAACTTCCGGGTAGAAAACAAAGTGCCAATCGACAGCGAACTCATTGCTTTGTTAACCAACTCACAAATTAATTGTCCGTAAGTTCGCATCCGTTCTCCATGAAAAGGAGGCATTAACAACCTACGCTCCCG
>NZ_PVWN01000017.1 GCF_003003885.1 Chlorogloea sp. CCALA 695 | reverse complement strand
ATTTCTTAATAATCTTCTTTTTTACATCTTCAAAGTTTACGATATTTGTAGTGGGTTTGATCTCAAATTGCTGTAAGATCGACGAACACTGTTGTAGTGGGAGCCGTTTTTGCAGTATTAATAGTTAATTGCCCATAGTGCAGTTCGGCGAGTTTTTGGACAATAACTAAACCCAACCCCAAACCCTGCTGAGCGTAAAACTCCCGCTCAAATTGTCTGCAAGCACCGATACTAGCAATTTGCTCTAGTGTCATTGCACACCCAGTATTGGCAATAGTTAGCTGAAAAACATCATTATTTATAACGGCTCTAATCTGTACTGGTGTGCCAACTTCGGACAGGCATAAACTTCAATCCACCGATAGCCACCGTAATTTGTTATGTAACAAGCTTCATGACGGTAGTATTCTTGCTGACGTTGAATGAGAAGTTGGGAAATTTCTAGATTTTGCTGGCGATCTTGAGGATGTATGTAGTCTAAGAAATTTGTTCCTAAGCTTTGATCGATGCTAAATTCGGTAATTTCTGTCCACGCCGGATTAAGAAAAGTCCATAATCCTGTCGCATCGGTTTGAAAAATTACTTCTTTAACGTTGTCAACAACAGTACGGTACTTTTTTTCGTTTTCTTGAAGGGCTTTTTCGGCATTAGAGCGATCGCTAATACCTTGAGCTATAGAGGCAACTCCAACAACATTGCCATAGTTATCTACTAAATCGGTGATAATAAACGGCTCAATTTGTAAAATTCCATGCGCGCAAAAGGCAATATCTCTAGCAGTTTCACAGACTTCGATGCCGATTTTTGATTTCAATCATTGGCGATCGCGATCAATTAAACTAATTATTGCTGTTGGCACTCCACAAATATACGCTGCCAAGCGCGTTAAGTTGTCAAAGACACTTTCTGTAACCGTGTCAAGAATTTCATACTTGTTTAAAGCTTGCAGCCTGGCAGTTTCATTACTTGGTAGTAGGGCTTTCACGGGAAGAAAATTCCTACTATTATTAGACTTCATAGGTTAGCTTTGAAGCCGTTTGTAAAGGAGAAAACTGTTATTTTTTATTGAGAAAACCGACGATTTGCCCAATTTGCTGTTTGAGAGCATTAATTTCTGCTTGCATACTCGCTATTTTGTGCTGCATTACCTGAATTTCTGACGTTCCGGTACTGTGCGTACTGTTTCGAGTAATCCCTGTTGTAGTGGTAGTTCCTTTGGGGGGCAATTTAGATTTTGCCATTGCTGACTTGATTGCGCCAATTAAGTCTTTTTGCTCAAAGGGCTTTAAAATAAATTCAAAATGCTCAAAGGGTTCTTGAATTTTCTCTACTACTTCTTCTTTGCGCCCAGACATTAAAACTAAAGGAATTTTACGCAATTCGGGGTTTTGTTGAATTTGCTGAAATACCTCCCAGCCACTCATTTTAGGCAAGAGAAAATCAAGCATAATCAAGTTTGGCATTTCTTGGCGAATTAAGTTGATGCCCTCTAAGCCATCTTTTGCCTCTAAGACTTCAAAGTTACCTGGGGGCAACATTTCTTTTACTCGTACCCGAATTACGCGGCTGTCGTCAATAACTAAAATTTTACGGGTGGTCATGGGTTAGTCCTATAGGGGAGAATTTAAGGTAGTAATATTACTAATGTAGTTATGACTGGCATAACCCTAAATTAAACTTAACGCTTGGGTTAGTTTCTATTCAAGAGAAATTTTACTGAGAACTGCAATTTGGTGGGATTTTATTTCATGTTAAATTAAGTAATATTACTGATTACTTAGTAGTCTTTATAAAATTATTTGCATTGTTTAAATACTTATGAGTGAATCACCATCGTTGGCGCGAGGAGCGAGAACTATTGAAGCAATGCCAGACTGGTTGCGTCGTCCCTTAGGCAAAGCTAAGGAAATCTCCACCGTTCAACGCATCATCAAGCAACGGCAAATTCATACTATTTGCGAAGAAGCCCGTTGTCCAAACCGGGGTGAGTGTTACGCCCAAAAAACGGCAACTTTCTTATTAATGGGCCCAGTATGCACGAGATCGTGCGCGTTTTGTCAAGTAGATAAAGGTCATGCACCGATGCCTTTAGATCCTCAAGAGCCGCAAAAAATAGCCGAAGCCGTGCAACTATTGGGTTTAAAGTATGTAGTGTTGACTTCTGTAGCGCGGGATGATTTGACGGATGGAGGCGCAAGTTGGTTTGCTAAAGTAATTGCTTATACCCGTTGCTTGAACCCGGAAACCCAAATTGAAGTGTTGACTTCAGACTTTTGGGGTGGTAGAGAAAGTTCCGAGCTATGGCCAACTCGCATTGCTACGGTGGTAGAAGAAAAGCCTGTATGCTACAACCACAATATCGAAACGGTGCAAAGGTTACAAGGACGAGTGCGGCGGGGGGCTAAATACGATCGCTCGTTACAAGTATTGCAAATAGTTAAGGAGTTAGATCCGCAAATAGCTACCAAATCTGGGTTGATGCTCGGACATGGAGAAACCCAAACTGAGGTAATTGAAGCAATGGCAGACTTAAGGAGTATAGAATGCGATCGCTTGACTTTGGGGCAGTATATGCGTCCTTCTTTAGCACACTTACCAGTAGAAAAGTATTGGACACCAGAGGAATTTACCCAATTAGGAGAAATTGCCCGGAGTATGGGTTTTAAACACGTGCGATCGGCTCCTTTGGTTCGCAGTTCTTATCATGCGGGAGAAAGTGAATAGGGTAACAATTACCAATTACCCATTACCCATTACCAAAAATATTTCTTCAGATTTCTAGTCAAAGGTAGCGTTCTTTGGTATTCCTTAATTAAGTTACAAGAAAAAGGATTTGTACTGATGACAGCTAAAATGAACGATCCCAAGGGCGCAACTATGAATAATAGCACTGCTCCTTATCCCTTTCGGACTATTGTTTCTTTGCTTCTTTTAGCTGGTAACTTTTTAGTTGCCGCCATCTACTTCCACGTGATTAATCCCTAGGATTAGCTAAAAGAAGGCGCACGTTATTTAGCGTGCGCCTTTGCTTTAAATAGTGCTTCTAAATAAGCCTTTAGGACGAATTAGCAATACTACAATCATCAACGACAAGGCTACAGCTAGTTTGTATTGAGAACCCAACCAGGGGGTACTCATTTCTTGGCTAATGCCAATAATCAAAGCCGCCGCGATCGCTCCGTAAGGGTTGCCAATGCCGCCCAAAGTCACCGAGGCAAACATTGGTAAAATTAAAAACCAGCCCATATTAGGGCGCAACCCGGTAGTCAAACCATACATACAGCCTCCCAGAGCGGTCAAAGTTCCAGCAATTATCCAAGTCCAAAGCACTACCCGCTCGACATCTATACCCGAAACCCTCGCCAAGTCGATATCGTCAGCTACCGCGCGCATTGCCTTGCCAACTTTGGTGTACTGCAACAGATAATGCAATGCTAAAATTGCGATCGCGGCAAGCCCGACAACTAATAACTGATTTTGAGGTATTCGTAGTCCCCAAAAGGTGAGAGCATCACTAACAGGCAAATCGTAGCTTTGACTAGCGCCGCCCCAAATTAAAATAATGCCGTTGCGGATAAATAAAGCAAGCCCAATGGAGATAATAATTAGAGTAGTTGAACTAGCTCGGCGATCGCGCATCGTTGACCATAGCAATTTTTCCGACAATAGCATTCCAGCTACCGTGCCGAATCCACCTAAAATTATCGATAGCCAAATATTTAGACCCTGAAGATTGGCACTAAGAGCAATGTAAGCTCCCAAAGTCATAAAATCTCCATGAGCAAAATTTGATAAGCGCAAGATACCGTAGGTAAGCGTTAACCCTACCGCCGCTAAAGCGATAATACTGCCGACAGCAATGCCATTGATGAATAATTGCGCTAGTTGTCCAGCCATAGGTTATTTTTAACTAAAAAGTATTGATTATCAGGATAGAGTGTGGAGAGAAGTTAGGAAAAGTAACTTTGCTTGCCATGAGACTCAATAAATAATTAGCTGCACTATATGCGCCGTTTTTATTTTACTAGCTTGCGCGATCGCTCAATTTTGCTGATACTTGTTTGTATCGTACCTGTACTAGGGATGACCCTTTACAATGGGATCGAAGCTCGGCGTTTGGGTATAGATCAAACAAGAGCAGAGATGCTCAAAGTTAGTAGACATGCGGCTACGCATCAAACTCAGCTTCTTCAAAATGCTCAACAATTATTATTAATACTGGCAAAATTTGCTCAAGTTCACACTCCAGCAGCAAAAGAATGTGAAGCCCTTTTAAAAAATGTGTTACAGTCTTACCCGATCTATGAAAACATCGGGGTAGTCAAAGCCAATGGCAACATAGTTTGTAGTGCTTTGCCCTATTCTATGCCAATCAAACCCCAAGAACGCTATTGGTTGCAACAAACAATAACCAATCGTACTTTTACTGTAGGCAAGTCTCCACAGCATGGCTCTAATCAAAACTCTGTAGTCTGCGCCTACCCAATATTAAACGAGCAAAATCAAGTAGAATTGACAGTCTTTTTAATCTTAAATTCTAATTGGCTCAGTACAATTATCCCAAAAATATTGCTTCCTGAAGGGGCAGCTTTAAGCATACTCGATCGCAATGGTTTGGAAGTCGCTCGTTATCCAGAGCCGAAAAAGTTGCAAGTAAAATCTACTTTGCATCTGCCAATCATTAAACATATGCTGGTTACAAGCAAAGATATAGCAAAAATTCGTAGTGTAGATGGTAGCGAACATTTATATGTAGCTACAGAGGAAAACTACTCTGTCGACCCTAATAGATATATGGCGGCTATTAGCGTTTCCCAAACTGATCCCTTTGCTCAAGCTAACCGGACTTTGAAGCGTAACTTGCTAGGACTTGCCTTAGTAACCGCGATCGCTTTTGTTATAGCTTGGATTGGTAGCGAAGTATTTTGGATTCGTCCTTTAAAAAGTTTAGTCAATGCTACCGCACTTCTGGCGGCGGGGGATCTCACTACTCGCACCAATTTACCCAACCGTCAAGAAGAACTTAGCTTCTTGGCGCAGACTTTTGACTACATGGCTCAATCTTTAGAGCGCCAACTGACCGATTTGCAACGAGCAGAATCTGAAGTTAGGCAACTTAACCAAACTTTAGAGCAAAAAGTCAATGAGCGTACCGCACAACTAGAATTGACTAATAAAGAATTAGAAGCATTTTCTTATTCTGTCTCTCACGACTTACGCGCTCCCTTACGACATATTACTGGTTTTGTTGAAGCTCTGGAGCGAAGGTTAGAACCGACTGGCGCTTTAGAAAATGAGAAAATAGCTCATTATCTTAATGTAATTGATACCAGCAGCCAGAAAATGGGATTTCTGATTGATGGTTTGTTGAGCTTGTCGCGGATTGGGCAAAAACCATTAATCAAACAAACTGTTGATCTCCGTCCTTTGGTTGATACCGCCGTTGCTTTGGCGATGGAGCATACAAATAATTCTGCAATAAAATTTACCATTACAGAATTACCCTCCGTAATCGGCGATCCTATTCTACTTCAACAAGTATTTAGTAATTTAATCGACAATGCTGTTAAATTCAGCAGCTTTCACTGTTCGCCTCAAATTAAAATTGGTTTTTTACCTGACAGCACAATTTTTGTTCAAGATAACGGCATCGGTTTTCAAATGGAATATGCAGATAAGTTGTTTGCTGCATTTCAGCGATTGCATCCCCCACAAGATTTTCCCGGTACAGGCATTGGACTTGCGATCGTCCAAAGAATTATTCACCGTCACGGCGGCACAATTTGGGCTGAAAGTCAACCCAATTTAGGTACAACATTTTATTTTAAAGTTTAATAATTATCTCTTGGGGTTGTAAAATCTGTACAGCTAAAATTATAAAATTATGAGTTTAATGATTTAAAATAGAGTTGACTTGAAATAAGTAGTTAGCAATACTTTTTTAGAGCCTATTTAGCCTTAATAAATTTGTTTTACGGATAAGAGTATGCAAGGTCGAGCGCAGCAGTTATGATAGGTCAAAGTCTTAATTATTTTTAGTTTCAAGTTTTAAAAAACAGTTGATACTCCAGCTCTAGCTGGTAATGAGAAACCTAAAATAATTCAGTGCGGCACGAAAAAATCGCTATCTTTGACCAAATGTAAAACAGGATACATTTAGAGTTTAAGCTAAATAAATTAAAAATATATTTATAATTATAAATCCTTATATTTTGAGCGCTATCCAATTAATAATACTTTAGCAGTAGTCAAATAATGGCTGATTTAGATTGCTCTCAAGCTGGATCTTGGCAAGAATTGCCCATCGAACTATCCCTAAACTTATTGATTGTCGAAGATGTAGCTTCTGACGTGGAATTGGTGACGCTGGTTTTAGAAAAAGCAGAAATACCGTTTTCCTATCAATCTACAGATACCTTAGAAGGTACTAAACAATTGCTACAAGCCCATACTTACGATGCAGTAATAGCAGATTATCGTTTACCTCAGTTTACAGCGTACCAAGTGTTAAAAATACTACAAAAAACTGGAAGAGAAATTCCGTTAATTTTAGTTACTGGGAGCTTGGGAGAAGAAGCCGCCGTTGACTGTATTAAAGCTGGAATGACCGATTATGTACTTAAAGATCGGCTATTTCGTTTGCCAGTAGTTTTAAAGCGATCGCTAAGAGAGTTTGCGATGCGTCGTCAGCAGCAAGCAGCTTTAAAGAAAGTTGAGCAAAGAGCGAAAACTGAAGCAATTATTAATCAGATTGTTCAAGCAATGCGCGGTACTTTAGTAATAGATGAAATGCTGCAAACTACCGCTAATATGTTGCAGTTAAATTTGAACCTTAGTTGCTGCATTATGGTTCAAGCGAATCATCAAGGGGAAATGAACATTAACTACGTTAGCGAAGCTAACGCCGCTAAGAAATATTTTGTTGATAGTAAGTGCGGCTTATATCCACACTATCAAGCTCAATTAAAGCTAGGTGAAATAGTAGTTATGTCTACTATTGACGATACTGTAGCGCCAGAAATTCAGCAAATTGCTTTAGAGGGAGGAATTCGCTCCTTAATAATTGCTCCTTTATTGCACCAACAGATCGAGTTAGGCGAAATTGTTTTACTCCAGTGCGATCGCGTTCGTCAGTGGACTGAAGATGAAATAGGGTTAATTAAAACCATCGCCGAGCGTTGCGCGATCGCAATTCACCAAGCTAAGTTGTTTCGCCAAATTCAAGAACGAGCAGGTAGAGAAGAAACCTTAAACCAAATCGCTAGAGCAATTAATTCTAGTCTCGATCCAGAATTTATTTTACAAAAAATAGTTCAACTAACTGGCGAATACTTTGGAGTAGACCAAGTAGTTATTTTTTGTATTGATTTAGAAAACGAACAAATTTCCATTCGTAGTGAATGGAGAGCAAGGGAATCCGTTGTATGTATCCAGGGATTTCAAGAACCAATCGGGGAATGGCTCGACTTGTTACCGGGAACACAATCCCAGACTGATCAAGTTCTGCACGTACCTACAGAGAAAGAACAATCAGAACTTTCAACCAAGGAATTGGCGCTAATTGAGCATGGACAAATTCTTTCGATCCTAAAAACACCTATTTATATTCGAGATAAGTTTTTTGGTGGTATAAGTTTGCATACAACTACCAAACATAGAGCATTTAGTAAAGAGGAAATCGAACTATTGAAACAAATTGCCGATCAAGCAGCGATCGCTCTCTACAATGCTCAAAGTTATGAGATGCTGGAAAAATTAGTTAAAGAACGCACTCAACAATTAGAACAAGAAAAATTAATTTCTGAGGCGGCTAATTTATCGAAAAGTGACTTTTTAAGTAATATGAGCCACGAATTAAGAACCCCATTAACGGGGATATTAGGATTTTCTAATATATTGCTACAACAAATTTTCGGACCATTAAACGCCAAACAACAACAATACATAGAAGGTGTCGCAAGTTGCGGCAATCATTTGTTGGAACTCATTAACGATTTGTTAGATTTATCTAAGGTAGAAGCCGGGAAAGAAGAACTAGCTGTAGAAACGATTGTAGTAGAGGAACTTTGTCAAAGCTGCTTGGCGTTTATTCGAGAACAATGTTTACAACAAAACTTGGAACTGAAAATATTAATTGCTAGTGATGTCACAACTTGGGTAGCCGATCGCCGCCGAGTTAAACAAATACTTGTAAATCTATTATCTAATGCCGTCAAGTTTACAGAACATGGATCGGTAACGCTGCAAGTAAAAAAAAGTGGAAATAATTTAGAGTTATCAGTAATAGATACAGGGATTGGAATAGACAAAGCAGAGCAATTAGGGTTATTTCAGCCCTTTAAACAACTAGATAGCGGTTTAAATCGCAAATATGAAGGTACAGGGTTAGGTTTGGCTTTGTCACGCAAATTAGCGCGGCTGCATGGGGGAGACATTACTTTAAAATCGCAAATGGGACAAGGAAGTTGTTTTACATTGCATCTACCAATGTCACAATTGCCCTAAAGAAAGCAAAACTTGAAGTTTTATAAGCAAAATCTTTAAAATAAAATAGAGCGACCTAAAGTAATGAAAAATGCAACAAAAAATTGAGCAACTAAAAACCTTATTTGCAGAGATGGAGAGGGCGATAATTGCTTACTCTGGGGGGGTAGATAGTGCTTTGATTGCCAAGGTTGCCTATGATACGCTAGGCGATCGCGCTCTAGCTGTAACGGCGGCTTCTCCTTCGCTGCTACCGGAGGAGTTAGAAGACGCTTGCATTCAAGCAACCGAAATTGGCATTGCTCATCAAATAGTCCAAACTCACGAAATGGACAATCCCAACTATCGAGCAAACCCAGTAAATCGTTGCTATTTTTGTAAGAGCGAGTTGCACGACACTCTTAAACCCTTAGCTAAAGAGCTTGGTTATCCTTACGTGGTAGATGGGGTAAACGCTGACGATTTACACGACTACCGCCCAGGAATCGCCGCCGCCAAAGAAAGAGGAGCGCGATCGCCTTTGGCAGAATTGGGCATCACTAAGTTTGAAGTTAGGCAAATATCCCAAATTTTAGGCTTATCTTGGTGGGATAAACCTGCTCAACCTTGTCTTAGCTCTCGTTTTCCTTATGGTGAAGAAATTACTATTGCTAAGTTGCAGCGTGTAGGGAGAGCAGAAGTGTATTTAAGAAAGTTAGGGTTTAATAATTTGAGAGTGCGATCGCTCGATGATACGGCAAAAATTGAATTAGCACCGGAACAAATTAAGGAATTTGTATTAAAGTGCGATCTACAGAAAGTCGTCTCAGCTTTTCAAAGCTACGGTTTTATGTACGTGACTTTAGACTTGGAAGGCTACCGCAGTGGCAAATTAAACCAGGTTTTAAATCCTGTCTCCTTGCCAGTTTAGATAAATGTAGAGGTATATTTGGATATACCCACTACAAAAGGATAAATAAATGGGTTTTAAGCTAGACAAGATTATTCTTTGGGGGCGATCGCTAAAGGAATATATTGGAATGTTTAATCTAACACCCGATGAATTTAATTTATCGATTCTTGATTGTGGAGGCGGCCCAGCTAGTTTTAATGCCCAAATGACGAGCCAAGGACATAAAGTAATATCGTGCGATCCAATTTATCAATTTAGCGCCGATGAAATTTCTGGGCGGATTCAAGAAACTTACCAAACAGTTATTGATGGGTTAAAAGCAAATTTAGCTAATTATGTTTGGCAAAATATTGAGTCGCCAGAACAATTAGGAAAAATAAGAATGGAGGCAATGAATCAGTTTTTAAATGATTTCCCTTTAGGATTGCAAGAGGGGCGTTATGTATTAGATGAATTACCTAACTTATCCTTTAAAGATCGACAATTTGATTTAGCGTTGGTTTCTCATTTGCTGTTTACCTACTCAGATCATTTATCATTAGAGTTTCACTTAAATTCTATTAAAGAATTGTGCCGAGTTGCGAAAGAAGTACGCATATTTCCCTTATTAAATATTTCTGGGGAGCAATCGGATTTACTCTTACCAGTATTGCAGGAGTTAGACAATAGCGGATATAAGGCAGGAATCCAACAAGTTGATTATGAGTTTCAAAAAGGCGGAAATCAATTATTAAAAGTAAGTTTATAGATAAACAATGACTCAAACAATCTGGATTGCTAGACACGCCAACCGCTTAGATTTTGTAAATCCCGATTGGTTTCTTACTGCCGAAAGACGTTACGATCCGCCGCTTTCTGATGATGGTTTAGTGCAGGCATCCCAATTAGCCCAACGTCTAAAGAACGAGAACATTACAGCTATTTTCTCATCGCCGTTTTTACGCACAGTACAAACAGCAAATCAAGTTGCGGAAGTTCTAGACTTGCAGATTAAACTCGAATCTGGACTAAGTGAATGGCTAAATCCTGAGTGGATGAGCGAAACCCCGGAAAAAATGTCAATAGAAGATTTAGGAGCATTATTTCCCCGGATTGATACTAACTATAATTCTCGCATCATTGCTCAATATCCAGAAATCGGAGAAACTGCATATTTGAGAGCGGGAGAAACAGCAAGAAAACTTGCTGAGGAGTTTTCCGAAGATATATTGCTAGTAGGACATGGTGCATCGGTAGTCGGTGCGACAATAGGATTAGTTGGAGGAGTTGCCAAAACTGAAATAAAAGCAGCTTTATGTTGCTTAATTAAAGTGGTGCGCGTCGATCCACATTGGGTATTGCAATTAAAGGGGGATACCTCCCACCTTGCTCAAGTAGAAGAAGTAATTCGGTTTAATTAGGCTCATGAATTTATTATTGGCGGGAGATATAGGCGGTACTAAAACTGTCTTGCGGCTAGTAGAAGCATCAGATGGATCAATTTTGCTGACTTTGTATGAGGAGCGCTACCGCAGCCGCGATTTTAGCGATTTAGTGCCAATGGTGCAGCAGTTTCTTGCTACCGCCGCCCAAAAACTAGGGGATTCGTCGCCACCAGCAAGGGCTTGTTTTGCGATCGCTGGGCCCGTTGTCAATAACAGTGTAAAGCTAACTAATTTAGCGTGGTTTCTGGATGCAAAACGCCTAGAGGAAGAATTGGGTATTGCTCAAATTGCGTTAATCAATGACTTTGAAGCGGTTGGACATGGCATTTTAGGTTTAGATGCGTCGGACTTGTATTCTTTGCAAAGTGGCAATTTACAACCAATTGCTCCCATCGCGGTAATTGGCGCGGGGACAGGTTTAGGTGAAGGTTTTTTAATTCAAAATGGGGATAGTTATCGAGTTTTTGCCTCCGAAGGCGGACACGCAGACTTTGCGCCCCGCTCGGAATTAGAGTTTCAGCTATTGAAATATTTGCTAGATAAGCACGATATTGCGAGTGTTTCTATAGAGCGGGTGGTGTCAGGTCAAGGGATTATTGCAATTTACCAATTTTTGCGAGATTGGCATTTTGCCAACGAGTCGCCGACTATTGGGCAAGTTGTCCGAACTTGGGAAGAAGAAGCAGGTAAAGGAGAAAGAACTGTCGATCCGGCGGCGGCTATAGCTTCGGCGGCTTTAGAAAAACGCGATCGCCTTTGCGAACAAGCTATGCAAATGTTTGTCGAAGCTTACGGCGCAGAAGCAGGAAACCTAGCTTTGAAACTATTGCCTTATGGGGGTTTGTACGTGGCTGGGGGAATTGCTGCCAAAATCTTACCTTTGTTAGAAGATGGTTCTTTTCTTCATGCTTTTACTCATAAAGGGCGAGTAAGTTCGCTATTGAAAAGCGTTCCTGTATACATTATTCTCAATCCTCAAGTAGGACTAATTGGGGCAGCAATGAACGCTGCAAAGTTATAGTTGTTGGCTGCAAGCGGTGCGAAACTGGCTAACTACTCGATCTAATCCTACAGAATGGGAGGCCTTGAAAAGCAGGCGATCGCCCTTTTGGACAAATTCACCTAATCGCCGGACTAAATCTGTAGGAGTTGTAAAACATTCAACGGCTAAAGGACTTGCGGCATTGGCGATCGCTTGAGCATCTGCGCCATCAACTAAAATTAGTAAAGCATCTAAATTTAACTCTTTTACTTTCGCGCCTACTTGGGTGTGAAAATCGTTCGAGAAGTCGCCTAATTCTTTCATCGATCCTAATACAGCTATGCGTCTATTTCCTGGTGTTTGAGCCAGTAGTTGCAAAGCTGCGATCATAGATTCGAGTCCGGCGTTGTAAGTTTCATCTAAAATTACAATGTCGCCTGCTAACTCGTAACGTTGACTCCGCCCCCCAGGCATATTTACTGTTAAGTTTGTAGCGTTTAGCGCCCAATCAATTTTTAAAGACTCTGCGATCGCTATAGCCGCCAGGAAGTTAGAGGCGTTGTGTGTACCTGCTAGAGGTAAAGATAGCTGTGTTTGTTTGATACGAATAGTCTCGTTATCGAGCAATTGTCCTTGCAAATCGCCGTTTTCTAAGCCATAACTAATAGTTTTTCCTTGCCAAACTTGGGCAGAAACCGTCATTAATCGTTTGTTGTCTGCGTTGAGAATAGCAATACTACTTTTTGGCATTTCTGCTAATAATTCACATTTTGCTCTGGCGATCGCATCAACCGATCCTAAGCGTCCTATATGTGCTGTGCCTACATTAGTTATTACCCCAATGGTGGGAATCGCTATTTGAGTTAATAAAGCAATTTCCCCTGTTCCCCGCATTGCCATTTCAATTACTGCAAATTGATGTTCATAGCCTAGTTCTAGCAAGGTTTTGGGTACGCCAATTTCGTTGTTGTAATTTCCTCTAGTTTTCAAGACTTTGCCTTGAGTTTCTAAAACTGCGGCAATTAATTCTTTAGTTGTAGTTTTGCCTACCGAACCCGTTACGCCAATGACGGGAATAGAAAATTGTTTGCGCCACCATTGGGCGATTTGTTGGTATGCCTGGAGGGTATCTTTGACTTGTAATACTGGTAAATCTGGACTTGCAAAATCCTGGGTAACAATTGCCGCGATCGCACCCTTAGCGATCGCCTCTGTTACAAATTCATGTCCGTCAAAGTTTTCGCCACGTAAAGCTACAAATACATCTCCCGGCTTGATATTGCGGGTATCAGTTGTGATGCTGGCAATCGCACCTATTGCAGCGTCAGATAAATTTATTGGTTTAGCGGCGATAATTTCCGCTAATTTGGCAAGAGTGGCACTACAAGGCATAGTTCGCGTTAAAAATTCCTAATCGACTCGTGCTATTGTCTCAGGAATTTGTCTTAACCTAACAAAAGCAAATGTTTTAACTTGCCTCTTTAACAGGAGTTCTCTTTCGGCATCTACACTTATATCTTTGCCTGCTATCAACTCTTACATTGAGTTTCAATTTTACTCAGTGTATCTCAAGATTGGGCAAAGTCTACCTCTAGGAAGATGCGGAAACTTTGTATACCAGTACCTTGCACAAAACTTTTCAAGAGGGCGGAAACTTTGAGCTTAGGAGGAAGAATTGATTATTAATTAAACCACTTAGTTTTAAAAGGATGCGTATCGCCTTCTTCGATAATTTCAATTACTGATAAGCCGATGTAGGAAGTTGCAATTAAGAGCATCGAGGAAACTAAATAAGCATTCGTAACGATTTTTAGCGCGGTTTCCATGAAAATGTAAGTAGTCATCGCTGGGTCTTCTCTCTTTCTATCTGTAGTTGGTGTTACTATATTTCTTCACTATGTGGCTGTTAAATTCCACCGAGAAATTACTACTTTTAGGTTTCGTAACAATATATTACACCCGTAATAGCACGGGGACATAACAAAAAAAGACATTTTCAAGCTAGGCATTGTTCCACCGTAGCTAATACTGACTGTGATAGCGCCTCTAAGTCATACCCACCCTCAAGCCCAAACAAAACTCTCCGAGTGAGTTGCAAGCAATAATTTGTCAAGGTTCTATAATCAGGAGGTTGCAAATCGATATTAGCTAAAGGATCGGCAGCATTTGCGTCATAACCTGCACTAACGATTAATAAATCTGGTTGAAAGTCAACAAAAAAAGGAATTACGGCTTGTTCAAATAGCGATTGGTAAACAGAAATTGTGCTACCTGCAAGGAGGGGTAAGTTTAAAACATTTTCGTACTCGCCTCGTTCGGAAGCCTTGCCTGTACCTGGATAGCAAGGAAACTGATGCAAAGAACAGTAGGCAATTTGCGGATTAGTTTTGACAATTGCTTGCGTACCATTGCCATGATGTACATCCCAATCTAAAATTCCAACTTTATTAATGGCTAGTAGTTTTAAAGCATAGTTAGCGGCGATCGCAGCATTGGAAAATAAACAAAAGCCCATACCTTGACTTTTTTCGGCATGGTGTCCGGGAGGACGTGCTAAAACGAAAGCTGGGTTATTGGTAGCCAAGACACTATCTACCCCATCTAGCCACGCACTAACCGCTAGTAAAGCCACATCGTAACTAGCCGGGGATATAGGAGTATCAGGATCGAGAGAACCGCCGCCACTACGCGCTATCTGCTTAATAGTGTTAATGTGTGCTGCTGTGTGAACTTGGTTTACAGAAGTTATTACCCGTTCATCTACAGGAGTCGGCGATTTCCACTCTAGTTGATGGGCAAAAGGAGCCGATTTTAGGGCGGATGCGATCGCAATTAATCGTTCTGGTTTTTCGGGGTGAAATCTCCCTGTGTTGTGTTTGAGAAATTCCTCAGAGTAAATAATTGGTAATTGGGAATTGGTCATTGGGAATTGGTCATTGGTTATTACCCATTATCCATTACCCTTTATAACGTTGAGCAAGGATAAATTCAGCTACTTGCAAATCTACGGGGGTAGTAATTTTGAGGTTTGTTTCTTCCCCTTCAACTATTTGTACGGGCAATCCGCACCTTTCAAATAAAGCCGCATCGTCTGTAACTTCCCAACCTTGAGACAAACCGAAGTCGTGGCATTGTTTGAGTAATTTAACATCAAAAGCTTGGGGAGTTTGCGCCGCCCATAGTTGCCGCCTGTCGGGGGTACTTTGAATTAATCTATTTTCATCTACAACTTTGATTGTGTCTTTAACTGTCACCGCCGCAACTAATCCTTGGCAATGAGCGATCGCTCTAGCGCACCGATCTATTAATTCAGGTGTAGCCAAACATCTCGCACCATCGTGAATTAATACTCTTTCTGCGGTAGCTGGTAGCGCCTGCAAGCCGTTGTAAACCGATTCTTGGCGGGTAGCGCCACCGTATATTATCTCTACCTCCTTAGTCACTGATAGCGCTGCTAAAATTTCTTTAATATATTCCTCATCGTTGGGTTGGGCAATGATGCCCATCCAATTGATGCTCTGAGCGGCTTGGGCGGCGATTATTGTCCAAGTAAGTAGAGGTTTTGAGCGCAAGGTTAAAAGTAACTTATTGCGCTCACTGCCCATTCTGCGCCCCATTCCGGCGGCGGGAATTAATAAGTGCATTCTGCTTTGATTTGTAAGAATAACTCCCCTGGCGCGATCGCACTAGGGAGCGGCGGACAATTAATTATTTCAAATAAGTAACAGTTCTCCTAAAATAAGGAGCGAGTAATAGTAAAGAAATATTATGCGAATAGTAGCCTTAGTGCCTGGCAAAATTGGCGATCAAATTTTATTTTTTCCTACCCTGGACAATTTAAAAAGAGTTTATCCCGACGCGCAAATAGATGTGGTAGTCGAACCGGGTTCCAAAGCTGCCTATCGAGTGTGCAAGTCTGTCACTGACGCGATCGCCTTTGATTTTAAAGATCGTAACAGTCTGGCTGACTGGGGCAATTTAATCGGTTTGCTGCGCGATCGCGAATACGACATTGCTATCTCTCCCCAATCTCAGTTTTTGTTAAATCTATTATTATGGCTTACGGGTATTCCTACTCGTGTGGGCTACAAAGGCAACGGTTCATTCTTTTTGACTGATACCGTTTTACTAAAATCACAACAACAACCCGCCGCTAGGTATCACGATTTGCTACAAGGGTTGGCTAAAAATTCCCCAGTTTCCCCACTAAATATCAATGTACCTTCCTCGGACATTACCTGGTCTGAAAAAGAACAACAACGTCTAGGCATTAACGAAAGCGGTTACGTCGCTTTTTACGATAGTCAATCTCCCGATGTTAATTCAACTTATCCCGTTACTTTTTGGCGGCAAATCGTCCAATCTTTGCAGGAAAAACAACCAAATATACCTGTAGTAGTCATAAAAGATGCTAGTAACGAGCTTTTTGTCAAGTCAATGTTGGCATTTTTCCCTAATCTCAAAGTCATTTTTCCCGCAGATATGGGCAAGTTAGCGGCAACGATCGCTTCGGCAAATTTGCTAATATGTACCGACAGTGCGCCAATGTATCTAGCTTTAGCAGTCCAAACTTATACGGTTGCTTTAGTTGAAACATCACTACAACAAAGCGATCGCTTTGTTGTAGTGACTTCGCCAACAGGGAAAATAGCTGATATTTCGCCACAAAGTATTATGCAGTGTATTTGGGGACAGTAAGAAAAAGACGCGGGTTTCCGCGTCTACTTGCTATTTATTGGTCAACAAATAGGGTGTTATTGTTGGGATTACGATATTTTTTGATGGCTTTTATACCTTTAACATTCTTAGAAGTCTTATCTCTAGTGGCGGCGCGGCTTTGTTCGTCAGTTAGCTATTTCTTGCTTACGCAGGTTTTAAAATTAGATAATTTCTTCTACATCTATCTTTAGATACGACTTATACATCTGTCTTTTGTAGGGTTAATTTAGTTAGTTTGGTTGATTAACCTAAGTTGTTGACTGTCAATACAAACAATCAGACACTTTTAACCATGACCTTTGCTACCGACGAAAACACAAAGAAATCTGTAGAAACGTTCAAAAGCTTTGATACAGATACTCAACTAGCTATTCTTTGGTTTGGTTATCTCGATCTTAAAGATAAACTAAATCCTGGCAACTCTGCCTCGGCTCAAGATAGTGCTGGAGCGTTTTATGATCGCATTAAAGCCATGCCTCAAGACCAACAATTGCAGGCGCAGCGAGACATTGCTAGTAGCACAGCGTCTGATATTAGCCACAGCTACACCGCCCTGAGTTCTAGCGGTAGATTAGATGTATGGTTGCGTTTAGCTCAAGGTATGGAGGAAGGTGTAATTATTCAAGTACCTTCGGACTATCAATTGCCTTCAAATACTGATGAGTTTGTTAATCAAATCAAACAACTCGACTTTGAACAACGCATTAATTTTATGCGGAGTTTGGTGGTTGAAATGGGTGCTAAATAGCAAATAATTACATCGTAAAGATAGAGAACTTAAAGGTCTCTATCTTTCAAACTTTGCTAAACACTGCATTCTACTTCAAGCCAAAGTAAATTATCAACTATTGCTATCTAACTGCTTTAATAAGCGGCGAATTACCGGAGCATCTTGAGCATTAGGAACTTGTTGCAAATAAGTTTCAAAATCTTTGACTGCGGCTACCCAACGACCAATTTGATAATAGATTAAGCCGCGATCGCGTATTTCTACAATCGCGCTAGGAAACAACATCAAAATGCGCTCAACGGCAGCTAAGGCTTTTTCTAATTTTTGACTATTGAGATAAATTAGTTTTAAATTGCTTAACAGTCGCGCTAAAAACTGCCGATTGGTCAAAGGTGCTAAAAATTCTGGTTGCATAGTTACGGGTTTACCGTAAAGCTTTGTTATACGTTCTTGACAATCGTTAAAAAACAGCACTTCACCGCGATTAAAAGGATCGACAAATATATCCATTTCAGCAATTTGGGGACGAATTACAAAATGTCCTGGCATCCCTACTCCTACCATAGGAAATTTAATTCGTTTGGCGATTTCTAAGTAGATTAGCGATAGAGTAATTGGAATCCCTAGTCGTCGGTCGAGAGCATCGTTTAAAAAACTATTACGCGGATCGTAATAGTCAGCAACATTAGCCCTAAAACCCAACTCATCGTACAAGTAACTGTTAATAGCTTGAATAATTTTTAAAGGATAATTCTGCGTTGGTAAGCGTTGTATTACTTCCGATGCCATAGTATCTAAAGTATTAAAATGCTTAATTACATCTAAGCGGGGATATTCTTCTTGAGCAATATATAGTGCAGATAGTGCTAAATCGATTTGGTCGTCTGGTTGACTAATTTCTTGCTGAAAGTATTGTCGCGATCGCAAATCACTCATATTTTAGATTTTGCCTACTTAAGTAATTAAACCAGTTGTTTTTCGTAGTAAAAAAATTTAATCGGGGCGTGATAAAAAATGATTACATCTCTTACTCTCTTTCCTAAACCGCAGTAATTGCTTATTTTATTCTCTGCGTTCATCTTGTTTTTTAGTCAAACATACTACAAGTTTACAATCTTTAGCTATATTGAAACCGCTTGTCAGACAATACTAGATAATTTTCCCTGCTGATATTACCTATTTCTAGTGATAGGTAAAGAATAAACTTCTTGGCGATCACTCTTTTCGGCAACTTTAGCCGTTCTACTCTAATCTAAGACAAAAAATTGCTGTTTATTTACTAAGGCGTTAAATCATACCACAGATAATTACAATTTATTCACCCTAGCTATATGCGTATTCATTAAAGTTGAGTAATTATTTAGAGCGATCTTAGAGCCAACAGTTGAGTATTTATGCTAACCCTGTGGGTATCGGTAATTACTTTGACTGTATAAATAAAAAGTTTATAAATTAATCAAACTTTACACATAAGTTAGACATAACCTAACCACTGCATGACGATTAAGTTGTCATCCTAGATAAGGAGGGGTTAATAAATCTTTACTTAACTTGTCCTAGCCAAAGAAGCCCAGACTGCCATCCGTCAAGAGAGAACACAGAGAGTATGACACCTATAACCAGACGACAAGCACTCAAGCTAGGAATGCTTGCAGGTGGTTCGCTAATATTACCGATTGCCTTTCAAGGTCGTAGCTATGCGGGAGATGCTGGAAGCCCAAAAGTAACTCCCTTCACACTTCCATTTCGTGTCCCGCCCGTACTCAAGCCCGTGCGTAGCGATAGCACTACCGACTACTACGAAATTACAATGAAGAAAGCTTCTGTAGAAATTCTCCCGAAGCTGAAGACTGAAGTTTGGGCTTACAATGGCATTACTCCTGGCCCGACGATCAAACAGAACAAAGATCGGCGATCGGTAGTTAGATTTATAAACAATAGTGTAGGTACGCCCACTTCAGTACACTTACACGGTATGGCATCGCTGCCAGAATACGATGGCTATGCTGAAGACCTAACTAATCCAGGTCAATATAAAGATTATATTTATCCTAACAACCGCGCTGCAACGTTGTGGTATCACGATCACGCTATTCATAAGACCGCCCGCAATGTCTACATGGGACTAGCAGGTATGTATTTAGTTCAAGACCAAGAAGAACTCAACTTGCCTTTGCCTAAAGGTGATTACGATGTACCGATAGTTATTCAAGACAAGCAGTTTGGCGCAAGTGGTAATCTGATATTTGATGACCAAGGCGAAGACAGTCAATTCGGCGACGTTATTTTAGTTAACGGTGTACCTTGGCCAAAAATGCAGGTAGCAAATCGTAAGTACCGTTTCCGGATTTTAAATGGTTCGGTTTCGCGCTCTTACGAATTGGCTCTTAGCACTGGTGAACCACTGATTGTAATTGGTACCGATGCTGGTTTGATGAGTGCGCCAGCACCAGTTAAAAGTTTTCGGATTGGAATGGCAGAACGTTATGAGGCAGTTATCGACTTTTCTAAATACAAAGTTGGAACCAAAATTACTCTCAAAAACCTCCAGCCAGATAACAATGACAATTACGATGGCACAGAAAATGTCATGCAGTTTGAGGTGATACGGAGTGAAAGCGATCCTAGTTCTATTCCTAGCAAGCTGCGTTTAGTTCAGCCTATCGCTGCATCGTCCGCAGTCCGCACTCGTGAATTTAGATACGAACGTTCTAATGGTTTATGGGTAATTAATGGGAAAACTTGGGACAATCAACGCTTTGATGCTAGCCCCCAGCTAGGTGATGTAGAAATTTGGAAAATATACAACAACGCTGGCGGTTGGTTCCACCCCATCCACATCCACCTGATAGATATGCAAATCCTTGACCGTAATGGGAATGCTCCCTTTGCTTACGAAAAAGGTTGGAAGGATGTGTTTTATGTAGGTGCAAACGAGTCAGTCAGAGTCATTGGTAAGTTTGGACCAAATACTGGTACTTATATGACCCACTGTCATAATACAGTCCACGAAGACCATGACATGATGAATCAATTTAAAGTAGGGGCAGCTAGTGTAAACCTTGCTGCCAAAGCTCCGGCTAAGTCTCTACCCGCACCAGCCCTATAGGCAAGTGCCATAATTTGAGTAGAGCAAAGGTTAATCCTGTAGCCCCGCGCTACAGGATTACCTATTTAACTCAATTATCACAATGGGGCAGTAGCGCTGCTAATTTAAGCGCAAATGACTCAATATTAGCAACAATCATCTTTAGGAATGCAACACCATCGCTCAATTTGGCAACGGCTAAAAAATCGAGAAATAAATTGTGATGAAGCATTAAAAATTTTGGTAGACGAACAGGGAGTTGTAAATTTAGATTTGCTCGACCCTGAAGTGAGCCAAAGATTTCTGCGCGAGTTTCCTGATCGCAAAACTTTACCGTCGCTAATTCCTTTATTACTATGGCGTAATTGCTATTTTCTAGGTAGTTCTATACCGCTTACCCCTGATGCAATTAAAAAATTAAGCCAACAGACTCTCACCGATATAAAGTTTATTCCCATCCAACACAAAAGTTACCGCGCTTGGGTTCACAGTCACAATCAAGTTGACAACAACCGTCTTAGCTCGGCTCCTTTGGTAAATCCTTTAACTGGCGAACTAGAAAAAGAACACGTAAAAGAAGAAGATATCAGCGAATCTACAGAGTTTTCTCTGTCAAAAGCCGCCGATCAAATTAGTAGAATTAAAGCAATTATATCTAGCGCTTTACGGAGTCGAGCTAGTGATATTCACTTAGAGCCAATGCCTAACGGGTTGAGAGTACGCTATCGTATTGATGGCATTCTGCGAAACATCACAACTTTGCCGTTGGAAGTTAGCCGCAAAGCAATCATTGCCCTCAAAGTTATGTCTGACATGGATATATCGGAAAGTCGCCGACCTCAAGATGCCAGGATTGGGGATAAATATATGTCCGAACAAGATGGCGAACAAAGCTTAGATATGCGTGTCAGCACTTTGCCTTGTATTGGTGGTGAAAAAGCTGTAATTCGACTTTTACCTAGGGAAAATAATTTTTCTAGTATTGAGGAATTAGGTTTTAGCGATCGCACTTTAGCAACTTACAAGCATTGGTTACAACAGCCCCAAGGAATGATTATTTTTACAGGGCCTACAGGTTCGGGTAAAACCAGCACTCTTTACACCAGTTTGCAAAGGTTGGCTAAAGAACACGTCAATTTGGTAACAGTAGAAAACCCTGTAGAATACGTGTTACCGGGTATTACTCAAACTCAAGTCCATGAGCCTGCGGGTATGACTTTTGCGGCAGGTTTGCGCGCAATTTTGCGTCAAGATCCAGACATTATCATGATTGGCGAAATTCGTGATAGTGAGACGGCAGAAACGGCGATTAGGGCAGCTTTAACAGGACACTTGGTACTTACAACTTTACATACTAATGATGCTATTAGCGCAATTCCCCGTTTGAAAGACCTCTGCCCAGATGCGGGGTTTATTAGCGATGCGCTTTTAGGTGTTGTAGCTCAACGTTTAGTCCGCAAAATTTGTCCTCATTGTGCAGACAAGTATACTCCAACCGATGCAGATTTAAAAGCTTTAGGTTTAGATAGGGAGCAGGCAAAATCAGACAATTGGAGGTGTGGGAAAGGCTGTGCAAAATGTTTTAGTTCTGGATACTTAGGACGAGAAGCACTGGTAGAATTATTAAATATAGATAGTAATGTGCGGCGGCTAATTTACGAAGGTACAATGACTCAGTTGCAACACTATGTTAATGAAGCTAACTTCGATTCTTTTCGCGTTGCGGCAATCAAGAAAGTAACCAGTGGTGTAACTACCGTACAAGAAGTTTTGCGCGTATTGCCTCATAGTTCTTTGTACTCTAAACCTGTAAATATTAGTGACTTAGAGCATCATAGAGCGCTACTAAATGTCAATTAGAAGAGCTTTTATTTTAGATATTTTGTCAGAGAGAATTTATGTATAAGTCAAGTCAGGCGATCGCTTTAACAGTAGTAATTGGGATAAGTTTAATAGTTGGCAATAAACCTGGGATTGCTCAAGTTCATGGCGGAGGGCATTCCTCACATAGTCCAACTGCGACTCCAGAAAGTATTAAAAGCGATAGTGTTACCGAAAGTCATGTTAATGATGGGCTAACTAAGCTACATCAAAAAGACTACAAAGGGGCGGTGGAAAGGTTTGGTAAAGCGATCGCAATTCAGCCTAATCATCATCTAGCATATACCTATCGAGCCGATGTTCAACTCTTGCTAAAAAACTACCAAGAGGCGGTTGACGATTACACCAAAGCTATTAAACTTAATCCCGCTCATTCCCATGTCCGCAATGGTCGAGGTGTCGCCTACGCGGCTTTAGGTGACTACAAGCAAGCTATTGAAGATCATACCCAGGCTATTAGTATTTATCCTGAAGAAGGTGCAAGCTATCGTCATAGAGGAGCGGCTTATTACCAGATTGGGGAAAATGAAAAAGCTATGGAAGACTTAGATAGTGCGATTGGTCGTAATGAAAAAGACGCACAAGCTTACACCATTCGCGGCGAAGTTCATGCTAAGTTAAAAAATACTCCTAGTGCGATCGCTGATTATCAACAAGCCGCCAAACTTTTTTTAGCTCAGTCTAATCAACCCGGTTATATCAAAGCTACTAATCTGGCTAAGTCGCAGCAACAGCTAAATACTCCAGCTTCTAAGTAGCTTGTTAATACTTATTTTAATTGCGCTCCAGATATATTGCTTGGGGCGCAATTATTTTTTGTGAGAACTCTAATTAAATTATTCCTTAAATAAAAGTTTAATTGCTATCTCCATACAAATCATCATCAAATTTTTTGATAGCGTCACTATTATAAGGATTAACGAACGCTACATTTGACTTTGAAGAATTTGCCTCTTGGGGTGCTTGTTCACATAAGCCGTTAAGATCCCACGTTTTTCCATCAGGAGTTTGTAAATAACATAATGGGGTCTCTACCTCGGCTTGTACTAATGCCGCAGGTTCGGGTTGTTGAGACGGAGGGTTGCTAAAAGCTGTATCTACTACTACTAGACTTAAAGCAACGGATAAACAGACTACAAATAATTTTTTCACTGCTTTTTATTTCCAGCTATATATTACTTATTGTAGCAACTTATTAATACTAAATAAATCTATCTAAAGCTGAATAATTAATTACACAAATGGTTAAGTATAGACTATTAATCAAAGTATTAAATCACACTAAGGAAAAAAATAAGTTATAAAATTCGATTTTGGATTAGCTAGAGGTGTAGAATATAAATTGCATTTATGTAAAAGGCTAATGTAACTACTTTTACTGCTATTAATTGCATCAAATTTTACTAAACAGGCTGATTTTTTGATGAATTTTCTAAAAATAAAGTTGACTTTTCTTAAGCAATATCTAACTTTCACGCTGATGTTAGTGATGTGCTTGCTACTACTAGGAATGCCAACAGCCAATGCAGAGATCGATACAGATCGTTTTGAAGGTAATATATTTGTGTTGTATGCGGGTAATGGCTCGTTAGTGCCGTCTAAAGTCACCTTAGCGGAGTCTATAGCTGGAGCAAGACCGACAATATTAGTTTATTATGTTGATGACAGTAGCGATTGTAAGCTGTATGCGATCACTGTTTCTAATATGCAAGCTTTTTACGGACGGGTCGCCGATATCATCCCTGTAAATGTGGATGCAATTCCCGTACAAAGCAGCTATAAGCCTACAGAGGCAGGTTACTATTACAAAGATATCGTGCCTCAAGTGGTGATATTAGATAAATCAGGTAAGGTAGTATTTGATCGTCAAGGACAAGTACCCTACGAGCAGGTAGATGATAAGTTGCGCCAAGTATTTAACCTGCTACCGCGCGAGGAGTCTAAAGAATTGAAGTTGCGTCCAGTCAACGAATTTAATAACGAGTTAGTTGAGCAATCGACAAAGTAGTACGCCAAAATGTTGATTAGCATCTGTCCATACTTGCATTGGTTTTAATCCTTGCGCTTGCAATTCTTGCTGAATACTATTTAAGTCAAATTTGCGGGAAATTTCTGTAAGGATGGTTTCATCAGATGCTATTTCAATTGTCAAGTCTAAAGCGTTTAATGTCACCGTTTGAGCGCGTAAACTTCGCAAGTACATTTCAATCTGGCGCTCAGTTTCATTGTAAAAAGCTAAGTGTTCAAATTGGGTTAAATCGAAGTTGCCATCAAAGCGTTGATTTAAGTGATTGAGCATATTGAGATTAAAAGCTGCGGTAACTCCTTGACTGTCGTTATAAGCAGGTTCTAATATATCTTTAGATTTATGTAAATCTATACCTAATAAAAAGTATTCGCCCTTTTGGAGAGCTTTTGTAATTTGCGAGAAAAATACTTGACATTCTTGGGGGTTAAGATTGCCTAAAGAACTACCAATAAAGCAAATTAATCGGTTAGGTAAAGAAGCAGGTTTTAATTGTTTTAAAGCTAGTTCGTAGGTACTAACAAGAGCATGAACTTGTAAAGAAGGGTAATTAGCTAAGAGCGCTTTGGCACTGCTTTCTAAGATACCTGCGCTGACATCAATTGACACATAGTGTAGGGGCAAGTTTAATTGATTGTAAGCATCTAGCAAAATGCGGGTTTTGGTTGAGCTACCGCTACCTAATTCTACTAATTCGCAAGCCCCGGTAATTTGAGCAATCGATTTTGCACATTCTTGTAAAATAGCTGTTTCCGTGCGCGTAAGATAGTATTCAGGCAAGTCACAAATTTGCTCGAATAGTTGCGAACCATCGTCATCATAAAAGTAACGAGCTTGAACAGATTTAGGTTTTTGAGTTAATCCTGAAATCACATCGCTTTTTTCTGTAAGCGCTGAAGCGGATAAAGTTGCAGCATTTAATAACTGCTCGATTTGCAAGCGATTTTCTAGATTTGGGGAAGTATTACCGCTTGCAGTATTAGACATTGACATTGTTCCTCCTACTTAGGAAACAAACTGTTAGGGAATGGAATATAAAACTATTTGTAATGCGATCGCAATTACTCTTTGTCACTGGCACAACGAAACCCTGCTAAAATTTGTCTAACGCCGGGATGATACCAGTTGCGAAAACTCGAACGTAGCGCCCAAGGACGAGTCGCCCAACTACCACCTTTTAGCACCCAATGCTCGCCATCAAAATATACCTGAGAATAGCCAGGATAAGGATAGCCAGCAAAACCTTCATAACCTTCAAATACTGTTGATGTCCATTCCCAGACATTGCCCAGCATATCGTAACAGCCATAAACACTTTGTCCGGCGGGGTAAGCATTTACGGGCGTTGTTTGACTAACTGCATTGTTGTGATTGCAATGTTTTTCTGTTGGCGATTCTCCTCCCCAAGGATAGGTATTATTACCCCCGGCAGCTTTTTCCCACTCAGCTTCGCTAGGTAGCCTTTTACCGACAAATCGGGCGTAAGCATCGGCTTCGTACCAACTCACGCCACAAACTGGGTGATTTTCCCAGCGCAGGTCGTCAGACCAGTATAAAGGCTTGGTTACTTGCTCAGATTGCACCCATCGCCACCCCGCTTCTGACCACCAAATAGAATTTTCATAGCCACCAGTTTCAATAAAAGTTCGATATTGTCCGCAAGTAACTGGGTAGCGGTCAATAGAATAGGTTTCAAGCTTGACTTGATGAGCGGTGCGCTCATTATCTAAAGCGTCTATAGAGTCGTTTCCTTGAATGAATGAACCCGATTCAATGGAAACCATTTCTGAAGTTAGAGTATTTGTTTGAATTAAAGAAGAATTAGGAGCAGGATGCACAGTAAAATTATTTTGAGTAGTAAGGTTTTGCCAACTTGCGCCCACTGGAGCGCGATCGTGCCAACGCCCAAGTTGCATAATAAAAGCGATGGTTTCGGTATGCTGACTTTCGTGTTGCAGTAGCCAACGCCAGAGACGTTCTTCTTTTTCTAAATCAATAGTTTCTAGACGCAAAAGAACTTTGTTTCTAATTGCTTCAAGATAGCTTTTAATCTCTTCTATTGGTGGCAACTTGACGCGCTCAGACTTGGGTAAGCCATCAGCGACAAACAAACGGCGATAGGCAGAATATTCGGGTTTTATACCAGTTGGGCGTTCGAGCAACCACAATGACTCAGTATAGCCAATGTGTCCTAAATGCCAACCAACAGGGCTAAATTCGGAGTGTGCTTGAACGCAAAATGTTGTCTCGTCGATAGATTCAAATAGTTCTAAAGTTCCCGCCCGACACTGATGCAACCACTCTTTTAATTGTTGTCTTCGGTCAACAATTAAGGGCGAACCGCTAGTTTGTTGATACTTGATAGATTTCGATCTCAAGGTCTTGTCCCACACTAAGAATACTCTGTTCGGAAAAACGGTGCCAATCCCCTTTAAATATAGGTTCAGAGGCAATAATTACCGATTTTGGATAGTTTAGGTCGTCCCTAGTCCAGTATAAGGAAGGACACTCTATACCGCTTGCAAATCGAGCCGCAATTAGTCGCTTACCATCGCTAATAATGATGTTAACTGAAGCGGAGACTTGATGAGACTTGGCTAATTCAGCTAATTTGAGTAAGGCGCTTTGCAAAGCTTGTTCTAAGGTACCATCGGGGTTTTTGAGATATTCATCAAGAAATAAAGCAAAAAAGTGTTCTGAATCGGTGCTACCTTTGATAGATTTGTATGCAACATCACTCAGAGTCTCGCTGATTGGACGCATGAGAGTTTGTTTAAAGTTGTCAATCTTACCATTATGAATAAATAACAGTTGTTCAAACTTAAACGGCTGACAATTGCTCATATCCACCGCTTGTCCGGTGGTTGCACTGCGGACGTATCCTAGAATACAGCTTGATTCTACATACCTTCCCAAGCTAGATAAATTTACATCATTCCAAATCGGAATCACATTTTTGTAAATGAAAGGCTCAGTATCTTTTTCGGGGTGATACCACCCAATGCCAAAACCATCGGCGTTAACTACTCCTGAGTTCATTTCGAGCGGTTGATAGCTTTGGACGATCAAAGAGTGTTCTGGTTTGGACAAAATATAGTCCAAGGGAATTGATGAGCCGATATAGCCTAATAATCTACACATAATTAGCGCGATCGCACCCAGCGTTCCTAATAGTCGTTTCTATTGTATTTGTTTAACTAGGTTGAAGTGTTGTCTCAAATTCTCTCTTAGGTATGAAGACATTAAAATAATTTGTTTGTGTATTACTTATGTAGTACCTATGTTACGCTAGATACTGAGGTTAAAGTATTATTTTTGCAACCAATGCTGCTAACGATCGCTACTACTCATAAACCTGCAACCGATTTAGGCTACTTGTTGCACAAACACCCTGATAAACTACAGTCTTTTAGTTTATCTTTTGGTCAAGCCCACGTATTTTACCCCGAAGCAAGTGTAGAAAGTTGTATCGCCGCTTTGCTTCTAGATATAGATCCGGTAGGATTGGTGAGAAAGAAGGGTAGTCAAGGTTTAGAACAATATGTAAATGATCGCCCTTATGTAGCATCATCATTTTTGAGTGTGGCGATTGCTCAAGTATTTGGGAGTGCTTTGGCTGGACGTTGCAAAGATAAACCCGAACTTACGCAAACACCTATACCGCTAATAGCAAAGCTTACTACTGTTCCCTCTCGTGGCGGTGAAGCGTTATTGCAGAGCTTGTTTGCACCTTTAGGTTATACGATAAAGTGCGATCGCACTACTTTAGATGATAAGTTTCCCCAGTGGGGGGAAAGTTACTACTACAATGTTGAACTGCATCATACTATCCCGTTGCAAGAGCTTTTATCTCATCTTTACGTTTTGATCCCCGTGTTGGACGATGACAAACACTACTGGGTAGGTGAAGATGAGGTTGATAAATTGCTGCGTCATGGCGAGGGGTGGTTAGCCAAGCATCCCGAACAAAATTTGATTGCTAAACGTTATTTAAAACGTTTTGGTCCCTTGGTGCGTTCGGCTTTGACACAATTAGTAGAAGACAATATCGATACTACCGAACAAGAGGAGATAGTTGAGGAACGCCTTAGCCTTAATCAACAGCGTTTAGCGGCGGTTTTAGCCGTACTAAAGCAGTGCGGAGCGGCTAAAGTGATTGATTTGGGGTGTGGTGAAGGGAAGCTGTTAAAAGAGTTATTACTAGACCAGAGTTTTAAGGAAATTATCGGAGTAGATGTATCTTCTCGCGCTTTAGAAATTGCGAGTGAAAGGCTGCATCTAGAGCGTATGCCCAGTATGCAACGCGATCGCATTAAACTACTACAAGGATCGCTTACTTACCGCGACAAGCGCCTGTCTGGGTACGATGCAGCGACGGTAATAGAAGTAATTGAGCATTTAGATATGGCGCGTTTGGCGGCTTTTGAGCGCGTACTTTTTGAATTTGCTAAACCGAATACTGTAGTTGTGACAACGCCAAATGTAGAGTACAACGCCAAGTTTGAGACTTTACCTGCGGGGAAGTTGCGTCATAAAGATCATAGATTTGAATGGACGCGCTTAGAATTTCAACAATGGGCGAATAAAGTAGCGGGAAACTTTGATTATTCAGTACAGTTTTTGCCGATAGGTGATGAAGATTTGGAAGTGGGAGCGCCTACACAAATGGCAGTATTTCGCAGTAGAAACTAGAAAAAGCAGTATTACTAAACATCGACATAATATTTAATCAGCAAGAATACGAGTGTTTATGTAATGAATTAAGAGAAGCTAGTCCTAGTAGAAACTTACCAGAAATACCTAGTTGTAAGGATAAGTTAAATAATTACTCATTGGAATAAGATTGCAGTTTATTTAAAGAATAATAATTACAAATTTTAAATAACAATACATGAAAATTACTATACCCGAACTATCTTTAGTTGTCCTCATGGGTGCTTCTGGTGCTGGAAAGTCTAGCTTTGCTAAAAAGCATTTCAAATCAACAGAAGTTATATCGTCGGACTTTTGCCGAGGATTGATTTGCGATGATGAAAACAATCAAGCTGTTAGTAAAGATGCTTTTGCTGTTGTCCACTACATCGCTGCTAAAAGATTAGCGGCTGGAAAGTTGACGGTAATTGATGCAACTAATGTGCAAAAAGAAGACCGAAAACACTTACTAGAACTAGCGAAAGAGTATCATTGTTTGCCAGTTGCGATCGCACTCAATTTACCAGAACAATTATGTCACGATCGCAACCAGCAGCGCCCGAACCGTAATTTTGGCGTTCATGTGGTGCGAAGACAACGAGAATCGATGCGCCAAAGCTTGAAACACCTCAAACGTGAAGGTTTCCGCTATTCCTATATTCTCAACTCTGTTGAAGATATTGAAGAAGTTAGCATTTATCGTCAACCATTGTGGAATAACCGCAAAACCGAACATGGCCCCTTTGATATTATTGGGGATATTCACGGCTGTTGTGACGAATTAGAAGCACTATTACAAAAGCTAGGCTACGAAATATCCCCCGAACAAAATTATTTTCATCCTCAAGGTAGAAAAGCGCTATTTTTGGGCGATTTGGTAGATAGAGGAAACCGGATTTTGGATACTTTGGCGCTAGTGCAAAATATGGTTGTAGCAGGTACGGCTTTATGCGTTCCCGGCAATCATGACATGAAATTGATGAGGAAATTGCAAGGCAAAAATGTCAAAATTACGCACGGTTTAGATAAAACTCTTGCCGAAATCGATGCTTTACCCGATGATAAGCGCGAACTCTTTTCTCAAGAAACAGTTAAATTTCTTGATTCTTTAATTAGTCACTACGTTTTAGATGATGGTAATTTAGTTGTAGCTCATGCAGGGATGAAAGAAGCCTTGCAAGGACGGGGTTCGGGTAGAGTACGAGATTTTGCATTGTATGGCGAAACTACCGGGGAAACAGATGATTTTGGGCTACCTGTACGCTACGATTGGGCAGCAGAATATAGAGGAAAAGCGATCGTTGTTTATGGGCATACTCCAGTAATAGAGGCGCAATGGCTTAACGGTACGATTGATATTGATACAGGTTGTGTCTATGGGGGCAAATTAACTGCCTTACGTTACCCAGAAAAAGAGTTAGTATCGGTTGCAGCACAACAGGTTTATTGCGAATCAACTAAGCCATTTTTACCTACAGAAGAAATATCGCTAACTACTCAACAGCAGTTAGACGATGTTTTAGATATAGACGATGTGTTGGGTAAGCGAGTTATTGAGACTCGCACTCATGGCAGAATTAGTATTAGGGCAGAAAATGCGATCGCAGCAATTGAAGTTATGAGTCGTTTTGCGGCTAATCCCAAATGGCTAATCTATCTTCCCCCTACAATGTCACCCTGTGAAACCTCCAAGCAGCAAGGGTTACTTGAACATCCATCTCAAGCATTTACCTATTACCAAAACCAAGGTGTTTCTCAAGTTATTTGCGAAGAAAAACATATGGGTTCTCGTGCGGTAGTAATTATTTGCCGCGATGAGGAAGCCGCAAGAGACCGTTTTGGGGTAATCGATGAAGGTATAGGAATTTGCTACACCCGCACCGGAAGGCGCTTTTTTAGCGATGCTGAACTTGAAAGCCAAATGCTAGCAAAGGTGCAAAATGCTTTAGAAGTATCTGGTTTTTGGGAACAATTCAATACAAGTTGGGTAGCTTTGGACTGCGAATTGATGCCTTGGTCAGCCAAGGCTCAAGAACTGTTGCAGCGTCAATACGCGGCGGTAGGAGCAGCAGCCAACTCTTCGCTTAATCAGGCGGTTTCAGCCCTAGAAATGGCAGCTAAACGCATAAATGGAGTGGAGACATTTTTAACTCATTATCAAAACCGTGCAGAGATGGCGGCGCAGTATGTCGAGGCTTATCGGCGTTATTGTTGGCAAGTTGAATCGTTAGCTGACTTGAAACTTGCACCATTTCACATTTTGGCAACAGAAGGAGAAGTTCATAACAATAAAACTCATGTTTGGCACATGGAAACTCTGGCGCAACTATGTAAAGCCGAACCAGAATTATTACTAGCAACGGCTTATAAACTAGTAGATGTTAATGACACTGCTACTGGGGTTGCTTGGTGGGAAGAACTTACTAGCATTGGTGGAGAGGGAATTGTTGTTAAACCGTTGGATTTTGTTTTTAAAGGCGATCGCGGTTTGGCACAACCTGCCGTTAAATGTAGAGGTAAGGAATACTTGCGGATTATCTACGGTGCGGAATACACATTACCAGAGAATTTGGAAAGATTGCGATCGCGTGGTTTATCTAGAAAGCGCTCTTTAGCACTGCGAGAGTTTGCGCTAGGGATGGAATCCCTAGAACGTTTTACAAGAAAAGAACCTTTGCGCCGCGTCCATGAATGCGTTTTTGGAGTGTTGGCATTAGAAAGCGAACCTGTAGATCCGCGTCTCTAAACTCTGGTTTCGGCGACACGTTTAAGCCGTTGCAATTGACTTTGCATATCCATTTTTGTTAAAGAAGCCGCAAATACATTAAAACCCCAGCGAATCATAGGGTTAGGAATTTCAAACTTAAAAGTATTGACTAACAGCGTCCCTTGTGCTGTTGGTTTGTATTCCCAAAAATCGCTCCCTTGAAAAAACCCTGTAAATTCCCACACAATTAAGCCAGGTTTTTGTTCTTTAACTACCGCTTCGAGAGTTGGTTTAATTATGGGAATCTTAATTATAAACTTGCTGCGACTGCCTACTTCGGTACTCCATTCGCCCACAGGTTCGCATTTTAATACTGGATTTAACCATTTGTGCATTAGTATTCGACTTCTTATACAATCCTCAACTACCTGGGGACTTGCATTAATTTCTATTGATTGAACAAATTGCTGAGATGACATAGCCGCTTAATAAAATTACTTAGATTTTTAGTAATAAATGTTAGAAAGGTTTTCTACTAAGTATTCCCAATTACCAAAAATTATTAAATGACTTAGTTTTTGACTGTAATTATCTACAAAGATAGATGTGTAATCATCTTTTCCATTATAACTCTGTATAGAGAGATATTGTGCTGTATTACTGGTCAACGTCAGGAGTTATTTGTAAAAACAATGAAAGTATTTTTTCTAGTGGTGTGCAATCTTAACTTAAAAAACTCATGAATATAAATTTGGCGGAAATCATACCTATTATGGGTATAAATGTATCAATAAAGACTCAGCAATTGTTAGCGCAAACGCCAGGAATAGATGTAACGCAACCAAGGGAAGCAGTAGAAAATAGTGTTAATTACGCCCAAAATATTCTTCAACAGCTAATAGCTTTTATTCCTAACTTGCTTGCAGCCGTAGCAATTTTGCTAATTGGCTTAATTGTTGCCTTTGTTGCGAAAGCAATAATTAAGGGACTTCTTAATCGTACTAGCATTGATAATCGCATTGCCGCTAGTGTAATGGGTCGTAGCGATCGCGGTGATTTGCCCAAAGTCGAAGAATTAATTGGCAGTATTGTTTTTTGGATTGTTATCCTATTTACAGTAGTAGCAGTTTTACAAACACTACAGCTAGAAGTAGTCTCAAGACCTCTTGGTAATTTCCTTAATCAAGTAACCGGATTTTTACCAAAATTATTAGGGGCGTTAATATTTCTAGGTGTTGCTTGGTTAGTAGCAACAGTAGTTAAGCTGATAACTACACGGGGATTGCAGGCAGCAAGATTAGATGAGCGCGTAAATCAACAACCTGCGGGGACAACTCCGCAGCCAAATCAGTTATCTCTTAGCGATACGATTGGCAATGCCCTATACTGGTTCATCTTTTTACTATTTCTGATTCCAATTTTGGATACTTTAGGTTTGCAGCAAGCATTACAGCCTGTGCAAAACCTAGTTGGTGAAATTTTATCAATTTTGCCCAATATTTTAGCTGCGGTGCTAATTGCGGGTGTAGGTTGGTTATTGGCGCAAGTAGTACGCCGGATTGTTACAAACTTACTTGCTACTACTGGAATCGATGGTGCTGGAGAAAGATTTGGCTTGCGGCGGACGGCAGGAGGACAAACCCTGTCAGGAATTATTGGCACAATTATTTATGTGTTAATTTTGATTCCAGTAGCGATCGCAGCGCTCAATGCTTTACAAATTGATGCGATTTCTGTTCCCGCGATTGCAATGTTGCAACAAATCCTCAATGCTTTACCAGGAATTTTTACCGCCGCATTGATTTTGATTGTTGCTTACTTTATCGGGCATTTCTTATCAGACTTAGTTACAAGCATCCTTACTAGCCTAGGATTCAATAGCATTTTCTCAGCGCTAGGCTTGCCATCACCTACTAGGCAAAGGACTGTATCACCTCCAATTGTAATCCCACCACCAACAACAGGATCTCAAACCGTTCTTCAGCCAGATTCTACTAACGCAGCCCAGCAGTTGGCAACTAGAACACCATCAGAGCTTGTAGGCATTATTACCTTAGTAGGTATTATGCTATTTGCGACGCTTGCAGCCGTGAATATTTTAAATATTCCCGCATTAACAGCTTTAGTAGGCGGATTAGTGTTGATCCTAGGGAAAATACTTTCAGGATTGGTAGTATTTGGCGTTGGTTTATTTTTGGCGAATTTGGTGTTCAACATTATTACAAGCTCTGGCGATCGCCAAGCTCAAATACTAGCTCAAGTTGCCCGAATTGCCATTATTGCTTTTGTATCAGCTTTAGCACTAAATCAAATCGGGATTGCCAGCGATATTGTTAATCTTGCCTTTGGTTTGCTACTTGGTGCTTTAGCAGTGGCACTGGCGCTGGCTTTTGGTTTAGGTGGGCGCGATATTGCCAAAGAGCAAACTAAGGAGTTATTAGACTCCTTCAAGCAACAACGCAACCAACCACCACGAACCTAAAATATTAGTTGCAAACAATGAAATCCCCCTTTTTTTAAAAAATATCCATATTTCCCCCCTTTTTTAAGGGGAGTCAAAAAGCGGTGTAGCTTAACCTGACCGCTTTGTTGACGTGGGTTAGGGGGGATCTCCAACTGTGGCAACTTTTACCCTTTTATTTCAGCAATTCCCAACTTAGC
The DNA here is from genome assembly GCF_003003885.1 of Chlorogloea sp. CCALA 695. Lineage (GTDB taxonomy): Bacteria > Cyanobacteriota > Cyanobacteriia > Cyanobacteriales > Chroococcidiopsidaceae > Aliterella. The sequence goes on along the minus strand of NZ_PVWN01000017.1, from coordinate 47,430 downwards.
TGCTATTTCGCCTTTGATGCGATTCATAATAGAAGCTTCATCTAAAGATTCTAAAATCCGGCTAACTACAGCTTTCGGGCTTTCTGTCCCCCAAGATGCGCCCTTGGCTAAATAAACTTTAGCTACTTGTCCAATGCCATAAGTAGAAACCCCAGCTACCGCTGCTTGCGTTACTGCTACAGACATATAAGCGCCTAAAGTAATGCCTCCAGTAGCAGTTGTAGACAACCCCAGCAAGCTTTTTAGAGAACTTAAACCCAAATTTGTTAATAGTTCGCTGGCACTAATTCCGCCCATACTGAGGGCGATTTTTTGTAGCAACGCGATCGCCCCGGTTTTTGTCATCTCAATTCCATACAACTTAGATAAAGTCAATATTAAAGTTACGTCAATAACTGCGCCACTAAAGAGATCGACGACGGTAACGGGGTTAAGAGAAACCGCTAATGATTTAGTCATAACTCCTCGCCAAATTAACTTATTAGCGCTAAGTTCTCGGATTTCTAGTTTTCGCACTACTAGGCGATCGTTTACATCGTCAGCGTAAAGCATCGTATTGAGAGCAACTAAAGCTTTACCTTCTTTATGCAGTATTTCTAAAATTTTTAGCTTCATCTCCTCAATTTGCGGTATTCCCAAGCTGCGTTGGACAAAACGGCTACCATCAGGACGCACAATGGCTTTAGCAACTAAGGGTGAACTCGCCGCCATAACAATTTCATCGGGTGAAAGTAATTCTTTTACTCGTTCATCGCGGATTTTGTGATAAATTGCTAGGCGATCGGCTTGAGGATACTGATCGATTTTGTTGAATACCAGCAAAATCGGCTTACCAGCATTTCGCAATTGCGATAAGGCTTCATGCTCTACCTTCGTCATATCTCCAGCAATGACAAACAAAATTAAATCGGTTTTTTGAGCAATATCTTTAGCCAGCAAAGCACGAGTTTCGCCATCTACTTCATCCAAACCTGGAGTATCGATGAGTTCAACTTGAGAATTACTAGCCCCTGGTAAAGTAACCATAACTGTACGAGATTCACTATCACCAATTAGTTGCTCGTCAATTTTCCAAGCGGCTTTTTCTGCGGTACGAGTCACACCATGCAAAGCCCCGGTTTCAAATACTTTTTGCCCCAATAAAGCATTCAGCAAAGAAGACTTACCCCTTCCTACCATGCCAAAGGCGGCAATTTGCACTACTTGACGCTCTAAATTGTCTAGCATCGTCTCTAATTGTGCAATTTCTGCTTCTAAGGGGCGACGCTCTTGGGGTGTCAAATCAAGCTTATCAATCAATTCTTGTAAAGCTGTTTGAGCTTGTTTGTAATTTAACTGTGCCTGAATATCGCCAAAACTCCAAATTACATCATCTAAATCTGTATTAATGGCAGAATCCGGCGTAGGAAGGTTAGATTCAGGCAAGGGGTAGCTCCTAAAAATAGGTTTTGGTTTGTTTTTCGATCCTAGCGATTTATTAGAGCAAAATAGTTAATAAGTCGCTCTTAAGATAGGTCTATAGGTGCGATCGCATTCTACCTTTGTGCTTTTGTCTCAAACAGCAACTTCTAGTAATAATGAAGAAATTAGTTAGCCTCAGCGCCATCATTATTTATCGTGAGTGGGAAATATTTGCCAGAAACAACCGCCTATGTCAGGATTACACGCCAATCTTGGCAAAAAGGCTTGCTTGAAGGAGATGTTAAAGCGGGAGAATTTGAGTGGCAGTTTCAATGGTGTTTTCGCCGAGGGGAATTGTCTGTAAAACCTTCTTCTGGTCGGGCTTTAATTAAAGAACCCTTGGGGCGTTTTTTAGAACAACGAGACTATCAGCTAGAAGCTGGGGGCGATTATGACTTTACGATTCGCGCCGATTTGTAGCTTTTAAGTGTCTTTTAATCAACAAGATGGCAACTAAGTCATCTATCGGTCTTGGCGGTTCTCTTAAGCCTTGGGGAAGAAGCTTTGTTAAACCTTTGGGTGGGTACATTTGCCAGTATAAATCGCGCGCTTCTAGGGTGCTATTGTGTTCGTCTACCGTGAAAATTGGGATACTTGCAGGTAATACTTCTTTAAGTTGTTTTTGCCATTGTTTAGACGTAGTGCGATCGCCCATTACCAATGTAGCTATGGGGAACTTTTGTAGTAGAGATAGGATAGATGCGATCGCCTCAGTCGCCACGACAACTTGATGATCGTGTAACTGTAAGTCCGATCCCATCACTGCCAATCCGCACTTATCTCGACCGGGATCGAAGCCTAAAATCATGATTTGTCTCTTAGTTTACGATCTACTTTCCCCGTAGGAGTAGCTGATTCTGTTGGCTTAAGAGCATCTCTTAATTGATTACCAATTAGCCTTCTCGTTCCAAAAACCACTTGTCCACCTTTAACGGCTACTAACTGCACTTGTGAAGGGCCAGCCGTATATATATCTTCGGTAGCGATTACTTTAATTTCCACAGGCTGATTGTACTGTCTTACTTGTTCAATAAAGCTAACTAAAGTCTCTAAGCGACCATCGCCAATTTCAATCGCATCGCCTAATACTCCTGCACTACGGGCGCGAAACTTTGCCGCACTTAGCAATAGTGCTACCTTCTGGCGGATTTCTTGACCTGGGGAGGGATTAGTAGGAATCGCCGCTAACACGTCACCTTTAGAAAAAATCACTGTATTTACAGCTACATCAATCTCGGCTTGAACATTTCTTTCCCCTAGTAAGTAGTTTCCCGCCGAAATAACTCGTACTACATAATCTTTCCCATCATCAATTCGGGCAATTACCTTTTCAACTTGGGCTTTAGATATCTGTACGGCTAGTTTTTCTTCAGGATTTGTACCGGGCTGCGTGAACTCGATTGCTACGCGATTAGCCTCGCGCAATAGTTGTTCGATAGCTTGACGCGCCGCTTTTGGTTGCCCAATGCGAACTACACCCGCCGCCAAAACTCTACCGCTCTCTAAGGCTACATTTCCCTGACGCAGAACTTGATAATCCTGATAATACCCTTCAAGTTTTGCTACTTCTTGTTCGAGATATTCCCGTTGACCCTCTAGTTGTTTTAAGCGCGTTTCTCTACCTGCAAGAATGCGATCGCGGTTGGCAATTTCTCGGTCAAGGTTGGCAATCGAGTTATCGCGATCGTTAATTTGGCTTGTAACTTCTGCTAACTGTTTGCTAATTTGCTGGCGTTCGATCTGGAGTTTTTGAATATCTGTGCGTAATGTCTTCGCTTGCTGAGAGACTCTTTGTAGTAAGGCTCTAGCATCAAGAAATCTCGTTGTAATTTGACTTAGTTGGGTTTGGTTGCGGCTTAATTGAGCTTGAGTTTGGCTTTGTTTAGCTTGAGTGCGGCTTAATTGAGCTTGAGTTTGGCCTTGTTTAGTAATTACAGCCTGCAACGATCTATTTGTCGATTGCAAACGTCTTTGCGCTTGTAATTGCCTTTGCTCTGCGGCTTTTTGTTCAATTCTCGCTTGTTGTAAGTCCTTTTCTACATTGCTTTTTTGTATCCTTGTAGCTTCTAGCTCTTTGGTTGTAGATTCTACCTGTTGACGCTTAGTTTTGAGGTCTGCTTGAATTTTCTCTAGTTGAAATACTCCTGTTCGCAAACTTTTGTCGGCTGCAAATAAAATTCCTAACGTTGATGCCGCGATCGCACTCCCGGTGACAATCGTTACTAAAACAGCAGTTTTGCGCGGACGGAGTTTAAACAAACTTAGTCTAGCTTTTCCTACCCGCGTGCCTATGCGATCGCCTACAGTTGCGATTACACCTCCCAAAATTAAAATTGCTGCAATCAGGATTATTCCTGTAGTCATCTTCCGCCGTCCACTTCCCACACAAATACAGCCTACTTCAACCGCCTAGCTTTTGGCGATTTACTAGACTTTATACACAGGAGCGACTTAGTTAGGTAAACTGCTGGCTCAAAGCTACAGGATTATGGAGAGTAATCTTTTTTTTGTGAATCGAAATCATTTCGTCAGCCCGCAAATCTCCGAGTAGTCGAGTTACAGTCACACGGGTAGAACCTATTGCTTCAGCGATCGCTTGATGAGATAGCTTGAGATCAATTGTAATTCCTTCCGATGTTGGCACGCCAAAATCTCGGCACAAAATTAGTAAAAAGCTAACTAACCTCGAACCCATATCACGATGAGCCAAAGTTTCAATCATCATTTCAGTTTGCAAAATCCGCGATGATAAGCCTTTAAGCATCAACATTGACAATTCAGGATTACTTTTTAGCGATTGCTCTACTTGTTCAATGGGTGCGGAAAGTAGCTCTACGGCTGTAAAGGCTACCGCATGATAAAATCTATCTGAGCGCTGTCCTGTCAGCAACGACAGCACGCCAAACACGCTATTTTCTCTTAGCAGTGCTACGGTTATTTCTTCCCCAGCTTCGTAAACTCTAGATAGTTTAACTGCGCCCTTGAGCAGAAAGTATACCCGTTCTGCTGGATCGCCGGGAAAAAATATTGTTTTACCCCGTTCAAACATTTCAACTACTGGGGGAAACGATCCTGTTCCTATTTGACGGAATACCGCCGCTAACGGTCTATCTTGCATTGCGATCATGTTTCTGCCCTAACCAATATCCTAAAATTTCTCCAAAACTCCACAGTTTTGTATCACTACATCACATTAATCTGACTTTAAACGGGATTATTGTATTCGTGGCTACATAATTTTTCGAGCAAAGAATGTTTATAAAAAATCGTGAGGACTTCGCGTTTTTTGTCAGATGACCAAATTCGGGTATGCTCCTAATTGAGAATATTTTAAAGACTTACTACTACTTACTAATTTATGATCGATCTAACTGGAAAAAATGCCTTAGTAACTGGTATTGCTAACAATCGCTCGATCGCTTGGGGTATTACTCAACAACTCCACAAAGCCGGAGCAAATATCGGCATTAGCTATTTGCCAGACGAGCGTGGCAAAATGGAAAAGAAAGTAGCAGAACTTGTAGAACCCCTCAATCCCAGCTTATTTGTACCTTGCAATGTGCAAAATGACGAGCAGATTAAGGAAATGTTTGCGGCGATTTCAGATAAGTGGGGCAAGTTAGATATTCTCATTCATTGTTTAGCTTTTGCAAATAAAGAAGACCTCACTGGCGGCTTTAGCGATACCTCTAGAGCAGGATTTAATCAAGCCCTAGAAATTAGCACCTATTCATTAGCACAGTTAAGCGGTGCGGCAAAACCTTTAATGACCCAAGGCGGTAGTATTGTCACGCTGACTTATTTAGGTGGAGTACGAGCAATTCCCAACTACAACGTTATGGGTGTAGCTAAGGCGGGGTTAGAAATGAGTGTGCGTTACTTAGCCGCCGAATTGGGAGCGCAAAATATTCGAGTCAATGCTATTTCCGCCGGGCCAATTCGGACTTTGGCTTCTTCTGCCGTCGGGGGAATTTTAGATATGATTCATCATGTAGAAGAAGTTGCACCTTTACGTCGCACAGTAACACCGCTAGAAGTAGGAAACGCCGCCGCGTTTTTGTGCAGCGATTTAGCAAGTGGTATTACTGGGCAAATTTTGTATGTAGATGCAGGCTACGAAATTATGGGAATGTAGAGACGTAGCGCTGCTACGTCTATTCCGGCAAAATTGAATTATAAATAGTTTTAAGTTAGTTTTATGCAGACAAGAAACCCCCAAATTTTATCTTCTCTTCCTACCATACCTACGCGCACGGCTTCTATTCGTCGTACTACAAAAGAAACCGATATAGAAGTTAGCGTTAATTTAGACGGTACGGGTAAATGCAATGCAGCAACAGGCGTACCTTTTTTAGATCATATGCTGCACCAAATAGCAAATCACGGATTAATTGATTTAGACGTGCAAGCAACAGGGGATCTAGAAATAGACGATCACCATACTAATGAAGATGTTGGGATTACGTTAGGACAAGCATTCGGGAAAGCTTTGGGCGATCGCCAAGGAATTGTCCGTTTTGGGAACTTTCTTGCGCCCTTAGACGAGGCTTTAATCCAAGTTGCTTTAGATTTTTCAGGACGACCCCATCTCAGCTACGGCTTGCAAATTCCCACCCAAAGAGTAGGAACTTACGATACTCAGTTAGTGCGAGAATTTTTTGTAGCGATCGTCAATCACAGTCAAATGACTTTGCATATCCGTCAACTCGACGGCATTAATTCTCACCATATTATTGAAGCAACATTTAAAGCTTTTGCTCGTAGCTTGCGCCTAGCAATGGAAATCGATCCCCGGCGTAATGGGGCAATTCCTAGTTCTAAAGGCGTTTTGTAACTTCTGGCAAGTCAAGACGTAGCAGCGCTACGTCTCTACAAACGAAACTATTATGACTACTACAACTCAACCCCTTACGCTTGAGGAATTTTTGCATCTACCAGAGACAAAACCTGCTAGTGAGTATATTAATGGTCAAGTTTTTCAAAAACCCATGCCCAAAAGCAGACACAGCCGATTACAGATAAAGGCTTGTACTGCTATCAATGATGTAACGGAGAAAGAAAAGATTGCTTACGCCTTTGCAGAGTTGCGTTGTACCTTTGGCGGACGTTCAATTGTGCCTGATGTTGCAGTTTTATTATGGCAAAGTATTGAGTTTGAGCCTGATGGCGAACCAATAGATTATGTAAAAATTGCCCCTGATTGGACAATTGAAATCTTATCACCAGAACAAAGCTCAAACCGCGTCACAGGAAACATTCTGCACTGCCTCCAGCATGGTTGTCAACTCGGCTGGCTGATAGCTCCTAACGATCGCTCGATTTTAGTTTTTCTCCCCCACCAAGCGCCCGTAATGTGTACAAAGAGCGATCGCATCCCTGTACCTAAAGATATTCCGCTTCATCTCACTACAGATCAAGTATTTGCTTGGCTCAAAATGGCGTAGACGATAGATATCGCTCTTTTGGCAGTAGTTTTCACATAGGTTAGATATGATATAAAAGTTGATAATTATTAAAAAATATTAAGCAATGCTGATTTCCTCCTCTGGCTTGTCCAAGGTCAAAGACTCAGTAAAAGAAAAAATTTTCTTCGGTCAAGAACCAAGTACCGAGTTAATCGCCATTCTTACTGTATATTTTGTTCAGGGTATTTTAGGATTAGCGCGGTTAGCCGTTAGCTTCTTTCTTAAAGACGAACTAGGCTTAAGTCCTGCTAACGTATCCGCCTTGTTTGGAATTGTTGCTTTACCTTGGATTATCAAACCGCTATTTGGCTTTATGTCGGACGGGTTGCCGATATTTGGTTACAGGCGACGACCATACTTAGTATTGTCAGGAATCATTGGTACAGTGTCCTGGATTGCTCTAGCAACGGTGGTACACTCTCCCATTGCCGCTACTTGTGCGATCGCTCTTGGCTCTCTCTCCGTTGCCATTAGCGATGTAATTGTTGACTCTTTAGTAGTAGAACGAGCTAGAGTAGAATCTCAAGCTGAAGCCGGATCTTTGCAAGCGCTTTGCTGGGGTACTACGGCGGTGGGAAGCTTAATTACTGCTTACTTTAGCGGCTTACTTTTAGAACATTTCACAACACGCACTGTTTTTGAAATTACTGCCTTATTTCCCTTAATTGTCTCCGCCGCCGCTTGGTTTATCTCAGAAGTGCCAGTGCAAAAAGCCACAGATGTAAACCACAACTGGCTAACGGTCAAAGATCAAATTAAGCAACTGCGCCAAGCCATTACCCAAAAATCTATTTGGTTACCTACCGCCTTTGTATTTATTTGGCAAGCTACCCCTACGGCGGATGCGGCGTTTTTCTTCTTCACCACCAACGAATTAGGATTTCAACCCGAATTTTTAGGCAGAGTGCGTTTAGTGACAAGCATTGCCTCTATAGTTGGAATTTGGATATTTCAGCGTTATCTCAAAACCGTACCTTTTCGAGTGATTTTTGGCTGGAGTACCTTGTTATCGGCAGTTTTGGGGATGACTATGCTGCTACTTGTCACTCATGCTAACCGCAGTTTAGGTATAGGCGATCGCTGGTTTAGTTTGGGCGATAGCTTAGTGCTGACGGTAATGGGACAAATTGCCTATATGCCTGTCTTAGTTTTAGCCGCGCGTTTATGTCCTCCAGGAGTGGAAGCAACTTTATTTGCTTTGCTAATGTCTGTCTCTAACCTCGCCTCGATGGTTTCCTACCAATTAGGAGCGGGATTAATGCACTTGCTGGGTATAGCTCAAAACAACTTTGACAATCTGTGGATATTGGTAATTATTGCTAATCTCTCAACTCTCTTACCTTTACCTTTCCTCCACTGGCTACCCGACAAAGAAACCCCGCAACCCTTAGCCAGCGACAAAGGCATTATTCCTGAATGGATGCCAGAATTTGCACCCCAAGCCTTAGTTCAACCAGCCAAAGAATCTATTGATTAGCTCATTTTTACCTCAAAAACTATGCAACTCCACGAAAGAGCTTCTACAGTTCCCCTCAACTCTTACGATCGCCAAGACTGGCAAAAAGGTTACGAATCGGTCAAACAAGAACTAGATTACTGGGTTGATGATATTGAAGGGGAGATTCCCCCAGAACTTAACGGTACTTTATTTCGCAACGGGCCTGGCTTACTAGACGTTGACGGTCATCACATTCACCATCCTTTTGATGGCGACGGAATGATTAGTGCGATCGCCTTTTCCAACGGTCGCGCTTATTTCCGCAACCGCTTTATTCGCACAACAGCCTACGTTGAAGAACAAAAAGCCCAAAAAATCCTGTATCGCGGCGTATTTGGCACTCAAAAACCCGGTGGGTGGTTGGCAAATGCCTTTGACTTGCGCCTGAAAAACATTGCCAATACCAATGTTATTTACTGGGGTGACAAACTCTTAGCATTGTGGGAAGCCGCCGATCCTCATCGCCTCGATCCTTACACTTTAGAAACCTTAGGTAAAGAGTCTTTTAACGGTATTTTGGCTGATGGTGAAGCTTTTGCCGCTCATCCTCGCTTCGATCCTAGTTGTAATACCGACAATGGCGAACCTTGCTTAGTCAACTTTTCGATTAAGCCAGGATTATCCACAACTATCACTATTTTTGAGCTAAATCCCGCCGGAGAAGTTATCCGAAAGCACGCTCATAGCGTCCCTGGTTTTGCTTTTATCCACGATTTTGCAATTACCCCTAATTACTGTATATTTTTTCAAAATCCCGTTGCTTTTAACCCTATTCCTTTTGTTTTGGGAATGCGCGGCGCGGCAGAGTGTATCAAGTTTCAACCTAACCAACCGACACGGATAATTGTTATTCCTCGCGACAGCAAAAAATCTGTACAAGTTCTCGAAACTCATTCCGGGTTTGTTTTCCACCACGCGAATGCTTTTGAGCAAGATGAAAATATTTACATTGATTCTATTTGCTACTCAGCGTTTCCAGAAGTAGAACCCCAAAGCGATTTTCGTCAAGTTGATTTTGATGCGCTCAAACCTGGACAATTGTGGCGGTTTCATCTTAATTTGAGCGACAAAACCGTCTCAAGCAAGTTGATAGAAAGCCGTTGCTGTGAGTTTCCTAGTGTCCATCCCCAAAACGTCGGTCATCCTTACCGCTATTTGTATATGGGTGCAGCCGATGGCGAAGCAGGTAACGCTCCTTTGCAAGCTATTTTAAAAATTGATTTAGAGTCAAAAGAGCGGCAATTGTGGAGTGTTGCCCCTCGTGGCTATGTTAGCGAACCAATTTTTGTAGCCCGTCCTGATGGTACTCGTGAAGATGATGGCTGGCTGCTTACAGTAGTCTATGATGCTGCTCATCATCGTTCAGATGTCGTTATCCTTGATGCCCTTGATTTACATAAAGGTGCGATCGCGCGTTTACACCTCAAACATCATATCCCCTACGGCTTACATGGCAGCTTTGCCCCTACAGCTTTTGTTCCACAAACTTAGAATGTAGCTAAAGATAACAAAGTTTCTGTAATATTACTGAGGCGTGTCAAAACTTGTTTTTGACACGCTTGTATTTATGTTGTTTATTTTTAGACTACTTAGATCCAAAAATAAGTAATGCCTAAAAGACTTAGCACTGCTTTACTGTGGTTTCCAACCCGCTAATAAATTGGGACGCGGCTTTGGTTGTACAAACAAACTCTTAAAAGCTGATTGGCGAGTTGGGGGTTTTTCTTGACTAAGATTCCACAAAGTTTCGTAAAAGAAGAATGATACTCCAGCAAAGCCTTGCTCCCGGCTGACTTCTACCTGACTTTGAATTTGCGCCGAAGCTACAGAACGATCTTTTAATCCTGATAAAATGCCAATGCTGACAGGAATATGTTTTTTAGCAGTTTTGACTTCGGGATAGTTTAATTCTTGAATAAAAACTTTTAAGTCGTTGCGATACACTTGCAAAACTAATTCTTCTATTAACCCCTGACGTTCCCACTTTTCCCAATCAGCTAAAAACAATTTGTAGGAGACGCGCTGTGGATTGGGAGCAACGGAAATAATACATTTGGGTTTACGAGTTTTGACGGCTTTAAATACCTTTTGCAGATATTGAGTAATTTTATTTGCTCGCCAACGCACCCATTCGGGATCTTGCGGATTGGCAGGGGGATTTTTACCAAGATGTTCTTGTTTGTAAAGCTTCGTTGTGTAAGCATCGTAGCCTAACTCGGCGGGTAAACCGAAATGATCGTCAAATTGAATGCCATCAACATCGTATTTGCTGACGATTTCGACAATTAAATTTTGAATAAAGTTTTGGACTTCTGGGTGGAAGGGATTAAGCCAGACGCGATCATGTTTGCCTTCAAGCCAAATTTTGCTGCCATCTCTGCGGCTTGTCAGCCAGTCAGGATGACGTTTAGCTAAACTTGAATCGGATGGAGCCATAAAGCCAAATTCAAACCAAGGAATGACCGCTAGACCGTTTCGGTGTCCCTGGGTAGTGAGTTCTGTGAGCAGATCGCGCCCTTGAAGTCCGGGTTCGGGATCAAGACTCTGCCCAATGACTTTTTGCGCTACAGAACTTGGATACAATGTATAGCCCCAATTCCACACCGTAGGATAAATTGTATTGAAGTTAAGTTGTTTTAAAGTTTTTAAGGCGTTAGTGAGGCGATCGCGTTTAAATAAAACGTCACTATCAATATTTGTTAGCCATACTCCTCTTAGCTCGGTTTTGGCTTGGGTTAAAGCTGGTTGTTGCAGTATCAACCCTATAACTAAACTTAAAGCCAGCAATAAAGCAAATAGCTGGCGACGGCGCAATTTAATCATTATTTAACAAACTATTAAAATTTAACGATTTTTAAAACTATAGTTGCACTTGATCGCATAGGCAAATAAAAAAGAGGTTTGCGATCGCAAACCTCTTTCTCAGACTATGTAGTTATCAGCTAATTAACCAACTAAATGCAGCACATTGCGCACTACGCTATAACCCGCTAGATCCCAAAGTAAGTAAGCCAAAAATCCAATCATCGCCAAGCGTCCGTTCCATAGCTCTGCTTGAGGATTAAAACCAAATAAGAACGCATTACGATCTTTGCCGTTGTAAGCTGTAGCGACGGGTGGTAAGTTAGTGCTTTTGGTTTCCATTTTCTTAACTTTGTAAATAATTGTGTTTTCTGTCTCCACTTTACCTAACTATCTAAATCCTGCTTTCTGTCTCTAGGTACAGACTTTAACCAACTCTAAAGGTTGATTTGCATCAAGCTTTTTGTAAAGATTTCTATCAATAGTTAGACTAAAATTTACATTTTGCAATGTAAGTTACTCAATTTAATGGTTTAACAACTTAAATTATACTTGATTACTCAAATTACTTAGGTTGGTTGCTAGTTTGCTTGCCTTGGTTCATCCTGCTAAAGATATACTTTTCAGACTAAGGGGGGATGTTATAAACTGCCACTGACATCAATGTTGGGTACTGTAAGAGATACACTGTTTTCACCTCACACAATTTATAAATCAACGCCTAGTTAAGGTTTGACGAAAGGTATACCATGTTTGAACATATTGGGATGACACTGGGACTGGACAAAATGCTGTGGTTAGCACAAATTCCAGTCACAGAAGGAGTGCAAACTCCAGAAGATACGGCGCTTTTGTTTTCAGGCCCCAAGTTTTTTGTGGCTTTAATTGCCGGGGTAGTGCTGGCTTTTGCCATACAGCTATTACTAACTAACGTTGGTGTAGCCTTTCTTTTAGGGCGCAGTTCGTCGCATGAGAACGAAAGTGACACAGACAACGAAACGACAAGCTTTGGCGGTACTATGCGAAAAATTGGCACGGCTTTGGGGTTAGGAACCTTAATTAGTGTCAGTGTTTCCTTAGCGATCGCTTGTTTTTTGGCAGTAAAACTAAGTTTGATTCAAAGTTCAGGACTTGGCGCGATCATTGGTTTAGTAATTTGGGCAGCTTACTTCTTGCTCTTAGTGTGGGTAGGTTCAAGTAGTGTAGGATCGCTCGTTGGCTCTTTAATCAATACCGCAACGTCTGGAATGCAGGCTTTGATGGGAACTGCCGCCGCCGCCTTGGGCGCAAAAGCTGTAAATAATCAAGTCGTCGCTACTGCCGAAGCCGCCGCTTCAGCAATCCGTCGCGAGTTAGGGTCGGGTATGGATCCAATGAGTATTCGGGAAAATGTCGAAGACTACTTACAAATGCTGCGTCCTCCCGAATTGGACTTAAGCAAAATTAAGGGCGAATTTGAAAAATTGCTCAACGATCCGCAGCTAAAAGCTGTAGCCGGAAGTAGCGATTTACGCAATATAGACAGAGAGAAGTTTGTCGAATTGGTCAGCAGCCGCACGGACTTATCTAAGAAAGATCGCAACCGGATTGTCGAGCAATTAGAAGGGGTATGGAAGCAAGTAGTTGATCGCCACGAACCCCAAACTGACCACATGGGCGAATTGGTAGAGTATCTTAAAGGCGTTGCACCAGGACAAACAAAAACTGACGAACTAGATAGCAAGATTGATCGCTTGATGGCCCAAATGCGTCAAACAAAAGATGCTGACAAAAAAGCACCTTCAGACAATGCGCCGGGTATTCTGCAAACAGGCATGAATACTCTCATCGGGTTAGTAATGGGACGCACGGATCTTTCAGACTTTGATGTAGAAAAGATTATCGGCTCTCTTACTAGCGCCAAAGACAAAGTAACCGAGCAAGCAGATAAGATTGCGACGCAAACAGGAATAAAAACCCCTAATTTGCCTTACAGTACCATCCGCGCCGATGTGGAAAACTATTTGCTCAATACTTATGCTTGGCAAATGAGTTCTGAAAAAATTGCCCAAGAATTCCATGATGTATTGTACGATCCAGCCGCCGACCCTGGAGCAGTACGCCGTCAATTAGAACAACTTTCTCGTAACGATTTTGTGCAACTGTTGCAACAGCGCGGGATTCTTACCCAAACGCAAATTGCCTCGATTGCTGATCGCCTAGAAAGCATCCGTACTGAAGTTCTGACTATTTCTAGAGGACAAGAGGAGAAAGAGGCTGCCCAAGACTTGCAAAGAGCCGTAGAAAGCTATTTGCTAGTTACAAGTAAGTCAGAGTTGACTACCGAAGGAATTGAACGCAGCTTTAAGCCGCTACTGCAAGATTCGGAGGCAAATCATGAAACTTTGAGTATTCGTCTAGCTTCTTTAGATCGAGAGTCCATGCGCGAAGTATTGCTTCAGCGCAACGATGTTTCCGAAGCTGAAGCGGGGGAAATTGTTGGACTATTAGAAGCACAGCGCGATCGCGTATTGTTTGAATCACAAAACTTGGTAGACCAAGGGAAAGCTCAAGCAGAGTCGTTATGGTTGAATTTAGAATCTTATTTGCGGAATACTGGCAAAGATGAACTTAACCCTAATGCGATCGCAAGTGAACTTAAAACCCTGTTAAACGATCCCCAAGCCGGAATGAGTGCGATCGCAAGCCGAGTATCTCGTTTTGACCGCGACACTTTGGTACAGTTGCTCAATCAGCGTCAAGACTTAAATGAAGACCAAATCAATCAGACTATCAATCAAGTAGAATCAGTCTGGGGAAACCTCCGCCACGCACCGCAAAACGTTACGGCTTTAGCTAAAGATCAGTACGATTCAGTGACAACAACTTTATCGGATTACTTGCGAAATACTGGTAAAGATGAATTGAACCCTGAAGGAATTGCCCGCGATTTCTCTAAACTCTTTGAAAATCCTCAACAGGGGGCTTTGGCTTTACGCCGCCGCTTGTCTCAAGTAGATCGAGATACTCTAGTGCAATTGCTCAGTCAACGCCGAGATTTGAGCGAAGATCAGGTAAATCAAGTCATTGACGGAGTGCAAGGTTCGATTCGTAACATTATAAAGAGTCCCAGACGTTTAGCCGCTAGAACTGGGCAAAGAGTTCAAACTTTCCAAGCCAATGTTGAAGATTACTTGCGAAATACGGGTAAAGATGAACTTAATCCTGAAAGTATTAAGCGCGATTTGCAGCTATTAATCCACGATCCAAGAGCCGGGGTAGAAAGTTTTAGCGACAGATTAGCTCATTTTGACCGCGATACAGTAGTTACTTTGCTGCAAGCGCGGGGCGATATGTCGGAGGAAGAAGCGGCGCGGATTGTCGATCAAGTTTTAGCTGTACGCGAACAATTTGTTGAGCAAGTAAGGGCGGTACAACGCCGCATTCAAGATACGCTTGATGGTGTATTTGGTCAAATTCGTAATTACCTTAATGCTCTTGATCGTCCCGAACTTAACTATGATGGCATCAAACGCGATGTCCGTCAGTTGTTTGATGATCCCCAAGCGGGTTTTGACTCAATTCGCGATCGCCTAGGTTCGTTTAACCGCGATACTCTAGTTGCTGTAATGAGTTCTCGGGAAGATATTAGCGAGGCTGATGCAAACCGAATTATTGACCAAATTGAAGGGGCGCGCAATAGTGTCTTACAACGAGCCGAGCGCATCCAGCACGAAGCCCAACGACGTTTGGAAGATGTTAAGCATCAAGCCCAAAAGCAAGCGGAAGAAACCCGTAAAGCCGCCGCAACGGCTGCTCAATGGTTAGCTGGTACAGCAGTTGTTTCTGCCATTTGTTCGGCGATCGCTGGAGCTTTAGCTGTAGCTGGTTAGATCGTCTGTTAATTTTGACTTTGCCTCCCAAGCTTTGGGGGGCTTTTTTTTGAGTTAATTTTAACTTTTTTAATTAGCGCTTACAGGCAAGTTATTAGGCTGGATTGAGGAGTCAACGTTGGGTAATTCTAAACAGTAACCCGCACCATAAACCGTCGTAATGTAGAGAGGATGACGAGGATCGGGTTCTAGTTTTGTTCTCAAATGCCGAATGTGAACACGGATAGTTTCAATATCATCATTGGGATCGTAGCCCCAAACTTCTTTCAAAATCTCGCTAGGAGATACCGTTTGCCCATGACGTTGTAGCAAGCAGTGCAGTAGCTCAAATTCTAGGTGAGTTAGCTTAATAGTTTTTGTAAACCAAATTGCCTCAAAACGTTCGGGTACTAAAGTTAATGAACTATAGTTAAGAATTTCGCTATGCTTGGCTGCGTGGGGAAGGCGATCGCTACGGCGCAATAAAGCCCGAACTCTAGCCAGCAATTCCTCTACTTCAAAGGGTTTAGTTAAGTAATCATCTGCTCCTGCATTAAACCCGTCTACCTTGTTTTGAGTCTGATTTAAAGCTGTTAACATTAGTACGGGAATTTCTGCCGTCCGTTCATCACGGCGCAAGCGTTGACAAACTGTAAACCCATCAACTCTAGGCAACATTAAGTCGAGCATGATTAAGTCAGGCAATATTTGCATTGCCAAAGCTTGACCTTTAATCCCATCTTCTGCTTGTGTAACTTCATACCCAGCCATTTCTAGATTGACTGCTACGAGTTCTGAGATCGCTGGATCGTCATCGATAACAAGTATCCGAGGCATTATTAAAAAATCTTTGGAGATATTGAGGATAAATAAGCACCTTTGGAGGATAC
The DNA here is from genome assembly GCF_003003885.1 of Chlorogloea sp. CCALA 695. Taxonomy (GTDB): domain Bacteria; phylum Cyanobacteriota; class Cyanobacteriia; order Cyanobacteriales; family Chroococcidiopsidaceae; genus Aliterella. The sequence continues at coordinate 31,463 of NZ_PVWN01000017.1, read as the reverse complement.
AAAGATTGCTGTAACTATTATACAGAGCATTCTAAATATAATCTAAAGATTTCACTAAATGTATTATTCAATCGAGTATGAAAATAAAATTATTCGGCAGTAAACCGAAATAACATGGTAATTGGCATCTAATCAGAACTTACTATGTCAAATTTTGCCTATATTCCCCCTTGGTGGCTAAAAAATGGCTCGTTAATGACTGTTTATACAGCCCTATTTGCTAGTCAGCAATGGGAAAAGACAACGGTACATCCAGAGCCACCTTACCAAGAAAAAGTTTTTACTGGGGCTAAAGGCGTACCAATTTTTGGCATTTTTGCCATTCCCAACAATCCGCGCGGTACGATTATTGGAACCTATGGAATTACCGGATCGTTAGATAATCAGTGGTTTTTAAGATTATTGGGACGCAAAGCTTTTGCCCAAGGCTACGCAGTCGTGCTGTTTGATTGGAGAGCGCACGGTAAAACCGCTTTGTTATCGCCAACATTGACTTCTGATGGTTTGTTTGAAGGAGAAGACTTTGTTCGCATTGCTGCCCAATCTAAAGCCCTGGGATGTCCTGCCAATTTTTGGTTTACAGGTTTTTCTCTGGGTGGACAATTAACATTGTGGGCGGTAAAAGCGGCACAAGAATTGACGAGCAATCAGGAAATAGAGCTAGATATTGCCGAAATTGGCGGCGCGGCGGTAATTTGTCCCAGCTTAGATTCGGTGCGAAGTCTCAATTATTTGGTTAAAGATCCTTGGGGTAAGTATTTGGAGGGAGCGATCGCTAAAGAACTAAAAAAACTAGCTCTAAAAATTTATCATGCTCACCCTGGAGAAATTGATTTAGCGGCTATTGAGAGGGCGACTAGCATCTGGGGTTTTGACCAAGAGCTAGTTATTGAGCGCTTGGGTTTTCCTACGGTAGAGGCTTATTACGAGGCTAGTAGCGGCTTGCATATATTACCTCACTTAAAAAAGCCCACTTTAATTATTTATGCTGCTGACGATCCCATGTTCGATCCGGCAATCATTCCCGATTTGCAAGCCTCTTGTAGAGCTAATCCGCATATTGACTTAGTCTTAACTGATTATGGCGGTCATGTGGGGTATATAAATAGCCAAGAAGGTCAACAACTTGCCTTTGATCCTGATCCTTGGTGGGCATGGAATCGAATTTTGGACTGGTGCGACAAGTAATGGTAAAACCTGTGATTGATCGCCAACGGGAACATCAAGCCAACGAGCGGACGTTTTTGGCTTGGCTGCGAACTTCTATTGCTTTAATTGGCTTTGGTTTTGCGATCGCCAGATTTGGCTTATTTTTGCGTCAAATTCAAGTAGCAGTTACTCAAAAACCTGTAGCGATTAACTCTTTTTTTACATCAGAAAACCTGGGAGTTACGTTAGTAATTTTTGGGATTATTGTTATTTGTTTAGCAGCTTGGCGATACAATCAAGTTTTTTGGCAAATAGAACGGGGAAATTATCGCCCCAATCGCTTATTAGTTTGGATGATGGCGGGAGTTGTAACAATTTTGGGATCTTTAAGTATTCCTTTAGTCTTGTGGCGAGACTCCTCCTCTATTTCTCCACCTATAGACGATAGTAATTTGCCCTTAAAGCCTCGCCGCCATGCGCTTTCTAATCTATTTAAGTAATTTTATAGCTATTATTAGATGAAGATAGGGGATAATCTTAATACTTTATCGTAAAAACAATTTAGGCAATATGCGTAAACTCAATAGAAGCAAAAATAAATTAGTTGTAATCTGCGGTAGCTTGCTATTTGTCGCTATTCCGCTAAACTCTTTAGCTCATACTTCTTCGCCTACAACAGGTGGAGTGCTTAATCCTAAACCAAGTATATTTAACGAACAGCTTTATAGGCGCTATCGCTCACCCATTAATCCTACAAAACCAAGCGCTCCATTAGTCCCGCCTTTACCTGAAGAAAGTAGTAATGCGATCGCCACTGTAACGCCTATCAACGGTAAAGTAAGTGTCAAATTAAAAAATACCACCAATACTGCAATTACTTACGAGGCGATCAAATACACCGAGCGGCGAACTTTAGCAGCAAAGACAGAAGTTGTACTCAAAGACTTACCTGCTCCTGTAACTATTACTTTAGTTCGTCCCGATAATGGGTTTATCCAAATTGCTGCTACTTCTATTGCTAATTCAGGATTGCTAGAAGTTTCTTTGAGTGAAGCGCCAGCTTTAAACGAACAACAAAGCGCGATTAGAATTGAAAAAGACGGCAAAGTTCTTGTTAATTAATCCCAAAATATAGGCGTTATTGACTTATTTATTGCTCAGTAATAGAGCTTTTCAGCCTCTCAAAACCTATTTCACCGTAGGTTTATTAACTAACAAGTTATTGTGATATTTTATCGAGCTACACTAAAGTGCGACAAGTTAAAATCTCATAGCCATCATCAGTAACTAAAACTGTATGCTCAAACTGCGCTGACAAAGAATTATCAACAGTAACGGCTGTCCAGCGATCAGATAATACACGTGTTAGTTTAGAACCAGAGTTTAAAATTGGTTCAATAGCTAAAGTCATGCCTTTTTTTAACTTGACATTCGGCAATTGACGAGTGCGATAGTTAAATACAGAGGGTTCTTCGTGTAAATTGCGCCCGACACCATGCCCAGTAAAGTCTTCAACTATTTTAAACTTATTTGCTTCAACGTGATCTTGAATTGCTCCGGCTATATCCATTAGGTAGTTTCCGGCTTTTACTTGCTCGATACCTTTATAAAGGGCTTCTTCAGCTACTTTTATTAATCTCGCAGCTTCGGGAGTTACTGCGCCCACAGCAATAGTAATGCAAGAGTCGCCATGAAAGCCTTGATAAAATGCTCCTGTATCTACCTTTAAGACATCACCAGCGCGGATAACTTTTTTAGGGTTAGGAATGCCGTGTACTACTTCGTTATTAATACTGGCACAAATAGAACCGGGAAAGCCGTGATAGCCTTTAAAGCTAGGAGTTGCGCCCATTTCTCGGATGCGCTTTTCGGCATGAGAGTCTAAGTCTAGGGTAGTCATCCCCGGTTTTACCAGTTGGGATATTTCTTTTAATACAGTGGCGACAATCTTTGCTGACTGGCGCATAATTTCAATTTGCTGCTCGGATTTAATTTCAATTCCTTTAGATTGTTTATTAGAACGAGGAGTTTGAACGGGTTGGGAAAATAGGCTGCTAAAAATATTCATGGATTAACTAATGGAAAAGCACGTAAATATATCGTACTTATCAATTGAGCTTTAATAAAGCTTTGCCTCACCGAAACCTTTTCAGGAAGGCGATCGCTTAGGATTACCCTAGTGTTGCTAAAGCTGTATAAATTTTGGCAATGAGACGTTGCATTGCAACGTCTCTACATTGGTTTTTAAATCCTACTGTTATTTAGCGGTATTTCCTCCCGCCGTAACGATCGCAAATTTATCACTTTGGAGTAATTCTTTAGCGGCTTTATTCACGTCTTCTAGCGTTACAGCTTCAATTTTGGCAGAAAAAGAGCTTAATTCGTCCTTGCCTAATCCATAAACTTCATTAAGTCTAATTGTGTTAGCTAATTCGTCAGGATTTGCCAAACCAACATTGTAACCGCGAGTTAAAGAGCGAATAGCTGCGGCTACTTCCTCTTTATTGACACCTTTGTCGTGAATTTGAGCTAGGAGAGCGCGGACGCTAGAAATAGCTTTGTTAGCGTCTTCTGAGTCGGTTTGCATAGAGACGACAAAGGGCCCTGCTTGTCTTCCGGCGCTAAAGTAGCTATAAATGCCGTAAGTCAAACCTTGGCGATCGCGCAACTCTGTACCCAAGCGACTAGATAAAGTATCACCGCCTACAATCTGATTTAGTACCAAAGCAGCATAAAAACGGGGGTCTTTGCGACTAATACCGCGATCGCCTATATAGGTAACAGATTGAGTCTTTCCGGGTAAAGAGGGGTTAAGCTGGACTACTTTTTTAGAGTCAGGGACATCAGGATAATTAGCAACTGGGGTTTTTCCTTCAGCTTTCCAGTCATTTAGGGCTTTTTCCAATAGACTCCGCACTTGTTTTGACTCAAAGTCGCCCACTAAAGTTAATACCATTTGATCGGGACGATATTGTTTTTGGTAAAAACTAACAACGTCTTCACGACTAAGGCTTTTTAGGCTTTCTTGGGTGGGGAAAGTATGGAAAGGATGATTGGTAGGATAAATTGTTTGTTGAAATACCCGTCGCGCCACACGTGCAGGATCGTCTAATTCCAAGTCGAGGCTAGTTAAAGCTCTTTGGCGACTAAGTTCGATTTCATCGCTAGGAAAGGTGGAATTTTGGACTACATCAGCCAAAGTTTCTAGGACAACGGGCAAATCTGTCTTCAAGCTATAGCCGTTAATGTCTACACCTTCACGCAACGCCCTAAAATTCAAACTTGCACCACGATCTTCTAAAGCTTTAGCAAGCGCGAGATCGTCTTTAGTTTTTGTTCCACTTAGCAAGTTTTCCGCCGTCAAAGCCGCGAGTCCAGCTTTGGGTTGCGTGTCAAATTCTGCGCCAGCTTTGATAAAACCGCTTAAAGTTACCGTTGGCGTACTATCATCTGGTAGCAATAACACTTTTACACCATTAGTTAGAGTAAATTGCTCTGGTAAAGCTTTGGGAGTTGGTATGGCGGGATCTACTTTTGGTAAATACTTTGCTACTTCGGCGGGGTCTACAGGCGCTCCAGGGCTAAAGTTTTCCGTCATTTGAGTAGGATTTCCCCCAGGGCTTGCTTCGCCGTTTTGCTTGGTTGGTTCAAATAAGCCTACCGTCCGTTTATCTGGTGCTAAGTAATTTGCGGCTACGCGCTGTACGTCTTTGAGACTGACTTTATCAATGGCGGCTAAATAGCGATCGGTAAAACGATAATCTCCGGCGGTTGTTTGGTCGTAGCCAATTTGCATTGCTTGGGAAGCAATATCGCGGTTGTTGAGCAATACAGAAGCTTTTAGTTGAGTTTTAGCGCGGTTTAGTTCGTCATCAGTTACGCCTTTTTCAGATAAAAGTGCGATCGCATCCAACAAAACAGTATCGATTTTTGCTAATTCTTGTCCGGGTGCGGCGGTTATTTCCAAGTTGTACCAGCCACCACCAGCCAAAGTAGCCGCGTAACCATTCATGTTACTAGCGAGTCCCGACTCAATCAAAGCTTGATAAAGTCTAGAGTTGCGTCCTTCGGTCAAAATGCTATTCAGTACATCCAAAATAGGGGCATCGGGATGATTGATATCTACTAACGGATAGACAGTTTGCAACAATGAAGCTGCACCCGGCTCTTTTAAAACAATCGGCTGTTTTGTCCCAGTTTCGGGCTTAGTTGCTGTTGTTTGGGGTTTAACAATCTTTTCTTGGGCATTAAGAACTTTGCCAAAAATCTCTTTAACCTTTGCCAAAGTAGCATCGGGTTCAAAATCTCCCACAATTATCAAAGTGGCATTCTTGGGGCTGTAATAGTTGCGGTAATAACTTTTGACTTGTTCAACCGTAAACTTAGCTACATCTGCCTTACTGCCGCCGATAGTCAATCCATAGGGACTGTTTGGCAAGGCAGCACGCATTACCTCTCTACCCAAACGGTAGTCGGGGCTATTTTCGTATCCTTGCAACTCAGAAATTACTACCCGCTTTTCGCTGGTCAATTGTTCGGCATTAATTAGAGCATTTTGCATTCTGTCAGCCTCTAGCTCTAAAAGACTTTCCATTAAGCCGCGCTCGACAGTACCAAAGTAAGCCGTCTGATCGTAGCTTGTAAAAGCATTAGAATCGCTACCCAAAGCACTAAACAAGCGTCCAAACTGAATCGGGCGGCTAGTCGTACCTTTAAACAACATATGTTCTAATTGATGAGCAATGCCGTTTACACCGGGAGCTTCATCGCGCGAACCAATTTGATACCATACTTGGACGCTAACAACGGGAGCAGTTTTAACCTGTTTAGTTAAAACAGTAAGCCCATTTTCTAAGACAGTTTTGCGGACATTTTCAGTTACAGAAAGCGACATTGGTTTTTTAGTAGTTAATGGTGCAGAGATAGCAAAAGAGTTATTAAACAATAGCGTTGCACTCAAGCAGACGCTAAACAGGATAAATAACAAACGATGTCGCCTGGATAGAAAGAACATACACTAATGCTTTTTAAATTCCGGTACTTTAGCAGTTGGGTTAAGCCGATCTTAGCGATAAGCAGGGAGTTTCAACTTAGAGCAGCAACGAATCCTTTTAAATAACCGAAAGTTTCCCTATTCCGTACAATAAATAGTTAGCCTGCTTTCTTGTTTTAACGACGCTCGTATTGTACGAGTGAATGACTATGATTACAAATCAAGAGTTTCTGCAAAATTTATACGATGCTTTTAACAAACGCGAGATCGAAACAATCATCTCATTGATGCGCCCGAACGTGAAATGGGCGAACGGATTGGAAGGCGGTTTCGTTTATGGACGCGACGCAGTGCGCGAATATTGGACTAATCAATTTAAGGATATTCAAGCTGAGCTTGAGACATTAAAATTTGAGACAGACGAAAACAATCGGAACGTCGTTACCGTTCATCAAATCATCAAAGATTTGCAAGGCAATTTGCTCGCGGATGCAACAGTTCAGCAAATCTTTACCATTGAGGATGGATTAATCAGTCTTTATGAAATCGGCGAAACTGAAACAATCCAAGAGATGATTCAAAAAACCAAAACTTCTAAAGAACAATGATGTTTCGGTTATCAGTTCCAGCAATCGCTCTTTATTAAACATTGGCTGCTGAAAGCAAGCGCGCAACACAACAATTCAATGGACGTGAGACTCAAATAACGACTTTGTTATGATGTTGTATGGTAAAGTCTGTGTTTTTGTTTGCCGTTTCCGCCCGCGTCATCCGAGATGAGGCAAGCAAAGATGTTCGGCCGCGTCGCCAGAGTCCTAAGAAATTAGCGCGATAGCGCAAGCGCGCTCGCAGAGCATCGCCTACCAAAGCAATAGTTAAGGCTTCGGGTACAAATCAATAACTGATGCAATAACTAATGCGCCCTTCGGTAAAATGGAATAAATCTATAGCGCCTAAGATTCTTTTATATGTATGAATAACTTGAAAGATGTTAAGCAGGCTATCAAACAATTGTCCTCAGAGGAGCTTGCTGCTTTTCGATCCTGGTTTGCTGATTTTGATGCAGAGGTTTGGGATCGGCAATTTGAGGAAGATGTCGCCGCAGGTCGTCTTGATAAGTTAGCTGAAAAGGCACTAAGACATTTACGGGAAGGGCATTGTACTGACCTGTGAGATACCGTGCAACTCCTGACTTCTGGTATCACTACAGGCAATTGCTAGGCGATATTCAGATACTTGCCAATCGATGTTATGAGCTACTTAAGCAAGATTCTCGATATCCATCGCTTCATTTCAAGAAAGTAGGTTCGTTTTGGTCGGTGCGAATAGGGCTTCATTATCGTGCATTAGTAGTAGAAGATAGTGATGACATGGCATGGTTTTGGATTGGGACGCATTCAGAGTATGACCAATTACTTAGAGGGGGATAACACAAGAGTTTGCAACGCAACGGATTGAGATATTTCTGTAGTTAAGTTATCGCGCGATCGCACTGTATTGAGTCTTAAGAAGTTAACGCGCGATCGCCTCCCAAAACCATTGAAAAATCTTTCTTCAGTAGCTACAATGTAATTACATTTTATTCTTGAAATCATCTAAATATGGGCGCAGCTATTAGAACCCGAATTGTTAAAATTGGCAACTCTCAAGGGGTTCGTATCCCTAAGCTCCTCTTGGAACAAAGCGGTATTCATGCAGAAGTGGAAATTGAGGTGCAGGGGGAAGTCTTAACTATTCGCACAGCCTCGCGTTCACGAAGTGGATGGGAGGAAGCCTTTGCTGCAATGGCAACTCAACACGATGATGTTCTTCATGATGAAGTTAATACTACCGATTGGGATCGAGTTGAATGGGAGTGGTAGTCAACCGTTTCGATGTTTTTCTGGTTAATCTTGACCCCACTGTTGGAAGTGAAATTCAGAAGACACGCCCCTGTGTTGTTATATCACCAGACGAGATGAACCGTTATATTGCGACGGTTATAATTGCTCCAATGACTACAAAAGGGAAGACCTACCCTACTCGTGTTATTTGTCAGTTTCAGGGTAAGGATGGGCAGATTGTTCTAGATCAAATCCGCACGATAGATAAAACGCGACTAATCGAAAAGCTCGGACAGATTGGTCTTGATGAGCAAAGAGTGGTTCTTGATACCTTAGCTGAGATGTTTGCCGAGTAAGCTACTTAATAAGGGCTTGTAGCGATACGAAGGCATACATTCCCGCCAGTGATACGCTTTGCATGACTGGTTGAACCAGTAAGAAGTTAGGGCGCGATCGCAGACCTATGTTGTCGTAATTAATTGTCATCCCTGTTTACCCCTTCCACTATTTGAGGCGCAGTAGTATTAAAGTCGAGCTAATAGCTAAAAAATATGTACTAAGGGGGATTTTATCAAAAAAAATCTAAAAATCATCTCAAAATTAGCTAAAAATGCCCCCTCATGGCATTGCATCTAGGAGCCATGAAAAGCTCTACTGATAATCTATATATTTAATTTAGGACAATAAATCATTAATGAAGAAGGTATATGCCTTATTAATGGCATTGAGCTTTACAGCGATCGCTTGCAATAATCAAAATGTAGCTGTATCTCCGAGTCCGTCGGAAGTTGCCAGTACATCTACTAGCAATAATCAAGCTCAAAATAAACTTTTGGTTGTTACTACCGTAGCTCCTTTAACAAATATTGTTAGTAATATTGCTGGCGATCGCGTCCAAGTGCGAGGCATCATCCCGGAAGGCACAGATTCGCACACCTTTGAACCTCGCCCTTCCGATGCAGATTTATTAAGTAAAGCAAATCTAATTCTTGTCAACGGTTTAAGCTTAGAAGCACCAACTCAAAAATTGGCAAGTTCTTCTAAGCAGCAAGACACCAAAGTCTATCAGCTAGGTGATCAAACTATTACCGAGGCTCAGTGGCTTTTTGACTTTAGCTTTCCCAAAGAAAAAGGCGAACCAAACCCCCACCTCTGGGTCAATCCCAAATATGCTGAAGCTTATGCTAAACTTGCCGCTCAACATCTTACAGAGTTAGACCCTGAAGGCAAAGAGTATTATGCTAATAATCTCAAAAACTATTTGCAACGCCTAAATGAACTAGATAAAGTGACTCGTGAAGTTGTAGCCAGCATCCCCGCCCAAAATCGCAAGCTTCTAACTTATCATGACTCTTGGGCATACTGGGCAAGAGAATACGGTTTTGAAGTAATTGGCGCAATTCAACCTTCAGATTTTAATGAACCATCAGCCCAAGATATTACTAAATTAATCGATCAAATCCGGCAAACCAAAGTTCCGGCGGTATTTGGTTCGGAAGTCTACCCTAATAAAGTTGCAGAACAACTTGCCCGCGAAGCTAAGGTAAAAACTGCTAATACCTCTGATGATGACTTGCCAGGAGACGGTTCAGCAAATGCCTTAGAAAATACCAACCCCCAACATACTTACATCGGCATGATGGCAGATAACTTACGTATCCTAGCGAGTAACTTGGGGGGTGATTCCAATTTAGTAAATAAACTCAATCCTGCTAATGTTGTTGGGCCAACAGCGAGTGCCAGTACCAATACCAAGTAGCAACGCATAAGAATTTAATGGAACCAATATTAGAAGTGCGAAACTTGGTCTGCGGCTATCAAACTAGTCCAGTTTTTCAGCAAGTAAATTTATCTATTTACCCTGGTCAACTCACGGGCTTAGTAGGGCCTTCTGGTTGTGGAAAAAGCACGCTTATCAAGGCAATTTTAGGATTGATTCAGCCTTGGGCTGGAGAAGTTCGTTTTCGAGGTAAGCGCCTAAAACCTGGAACCTCGCCGCCAAAGGTTGGCTACGTCCCACAAGTAGAAACAGTAGATTGGAGCTTTCCTGTCACCGCCGAAGAAGTAGTGATGATGGGGTGCTACCAAAAACATAAAATATTATCTTTTCCTCAAAAACGCGATCGCCTAGCAGCGCGAGAATTCCTCCACCGAGTTGGGATCGAGCATATTGCCCACAAACCAATCGGCGATTTGTCTGGCGGTCAACAACAACGGGTATTTTTAGCGCGCGCTCTTGTTGGTAAGCCAGACATTGTTTTGTTAGATGAACCTACTAGCAGTTCAGATTTGCACGTCCAGCACGAACTGTTGCATTTACTCGCCGACCTCAATCAACAAGGCTTAACAATTTTACTTTCTACTCATGATCTAAATTCTGTAGCTACCCATTTACCTTGGGTGGTATGTTTCAATCACGGCTTAATTGCTCAAGGTCAACCAGAGCAAGTTTTTACTCCAGCAATTCTTGAGCAGACATTTGGCGCAGAAATGGTAGTTTTTCACCATGAAGACCGGATTTTAATTGCTAGTGGCGGTACTTCTTTACGCCACCAAATGCAAAATAATTTACCTCAGATTTTACGTCAAGAGCGCATACTGTAGTTTTGAGTTAAAGACATATTTTCAGAGCAGAACTTAAAGACTACTTACTATGGATTTTCTGATTGCACCTTTTCGCTACGAATTTTTTAGTCGCGCTGTAATTGTGGGGGTAATGGCAGGTTTATTGTGTGGCGTGATGGGAGTTTATATCACCACCCGGCGGATGAGTTATATCGCTCATGGTTTGTCTCACGCCATTTTAGGTGGAGCGGTTTTAAGCTATGTATTGAATCTCAATTTTTATATTGGTTCGGGAATTTGGGGCTTTGCTGCGGCTCTTATCATTCAACACTTAACTGGGCGCAAAGTATATTCAGATGCAGCAATTGGGATTGTAACTACTGCTAGCTTTGCTCTGGGAGTGGCAGTTATCAGTACTTATCGCAAGTTTAGCCAAAACTTTGAAGCTGCTTTGTTTGGCAATGTCTTAGGTGTTACTCCAGAAGATTTATGGGTTGTGACTGGAGTCACTATTGTCTTATTAAGCCTAGTTGTAATCTTTTATCGACCTTTACTATTTTGGTGTTTTGACCGCGATGTAGCTAAAGTTCATGGTGTACCTATATTGGCGATGGATACACTGTTTGCTTTGATGTTGGCTACTCTACTAGTGGCAACTCTTAATGTCTTGGGTGTGACGCTAATTATTTCCGCCGTAGTTATTCCCGCCTCTATTGCCAGATTATTAAGCGATCGCTTTGGACACATGATGATAATTTCTGGAGTAATTGGCGCAGTGATATCTTTTTTCGGAATATATCTAAGCTACCACTTTGATATTGCGTCTGGAGCTAGTGTTGTTTTACTTTCAACTGCCGTGTTTGGCTGCGTACTTTTGGGGACAAGGATTAAATTCCGTAAAAAACGTCACCTGCCTTCCCTGCACTAATTAGCTAAAACTCTAAGGAACTCTAAGGGCAAATTATCAATATCGGCAATAAAGGCAACTTCATAAATGCGATCTCCAATTTGCTGTTGTTCTGGCTGTAACAATATCTTTAATAGTTGATATTGCTCTGGCTGCTCTTGGTGTGCCTTGTCAAAACGTTGCTTTAAATCCGCCAACCAATCAGTTAAATCTGGGACAGCCTCAGTTAAGTCGAAAGACAAATGATAATAACCAACATAATGCTCATCGTTAAAAGCATCAGGAGCGGGGTGAGGTTGAGGAATTTGGATTAGTTCAATGCGTCCTTGTAAGCCTTCCATCCAGCAAGCTAAGGTGTAGCCTGTAGTAAAGCGATCGCATACATTAAAGCCCAAAAGTTCGTAAAAGGCGATCGCTTTATGAATATTACCTGTACGAATTGAAACATGGTGCATTATTCAAACAAGCGAAAATAAGGATAACGTACCGGAACCCCTGGCTCTTTTTCAAGGTCAAAATTGATTACTTCCCAGCGTGAATCTTCTTGAGAATTAGGACTGAAATCGACAGGTAAGCCGTAAAGCTTGGGAGATTCCGATTGTCCGCGCCAAGGAGTGCTACGTTCTAAATAGCCGCTAATTAGTTCTTGATAACGCTCAGCAATAATTACTCTTGTAGCACGGAAGCCTTGAGTATAAAGTCTATCCAAAGCTTCGTGAATTTCAAATCTAATCCCGTCAGCGTGGGTATGTTGCCTATACCATTCATCGCCCCATTGTTTCCAATGACGACCAGATTGGAGATGTACTAATTCTCCCGTTTTGGGGTCAGCTTCAAAAGCGCCATGACGAGTGCATAGATAAGTATCTGTAAGTGTCAGCGCCGGGACAGTTTGGCGACAATGGGGACACTGAATCTCTGGACCAAAAATTGGATATTGTAAGCTTGAGTTGATCATGAAGTGCTTATCGGCATATTTATGTCTTCACTAGCATCACTGGTTTTGTGTCGTTGCTGCCTCTGCACCCCTTTACCTACTAATAGGTTAGCACTATGATATCGTGCTTAAAGCGCTGCATCAGTTTGAGCATTTACAACTATTTTCCCGGAAATCTATTTGTTTCTGTTGTCTATTATGTCTTACTTCCCCACTCCTGACCTCTCTCAAGCTGTTTTTGTGGCGGCTAATGCTGTAGTTATTGGTCGAGTCAAAGTAGCTACAGGAGCTAGTATTTGGTACGGTGCGGTAATTCGCGGCGATATAGAGCGCATCGGAATCGGTGAATGTACCAACATTCAAGATGGGGCAGTTTTGCATGGAGATCCTGGTAGACCAACGGTTTTAGAGGATTTCGTCACTGTTGGACATCGGGCGGTAATTCATGGCGCTTACATTGAACGAGGTAGTTTAATCGGAATTGGGGCGATAATTTTGGATGGGGTGCGGGTAGGTACAGGTAGTATTATTGGCGCGGGATCGGTTGTAAACAGGGATGTACCGCCTTTTTCGTTAGTTGTAGGCGTACCGGGAAAGCGGATTAAAGAAAACTCTCCTGCCGCCGTCGCCGAACTTATAGAACACGCCGAGCGTTACAAAAAGTTAGCTTTAGTTCACGCTGGCAAAGGTACAGATATGGGATTTGAGGTGACGAAAGATTAATTAAAAACATTTATAGGCAAAAGGTCTAGCTTATTTGCCTGTTTCAGCTAAAAATAAAAAATGAGAACTACTCTAAAAAACTTTAATCTCTGAATAAGAGAGGATGACAATAAGATGGACATCGATTATCGCATAGCTATAGTTTTACTACCACTAATTGCCGCCGCGAGTTGGGCAATTTTTAATATTGCTCCCGCAGCTATTAAACAAATTCAAGGCTTTTTAGAGAAATAAGTTATTTAGGTAGAGACGTTGCAATGCAACGTCTCTACAAAAGGATTTTACGCTGAATCCAGCAACTTAAGAAACAACTAGCCGTTTGCGGATAGATTCAGCGCGGCGCTTGGCGGTAGTATTGTTTGGCTCAGATTTTAATACTTGCTCGTAAGTTTCCAAAGCTGGAGTAATTAAATTTTTCTTTTCGTAAGCATGACCTAAATTATTGAGAGCAAAAACATAATTAGGGTTTTGCTTTAAAGCGTCCTTGTAATGACGAATTGCTAAGTCATACTGTTCTTGAGAAAAAGCAGCATAGCCTAAACCGTTATAAATAGGGGAGATATTTTCCTCGGTTTCTTGTTCGGCGGCTTTGATTGCTTTTTGAAATAATCCGATCGCCTGGGAGTACAATTTCTTCTCTAGATATATACTGCCCAACTCGTAATACTCTTGAACAGTTCCCTTATCTTTACTGAGTTTTTTTTGCAGTCTACCTAAAGCATTTTCAGTTTTGCGGGTTTTTAACACCTGGCGAAAAACAAATACACCACTACCAAATAGCACAATTAGTAAAATTGAAAGATATGCAACTGGTAAATTATCCATTTTAAAAATATAGCTTTAGCTTACATCTTGTTCCATTTTGCCACCTCTTAATCTAGAAATGGAATTAGGCAAACCCCAATAACTAACTCTTGCTTCTAGCCAACCATCGAATACATAACGAGAAACCGCATAATTAATTTGTCTACGCATCTCATCGTACTGCAAACCTTTTGGCATGACTACAGCGAGGGGTTCAGCACCAATTAAACTAGGTAAAAGTCTATATTGCTCGTTTTGCTGCTTCCAGCCCGTCAAGACGCTGGCATCTCCTGCAAAAGCTATTGCCCCATTAGCTTCTAAAAGTAATTGCCCAGCTTGATAACTATCGACTCCTACCAACTGCGCCTGTGGTAGTAAGTAACGCACGCTGGCAATGGTGCTAGAACCATTTATAACTGCAATTTTGCTCCTCACAACATCGCCTAATTTTTGAATCGTGGCATCTTTGGTAATTAAAGCCGTACCGTCAAAATAGTAAGGCAAACTAAAGCTAACCAATCGGGCGCGAGATTCTGTAGCGGTAAAATCTGCGATCGCAATATCTACCTTATCTTCTAATACTGCTGCTAGGCGCAAACTATTTTCGACGGGTTGCAACTTTACAGCATCCGGCTTGCCTAATAAGTCTTGCGCCAAACGCCTAGCTAAATCAATTTCTAAGCCTTGCAAATTCCCCTGACTATCTCGAAAGCCTAAAGGACGCAAATTGTCTTTTACAGCTACCGTTAGATAACCCCGGCGTTGAATTTCTTTAAGTTCGGCGGCGCTACCTGCACCGCAAAAACTCAAAAAACCGCAGCAAAAAGCAATAAAGAATATAATTATCCTCTTGCCTTTTAGCTGCATTATTTAACTTGGCTTGCCATTTCGGCAACTTTGCTAAAACCTGTAGGATCTAATATTGCCATCTGTGCCAGCATTTTACGATTGATGCCAACATTAGCTTTTTTCAGGTTGCCCATTAGTTGGCTATAGCTAACACCGTGTAGTCTTGCGGCGGCATTAATGCGAACAATCCACAAACGGCGGAAATCACGCTTGCGTTTTTTGCGATCGCGGTAAGCACTCCGCAAGGCTTTCATTACCTGTTGATTTGCTGTTCTAAACAGCGTGGAGTGAGAACCGCGAAATCCTTTAGCTAGTTTAAGAATTTTCTTGCGGCGTTTGCGGGCTACATTACCGCGTTTTACCCGTGTCATAGTTTATTTATCCTTAGTAATTTACAAATAGGGCAACATCAAGCGGACGTTTGGCGCGTCGCGCTCGTCTACTACTGCCATTTGGGAGAATCGACGCTTTTTGTCTGATGATTTGTGTTGTAGCAAGTGGTTTTTGCCAGCTTTACGGCGGACAATTTTACCAGTACCAGTAGCGCGAAAGCGCTTTGATGCTGCTTTGCGGGTTTTTAGTTTAGGCATATACAGACTGCAATAAGGACACAATCTACAATTATATACAATTTGAGGTAAATAAAATAGATTCTATGTTTTAATTTGCTCATTTCTAGCATTCGTTGCATAGGTTTGAGCGCAGCTAAACGCATTTCCCTTAACACAGACAATTTGAGGCAAATAAAATAGATTCTATGTTTCTTTTAATCTACTTGCTCATTTCTAGCATTCGTTGCATGGGTTTAAGCGCCGCTAACCTAATTTCTTCCGACATTGTTATTTCTGGGGTGCGGTTTTTCATTGCTAAATAAAGCTTTTCGAGCGTATTTAACCGCATATACGGACACTCATTG
Organism: Chlorogloea sp. CCALA 695; assembly: GCF_003003885.1. Lineage (GTDB taxonomy): Bacteria > Cyanobacteriota > Cyanobacteriia > Cyanobacteriales > Chroococcidiopsidaceae > Aliterella. The sequence continues at coordinate 15,797 of NZ_PVWN01000017.1, read as the reverse complement.
CAAGCACAGTTATTTATCGGGGGTGCAGGAATGAAATGCTTGCTAGGAGCGTCTTTTTGCATTTGATGAATAATCCCCGGCTCGGTGGCGACTATAAAGGCATTTGCTGAGGATTTTGTGCAGTAGTTGAGTAAGGCTGTAGTCGAACCAATGTAATGGGCGTGGCGCAGTATCACCGACTCGCATTCGGGATGGGCAATTATTTCCGCGTTAGGATGAGCAATTTTTAGTTCAACAAGTTTTCTCTCAGAAAAAGTTTCGTGAACAATGCAGCTACCTTGCCACAGTAGCAAGTCTCGCCCGGTTTGTTCCATCACATAACGCCCCAAATTGCGATCGGGTGCAAAAATAATCGGCTGAGTTTCGGGAATTTGGCGGACAATCTGCACAGCGTTAGAACTTGTACAAATAATATCGCTCATCGCCTTAATTTCGGCGGTACAGTTGATGTAAGAAATAACTAAATGTTCTGGGTGAGCGGCTTTAAAGGCGGCAAACTCTTGAGGTGGACAACTATCAGCTAACGAACACCCGGCGGCTAAATCTGGTAATAATACTAATTTATTTGGGTTGAGAATTTTTGCTGTTTCTGCCATGAAATGAACGCCAGCAAAGACAATCACATCCGCGTTTGTACTTGCGGCTTGTCTTGAAAGTCCTAGAGAATCGCCGATATAGTCGGCTACATCTTGAATATCTGGTTCTTGATAATAATGCGCCAAAATTACAGCATTCAGGTTTTGTTTAAGTTCAGAAATTGCTGCAAATAAATCTACTGGTAATTCGTTATAAGGATTTTTTTGAGCAAGTGTAGTTGCAAACACAGGTTTTAACATAGCTTAATCGGTACTAATAATTATAGTAGTTTTTACCAAAACTAGCAGGGGTGCTTTTTTCTGTCAAAATAGACTGAGGTTTCTTATCTTAGGAAAAGACAGGTAAGGAAAAACGGATGACCAGCCAGAGTGTGCAGGAACAAGAGGATAATATCTCTAGTAAATTGATTAAAATTGCGATCGTTGGAGACGTACACGATCGCTGGGAAGCCGCCGACGAAATCGCCCTTCAGCATTTGGGTGTAGATTTAGTCTTATTTGTGGGAGATTTTGGCAATGAATCAGTACAGGTAGTACGAGAAATTGCGGTGGTAAAGTTGCCTAAAGCCGCAGTATTTGGCAATCATGACGCATGGTACAGCGCCTCGGATTGGGGTAAGCAAAAATGCCCCTACGATCGCCAAAAAGAAGATTGGGTTCAAGACCAGATAGATTTATTAAAAGAAACTCATGTTGGCTACAGCAAGCTTGATTTTCCTGAACTACAACTTACTGTAGTTGGTAGTCGTCCGTTTAGTTGGGGTGGAGATGTTTGGAAAAATGCCGAATTTTACAAAGAGAGATTTGGAGTCACAAGTTTTGCAGAGTCTACAGCAAAAATAGTAGCTGCCGCCGAAACCTCAGCTTATGATACGGTAATATTTCTCGGTCATAATGGCCCAGTAGGTTTAGGAAGTAACGCCGACGATCCTTGCGGGAAAGATTGGCAACCCTTGGGCGGCGATTATGGCGATCCCGATTTGACAGAAGCGATCGCATTAACTCGTAAATTAGGTAAAACTATTCCTTTAGTTACCTTCGGTCATATGCACCATGATCTTAGGTATACAAAGCAGCATTTAAGAAAAACTTTTGTAATTAGTTCTGAAGGAACGATGTACCTAAATGCGGCGCGTGTCCCCCGAATTGTCCAAACGCCTCAAGGGGACAAGTTACGCAACTTCTCTTTAGTTTATTTGCAAGGCGGGGTAGTTACTCAAGCTTCCTTAGTCTGGATGGGTAAAGATTTTACAGTAGTATCAGAAGAAAAACAGCTAGTTCTAAACAGATAAGGAGTTTTTAGGTACTAAAACGTTACTACACTGCGGATAGACTCGCCTTTGTGCATTAAATCGAAAGCATCATTTATCTTTTCTAAAGGCATTGTATGAGTAATCAAATCGTCAATGTTTATCTTGCCTTCCATATACCAATCAACAATTTGTGGTACATCAGTGCGTCCTCTAGCACCACCAAAAGCCGAACCTTTCCAAACTCTCCCCGTTACTAGCTGAAAAGGACGAGTAGCAATTTCTGCACCCGCTTCCGCTACTCCAATAATTACACTTACACCCCAACCTTTATGGCAGCATTCTAAGGCTTGACGCATAAGATTGACGTTACCAATACATTCAAAACTGTAGTCAGCGCCGCCTTTTGTTAAATCTACTAAATAAGGCACTAAATCGCCTTCGACTTCTTTGGGATTGACAAAATGAGTCATCCCGAATTTTTTGGCTAATTCTTGCTTGCTAGGGTTTATATCAACGCCGATAATCATATTTGCGCCTACCATTCGCGCCCCTTGGATGACATTTAAACCAATTCCACCCAACCCAAAAACTACTACATTCGCCCCTGGTTCAACTTTGGCGGTATGAATGACTGCACCAATACCTGTTGTTACGCCACAACCTATATAGCAAACTTTGTCAAAGGGCGCGTCGTCGCGGATTTTGGCTACAGCAATTTCCGGTAATACGGTGTAATTTGCAAAGGTAGAAGTTCCCATATAGTGATGCAACATTTGCCCGTCAATGGAAAATCTACTTGTTCCATCAGGCATTAAACCGCGCCCTTGGGTTGAACGGATTGCTTGACAGAGATTAGTTTTGCGACTAAGGCAGTATTCGCATTGACGACATTCTGGGGTGTATAAAGGAATGACGCGATCGCCTTCTTTAAGGCTTGTCACCCCCCTTCCTACTTCGACTACTACACCCGCCCCCTCATGCCCCAAAATCGCCGGAAACAGCCCTTCTGGATCTTTACCAGAGAGTGTATAAGCATCGGTATGACATATTCCTGTAGCTTTAATCTCAATTAACACTTCTCCGGCTTGGGGTGGCGCTAATTGAACGGTGGTAACCTCTAACGGCTTTTGGGGTGCGAAAGCTACAGCAGCTTTTACATCCATAATTTCATTCTCCTAATTTTGTTAATAAGGGGCGAACTCATCTCTTTTCACTGATAGCTTAAAATGTAGAGAATGCGCGAAGTTTAATCTAATTTTGCAAGTCTCCCGCCAACTTTTTTTTGCGCTATACAGGCGCGAGCATGATATTTTATGAGTATTTTTACCCTGCAAGCTGTTAAAAAAGACTTTGGGATCAAAGAAATCCTTAAAGAAGCAAGTTTTAGTATCGATAGTACAGACAAGGTAGGATTGATTGGTACGAATGGTTCGGGGAAGTCTACCCTATTAAAGGCGATCGCTGGATTGGAATCTATCGATAGCGGACAAATTTTAGTTAATTCTGGTGTCAGAATTGTTTACTTATCTCAGCAACCAGATTTAGATGAAAACAATACTGTTTTAGAACAAGTATTTGCTGATAGTGGCGAACAAATGGCTTTAGTGCGCGAGTACGAAGAAATCTCTGATAAATTGGCTCATTATCCTGACGATACCGATCAATTGATGTCGCGTTTATCTACAGTAATGCAGAAGATGGAAACTAGCGACGCTTGGGAAGTTGAAACTAAAGCCAAAATTATTCTTACTAAGTTAGGAATATCAGATTTTGAAGCAAAAATTGGTACTTTATCAGGGGGATATCGCAAGCGAATTGCTTTAGCCGCCGCCTTACTTTCTGAACCTGATGTATTGTTAATGGATGAGCCAACCAACCATTTAGATGCTTTGTCTGTAGAATGGTTACAAAGTTATTTGAACCGCTATCGGGGAGCGATATTATTAATTACTCACGATCGCTATTTTCTTGATCGCGTTACTAATCGCATTATTGAAATTGATCGCGGTGATATTTATAGTTATAGCGGTAATTATTCTTATTACCTAGAAAAGAAAGCTTTAGCAGAAGATTCGGCGGTAAGCACTCAACGCAAACATCAAGGCTTACTGCGCCGTGAGTTGGAATGGTTGAAAAAAGGGCCAAAAGCTCGGAGTACAAAACAAAAAGCCCGGATAGATCGCGCTCGGCAATTGCAAGCAACAGAGTTTAAAGAAGTTCAAGGAAAGGTAGATATTTCTACGGTTACTCGCAGAATTGGCAAAAAAGTAATTGACCTAAATAAGGTTACTAAAAGCTATGGAGAGCGGATTTTAATTAAAGATTTTACCTACGAATTTAGCCCCGAAGATCGGATTGGGATTATTGGCGGTAACGGTGCGGGTAAATCAACTTTGATGGATATAATTACTGGAAGAATTAAGCCGGATTCTGGAGAAGTGGAAATTGGTACTACTATTCATATTGGCTATTTCGATCAGCATTCTGAGGAATTATTAGCAGCTTTAGACGAAAATCAGCGCGTAATTGACTATATCAAAGAAGAAGGGGAATTTATTAAAATTGCTGATGGTACGCAAATCAGCGCTTCGCAAATGCTAGAAAGGTTTTTGTTTCCCGGAAATCAGCAATACTCACCGATTAAGATGCTTTCTGGTGGAGAAAAGCGGCGTTTATTTTTGTTAAGGGTGCTAATGGGTGCGCCAAATGTACTAATTTTAGATGAACCGACAAATGACTTAGATGTACAGACACTAGCAGTTTTAGAAGAATACTTAGAAGATTTTAGCGGATGTGCGATCGCAGTTTCTCACGATCGTTACTTTTTAGATCGTACTGTAGATACAATCTTTGCTTTAGAAGACGGTGGAAATATTCGCCAATATCCCGGTAACTACTCAGTTTATCTAGATTCCAAAAAAGCTGAGGAAGAAGCCGTTACCCCAACGGTTGTTAAGGAAAAAGCTCCGGTTGAGAGAACTTATAAGCAGCCAGTCAATGATAACAAATCGCGTAAACTATCTTCAAAAGAGAAGCGCGAATATGAAATGTTAGAAAGCAAGATTTCTCAATTAGAAGTAGAAAAAACCGAAGTAGAAAAAGCTTTGTATGCAGTTTCTCCTGGTGCGGCTACTAAAGTACGAGAACTCTACGAAAAAGTAGAAAATATAACTAAAACAATTGATGCGGCGACAGAACGCTGGCTAGAATTAGCAGAAATTGAGTCTTAATTTATTAAGGTGAGAAGATATGACTGTAACTTTGAATTTACACCCAGTTGTAGAATTAACTGATGATCAATTTTACGAACTATGTTTAGCAAATCGTGACTTAAGATTAGAACGCACTGCTACTGGAGAAATAATTATTATGCCCCCCGCAGGAGGAGAAACAGGACATCGTAATATTAAATTAGCTTTTCAATTAGAAGCTTGGAGTAGTCAAAACAATTTAGGACTTGCTTTTGATTCTTCTACAGGTTTTAAATTACCCAATGGTGCAGAAAGAGCGCCTGATGCAAGTTGGATAAAATGCGATCGCTGGAATAGTCTAAATGCCGAACAAAAGCGTAAATTTCCGCCCTTATGTCCCGATTTTGTGATTGAACTGCGCTCAGAAACTGACTCAATTAAAACTCTAAAGTTAAAGATGCTTGAGTATATAGATAATGGTGCAAAGCTAGGCTGGTTAATCGATCCCAAAACTCAGAAAGTAGAAATCTACCGTTCAGGAAAGCAAGTAGAAATAATCCAAAATCCTGCAACTTTATTCGGGGAAGATATTTTACCAGGCTTTGTACTAAACTTAGGTTCTGTTTTTAAAGAGCTTTAGTAATTAATTCAAGCTTATATTAATCCTGCTTCCTCAAAAACCTCTTTTACTGTTAATTCTAAACTAGGTAAAAAAGTGTCGATAATAGGCATAGTATCTATATATATTTGACTTGTACTATTAATAGAAAATACTTCGATACTTAGAGCTTCAGGATCTACAACCCACACCCTTGATACACCAGCTTTAAAGTAATCCGTAGTTTTATCTGCAAATTGTCTAGAAGTTTGACCAGGGGAGATAATTTCAATTACTAATTCTGGCGCAATGGGACACGCCTCGTTACGCTTCCAACTTTTAGGTAAACGTTGATAAGAAATATAAGTTAAATCTGGTACAGGAATCCAATCTTCACCTTGGCGTTTTAAAACAATTGCCCACTCAGAAACAACCCTTCCTTTTCCTTTACACCAAGTATGTATAAGTAGTAATAATGCTGATTGCAAAGTCGAATGAAAGTATTTAGGGGACACTTTAGGTATTGCGTAACCATTGACAAACTCATAGTTTATATCTCCTGTAGGCAAATCAAGAAATTTTTGTAAAGTGAGTTTGTTTTTTATGCTTACCATACATTCCCTGAGTAACAGACTAAATAAGTTGATAATACAAAGTTAATTAGGTTGAGGGCAATTATTAAACTTAACTAATTTAAGCCAAAAAGATAAGTATGGCTGAGATTACTAGAGAGGGATTGCTGGATAGATAAGCTTTTTATTAGATTTTACAAAGTTCCCCAGCAATATTAGGCTAGTTTTTATAACTATTTTTCTCCTTGAGCTAGTTCTACACCTTTGTACACACCGTAACCAATTAATCCAGCCACCCCTACAATTCCCGCGACAGGAAGTGCAACGACTGTCGTTGTAGTAAACCCTAAAACTCCTAAAATCCCGGCTGCTGGAGCAGCAACTTCAGCTACCACTATTGAACCTAAACCAATATTAGCTACAGCCGCACTTACAATCGTAGCCAGCGCCTTAACATCATCTTGCATTTTGTTTTCTCCTAAATATACAAATTCTTTTAATCAAAAAGTTTTTTCAAACCATAAGCAGCAAGTCCAACCAATGTACCAGCCGCTACAACCGGAGCCGATCCAATAGCGATCGCAGTTCCTCCTACGGCTAAACCCATACCCCCAACTGTTGCAGCAACTCCCGCACCTGCTGCTGCGCCACCAACTGCAAAGCCAGCAGCTTCTACAAACTTATCTTCCTTGCGATTTCGAGCCATTGTTTTTTAGCCTTATTCCATAGCTTTACTTACCAATACAAAACTAACACCTCTTATTGCTTTTTTAGTACGTATTTCCACTGACGTGAAAAAAAGATGTTGTTAAGAAATAACCCTCTCTAATTAGCAATGAAAGAGAATGAAATCTTATGCTGGAAACTAAAAATATTGAAAATTATACTTTTAAGATTCAGCTTGCTTCAATTATCAATAGCTTACTTATTAAGTAAATTTAACTTGTCTCAACACACCTAGCACGAACTCTAAGGTATCGTTAGGTAAAAACAGTTTTGCGTCAAAGTAACGTTAATGACTTTAGTTTCTCCTGATTCAGCCCCCCACAAGAAAGCAAAAGCTTTAAAATCTTCTAGTCGCCGCCCAGCTAAAGAACTTTGTAGCGAATGCGGACTATGTGATACATATTACGTTCATTATGTCAAGGATGCTTGCGCTTTTATTAATCAACAGATAGCCGAGCTAGAAACCCAAACCCATACTCGCAGCCGCAATTTAGATGATGCTGACGAACTGTATTTTGGTGTTAATCAGGGGATGATGGCGGCGCGGAAAACCGAGCCAATTGAGGGAGCGCAATGGACGGGAATTGTTAGTAGTATTGCGATTGAAATGCTGACTAAAGGCTTAGTTGAGGGGGTTGTCTGCGTCCAAAATACCAAAGAAGATCGCTTTCAACCAATGCCAATCATTGCCCGGACTCCTGAAGATATTTTGAAAGCTAGGGTAAATAAACCTACACTTTCGCCGAATCTTTCAGTATTAGAACAAATTGAGCAATCTGGGATGAAGCGGCTACTTGTAATTGGCGTAGGTTGCCAAATTCAGGCATTAAGAGCCGTGGAAAAGCAACTGGGTTTAGAAAAGCTCTATGTACTGGGTACACCTTGTGTAGACAACGTTACTCGCGCTGGATTGCAAAAGTTTTTAAATACTACTAGCAAGTCTCCGGAAACTGTCGTGTCTTACGAATTTATGCAAGACTATAAAGTTCACTTTAAGCATGAAGACGGCTCGACAGAGACTGTACCCTTTTTCGGACTCAAAACAAACCAACTTAAGGATGTATTTGCCCCTTCTTGCATGAGTTGTTTTGATTATGTCAATTCTCTGGCAGATTTGGTAGTAGGCTATATGGGCGCACCCTTTGGCTGGCAATGGATTGTAGTCCGAAACGATACCGGGCAAGAAATGCTAGATTTGGTGCAAGATCAGTTGCAAGTTCAAGCAGTGATGTCTTCTGGCGATCGCACTTCTGCCGTACAACAAAGTATTCCGGCTTACGACAAAGGGGTTACACTGCCAATGTGGGCAGCAAAAATGATGGGTATAGTAATAGAAAAAATTGGGCCAAAAGGTTTAGAATACGCCAGATTTTCTATTGATTCTCACTTTACCCGCAACTACCTTTACGTCAAGCGCCAGTACCCAGACAAATTAAACGCTCATGTGCCAGAATTTGCTAAAAAAATAGTTGCTCAATACCGTTTACCGGAATAGCAAGCCAAGCTTGGAGTTGTTCAATGAGTCACTGCATCAACCCCAGGTGTCAAATCCGCCAAAATCCCGACAATTTAGAAAAGTGTTCGTTTTGTGGTACTTCTTTGCTGATTAACGGACGTTACCTGCTTGTAAAACCGTTACGGGAATTATCGGGAGTACATACAACAGAAATCTTTGAAGTAGACGATCGCAGCACGCGAAAAGTGCTAAAAGTCTTAAATAGCGATCGCTCTAAATTAATCGAACTATTGCAGCAAGAAGCAAAAGTATTGCAAAAACTGCAAAATTTGGGTGTTCCTAAAGTATATGAATACTTTACTTTTTTACCAAACAATGAATCAAAAAAACTGCATTGCTTGGTCATGGAGAAAATTGAGGGACAAAATCTCAAGCAGTGGCTAGAAGAAAATGAACCAATCTCTGAAGCAAGGGCGATTAATTGGCTCAAACAAATTACAAGTATTTTAAGCGAGGTGCATCAAGCCCAACTTTTGCATCGAGACATCAAGCCTTCTAATATTATGCTGCGTCCAGATGGGCAACTGGTACTAATTGACTTTGGCACAGTTAGAGAAATTACTCATACTTACGTTCATAAACTAGGTCAAAGCGATATTACTCAAGTTTATTCTCCCGGATACACGCCCCTAGAACAAATGGAAGGTCAAGCAGTTAAAGAATCAGACTTTTTTGCTTTGGGACGCACCTTTATACATTTACTTACAGGGATTTATCCAGCCGAATTACCCAAAAATCCGCAAACTAATCAGTTAATCTGGCGAAACCAAGCGTCCCAAATTTCCGAGTGGTTGGTATATTTAATTGACGAATTACTAGCTCCCCTTCCCCAAAATCGACCACAAAACGCGCAAAGTATTTTAGAGTGCTTAGTTAAAGGCAATATCTACGACGAGACAAGGCTACCTCTAGCTACGAAGCAAATTACGACGACAATTAATCAAACAACTCGTACTCAACAGCGCCAAAGCTCTATTCGTCAAATTTGGCGTACTGGTTTACGAATGCTCCTGACTAGCATTGTAGTTACTAGCGTAGTTGTAGGTGTGCGTCAGCAAGGAGCGTTGGAAACGTGGGAATTAGCCGCTAGTGATAGCTTACAACGCTTGCGACCCCTTGAAGGAGCAGATCCTCGCCTGCTAGTTGTCACAATTACTGAAGCTGATATTCAAGCCCAATTCCCAAGACAAGGAAGTTTAAGCGATCGCACTTTAGAGCAATTATTAATGGTATTAGAACAATACCAACCAAGAGCGATCGGTTTAGATATTTATCGTGATGTTCCCGTCGGTGTAGCCTATCCAAACTTAACTAAATACCTGCAAAAGAGCGATAATTTTATTGGTCTGTGTAAAATTAGCGATCCAAGTACAAATAACCCAGGGATTGCGCCACCACCAGAATTATCACCAGAATTTATTGGTTTTAGTGACATTATGTCTGACGAAGATACCACTGTTCGCCGTCAGCTACTACATCTAACGCCCCCCTCTACTTCTCCTTGTACTACCGAATATGCTTTTAGTCTTCAGTTAGCGCTGTATTACTTGGCTACCGAGGGTATTGTCCCAAAAGTTACGCCTCAAGGTAACTTACAATTTGGTGAAGTGGTTTTTAGTCGTCTAAATGCTAATAATAGCGGGGCTTATAAAAATGCTGACTTGAGAGGTTATCAAGTGCTACTCAATTACCGCCCTTACCGTGCAGTTACCGATATTACTTTCCAAGTTAGTCTCGATGATATTTTAAAAAATCGCCTCACCCCAGCGACAAAAAAACAATTGCAAGACCGAATCGTTCTTATTGGAGTTACTGCGCCAACCAGTGTTAATGATTACTGGTTTACACCTTATAGTAGTAACCAACGGCGCTTTGAAAAACAGTCACCAGGAGTGTTCATCCAAGCACAAATGGTTAGTCATATTTTAAGTGCTGTTTTGGATCAAAGACCTGTGTTATCGGTGTGGAACTTATGGCTAGAAAATCTTTGGGTTGCTTTTTGGTCAATAGTCGGTGGTCTGTTGGCTTGGTACTTTAAGCAAATATTATATTTAGGATTAGCGGCATCTGTTACACTTTTTATTTTGGGTAGTACGTGTTTCGGGCTTTTACTTCAAGGTAGCTTAGTTCCTTTAGTACCCCCAGCTTTATCATTATTATTTACAAGCATAATTATAGTAATTTACCGAAATTATAAATCTAAATAGTATTACTGTTTTAAAGAAAAAACTATCACTGGAATGAAATTAGCGATGGAAAACATGACCCAATTTCGTACCTTTGCCAAGCGATCGCTCGGTATAGTTGTATTGGTGCTTGCGAGTACCAGCTATATTACCCAAGGAAACGCACAAAATGTTAATGTCAACAAAGTTGCTGCTCCTACCTCCCTGCGATCGCCCAACCAAGCACCGAAGCGACCGGGGAGAATAACCTTTATTCAACCCAAATTGCCAAGCAATGGAGCGCCTAGCGGACGGCAAAGAGGCGCGGCGGGGCGTGGAAGTTGTTTAAACAATGTAAATATACCTTTAACGGCGGTAGTACCTAGTATTAAAACGTCTGTCGATAACGGAAATAATGCGATCGTTGCTACAAATGTGTGGGGATTAACAGTTAAGAAATATCCAACTTTTTTATTTTATGTTCCCTATACTTATCCTGCTACGGGGGAATTTGTATTGCAATCGGAAGATAACGATATTTATCGCTCTCCAATTGCGCTCCCTAAAGAACCAGGAATTATCAGATTGCAATTACCTCCTGAGTCTGCACCGTTAGCTGTCGATAAAATGTACCGTTGGTACTTTAAAGTTCGTTGCAGTCAAAATATGGCAAGCCCGGTATTTGTAGAAGGCTGGGTACAGCGAGTTAATCTTAATGCTACTATTGGTGATCGCCTAGCTAACACAACGTCGTTACATGAACAAGTAGTTTTGTATGCAGAAAATGGTATTTGGTACGATACCGTAGCAACTTTAGCGCAAATACGCTTGCAAAACTTAGAAGATACCGCATCTTCAGCAGATTGGCAAAACATACTAAAAACAATAGATTTATCTACTCTAGCCTCGGAATCAATTAAGGGGACAGATACCAAAGACAGAAAATCTTTAATAAGTGAGTATAACCCTGATTAATTTTGACTTTTTAAAGCCAATTACCAATTAAAACATAGGCTCCCCAATAACTAGGGCGGCTGTAATTAGGATATTTTTTTAAAAACCTTACCTGAGCGCGGCGGAGAGCTTCGGCTTTAGTAATTTTACTCGTAGCTAACTCTCGATAAAATTCTCCAATAAATAGGGCTGTGGCTTCATCATCTATTTGCCATAAAGACGCTAAGGTACTGCGCGCCCCCGCCCGGATTGCAACCCCTGCCATGCCTAAAGCAGCACGCTTGTCACCTACGGCGGTTTCGCAGGCACTTAAAACTAATAAGGAGATTCCATTGGGTGAATTGCGGTTTCGCTGATTCTGCCTCCCATTAGCATCGCGCAGTAAAGTATCTAGTTGCTTAACATTAATTTCTCCATCGGAGGCTAGAATAAATGTATTTTTTGCTTCGGAACTAAATTGTCCATGAGTAGCAATGTGAACAATATTAAAGCCTGATGACTCCATCGCCGCCGCTAGAGACTTGCTAGTAAATTTACCATCTAGCAGTTGATTAGTTTTTATCCCAGCTTGCTCGATTAAATTAAATTCTGCTTTGACCGATGGTAAAGGCGGGTAAGGAGAGTTAGCTGGAGCAGCGCTGAGTCCCGCCGTTAATGCTTTTAGACCTTTTTGGGGCAAGGACTCAGATGCTAATAGCTGTAAGCCAGGGCTGAGAGCTACAGCGTATTTTTCAATTAAATACTGTTTGCCATCATACAAGGCGGCCATCGGAATATTTTGGAAAGCCCCATCTAGTACAAAGACTAAAGTTTTAGCTTTACTCTCAGCTATTTGCGCCTCTACAGGTTGGATTAACCAGCTATATACTTGTTGTGATAAAGCTTTAACTTCTTTAACTGTATCAGGTTCCGTTAGCTTAGTACGTAAGGTTTCTAAGGTTTTTTCTATTTGGGGTTGAGACTTGGCAATGGTGTAGTGAGTCAGGGGCGCGTTAGGTAATTTGAGGATAACTTCGGTGCGATCGCCTAAAATAATTGGGTAAATAATTGCCGCGCTTTGATCTTCTCTATCGGCTAGGCGATCAATTAACACTAAAGAATTTGCTTCAATGCAAGCTTCCCGAAAAAAGTTATCTAACTGTGCTAGTTGCAGAGATTCAATTACCGCTCGTGCTTGAATTAAGTTTTCTTGACTAACTTTTGGGTCATTTTTGCTCAATAACAAATCAACCAACCCGCGATAAACAGGTTCTACTTCTTCACGAAAAGAGAACTGCACATCTGGATTGATGGCAACTAAATCATTGCGTAAGGATTTAAGTAAACTAACTGATTCTGTGTAAGCTGCGATCGCACTAGATATATTTCCTTGAGCTTTAAATACTCTACCTAGTTGCCACGAGGAGCGATAGGCTATCTCTGGAGCATTAATTGCTTGAGCAATTAGTAAAGACTTTTCTGTCAATTGTTGGGCATTTTCCCATTGTTCAGTTTGTTCGTATAATTCGCCTAAATTACTTAGGGCATAAGCTTCCGCTCGTTTATCTCCCAAGCTTTGAGCTTGGTTTACAGCTTTAGCCAACAACTGAGCAATTTCTGATAAAGATATAGTTCCTTGTCCTGTACGCTTACTCAAATCTTGTAGACTCTGGGCAAAATCAATTTGAGCGTATATTGCTTTACTACTTAAAGGTAGACTAGCGATTTCTGTCCTAATTTGCGGCAATAAGGCTTGGGCAGAGATTGATTGATTTGTTTCTACTAATAAACCAAGCTGATTTAATTGAGCTTGGGTTTTAATAGTTCCAGAAGATGCTGTTGTAGATTGCTTGTAGTAATTCAATGCAGCTTTACTATTAGGCTGCGCTCTGGCGGTATTACCGAGGCTAAACAAAGTTGCACCAATATCTGGAATCGAGTTTAATTTTTGAGCCAATAGTAAGCTTTGCTGTAATATTCGCTGCGACTGTTCCAAATCGCCCACTACCCGTAAAGCATTTCCTAGATTGCGTAATCCAGCGATTTTAACTAGAGAGTCTGGTTGGTTTTGGAGCTTTTGATTAACAGCGTTTAAGCTTGTCAAAGCGCGGCGATAAAGCCCTAATGCTTGCAAAGCTTGGGATTGATTGATTAAACTGCGGGCAATTCCTATTTTATCTTTGGCTTGAGTATAAGCCGTCGTTGCTTGAGTCCAAGTAGTTAAAGCTTGCTGAGGTTGCCCTAAAGCCAGTTGAAGGCTGCCTTGAGTGTTGAGCGCTTGGGCTAAGATTGGTAGATTCTTGTTAGTTGCTTGCAATAATTTGAGGCTGGATGCGATCGCCTTTGTTGCTGCTTCCCATTGCCCAAGTTGCTGATAAGCCAAGGAAAGATTGCTCAAAACCATAGCCTGATTAGCTACATCGTTTTGCCCTTGGTATGCTTGTAAGCTTTGTTGCCAAACTTTTATCGCTTCAGAAAACTGTTCTGTTTCGTATAATTTTCTGCCTTTTTGGACTAGCTCCGGGTTATTTATAGCTTGAATTTGAGGTTCTGATCTAGAAGCGGTAGATTGCGCGATCGCTAATAATTGTTCTGGAGCCAAACACACTATTACTACTGCTAGACTTACTTTTAGCAAGTTACGGGTAGTAATTTTCCATTTTTTGGCTAAATCCTTTTGAGCTAAAGAGTTGATCAAAATGGGTTGTAAATCAGCGAGAAATATAAGCCATTTTCTTGCCATGTTCTATCTCCTGAAGGAATATCAATCAAAGGAATACCCCAATCTAATCGAGCAGTAAAATAATCGCCCAATTGACAGCGCAAACCAACGCCTAGAGAAGCTAAAGTATTAGATTCTGAAGTATTGCCCTGATTTCTACGAGAATTGTTCCACGTAGTACCGAAATCGACAAATGGTGCTAGTTGCACGAGTAATCTTTGCCTTTGGCGGCGATAGATTGGCAGACGTAATTCAACTGATGTGAAAGCGCCATTATCAGTGAGTAAAGCATCTTGACGATAACCTCTAACGCTATTGATTCCGCCAAGTCCAAACTGTTCCAAAGGTACAAGCGCTCGTTCTGCCAACTGCACATCAGTACGGACTAAAAGCAAAGTATCAGCAGCCAAAAGCCTCACCCATTGAGCTTGTCCCCGCCAAGAGAAAAAGCGGCTATCTGGTTCAGTTGCATTGATTGTCGAATTTAGAGCGCCAATCCCTAAACTAAATTGGGAGCGCGCGGCGATCGCTTGGTTGCTGTTTCGAGCAGTCCACTCTTGAAAAAATTGCAACGCTGACACGCGGGTGCGTCCTCGCTCGTCTGCGCCGGGGGAGGGGAAGGGTATTTGCAGCCCTTCAAGAAATAAAGCATCGGTTTCTCTACGTGCTGCTGTTAAACCAAGAGCAAATTCTTGGCTAGGCGTTTGGATAACTGGTTGACGCAAAGTTAGTTCGTAGTAGCGAGAACTAGCATTAATATCGAGTTCATTAAAAGGACGCTCAATTACATCGCTGGCGGAGGTTCCGTAACTAAAGCTGAGAGTACCGTCGCGGGGATTGAGCGGCAATGTGTAGCTAGTATCCAAACTATTGCTGCCGTCGGTATTGCTGTAGGCTACGCTTAGATTGTCTCCTAGTCCTAATAAGTTGGCTTCATTTGCCTGGACTTGACGGCGGAAACTACCTACGCTAGGCGATCGCCCATTATCTGTAAGTAGTTGAATATGGGCTGTTTGCGCTTCAGTTACATTGACTTCTAATATATTTGTGCCAGGACGAGAACCTGTGGCAAGTTCCGCCGAGAGGTTTTGAATAAGGGGATTGAGTTGCAGTAGTTGCAAGGCTCTGAGAAGTTGTTGTTGGTTGAGCGGTTTGCCTGTACGGATGGCAATGCGATCGCGGATATAACTTGGATCTAACTTTTTATTTCCAGTAATATTGATAGCTTCTAAACTACCTTCCACTACTTGAATTTTTACTACCCCACCTCCGAGGGTTTGTGGCGCAATTAATGCGCCAGAAGTAATATAACCCCGCTCTATATACAACTGAGTAACCGCAGAACGGGCTTGAAAAAGCTCGGCAAAGGAAATTGGTTTTTTGGTATAAGGGGCAAGAACTTTAGCAAATTCTTCTGGGCTAAAAACGGTACTCCCTTCTACCTCAAATCTTTCCACTGTAATAGTTGCTGGAATTTCCCCAGGGATTGGTTCTGGGCTTGTAGGTCTGTCTCTTATACACATCT
>NZ_PVWN01000096.1 GCF_003003885.1 Chlorogloea sp. CCALA 695 | reverse complement strand
AGGTAGACCAAAGTTACCTAAATACAAAGATAAAATGAACGGTAGAAATATTGTTATTTATACATCTCAAGCTGTTAGTAAATCGTCACTTAATAAATATATAGTTTTAACATGAAAACTTGTACAACTTGGACAGAACAAGATTTAGACGTTTTAACTAAGAATTACAAAATATTTAGTTACCAAGATTTAGCATTTAAGTTAAATAAAACAGAAATAGCGGTAAGAACTAGAATTAGTAAATTAGGTTTAGGTAGAAAAAGACATACTTTAAACGAAAGCTATTTTGAGTATATAGATAACCCTAATAAAGCTTATTTTTTAGGATTTATTATGGGAGATGGGTGTGTTAGTAAAAATAGATTAAAAATATCAATACATAAAAAAGATAGTATTATACTAGAAACATTTAAAGAGCTTTTAGATGCTACCCAACCTATAACAAAATGTGTTGAATCTAAATTAGAGATTTGTATTTACAATCCACAAATAGTTCTTTCCTTAAACAAATGGAATATCATAGAAAGAAAATCTTTTGTAGCTCAATTACCTAAGTTAGAAGATACTTATCTACCTCACTTTATTAGAGGGATATTTGATGCTGATGGTTCTATATGTAGAAGAAAATATATACCTAAAAAACAATATAGCGGTGCGTACTTTTGTATAGGTACTGGTAGTTCTGGCATGGCTAAAGATTTAAACAAAGTGTTTATACTAAACAATATAAACACTTCAATAAGAACGAGAGTTAGGGAGGGTAAGAAACCTTACTATGAAATCCATACCTCTAATAATAGTGAAATAGCAAAATTGAAAGACTTTTTATATAGTAGTGCTGATTTTTATCTTAAGAGGAAGTATGAAGTTTTTTAGAGGGTATTGTAGTTCACCCAGTAAGGTTAAACTTACAAATAAGTTAAAATAGATATTTGTCTATATAATTTACAACTATAGTTAAATTAAAGATCGCCCCTAACCTGCGTTTCTCAGTAAAGAGTATGACTAATTCTCCCACCGCTTCCCACCCGCAGAGCGACGTTTTTTCTGCTCTTTGCTTGCAATTGACTACTGGTTCCGAAAAAGTCCAACAGCAAGCTATTCTCCAACTACCGGATTTTGGTCAAGATGGCGAAAAAGCTTTAATGGAGTTTTTGCAGCAACGCCAAACTAATTTACCAACCTGGATTGATGGCAAAGTTTATCAACTTCTCGCTCAAAGTAACTCCTTAGAAGCGCGAGAATTTCTCTTAGCTAATTTTCCTAACGGACTTGTCCCCCTCAAATCTGAAGGCAATATTGACTATACCGAACTGCAAAAATTGCTGATAGCTCAAGACTTTCAAGCCGCCGACCGCTTAACCTTGGGTTTAATGTGTCAGTTAGCTGGAGCTAGTGCTGTGCAAAGAAAATGGCTATATTTTACAGAAGTTGATAACTTTCCGCTTTTAGACTTGCAGACTATCGATACTTTGTGGTTAGTTTTTTCGGAGGGGAAGTTTGGTTTTTCCGTACAGCGTCAAATCTGGCTATCGGTGGGTAAAAATTGGGAAAAGCTCTGGACGGAAATTGGTTGGAAAGATGGCAACAACTGGACGCGCTACCCTAACGAATTTACCTGGGATCTTACCGCTCCCAAAGGTCATTTACCTTTATCCAATCAACTGCGCGGTGTACGGGCAATTTCTGCTTTGCTTTCCCACCCGGCTTGGAATGGTTAAGCTGATTAGACTTATTGCTATCGGAGGTTTTTAACGGCAATTGCGACTTAGGGGTTCGGTTCTACGACTGTTACTAAAACCTAAATATCTATAAGCTCATAGTAAGTAAGGTTGTATAACTTAAGCGATTTATAACTGTTGAAGGGGCAAATGCTCGTGCAAAAATGGATGTTGCCTACCCTAAAGGAAATACTAAATTGGAAATTTGATCAAGTACAAAGTTGGTGTACCGATAATTCTGGGTTGTCGTCATCACAATTACAGGCTCAAGCAGCGCAGGAATGGAGGGCGGCAATAACTGCTAGCGAGGATTTGCTATTACAAAGTATAGATAGTAAAGGCGATCATCTATCCCCCCAAGGAGTAGTATTTGCAGGTTCAGCGCCGCTATGGAGTAACGACTTACTTACTAGGTTACATACAGGGATTTTTGTTGAGCAAAGTACAGATAATTCCCCGCAGCTACCACCCGCTAAGGCAACTATTTCTAGTCAAAATGCCACCCCTCAACAGCTTCCTTTACTCCATAACGATCCTTTGGCGCAGGAGCCGTTTTGCTTGATTTTGACAGCCAAATTTAGTTTACTATTAGTTTTAGGCTGTGATAGTAGCGGTAATCAAGCATTTAAGTTTTCTTTTGAGCCAGAAGAAGCGGCCAAAGTATGGCAACTATTGCGATCGCGTTTACTATTAACTAATTCACTTTTGGTTGACAAGTTCGATACTTTAGTCAAAAAGTTTGAACCTGTAGCACCCGATTACCGGGTAGTAACTAATTTCAGTCATTTATTACTCTCTCGCTCCCACGTAAAACCCCCTCAAGAAGAACATTTAGTTGCTCACAATCACCGCTCAGATATAGAACTATTACAAGCCTTTGCTCATGAAGTGCGTACGCCTTTAACCACTATCCGTACTTTGACTAGGTTGCTATTAAAGCGCAAAGATTTAGCTCCAGAAGTCAAAAAACGTTTAGAAGTTATCGATAGAGAGTGTACAGAGCAAGTAAATCGTATGGAATTGATTTTTAGGGCTGCGGAAATGGTAGAAAAACCTGCCCCCAACACTCTAACTCGACTCACAGCCATGTCTTTAGCGCAGGTACTACAACAAAGCATTCCCCGATGGCAACAACAAGCTCATCGACGCAATTTAACAATAGACGTGGTTTTACCGCAACATCTGCCTACGGTAGTGAGCGATCCAACAATATTAGATCAAGTCCTCACGGGTTTAATTGAAAATTTTACGCGCAATTTGACGGCAGGTAGTCATATTCAAGTCCAAGTTATTCCTGCCGGAAATCAACTAAAATTGCAGCTATTACATCAATCTCTTGCTGGGGAGGGCGATAAATTACCACCTCCTCACGTTAAATCTTTAGGTAAATTACTGATGTTTCAGCCAGAGACAGGCAATATTAGTCTCAATCTCAATGCCACAAAGTATTTATTTCAAGCCATTGGTGGCAAACTAATTGTCAGAAAACGCCCCGACGAAGGGGAAGTATTAACTATTTTTTTACCGATGGATTTGAGTCATCCGCCGCTATATCAACACGGCATTTTGCGGGAGCATCGCCCTGATGCAAAGATGCCTCCTAGTTGCTAGAGTTGTAACTAATTAGCTGGAGGAGTGGGAGCCGTTGCTAATAGAACTGTAAAAGTAGAACCGGATCCTGGCTTACTTTTGATCGAAATCGAACCGCCAGCGCGTTGCAAAAGTTGTTGAACAATAGTTAAACCCAAGCCTGCACCGCTACTATCGTCAGCAGTAGGGCGAATGCGGTAAAAACGGTCAAATACTCTAGGAATATCGCGTTCGGCAATGCCGATTCCTGTGTCTCGTACTTCTAGTATCACCCGATCGCCTACCACGCGCGATCGCACCCAAACTTGACCTCCACGAGGCGTAAACTTAATACTATTGTGTAATAAATTGATTGCTATTTGCTTCAGCCAAGACTTGAAACATAGTACAGGCGGTAGTTGTTCTGGTAGGGTATAAGCCAGCATGATCCCTTTTTCCAGTGCTAAGGGTTGATAGGTGCTTACAACTCCCGGCACAATTTCGCTGATCCGGACGGCTTGCAAAGGCGTATATTTGGGGATTTGATCGATTTGTAATAGCTCAAGTAGACCATTTATCACCGAATTTTGGCGATCGCACTCAGTATGCAGCATTTGCAAGTAGCGCATTCTTTGCGGCGGTTTGAGGTGGGGTGAATTCAGCAGACTTAACGCTGTTTTCATATTAGTTAGCGGTGTGCGGAGTTCTTCACTAGCACGGCGGAGCAATTCACCTGAAAGATTTACGCTACTGGTTAACTCTTGATTTTGCTGCTGTAACACTGCGGTGCGTTTAATTTTTGTTTTACGCAGTATTTCATCAGTGCGTTGCAATTGTTTGATAACTAATTGATTAATTAGTGTTCCTTGGCTTGGCGCTACGGTAAATAATAAATCCCAATTGTTTAATAGTTCGGTAAGTTGAATAGGACTACTGTAAAGAGTTTTTTTAGCCGAGTTTTTTGTTAACGCAGAGACAATTTCTTGCTTAATTCCTGCTAGTACGCGCTCAATGACTGGGGTTTCGTAAGCACAAATTGCTACTAAAGAAGAATTAGGCTTTGGTTTGTAGACTTGTTTTGGTGTGGAAAGAACTTTAGTTACTGTTCCCTGGCGCTGAATGCGGCGACGGTGCGCCAAGGCTAAACCACAAAATTGTGGCGATAAAACTAATAAAAAATACTCGCGCTGTAATTTACTTGTGGGCGTTAATTTTACCGATATTAGCGGGGTAATGAGATTACTCGCCGCAGGTTGAGAAACAGAGTAACTATATATACCTTCACTTAAATTTGTGGTGTTGTAACGTTGAATTTCTGAGTACCAAATCTTGCCCGGTGGCAGCTTAATCAGAAGCTGGGCGCGGATTTTATGCTCGATCAGTAGATCGATTGTTGCTCGTAATAAAGCTAACAAAGTAGCAGGAGTTACAGACAATAATTGTGGAGGTGGATCGGTACTAAGGCTCAATTCATAAAGGCTAAGAGATTGTTTAAAAGAACTGACCATACTTGTTTTTGTGATAATGCCTTGATAGGTACTTTATAGGAGCCTTTAAAAATTAGCAATTAGCTGTAGGTAAGATGCGATCGCGCTTAGGAATTATTTGTAGGGATCTATAAAATTTTTTATTGGCATAGTTGAGGTGTAGGCTGGGATTAAATACAGCAAAGCAAAAGTAGAGTTACGAGTTTCGCGCTGTACCTTTGATTAATTTATGTACGCAAACAATGAAACAAGAGAAGATGCGCGATTCTTTATCTACTGTTCTATTGCCAATAGCTTTAATTTTTGGTTTGGTTCTGCTTTTGAGTTTAAATGTTGAATCGCCTGGCATTCACGAAGCCAGCAACCCCTTAGAATCTGGGCTTAAGGTGATAGTTAGTTACTTAGCGGTAGGAGCCGAAATCGCCGCCGCTTTAGTGATTGGGGGGGCTATTTTACGCGCAATAACTAGCTATTTGCGCCAGTTATTTTCTCGTTCTAAGCAGCATTATGACTCTACCGAGTCAATTCGCCTCAAATTGGGACGAGTGCTTACTTTGGGGTTAGAGTTTACCGTTGCTAGTGATATTCTCCGCACCGCCGTAGCACCCACGCGCCAAGATATTTTGAACTTAGGAGCAATTGTCCTATTGAGAACTCTACTTAACTACTTTTTGGAGCAAGAAATTAACCAGGTAGAACAAAGCAGTTTTAGAAAGCAAGAAGGCGATCGCCTTTAACTAAAATTAGAGTAGGATTTAATGCAAAAAGTGCCGAATCCCCGTAAATACCATTATTAACCCCAGTTCATTGGCTGCTTTGATAGAATCCGCATCGCGCATACTTCCCCCCGGTTGCACAATCGCCTTGATCCCGGCGGCGGCGGCGGCTCTTACAGAGTCATCGAAGGGAAAAAAACCATCGCTGGCAAGAAAGCCACCCTTAGCGCTCTCTCCAGCCTGCTCTAAGGCAATTTTTACTGAGCCAACGCGGTTCATTTGTCCTGCGCCACAGCCTTTAGTGGTAAGGTTTCCTGTAACTACGATCGCATTTGATTTGACGTGCTTGCAAACATTCCACGCAAAAAGTAATTCAGCAAGTTCTGTAGGGCTTGGTTTGCGATCGCTCACTACTTGCCATTTGCTAGAATCAGCAATGTAATTATCCGCCTCTTGAACTAAAAAGCCCCCAGCAATTACTTTTACTGTTTGCTTAATGCTCGTTTTATCTGGTAAAAGTAAAACTCTAACTTTAGACTTGGCGGCAAGAATCTCTTTTGCGTCAGCTTCAATTTCGGGCGCAACTACACATTCAAGAAAGGTTTGAGTTAGCGCTTTAGCTGTAGCTGAATCTATAGGACGATTTAACGCCACAATTCCCCCAAAAGCTGACACCGAATCGGCATTGAAAGCTTTGTTGTAAGCTTCTGATAAACTATCTGCTAAAGCTACTCCGCAAGGATTGGTATGTTTGATAATTACGGCGGCGGGGGTATCTGTAAATTCGCTTACTATCCGTACTGCTGCTTCTAAATCAACTAAGTTGTTATAACTAAGTTCTTTACCTTGCAATATACTTGCTGTCGCCCAACCTGTGGGCGTATCGCCTGTTTGATACCAAGCGGCGGATTGATGGGGGTTTTCACCGTAACGCAGAGGTTGTAATGTTTGTCCTGTAAGAGTGAAGTTATCTTTACTTAAATAAGCAGCTATGGCGCGATCGTACTCTGCGGTATGCAAAAATGCTTTTTGAGCGCACAGTTGCCGAAATTCTAAAGATACTTCGCCTTGATTTTGACGCAACTGTTCTAAGTAAGAATCGTAGCTTGTCGGACTGCTGAGAATAGTAACATGAGCGTAGTTTTTGGCAGAGGCGCGAATTAAAGTTGGGCCGCCAATATCAATTTGTTCGATAGCTTCAGGTAAAGTTACGTTTGGGAGTGCGATCGTTTGCTCGAAAGGGTATAAATTGACTACAACTAAATCTATGGGGCGAATTTGATTATTTTCTAAATCTGCTAGGTCTTCAGGTACATCTCGCCGCGCTAAAATACCGCCATGAATCCGAGGATGTAAGGTTTTTACTCTCCCGCCTAATATTTCTGGAGAACCCGTATAATCGGCAACTTTAGTAACGGGGATTCCTTCAGTTAGTAAAGCTTTGGCTGTTCCGCCACTGCTGATAATATCAAAGCTAAATTCTTCTACTAATGTCCGGGCAAATTCGATTAGTCCGGTTTTGTCAGATACGCTGAGAAGTGCTAGACGTGCCATATATAAGAGGTTTTGCTGTTGGTTACTAATAAGAATACAGAGAGCCAAGAATTGGTTATTATTACAATAGATTAAGAGAATTTTTATAATAGGAGAAAGTCTCTGCCCGTGCAAGTTATTAATGTACCCCCAACTACAGGTAAAGAACCTACGGGGTTGATTGTGGTGTTACACGGCTGGGGTGCTAATGCTAAAGATTTAGCTTCCGTCGTGCCTTTTTTGAATTTGCCCGATTATCAATTCATTTTGCCAGATGCGCCTTTCAATCATCCTCAAGTAGCTGGCGGTAAGGCTTGGTACGATTTTCAACAGAATAACAAAGGATACTTTGAAAGCAAACAATTATTAAACGATTGGCTGCAATCTCTAGAAAAAGAGACGAGTATTCCCCTATCTCGGACGATTTTAAGTGGCTTTTCCCAAGGTGCGGCGATGACTTTAGATGTCGGTTTACATTTACCATTGGCGGGTTTAGTAGCGTTAAGTGGTTATTTGCATCCGGTTACAGAGTCAACAACTAGCGCGATTTCGCCAATTTTGTTAGTACATGGTAGACAAGATTCGGTAGTTCCCCTCAGTGCAGCCCAAAAAGCGCGAGATAGCTTGCTTGCTATGGGTGCAAAGGTGCAGTATCAAGAGTTTGATATGGGTCACGAAATTCGCCCCGAAGTTATTGCTTTAATTCGCAATTTTATTGTGGCGCAACAAAAATGATTTTGCGTGATTGCAAAACCAATGTAGAGACGTTGCATTGCAACGTCTCTTTGCCAAAATTCCTATTCGTCCTCTTAACTGTGGTCTGGGAAACGGTCTAAGCCTTGATCTTCCCACGATACGGGATCTTCCAAGGGTTCTAAATGGGTAATGATGTGGGTGCTAGGTAAAGCCTTACTAATTGCTAGTTCAATTTCTTCAGATAAGTCATGTCCGCGCTGCACTGTCCAGTTTCCAGGTACAAGGATATGGAAAGAAACAAAGCGGCGCGAACCTGCTACGCGCGATCGCATGGCGTGAAATAATATCCCTTGGCGATCGTAAGGTGCTAATAAATCGGTAATGATTTTCTGATCAGATAGGGGCAAAGCAGTATCTAACAATCCATAACCAGTCTCTTTTAAAAGTCTAAACCCTGCCCAAACTATATTTGCGGCGACAATTATGGCAATGATCGGATCTAAAAAGAGCTTACCTGTTAATTGCACCAGTAATAACCCGACTACTACCCCCACAGAAGTCCAAACATCGGTAAACAAATGATGCGCGTCTGCTTGCAACGTAATCGATCTTAAGCGTTTTCCCGCCCGTAGTAAAATGAATGCTACTCCCCCATTAATTGCGGCGGCGATGAGAGAAAGAATTAAGCCCAAGTCAACTTTTTGGATAGGTTGGGGATGAATTAATCTGTCTAGGGCGGCTACACCAATACTTAGGGCTGCAATTATAATTAATGCGCCTTCTAAGCCACTAGAAAAATATTCAGCTTTAGAATGACCAAAAGTGTGTTCTTCGTCGGGTGGCTGGGCGGCGAGAGTAAGCGCCCACACGGCAAAAACGGCGGCGACTAAGTTTACAACTGATTCGGCGGCATCAGAAAATAAACTTACAGAATTGGTCAGCAAGTAAGCGCCAAACTTTAAAGCTATAGTTGCGATCGCGGCAGCGATAGAGAGAATAGCATAGGAACGGGCGGATTTGGGACTCATGTTATCTACAATTTACGGGCAATTATCGTTCTATGACGGGGCGTGTTGCTCACAATAGTAGGTGGGGCAAATCCGGCGCTAACTAAGGCGCTTTCAATGTCTAAACTGAAATAATCATCTAAATATGGCTCGGTACTTTTGAGCAAAGTTAAGATGTATGGCGGCATTTTTGCATAGATTTCCGATTTAGGGTTCATATCCATAATTGTTAAATACCCTCCTGGCTGTAATAATCGTTGCGCCTCTTGAAATATTTGCTGTGTAGCAGATTGGGGCAATTCGTGAAACATCAAAAAACTTGTTACTAAATCAAAGGAATTAGCGGGTAATGTTGTGGCTTCGGCGGTGGAATGAACCCAGTTTATATTTGGATTGCGCTCCTTTGATGAGTATTTGGCAACGGCGAGAAAGTAAGGAGATAAATCTAATCCGGTAATTGCTGCATTGGGGTAAACTTCTTGTAATGCAAAGGTACTCATCCCCACACTACAGCCCAAATCGAGAATAGTTTGGGGAGTAATCGGAATTTCCCTCGTCAGAATTTCATGATAGCTAGAACGTAACAGGCGATCGCCTTTAGCGCCAGATCCAGACCAAATCCCTGCATGAACTGCGTATGCAGCAACTTCTACTTCCAACGCGGCTTCCCAATTGAGATTACCTTGTGCGTAAGCGTGAAAAGATTTTAAATAGTAATCGGGATAGGCAACTTGCGGATTTTGGACTATTGCAAGATCAGTTTCCCAATCGCGGGTTTTCAATTCTTGTACTCTTTTAGTCCAAGGTACGCCGATTTTTTCTGCCCGTTTGATCATCATTTGTCTTGCTTGGTGTTTGGCTAAGTTTGCCAAAGGCGTGATTGCTAGTATCCCATTTACCAAGCGTGTTGCTAATCCAGGATTATTATTTACTGTCGCCGTCATAATAAAAGTTGCTAAGTTATCTGTTCTTATTTTGCAAGCATTAGAGCCTGTTTGCAAAAAGAAAAACCCCCGAACTCTTGCAAAGATCGGGGAGTGAAGTACCCAGCGCTGAACGGATTACCGTTACAGCATGGGCTTCCAGTTTCATTAGCTAACGCCGCTTCTAGACAAGTCTAGATTTGGTCTTATATCATGTCCGCATAACAGATTATGATAAAGGTGGAGAATAAAAGTATGACTCATGCCGAAACGAATTGCGGTAGC
>NZ_PVWN01000154.1 GCF_003003885.1 Chlorogloea sp. CCALA 695 | reverse complement strand
CTTCTTCCTCTGTTAAAACTATTCGAATAGGAGCAGGCATTTAAAAAATTGTCCCCGTGCAGAAAACACATCTCTTTGATCTTATATTTTATTGTAACCGTCTACTTACCACTATGTAAAAGACTCGAAAGAGTTCCGCCACAGTTGAAGTGAGTAATGAAACAACTGGCGTGCAGGCGACAAATGTACTCAGGGCTGTTAGCTTAAAGCGGTTCAGAGGCTAAGTGGAGTTCTCTCATGATGAACGAAAGTGAACTGTCATCTAAATCGCGTCATGCATCAAAGAGCCAAATAAAGCTGATAGGCTCTAACCAAAAAGGTAAATGGGTGGCATTAAGACTATTACGTTCTTAATGCGTGTGAACAAAACTCCCATCGCGAAAAAGACAGCATCTAAAAGAGAACAGACAACTAAATGACGCAACAGGGTAAGCCCTACAGAGTCTAAGAAAGGTCGAATACTCTTAGTAAGTCCGAGGCAACGAAGACAGAACTTTTTGGAGGGTAGAGGATGAAGTAAAAAGCGAATACTAACCTGTAATGGGATAGATAGGGGTGCAAAATTTGCCCCTGACCGAAAGGAATAGCAGACTTACTTTGAGTCTTATACGAACGACAAAATGTTAAA
This sequence comes from Chlorogloea sp. CCALA 695, assembly GCF_003003885.1. Taxonomy (GTDB): domain Bacteria; phylum Cyanobacteriota; class Cyanobacteriia; order Cyanobacteriales; family Chroococcidiopsidaceae; genus Aliterella. Next base: position 1,704 of record NZ_PVWN01000154.1, on the reverse strand, counting down.
GAAACCAAATCTGAGGACAAGTTAGATGTTGGCAATAATGTCAACAAACGGAACAAAGAAACAACTAGAAGACTGGAGCCATATTCAATGGCAGAAAGCCAACAAACTTGTTAGGAATCTAAGACAAAGAATCTTTCGTGCTAGAAAACTTGGTAACTTTAAGACTCTTCGGAGTTTACAGAAGTTAATGCAACGAAGTCACGCAAACTTATTATTATCTGTTCGACGTATTACTCAAACTAATAAAGGTAAAGCAACGGCAGGAATTGATAAAGAAATTATCAATACCCCAACGCAAAGAGTGAGCCTGGTAAACAATTGGAAAGGGGGAAACCTCTTGCCAAGCAGAAGGGTGGAGATACCAAAACCTAACGGCAAAAAACGACCACTCGGAATCCCAACCTGCAAGGGCAGAATCGAACAGGCAATAGTTAAGAACTCACTGGAACCCGAATGGGAATCTATGTTTGAACCAAATTCCTATGGATTCAGACCTGGAAAAAGTTGTAAAGTCTTGTGGGGGAAGCTTCCCCCACAGAGCTTTACGTCAAGATGCCATCGGTCAAGATTTTATGAGACTGCAAAGAGGCAGAGACACATGGGTTCTAGAAGCGGATATTCGAGGGTTCTTCGATAACATTGCTCATGAATCCATTCTCAACATGATTAACAATTTTCCAAAAAGAAAATTAATCAGAGAATGGTTAAAAGCTGGATTTGTTTTTGATGGAAAATTTAATCCTACAGAAACAGGCACACTCGCGTGGAGGGGTTATTTCACCTCTACTAGCCAACATAGGATTGCATGGATTAGAAACATACATAAAATCCACCAACTCAAAATTTGGAGTGGTACGCTACGCAGATGATTTTATTGTCACTGCTAGAGACAAAGGAAGTCTTGAGAAAGCCAAAATTCAGATTCAGCAATGGTTGTCAGAAAGAGGACTTGAATTAAGCACGGAGAAGACGTTAATAACGTCAATAGAAGAGGGCTTTGACTTTCTAGGGTTCAACCATCGTCATTACAATGGCAAACTCTTAATTAAACCATCTAAACAGAAAGTCCTTGATTTCTGTAAACGGATAGGGAAAGAAGTTAAGAAATTAGATGGAGCAACACAGGAAGCAATAATTGCCAAATTAAACCCAATTCTCCGAGGTTTTGCTAACTACTACAAAGGTGTGGTTAGCAAAGAAATCTTCAACTATAGCAATCCTAAATGGCTCATGAAAATGCACCATACATGAATACCTTTTGAAAATCAAAAATTTGATGGTGAGTGATTAACTCAAACAATCGCTTCACGGCAAAGAAAGATTTACACAGATGATAGAACTCTCGGATGAACCTCTTTGCGTGTAACCAAACATCTAAGGGCAGGATTTTGTGCAGGAGCATTTGGGGCAAAGCGAATGCAAGTGATCTGCCAATCCAACTCATTTAACTGTTGATTGACCGATGCTAAATATGTTCTGACCTCGCCAGAGCGGTGATAAGTGGCTCCATCCCAAATCAGCGCAATACGGTGGGGACATTGTGAGCGCAGATATTGGAGAAAAGCAATAGTAGACTGGGAATCTCCCTTGTCATAAGCTTTAACTAAAAACCTTTGAGTATAGAGCCCATTTGATATCCCTAAAAAGCTGCAAGCCTCTTGAGCATTAGCCTGACAAAGCAAAGATTCAGCTTCGTTGTTGCAT
>NZ_PVWN01000153.1 GCF_003003885.1 Chlorogloea sp. CCALA 695 | reverse complement strand
ACCGCTTCTAAGGAGAATTGGTTGGTGAGGTTATGTACGGGCTGAGTACCGTGATTCACTCACAACGAATCGCACCACGTTTCCCCGTCATGAGCGAAATGATGCTCTTTAATCCTGCCCTTTTTGGCGATTAGTATTTTGCCACAGTACGGGCATATTAAGTTACTTTTCCCACTTGCTACATCTTCGATTGAAATTAACTTGTTATCAGTATCAACGCCATAGTTTAGCCAAATGCGATTACTGCCCAAGTGAACCTACTATTTTTGATTATTCAGAATTACTGCTTTAACTTTTGACCCGACTATTCCACTTCAAGGTTGCTTCATCCTCAGTTTTTGCCGCCGGACCTTGTGCGCCACACGCGCAATAAACTACAAGTTCATAACAATCATTGCTGTCCTCGAATAATGATTCAACGATTTCTAATTCTGAGTCTCCACAAAATGGACAAGGTAAAAAGTAATCCTTAGCTTCTATCTTTTTGTTGCTCACATCATTAACAATTCAAGCTGACTAAGCAAGTATATAACAGTACCTAAGCTAGACGAATTGTTTTTCTTACCGAGAAAATGAGTTTGAAAAAATGGCTTACTCTGAAATAATCAATTTTCGCGTTCGCAATAGCCACTTCTATTTTTAAGTCAGCACTAACTCAAACTGCTACTCTGATCTAATTTTCTTGGGTGCAACTTAATGGTTATGTCTTCATTTTAACTACCTCCTCTCATAGTTTTCCTGGCTAAGTAAGGGACTAAAAACTATATAGGATTGGTGTGGGTTAAGGAACCGATAGGTATTTGCCCTCTCTCTGCCCATCATGTTAGTCTCTGAGAGCTTTGTATAATTACATTACAGTTTCCCAGTTTTATTAATAAATATTGCGGATACTTGATCCCGTTGTTAAGGTGTGTCTACACAGTTACTTCTGTCAATGGTTGTATTGAGGAAATGTCTCATCCATGCTCTACTTCAATCTTGTTTTTTCCCAGTCTGACACTGGTTAATAGCACATTCACAACAATACTAAAGGAGGTTTTGGTCATGGACATTCAAGGAAAAACGGCTTTAATCACTGGCGCTAGTCGGGGCATTGGACAAGCGATCGCTCTAGAATTAGCTAAAGAAGGAGTCAAACGCCTACTGTTACTGGCACGGGATCAAGCTAAGTTAACTCAAGTGGCAGCTTTAGTTTCAGAGCTTGGCGTGGAAGTTGAGATTTTAGCTTTGGATTTGACAAAGCCTATAGAAGTCAATACTGCGCTGGCACAAGCATGGCGAGATCATGGACCAATTCATTTACTTGTCAACTGTGCTGGAGTTGCCCATCAAACTCCTTTCTTGCAATCTCAATTACCGCAGATGCAGGAAGAACTTGCCGTTAATTTGGTCGGGATGTACACCATTACTCGGATAATTGCTCGGCGCATGGCAAGACAAGGAGAAGGAAATATCGTTAATGTTTCTAGTCTCATGGGCAAGATTGCCGCGCCGACAATGGCTACTTACTCCGCCACTAAGTTTGCAATTTTAGGCTTCACTCAAGCTTTGCGGGGTGAATTAGCTGCACATAATATTCGGGTAACGGCTTTGTTACCATCTTTGACTGACACTGATATGGTGCGAGAATTAAAGTTATTCCGGTGGGTCATACCGATGACTTCCAAGCAAGTAGCTACTACACTGATTGCCGGACTGCGTAAAGACAAACCGGAAATTTTGGTGGGATGGCAAAGTCATTTAGCCGTATGGTTCAATCGTATTGCTCCCATGTTGATCGAGAAAGTCTTATTAATGGCTGCGCCTTTATCTCAGGAAAGACAAAAGCGTCATCAAATATTTAGATATGCTAGAAACACTTCATACTAAGCTTTTTATTAAAGAGGTTTAATTCAAAACTTCCTTCAATAATTCAGCAAGATGATTCTGTTCTTGTTTGGTACTCTCGGTATTGCTTATCTTTGCTTTCCCAATACTTATCCACAGTTTCCTTTGCGATTGCCGCCTGCTCTAACTCCACCCCCTGTTCGGCTACTAATCGCTCTTTCACCCGTTTCCGCAAGTTGGAAACAATCAAGCCATTAATCTTCCTCGTTTCCGCCCAGTCCAGTATTGGCTCAGGGTATGGACTTTCATTTAAGTACGCTCCATTAAGGATTTCTGGCAAACTATAACCACGCAATTCTTCAACCCAGTGGTAAATAAACTTTAAATCGCCGTCTTTCTCCTCTAAATTTTTATTAGGGTTGTAGATGCGGAAGGTATCGGACAAAGGATTTGTTACCCCTGCTTGCATCTGCCACTGCCAATTATCAATAGCCAAGTCGCCATCTACTAAGTATTTCATGTA
>NZ_PVWN01000152.1 GCF_003003885.1 Chlorogloea sp. CCALA 695 | reverse complement strand
TAGTCGGGTAGGGCAGGAGCATTACTGCTCCCTTCCCCCCTAGAAACCGGACTTACAAGTTTCCAAGTATCCGGCTTGAGCAATCTACGAGGCTATTTCTTTCCATGAGCCTGCTGGTGGCAATATAGATGTAGTAAACGAAGGTTATTGTAGGTATCCTTACCGCCCTCACTTTTGGGTTTGACGTGATGTAGGTGCAGTTCTTCCCCGTTGTATAAGGATTCACTACAAGTTGGACATCTGTGGTCTTGTCTCTTGGCTACGGTTTGTCGGGATTTGTTTCTGAGGTTTTTAACCTTTTTCTTTTCCCTTTCTCTCCAATAATCCCTTAAATGGGGGTCATCGGGAGACGATAAGCCTTTGACTAGAGTATGCCGTTCGATATCGAACCAACTGAATTTCAGTATGTGCGCTCCCAGACTTTTATCGCCAAATACCCATTTGTCGCGGCGGTGAAGATTTAGGCTACCGAAGTAACGTTTTTGCCTCCACTTCCAGCCTTTTTTGGGGTGCATTCTCCTAGTGTGTCGTTTTTCTCTGATAAACATCCATTGATCTAAACCAGAGAATATCTTTTTAGAAACTCCAGTACGAAAATAGTTACTCCAACCCCGAATTACCGAGTTGAGTTTTTTTAATAACTCTGGGAGTCTGAATCTGGTAGGAGATAGCCAAATGTCCCTAAGTTTTGCCCGTACTTTCTGCACTGATTTGGCGCTAGGCTTTATGAGTAGTTTCCATTCTGTAGCAGTGTTGGTATCTCGGTAGTGCCTAATATTGAAACCAAGAAAGTCGAAGCCCTTAATTAAATGTTTAATGCTGGTTTTTTCAGGGGAAATATTAAGCCCCCTTTGTGCCAGCCATCCTTTTATGACTTCTACACAATTGAGTGCATCTTCTTGGGTTTCGCAGAACACGCAAAAATCGTCAGCGTAGCGCACAACTATGCGCTTGCCGATAGATTGTCCTCGGTAATCGTATTTGACTCCAAGGGCTTGTTCCATTCCATGTAGTGCAATATTAGCCAAGAGGGGGCTGACGATGCCGCCTTGTGGCGTACCACTGTCTGTTTCGTGAAAAACCCCTTTATCCATTACCCCTGCTTTCAGCCATTGGTGAATCAACTTTCTAGCTGGGAAGTTGTCAATGTTTTTCATCAGGTAATCATGGTCAATATTATCGAAACACCCTTGGATGTCAGCATCCACTACCCATTTTTTGCGCTTATTAGGGCGGCAGATGCCATAAATTTTTTCTATGGCATCGTGGGCGCTTCTGCCAGGTCTAAAGCCGTAGCTTATCCCTTCAAAGAGGGCTTCCCAGCATGGTTCCAGGGCATTCTTGACGATTGCCTGGAGGCATCTGTCGATTATGCTAGGTATTCCGAGAGGTCGTTTCTTACCGTTTGGCTTAGGAATTTCAACACGCTTAGATGGTAGTGGCTTCCAGGGAATAAATTTTCCCAAAGCACCCACTAACACACCTCTTGCTTCTGGTGTAAGTACCAGAAGTTTATCCACCCCAGGCGTGTGTTTGCCGGAGTTCTGCTGTGTTACTCTTCTTACTGCTAGCAGAATATTAGAGTAGCATCGCATTAGCAGCTTTTGTAGGCTGCGAACTTTTTTCCAGTTTTGCTCACGGGTAGCTCTGAAGATTCTCTGTCTCAGATTTCTCACTACACGGTTGGAGTCACGCCAATTGACGCGGTTCCAGTCGGTGGTTTCCTTGGTTACGTTTACAGTTGCCTGCATCTAACTTTTCCCTTTGGTTTCGATTTCTTTACTAAGAACTTTCAGAAAGATTACCTGCTGCACGTCAGCACCCTTTCAGGTTGGGCAAAATGCCCTATCCGTCAGGTTATAGTTTTTCCTTTGTCTTTCGACGCGACGGCATTCGCTTCTTGCAGCTTCCTTATCCCGCTAAGGATTTAGGGTTGCCTTGCGGCTTCCTTACTGAATACTGTTGCATTCAGACCACTAACGGGGTTACTTCGTTCCGCATGGTTGAGATGCGATGTGGGTTGGGTTCCTCTCTTTACTCCGGGGCAGGGTGTCCGCACATCCACGTAGTCAAGCATGAATGCCAATTGCCCATGCTGCCGTATAAGTCACTTCCGACAGTCAGACGTCACGAAGCTTGAGAAAGGTTCACTGTACGTTAACCCATCCACTTCTTCCCCTTGCCTCCTTTTCAAGATGTGACTACCTACTCAGGTTCGGCTTTCCCTCTAGCTATGAGACACAAGGATTACTCCTAATGCCCCTTCGGGTGGGGACAGCTTTGTTGGACACTTAGCCGGAGAGTTGTTCCTATGAGTCTCTCACTCAAACCATGCGACATCGAGTCGCACT
>NZ_PVWN01000095.1 GCF_003003885.1 Chlorogloea sp. CCALA 695 | reverse complement strand
TAGGCATCAGCATATTCAGGGTTAATCGTAATTGCTCGATTGTAATCGGCTTCCGCACCTGGGTAGTTTTTCTGTTCATTGCGGAGAGCACCCCGGTTGACATAGGCATCAGCATATTCAGGATTAATCGTAATTGCTCGATTGTAATCGGCTTCCGCACCTGGGTAGTTTTTCTGTTCTTTGCGGAGAGTACCCCGGTTATGGTAGGCAACAGCATATTCAGGGTTAATCGTAATTGCTCGATTGTAATCGGCTTCCGCACCTGGGTAGTTTTTCTGTTCATTGCGGAGAGCACCCCGGTTGACATAGGCATCAGCATATTCAGGGTTAATCGTAATTGCTCGATTGTAATCTGCTTCCGCACCTGGGTAGTTTTTCTGTTCACTACGGAGAACACCCCGGTTATTATAGGCTATATCAAGTTCAGGGTTAATCGTAATTGCTCGATTAAAATCTGCTTCCGCACCTGGGTAGTTTTTCTGTTCATAGCGGAGAAGACCTCGGTTGTTGTAAGTTAGTTCACTCGGCTTAATATTAATCGCTTCATTAAGGGCAACTTCAGCCTCTACATAACGTTTTAATGCGTATAGTACATTCCCTTTAAGTATATAAAGGGTAAAGTCTTGTGGATTATCCTTATCTGCTTGCTCCGCATTAATCTTGATCGCCTGGTTAATTGCGGCTAGGGCTTGGGGGTATTTTCTTAACCGAACAAGCGTAGTACTTTGTTCGCGCCAAGCTTGGTAATAATCAGGATTGAGTTGAATAACGTGCTCAAAAGTTGCCACTGCTTTAAGATTATTTCCCTGAGACTGCTGTACTAGCCCTAGAGCGTAATAAGCTTGGTAATAATCAGGCTTTTTTGCTATAGCTTGCTCTAGCGCTGCTACCGCTTCGTCAGGTCTTTCTAATCGCCACAGCAAATTGCCATAATTTAGCCACTCATCCTCATCCGCATTCGGTGCTGGTTTTGTGGGGCTAAAAGAGGGCTGACTGCGAATTGAACTAACCTCTGCGCCTGTTAAAGTTGGTGGCGAAGATGTTTCGAGCTTCATCCACTGGGGTTGGATGCCTGCCTTAGTTGCCAAACTTAAACCTGTACTAATTGGAACTCCTAAAGCATATCCTAGCTGTAACTCAACTAGCTTTTCTGCTTGATTTACCACTCTATCCGCTTCTGAACGACCACCAATACCAATCACTCGCCCTTTGACATCTAGCAGTGGCCCCCCACTCATCCCTGGTAGAGACAGATTAGTAAACACTAACTCATAGCCATTACTTAACTTGGTTGCAGTATCTTTTGTTTCAAAAAATCCTCTGGTTTTATCAAAACGCACACCAGGGCTGAACTTGCGGAGTCCCTTCTGTGACCCTGATAATCCTGATAAAAATATCCAATGGCTCTTAGAATCTGACAGGTTATATCTAGCTAGAGTGGCTACAGGATATTCTTTTTCACTACTGAACTTGAGGATTGCTACATCTAATCCTTCTTCCAAAAATATATCTTTGGTTTTAACTATATGTATTTCTCTGTCCGGAGTGAGGACGGTATATTGGTCTTGATTTTTCACTACATGAGCAGCTGTGAGAACATAGTAAGTCTGTCCTTGACGAGCAATTACTACCCCGGAACCATTACCATTGTTTTTTGAGTCAATTCTCAAAGTAATTTGTTGAGCAATTAGGTCTACCTCTCCGGCTATTCCAGTCAAAGTTGATTGCTTAGGAAGAGAAACGCTTTGAGGATTATTGCTACCCTCTTGAGGGGGAATTATGGCTAATTGTGGTGCTACTATAGCTAAGGTTTGAATCGGTACAGCAAAACTTACTTTTCGCAAGCGCTGGCGTAATTCGTCACTGGGACTGGAACCATCAAGGTAGGTGTAAGTATCATTTAATATTGCTTCGTTACTTAAGCCATTGACTCCAATTAGTTCTCCTGCTTGATTTAGCAGTGGTCCTCCACTCATCCCTTGTTTAATTTCATTGGTGTAACCAAGTTGATAGCCTCCTAATAATGGTTTAGGGGCAATAATTGAGATTTTACCTGTAGTAAATAGTAGTTGTTGACTATCTAGGGGAAACCCTGCGGCATATACGCTTTGATTTTCGGCTTTAGTGGTAGTGGTGGCTAAAGCAACGATACGATAGGTTTGTTTTGAGGAAAATTGTAAAACGGCTAAGTCATTGCCTTGAAGTGAATTACCTTGATTTTTAACTACCGCAGCATGGATTTTACCATCGGGAGTTTGAATGCGATAATTGCCTTTGGCGTTAAGAACGTGGGCGTTAGTTAAAATTGTATAGTTTGTCCCTTGTTTGGCAATGAGGATACCAGAACCAAGTTCTCTACTCGCTAAGACTTTGACAGTAACAGCTTGGGCTAATTGACGGATTTGGGTGGAAGATAAGCTTCTAGCAAGTTGGATAGATTGGGGATTGGGGGCAATAGGTGTAGTAAAGGCAGTAGTGGGTAGAATTAATAAACTACTACTGATAGCAATAATACTTAAGTGTAGGCGATTCATTTGTTGGGTAATAGGTAATGAATAATGGGTAATATGTCACCAATTACCCATTAGTTGAAAATTAAGTTGTTGCACTCCTTGGGGAAGAAGCTTTATTCTTCCTCAATGGGGGCGGTTTGGATAAATTTATCGATGTCAATTTGATAGTAAACTTGCTTGGGTACAGAACTATGCTCTAATGGTGAAGTAGCACGCCCTTTAAGAATATCTTTGAGATTGGTGAGTATTAGTAGCGGGTCGTCATCTGGTCGCAACGTTAATAACGTTGTATTGCAAGCCCCACCATTGCTACTAGCTGAACAAATTACTGGCTGACCCTTAATTCTGCTATTAGTAATAAACTTTAAACTACCGTTGTTATAGGCAGTTTGAAACCTTGCTGATATGTCCTGACACCGCCGCCCTGAACTATAATCGGCATTATTAAACCACTTATATTTCCACCGAATAATTGCCCTTTTCTGCCCTCCACTCCAAGCGTAGGTGGTGGGATAGCGTTGATTAGCTTTTTTATCAAAGCCTGTGGCACAAATAAAGCGTACATCAACACTAGCTTGGGCAAAATTTCCCATCGCTGTTAACCCCAAGGTAGGGAAGGCGCAGCCAGCAACTAAAGCAATGATTGATTTAATTTTCATAACTCTTATTTTCCTTTAGTAATTAAGAAGTATCTTATTTGACTTCATGGCAATGATTCGAGATGTGAGGAAAACTTCACCATTTTCCTGTCTTGTCAAAATAGTTTTGAAACAAAGGTTGCTTGAGATTGCATACAGTTAATTTATTAAGTGTTTTAGGATAGGTGACAAAATAGTCTTTAAGCCATGTACACCCCCGCCCTAGCAAATCATCTAAATTCAAACTCCACAGCATTACACTACCATCTGTACTCGCCGAAGCTAAAATTTCTCCGTCGGGGCTAAAACTAACGCTAGTAACTGCGGAGCTATGTCCAGTCAAGGTAGCAGTAGCAATAGAAGTTCCATCTAGTTTCCACAGTTTTACGGTTTTGTCGTTACTACCAGAAGCTAAAATTTGACCATCAGGGCTGAAACTAACGCTGGTAACTGTTTTACTATGTTTCGTTAACAAGGAAGTCACAGGAGTTCCATCTAATTTCCATAGTTTCACCGTTCGGTCGTCACTGCCAGAAGCCAGAGTTTGACCATCAGGGCTGAAACTAATGCTATTCACCTGCTTTTTATGGGCAAAAAAGCTATTCGTTTTAGTCCCATTTTGTTGCCAAAGTTCAATAGTTCCTTGTTCGCTACCAACGGCAATTTTTTCACCATCAGGGCTAAAACTCATGCTTGTCGCCCACCCCCTGTTTTGTTTCATCACAAGCGTAGCAATTAAAGTTTTCCCATCTCGTTTCCAGAGTTTTACAGTTCCTTCATTAGTCCCCAAGGCAATCATTTCACCATCGGGACTAAAACTAAAACTTGCAGCAAAATTTGTCTGTCCAAAAAACTTATGGATTGAAGTTCCATCCCGTCTCCAAAGCTTTACATTACCGTCATCTGTCGCTGTAGCAATGATTTGACTATCTTTACTAAAATTGACACCATTAAAAGTTTTACCTGTATGTCCAGTTAAAGAAGTTAAAGGATTTATATCTTGGTTCAGGTTCCACAGTTTGACTGTTCCTGTATCGTTAGCAGTGGCAATAGTTTTGCCATCAGGACTAAAACTAACGCTATTTACTTGACCCATCTGCTCTGTTAAGTTAGTTAATAGCTTTGGGTCTTGTTTAGGGTTCCATAGTTTCACAGTTTGCTCAAGGCTACCAATAGCAATCGTTTCACCATCAGGACTGAAACTAATGCTTGTTACTGGACTTTGAAGATTGAGGGTTGTTGCATATACCGTCCCTTTCCGTTGCCAAAGTTTTATCGTTTCATCTTCACTAGCAGAAGCCAAGATTTTACCATTGGGACTAAACCTAACACTTGTTACCAAACCTTGATGAGCTTGGCGAGTAAGAATTGAAGTTCCATCCCGTTGCCAAAGTTCTATCGTTTCATTCTCAGTCCCCGCAGCAATTATATTTCCATCCGGGCTAAAACTAATACCCGTTACTGAACTACTATGTTCAAATGAAGGTGAATCTACTTTTCGTTCTAGCTGCCAAAGTTTAACCGTTCTGTCCTTACTACCAGACGCAATTGTATTTCCATCAGGACTAAAACTCACGCTTGTCACTGCGTTTTTATGTTTAAAAGTAATCGCCGTTCCATCGGGTTTCCAGAGTTTTACAGTCCCGTCCTCACTACCGGACGCAATCATCTTCCCGTCAGGACTAAAACTAATACTTGTTACCGCTCCCTCATGTCCACTCAAGGGCGCAAGAGAAGTCCCATCCCGTTTCCAGCGTTTTATAGTCCCATCTTCACTACCAGACGCAATCATCTTTCCATCCGGGCTAAAACTGACATCATGAAGTTTTTCTTGCTGACTTTCTAACTGATTTTTTTGGCGAATATTTGCCAAAATATTCAATAGAGCAGACAAAGGAACAATTGTCTGATACTTTGCTAGAGAGCGCTCATTTTTTACTAGCTTTTGCAAATCTTGACCAGCCTGCATACTTAATAGTAAAGCCTCAAGCTGTCTTGACTCAAACTGCCGCAGAGCATTATCTCCCACTTGGGTTAGTCGTGTACCTTCTCTTGCTTCTTCGGCGGTTTTCAACTGCTGCCGTGCATAGATAATACTTATAACTACTACGATAAATGCGATCGCACTTCCCGCTCTAATTATCTGTCTAGCTTTTTGATTAGCCTCCGCCAATATTTGATTTGCTTTTACTTGAGCGGATCTTTCCGTTCTTTCTTGCTCTAAGATAATTTTTCGACTAGCATCAAAGAACTGATAATCTAAATCGCTTAAGCTTTTACCTACTGCCCATATTTGAGCATCATCAAAGGCTTTACCTTGCAACAACCAGGAGTCTGCGCGCTGATGGTTTAACCAGCCATTGATTGCTTCGCTATAAGGGCGCAGTTTATTTAATTGTTGATTGACCCAATCCTGATTAAAAACTGCTTGATAGATTGGGTTGTACGGCTTTAAGTATCCACCTTTTTTAACAACTAACCCTGATAATCTCAAGGTTTGTTCATCACTGACATCTATAGCAACTTCTCTAGCCGTACTGCCATTTTCCTCGCTTACGGTATCAAGAGCATTTAGAACTTGTTGATACAATCCTAGTAGTCTAATTGCTCTATACTCGTTACTTAATAAGCGATCTCGTATAGTTCGTAAATGCTCTGGTTCATCAAGAGATTCCCAATCTTGAATCACATCTTGGCGAACCAACTGGCTAACATTTGGCTGACTGCTTTGAGCTTTCTGGACAATTAGACTGCACAATTTTTGAGTCAAAAAGGGTTGTCCCCCTGTCCATGTCAACACTTGCTGTAAAACATCTTCAGGATTTTCTACTTTTAATCCTGGAATCAACGCATCTTTAGCTTCGTCAAAGGTCAAACCCGTTAACTCAATTGAGCGACTAATATTAAAAGGCGTGCGCTGCTTATCTTCCATCAAGTCTGCGGGTGCGGCTACTCCCAGCAAACAAAAAGTTAGGCGATTGTATTCTACATTGTCTGCCCGTTTATTATAACAAGCACGAATAAAGGTAAAAAAGTCATCCTTAAAACTAACTTGAAGTAAGCTATCAATTTCATCAATAAATATAACAATATCTTGACAAAACTTTTTTAGCAGTATCGATTCAATTAAACAATCCAATCGTTGCACGTCAGTTTGCGATCGCTGTTGCTCGTACCATACCTCAAAATTTATCTGATCATCCAGTTCAAAGGTAGACAACAAATGATAAATAATTCCTCTATACCATTGGGTTTGACTTACGTTACTACCTAGCAAAGTTAAATCGATAGAAGTACATTTTACCCCTGACTCTTTCAGCTTTCTCATAGTTTGTACTCGCAAACTAGATTTACCCATCTGTCGCGAGTTAAAAACAAAACAGTATTCTCTAGCTTTTAAAGTCTCAAAAATTTCTTGGTCAGCTTTACGAAAAACATAAGTAAGATGATTATGTTTTAAGCTTCCACCTACCTTATAATAATTATCAAAAGTCATTCAAGTTTGTTAATTTTAATTGTTAGAGAGTGTTCTAAAAGCTTTGTAATTAGTTTTATCTAGTTGAATTCTCGACTACAAAAGTTCATTTCAAGATATTTTCATATTTTCTCCCCTTATTAAAATAGAATCTTCAATCAAGTACAAGTTACAGTTTATACCTTTTTACGTATTCTCTTACGTAAATAAAATTATCAAATAGTTTATCGACTTGACTAAATCAAACGCTCTTGATAATACTTTTGATATAAAAGACAGCGTGGAGCTACTAAATCACCTAAAATTTTAATTAGTCCCATACTTTCTAATTGATAAATTTGCTGAGTTTTGCGTTCTAACTTCACTGGATAGTTACTATTAACTATTTGTTTAAATACCGATGTCAGTTCCTGATTATTAACGAAAGTTTCTAAATGTCTTCGCAAGTGTTGATTATAAATTCCTGCGTCTGTGGTTGCTTCTTTCAATAATTGTTCAATTTTTTTATCCTGGGAAGCTAAATAATAAAAAGCTAATCGGATTAAGTAAGGATGACCCCCAACCAAAGACATCAAAGACACAATATCTTGACTATCTAAACCATGACGGATAGCTAAGTTTTTAACTTGTTCTTCGTTAAATTCATCTAGTTTTATAGGTAATCCCACATTAAAAGGAGATTTATTAATATCTAACTTCCCATAGTTTTCTGTAGAATGCACTATGACTAAGCGTAGGTTCTCCCAAATTTCTGACTCACTCGCATTTTCATTCCAGTTACGCAACATGGGGAAGAAGTTTTGATAAATTTCTGGAAATTCAAATAATCTATCTACCTCATCTAAAGCTAAAAGAAAAATTGCCTGAGACTGTTTTAAAACCTTTTTAAAATAAGCAGTGCAACCGATCATATCTTGAGGAAATTCTTCCCCCAACGGAGAGGAAGGTAGTTGATTAGCTAAATAAGTAGAAAAACTGTAAAGAAAACTACTTTGTTCGCTAAATTTTTTGTTTTCTATTAAACTAAAGTTTAAATAAACAGTATGATATTTACGCCCTTTAGCTTCAGCTATTATTCTTTTTACTAATGAAGTTTTTCCCATTTGTTTAGCAGCTTTAATACGAATCAAAGCGCCAGGTTGTTGAATAGCCTGAAAACAATTAGCTTCTACAGAACTACGTTCTATATAAAAGGGGGAACTTAGAGGTTCAGTACCTTCCGGAAATCGGATGCTAGGAAAATTATGACCGCATTTTTCTAAAGCTTTAAAACTAACTAATTCACGATTATAGTTGGCAAATAATTCAATTAAATTACAACGATAATCTGGCTCAGTTTCTGGAGGAAAGCCAAATTTCCTAGAGATATTTCTAAGCTGATGGCTAGTAGTAGAACGATGAGTTGCTCCAATTTCTTTAGCTATCTGTTCATCAGACTGACCCGCTAAAAATAAGGTCAATACTTTCTTCTGTTTCGGGGTTAACTCATTTCGATAAATATTATTAAATTGTTCTCGATTCATACAAAGTTAATTTGTTTACTATGACTATAGTATTTTTATAGGAGTTATTCGTATAAACCTTATATTCGGGTGATTGAGAATTTTTATCTAAAATAGGACTTTATTCTTGCGTTAGCATATATTAATAAAAACTATTTTACTGATCCCTTTCCGAGATTTTTACAAAAAAACCTAACATCGGTGCTAATTTTCATCCTTTCCTATCGCCTGCAAATAAGCTTTAGCCGCCGCTTCTTTTAGCGCTCCTTGGGCAAGTGCGCCCACAAACTCTATCGCTTTTTATCTCCATTAACTCCTTACCATACATTGGGTCTACGCCTTTACAGGTGATGCTTGTACCAAATTCATGACAAAATCGGTGTGGTCAGGTTTCGTCCACTATATCCAAAATCTGCTTGTACAAAGTTAGAGATACTCTAAACTCTGACGTGGCAATCAGAGCATCCATCAAGGGTTTTACAGCAAAGATCAGATTCTTCTGCTTCGCTTCAACTAAGATGCCCAGCAATCCAGTAATCTTTACTCCCAAACGGTCAGCCTCTGCCCTACCACGACGCTCATCAATTAATAGCAAATCTGCATCAAGCTCTAAAGCAAGAGCAATTGCCTCAGACTCTCCAGGATCTAACCTCGCCTCATCAATCAAACGTTTGACAACTTGATAATTAATCACTTCCCTGACTTCTAGCCAAGTAGCCGCTTGAACTTCAAGGGTTCCAGGAACGGGAGGAGCAATATCTGCAAGTTCTCGATACACCGCTTCTGGAATCGTGACTTGATTGTAAAGTTGATGTAGAAGTTGCAAGTGGTGGATTGCTGCTAAGTTGGTGATTGCTGATGTATCGCTAATAATAATCACAATCGTCCTAGCTGCCGTAAGTTCTTTAGATCCAGTTCAAAATCTTTAATGTCGTAGGAGTAAAGTGGAATATTTCGCTGTTTGAGAAGTTGACGAAAAGTATTTAGGTGCATATCTGCTAATTTGCTGGCGAAGCCTATTGTCAAATGACCTTTCTCAAACAGGTGTAATGCAATATCCTGGCGAAACTCGCACTCAGTAAGCCCAGAAGCTTGCAGGATTTCGTCTAAGATAACAATACTCATAACAGGGCAACCTTACTAATTGTACTTTTAGATTAACTTACAAACCTTCAGCTCTAATATGGAATACTTGCATACGATGCCTTTAGAATCGATCCCACTAACTTCGGAAACCAGATGTAGCAACAGGCGAGGAGGAGGAAAGCATCAAAGCACACCTTCAGGCGTTCCCATCGAACAACGAGCCGTCTATACTTGCATTGCAACCAAGAGAAAAAACGTTCTTGTTGGTAACGAGGTACAATTTCCTCGATTGGTCTGCCCTTGGGCTTTTTGCCTCTGAAATGCCGTTTTTTGATCTGCGGTCGAATACCCTTAGTACGAAGTTTGTTACGCAACCATCCAGCGTCGTAGCCAATGTCTGCAGCAAGAGTTTTAGGGCGACGCTTAGGATTACCTCGTTTACGCGAGTGTTAGTCGGATTTGAGCCAACATTGGCAGGACTTGCTGTCGTTCATCACCATTGGCAGGAGTAGTAATTGCTACAAGAGGCATCCCATTAGCATCGGTAATACTGTGAATGAGTATACCTTTTCCTTTGTAACCATAGCTAACCCCTTCACCGCCACCATTAAGCGGGGGAAAAAGAGCCATCAACGGCTCCATACTTCCAATCGATCATTCCCTTTTCCTCTGCCACTGCTAGTATCCGCCCTTTTAGTTTTTCCAGTGTTCCATCTTCGCACCATCGCGGAGCGCCAGCGATGAGCAGAACTTTTTGATGCCCATTGTTCGCCTTGCGGGATATCGCACCATCGGCAACCAGTAATCAGCCCGCAAGTGCTGGGTATTCAATACTTTGCGAAATGGTGAGTGTGGCATCCCACGCCCTCTTTTCTCTGAGGGTTGGGGTAGTAATTCTTCAAACAACTTCCACTCCAGATCGCTTAATCCCTCAAACCTACCTGCCATTTTGTCTTCTTCTTTGTTTTGTTTCAGCTTTATGCTGATTCTAGCTCATCTTTTTATGTTAGTGGGATAAACTCTTACAATCATGATTGCGCGGAGCGCAGGGCCGGAGGCAATCGCACGTAAGGCGTATGCAACAAATTCGCCGCCTTACGTTTAGCCGCTTCTCCCCGCCTGTCATACCGTGCGGTAGTTACAGGACTGACGTGACCTGCCA
>NZ_PVWN01000094.1 GCF_003003885.1 Chlorogloea sp. CCALA 695 | reverse complement strand
CACCGATAGTAATTACAAACCTTTTAATCATGAAATAAATACCTACGTCACTTCATTAATCTCTATCTCAGCCTTTGACTGAAGCATTTTTTCGTAATGACCAGATGCTGGAGGAAAGTTTAATCCAAGTAGATTTGCAGCTGGTTTTGTCCTTTCCTCAAAATCTCCAAGCCAGGCAGATATCCTAGCTTTAATAACAATATTTGATTCGGAATGGTTTAATGCTTGATTAAAAGTTAAGCTATAGCGGTCTAAAAAATCATAAGGCTTATAAAACATATCGGGCATGACAGTTTCAATTAAACCCTTTTCTTTCAACTGATGGCGTAGATTCGAGTCATCGTAACGCTCGAATTTTTCTTCTGCTCCATGAAATAAATTTTTGACTACAACGTAGTCTACTTGATCTTGACAGTAATTATAAAGATATTCCAATAAATTAACTGAATCTAATACCCTGCTAATTACTGAAACCATTGTAACTTTACAGTTAATTTCTGACTCTAAAATTTTAAAGAAACTTAGCTCCTTAACATAACTTTCAAAAAAGCCTCCTGATTGGGCGGGTAAATCTAATAAATAAATAGGAAAATTTTCTTTCTCTAAATCAATTAAAAGGTCGTCAGCCGCACCCCTAGCAAAAAAATCTACAAATCTTACTATGCCTTTATGGTAGTCTCTGTAGTATCTTTGCAGTTGGGGATTTCTACTATCAGCATCATAAGCGATACAAGGAATATTGTTATTAATGTATAGCTGAAGCAATCCTCTAGAAAAAGTAGTTTTACCTACTCCTCCCTTATCTCCTACTACAATCACAAGTCTTTTTTGCAGGTGGTTATCAGTCATTTTTTTACCTCTAGATTTTTTAGCTGGAGACATAGTAAAGGCAAGCTATTAGCTTTATAGAGAAAAAATATAAGCTAGTAATTTAGTAGCATCCTCTTTAGGAGCATTGCTAAACCTTAACAAGTAATTATCTACCAGGTTTTTTTTGTCGGCACTTATCTGTGATGAGTTGCTAACAAATTTTAAATTGTTTATTAACGATTCTAGTAGAAGGTGTGGAGATTTGGCAGTTACAATATGAGAATTATCATTGCATTCTACCAAAGTTCTACCCGATCGCTCGTAAATTCTCACAGCATTCTCTGTGGTTACCAGTTGCCAATGATAATCAAATTGTAGAACCTTAGTAAGTTCTACCCACTGTGCCATTAAAATCTTTACTTGGTTTATGGAGTGTTTATTGACTTGAACTGTAGTTAAAGAAGCTTGCCTTCTAGCTGAGTTGCGAACTAAAGATGACTTAGAACTATTCGTAGTTCCAAGTAAATTAAGTTTTTTACTAGAAACAGAATCTTTAGAAACCTCCTTCTTTTCTGAACCCAAGCTTAGTTGATGGGTAGGTTTAAGAATCTTATCAAGTACGCCATTATGGTTTGTATTCTCTTTAACTGAAATATCAGTAGTTGAAGTATGGGTTAGTTTCTCAATCTGCCATTTTTTTTTAGAGAAGACTGTTTTTATACAAACATCTTGAGGACGGCGTGGAAATTCTAAATCGCGGTCGTAGTAAAGATAGTCTAAAGTTTTGTGAATAGGATCTAATTCCTCAACTACCATATAAATTTGATTTTGCCTTCTCTCTAGCTTATGTCCTTTAAGAGTCTTTGTCTCTCCAGTTATCATGTGGGTGAGCTTGTAAGTGATGCCTGGTAAAAACGGCATGGGGCCTAGATACTCGTTACACTCGTCCTTACCCCAAGCTACCAAAGATACATAGTTATTGCTTTTTACTGTTTTGTATAAAAACTTCGCTCGTCCTTCTAGAACATCGCTCTCTGCCTCAAAAGCGTCGGCGATAGCAGTTTCAAGGATCTCTGCCAAATGTTGTAGCTTTCTTGAGTTTAACTGAGGTAATAACGACTTAATAAGCTTGATTATATTTTTGTCTTCTAGCTGTTTAGCTGAATCAACTAATTTTTCAAAACCATTAACTGAATTAATAATCATTAACTAAAAAATAATACAATAACTTAACTACAAACACCGTATGCTTGCGGTAGTTTTTAGTTTATTACCATTTATGCTAGCATTTTTCGCAAATAGAGTATTCAATCCACAGCTAAAAATCCGTGTGTAGCTCTTTATACTAGATTTCACATTAAAACTGCTCAAACTTTATTTCAAAGCTTCCTATTAAAGAACAGGCATACTACCTATCGTTGATAGACTGTTGGAGCTTTGGATATTTTAAGATTAATCTGTTAAGCTAGCTATCCCTTGACCGATCTTAGCCATTTCAATTAACAGATTAATATTTTGACTTGACAAGCCATCCAATTTTGATAGAACTTTACAAATATTTTCGTCCAAATTAATAAAGGTATCTGTAATTGCATCAATTATAGAATATTCCTCAACTATACTTTGAACGTAAAGATATCTTGACAATGCAGCTATAAGACCTAACCTACCTTCGTTGTTTAATTTCTCCAAGCGCTCTCCATAATGCAACGCCAGGGTGGTAAGTTTCTGAGCATCTTTTTTATGAATAGTAGTTCTTACAAGATAATCAAGGCTTTGCACAATCTTTTTATCTACTAGCTCAATATACGTCACTTTAACACAGAGTGACGTATATTGACGTACTTTTTGCCTAATTACGTTACTAAATGTCAAAGTAGGTCATTATTATTTAAAAGAGTTCTGGTTTAAAATGCCTTCACAGTGGAGAGTAACAGCTTACTTATCAGAAGAAATGTATAAAGCATTTGAGGCATGGGCAGCTTCTGAAAATCGTTCGCTAAGTAATTTAGCAGGAACAATCATAACTAACGCTGTGGAAAAACGCGACGAACAAAAAAAAGCTAAGTAGTACAAAAATACTATTAATTGCTAAAATATACAAATATTGGTTGTTTAGTCAAAAAGCCTATTTTTGGGTATAAGATAATTATTATCTAAATTAGCAGTCATCGGACAAGCAATACTCATTTAGCATTGTGAAACTGTAATGTTTCTCCTTGCACTTGTAAATCAAAGTTCTCACGCTGTCTTAAGCGACAGCTTAAGCAGTAAAACAGTTACTGAAAACCGCCAAAAGCGCGATTTAAAGTTTCTTTTGTTGCAAGCTTTTTGAACAAAAATCACAACGGAAGGAGTATTACTAAAAAATTAGCTCAAGCACACAATCACAAAATCTCACTCTTAGCGTATACTTATTTTAATTAAATAAATTCCGGTGGCGTTTTGGAAAAGTCTGTTGGAGCAGACGTTTATCATTCCTTCCGCCGGAGCCTCGACCAACTCATTCACCTGGAGGTCAAGACGTGATACTTATAAAAGTATTATGCAACTTTAGCGTACATTTTGGCAAGTTATTTTCTAAAAAAGTTTGGATTTGTCCTTGCAAAATTCAAACTTTTTGGGAAAAAACACCCTTTTTAGGCACTTGCATGGAAAGCCTTAAGTGCCTAAAAGCTTTGTGTAGCAAGACTTTTAGGCATGAATTTTGTATTAGTGCTTGCCGCTTGTACAAAACAGCTTGGACACGGAAATATTACCCCGTAGTTAATAAAACCTGCGGGACTTTCCAAGAAATTCAGTTGATTTATTAAAAAAACGAGACAACCCCAGGAAAAAACATAGGACTGCCACGAATATCTCACTATTAGTCTAACAAAATTTAATCCTAAATTACAAAGGTTTCCTGGGGTTGTCTTGGTTCACCCACAAAAAGTAAAAAACCATGACTCACCAATTTCCTCAAACAGACCGCGCCTTAGCCGAAAAACAACTAGCCTACCTTGGTTACACCTCCAATCAAGCCTTTTTACGCTTTTTCTACCACTCCAGCGATGATAGAAAAGATAAAGACAAAGGACGGAAATTAAATACTCTCGACTATCGAGCGATCGCATCCTACCAACAAGACGAGCGCGGCACATATATAGTAGTTAACGGTGCTGGCGGCGGACACGAAGACAAAGATATTAAACAGTGCGCGGCGATATTTTGCGAGTGGGATGATCGCCCGGTTGAAGACCAGTTATTGCACTGGGAAATATTGGGCTTTTTCGAGCCAACTTTTACTGTATATAGCGGCGATAAATCCGCTCAACCTTATTGGGTCTTCGACACACCAATAGCTGTAGAACAGTGGCGGGAGTTGCAACTATCGCTAATTGAGATAATGGGCGCAGACCCTATTAATAAAAATCCCTCAAGAGTATTTCGCCTAGCTGGAGGGTGGCACGTCAAGCCCGGACGAGAGCCGCGACGGACAGAGATCGTACAAGAATCGGGAATTAAATATTCTTACGAGCAATTAAGCAAGCGCCTCCAATCTCTAGTCAAACCTCCTATTCAAAGCACAACACGCCCAAGTATTCCAACGCCAACTAAAGAGCGCTACGAAGATATTTCGCTGCCCGTACCCCAGACTGTACCAATTGAAATTTGTTTAGCTAAAGAATCCCGTAATCTACTAGAATCCGGCTGCGCTCAAGGTGGGCGGAACTTTGGGGGCGCTAAACTAGCCCGTGACCTAATCGGCACGGCTTCTTATTTGCAAACCATCGGACAAAGTTTTGATGGCAACCCACAATTATTATTAGCTCATTATGGCGCTCGTTGCTCACCCCCCTTGCCCACCAAAGAAATTGAATCAATTTGGGCAAGTGCTGCTAAAAGCAATCCTGCGCCTAGTTGCACCCCCGATGGAGTAGAAAACTGCCTCCGTGCCTGGTATTGGAAGAACCATGTCAAAAACAACGCCAGTCCTAAAGGTTTTAGTCCTAGTAGTAATAAGCCAAATTCCAGTGGGGGGATAAACTTGTGCGATCGCATAAAACACATTCTCGCCAGCTACGAAACCGAATCAACCCAAACGGCAGCACTAATGGACTTAGCTGCCGATGTGAAAAAATCCTTCAATGAAATTAAGAACCTAGCGCGCATTATTCGCACCGAAGGAGAACAAGCAACGGAAGTAGTTGCCGCCATTGAATCTTTTACACCAATAATCAAAAACTGCCGCAAACGTTTAGATATTAGCCAATTCCTTAATCCGATTCTAGCCGAACCACTAATAGCTAAAGCTTTAGCAATGCCTACAGCGCCAGAGTACCTGTTTAACACTCTTTTGCCTGCTTGCGCTTCCAGGATTGGCACAAGCTCCAGAATTGTTATTGATCCCGTGTCTGGATATACCCAAGACTGCATATTTTGGACAGCAAACGTTAATCACTCTGGGCAAGCCAAAACACCGCCGCAAAAAGAAGTAATTTCCCCGCTAGAAAAAATGGAGGGAGAAGCCAAAGAAATTTACGATACAAATCTTACTGATCACGAACGAGACAAAAAATCTGACGAGAAACCGCCTGTAAGAATGCGGCGACTTTTAAGTAACGTGACAAGTTCTACCAAAATTCGCATCCACCAAGAAAATCCACGCGGACTATTGGAATACATAGACGAACTTGTCGCTGATTACCAGCGCTTGAACCAATACAAAGGCGGTGGAAAGGGAGACGACTTGCAACTAGAGCTAAGTTTTTTCAATGGTGCTGCAATCAACTACGATCGCCACGATGCGAGATTGTTTTTAAGTCGCACTGCCTTTAGCAAAACAGGCACTTACCAATGGGATACGTTAGCGCGGTTGATGGGCGATGACGTAAATTTTATCTCTAGCGGCTACAGTGCCAGATTTTTATATTGCTCAATTCTCGATGCCCCACCTCGATATCTTGACTTACTTACTCCAAAAGCAAATAGTAATTTTACCGAAACTCTAGAGTGGCTGTACGAAAAATTAGAGCAATTGCCCCAGCAAGATTATTTGCTAACACGGGAAGCAAAAGTGCTATTTCAAGCCTGGAACCATACGTTAGCCGACGACGAAAGGGAGGAAAACTACTTTGGCTTCTCGATTGTCTACGCAAAAATCGAAGCATACGCGGCAAGAATTGCCTTGTGGCTGCACATAGTTAACGCCGTTTGTGCTGGCAAGTTACCGGAACCAACGATTGATGGTGAGACAATGCGTCACGCGATAGAAATTTCCTCTTTCTACCTATGGCAGCAAAAATTAATTCACGGCAACAACGCGCCAACGCGAAAACTAGAAGGCATATTTTTCAAAGTCCAAACCCAAGCCGAGAAATATTTTGCCAAGTCCAAGCAGGGACTAAATGCTTCGTTTCTCAAAACCAGAATTAACGCCCTCAAAGGTTGGGCAGTAGAAAAAATCCGCACAGTAGTGTTCAAAACATTAGCGGCGGCGGGACATGGGCGAATTGAAGGGGAGGGTAGTGAGATGAAATATATTCCCCTGACTCAACAATTGGTGGAGGTTGGTGCAGAATTGGTGGAGTCACCAATCGCTGAAACCTTCTCTATAGATAAAATACAACCATCAATTGGTGAAGTTGGTGAAGTTGCAACATCTGTTTGTTTTTCTCCAGTTATAACTCTAGAGAACCACAGCCAATTTCCACCGTCACACCAACTTTTACCAGAGCCATTAATTCACCAATTCACCAATAACAACGCTGAAACTATTTCTGTAGCTGAGATAGAGGCGGTTGGTGATACCACCAATAGTACACCAATAGCACCAACTCATAACCTAGCCTTACTACTGTTGCAATCAACTACCTGGATGGAAATAGCTGAAGAGTTGCAAAAAGATAGTCAAAAATTAATTGATGTAATGAATCAGTTTGATAAAGAGCAAAGGAAAAAAATTGCCTCAGTATTAATTGAGTTTTTGTGTAGGGAACCTCAAAGCCTTAAAGAATTAAATTGGATACCAATCAAAATGCTCAACTGGATATTCAAACGCTTGCACTTCACGATTTCTCGTGTTGGTGGTGATTCTATCAATCAGGCGCGGATGGAACTGCTATCGAACTTATCTTTTGTCTCAGTTGAAGGTTTGGGCAGTAATAAAGAGCTTTGGGTTTTCTGCGATCGCGCAAGTGGTAAAAATATCCCAGTTTTTGGTACGGATGGAATTTGTGGAGTCTCTGTCAGAAATTAATCCTTTCGCAAAAATCAATAATTATGATTAGCGTTACTGAAGAAATATCCTTGCTGACTAAGCAAGAAAACCGACTGCATAATAGCCTAGATAACCTGCGCGGACAAAGAAGCAAGGTCAAGGAACATAGACAGCTTGAGAAAGATTTAGCAGTGGTTTTGGGTAAGCGCCAGAATTTACAAGCTTGGGCTGTTTTTGAAATTGGAATGCCTGTACACCGCCTTAATTCAAACAGACTTGGAATCGTGAAGGAACTGAAAATTACCCCTGGGGGTATGGGTGAAGTATGGGTGAGTTGGGATGGTGAGCTACAAATTCCTGAACAGCCGAATTTATTACAAATTGATGGTGCGGCGATGGCAAAAATTATTGCGGTAGGCGATCGCATAAAAATTCGTGATGGTCATGAAGAAGCTGGCAAAATTTTTACTGTAGAGCGGCTACTAGCTCGTGGGGCGGTAGAGACGACCGATGAGATGGTTTTTGAGCGCCAGGAATGGCAGAAAGTTGAAGAAGTTTTTCAAGAACTTACACAAACGGAGAGCAAGGGCGATGAGGAGTTAACACATAGCGCTAGTTTTACCCAGGAAACCCAAATGATTACCCAGTCAACAGAAGAATTAAAGGAGAAAGCGCCTAAAGCAATAGTTACAGTTGACACAACAGTTATTTCTATCCAAATTGAGGAATTAACCGAAGACGAGGAAAAAGAGCGGCATCGATTGGAATTAAAAGTAGAACGAGCGTTTTACGAGTCGGGATCTGCACTTCGAGAAATCCGAGATCGCCGCCTTTATCGCGTTACTCATCCTGCGGATTTTATTGGTTATTGCCGTGATCGCTTCGGTAAAACTAAGCAAGCTGTAAATTACTTGATTGCAGCAGCAGAGGTTTTTGAGAATCTGCTGACGACAACTATTAGTTGTCGTGTCCTGCCAACTAGCGAAACCCAAGTTAGAGATATTGCTGGTTTTCCTCCACAAAAGCAGATAGAAATTTGGAGCGAAGCTATCGAATCTTATGGAGGGAAAGTTGCCCCTCGTCGAGTTGTCAAAGGTATCGTTGAACGCCTCAAAGAAAAGCCTTTAGTTAAAGCCAGTGAGTTCTGCACTATCGGTGATGCGTTCATCCTGACTAGATTAGAAGGAGCGGAACGAAAATATAATGGCTGTTGGGCGATCGCATTTGAAGTGAGAGACTTTACAATAGCCGTTGATGTTTATGACGGAGAACTTGCTGTGAAACCAGAAAATCTTAATCCGATTGACTTGCCTGATGTCCGCCGTCAGTTACCAGAAACGCTCAAACGGATCAAGCGACTGAGAGAAAGCGGTTTGTTATCTCGTTGTGCTTATACAATCTTGGAATCAATTGGGCGACAGATTTATCTAGACGATTTTGAGGAAAAATTGTTGGCATTTATGGAGACTGAATACAAAATTCACTAAGATTAAAGTCAATTTTTAAGGATGGAATAGGACTATGCCTAAGCAAAAAATGCAATCCCCGCCGCAGATTCCTCAATCTGAGAAAAAGTTAGAACGAGCAATCTGCTTGTTGGGCAGCCGAACAAAAGTAGAATTAAGCAGCAAAAGCGTACAGGAATTAGTGGCATTAGTTGGTCGTTATCCGAATCCACAGGAGGCGGCTGTATGGAAGCAGTTTCTAAAGCAGATGCTTAAATCTAAGCAGCAGTGCTACTTCGATAATTAATTACCGAATAAGTAGTTATTGTTTAGGACGGGGGAGCTTGCTATAAAGCTATAAAACCTTAATTCTATTGATTTACCGGATGTTCGCGCGTTAGTTGACAGAGACGCTCAAACGGATTAGGCGGTTGCGAGAAAGTGGCTTATTGTCTCGTTGCGTTTATACAATTTTGGAATCAATCGGACGACAGACGTATTTAGACGACTTTGAAGCCGAATTGCTGACTTTTATGGAGCAACGTTATGGAATTGAAAATTGAAACAAACCAAGCTCAAAGGAGTAATAAAGCAATTACCTATCAGGCTATCGGCTGGGTTACTGGCAATTATCAGCCGAGCGAGGACAATCCAGATTGTGGAATGCTGGTCACTCAGGACGGTATTGCTGTCCCTGCACAACTAAAGGGGCGCTTGCATCATCAACTGAACAAGAAGTTTCCCAATTACAGCACAAAGCTAGATTTGCTCCCAGAGGATGCTTTATGGACAGTTTACCCAAGCACAAAGCCACTAAGTTTTTTGCTGGTGAATATTAACAAGCTAGAATCAATTAGCTCGTCTGATCCTAAGCTAAAGAAAGACAATCAAAGAAAAGTTGATGGGTTTAGGCTAGTAGGACAAATCGAGTCGGTGGCAAACGGAAGGATTACTATTGTTATCCGGCGGAACCAACAGCGACGTAAAGATAAAAAAGATGGTTTGAAATATCAACCCTTTGCCCTAGAAATTGTAGGTAGTTTGCCTGGCGAATCTGTAGGGCAAATTTGGGAATTAGAAGTGCAACGGCAAAAAGCGAAACTGGTTTTGGGTAAGGGATGTTTTGTGCGTCGTTCCCTAGGAAAGCCGAAGCTAGTAGAGCATAAGCAAGAGAACGTTATTAGAAGTACAGAGGCTGCAACCGATACATTGCCACTAAAGAGTAAGCCATCTGAAGAACAATCATCAGAACAGGCTCTGGTAGAGGAGGAAGGACGAACTAATCCGCAAGCCGAAGGTGTTTAAAAAGCTTTAACAAGCCCAAAAAAACTATCTGATGCGGGTAGCCACTTGTTAGTGCTGTTAGTTGGACTGCCAAAACTAGCAGCTAGATTCAAACAAGCATAGTTGAATTGCTTTGGGTTCAGTGGTTGCGTCGAGATTGGAAAGGGAAATACCTAATAGCCGAACGCTGCGTCCCTCTAGAGAAACCGATGCTAACGGGTCCTGGGCTACCTGGCTAATTGCTTCCGCCTTCCCAACAGCAGCAGTTACAGTTTTACTGCGCGTGATTCGTTCATAGTCGGCAAACTTGACTTTCAAGGTGATGGTGTGTCCCAGAGTTTGGTAGCTCTCTAAGCGATGTTGGATAGTTACAGCAATAGTTTCTAGTTCAAGCCTCATTACTTGTGGGTCGTCTAAGTCCTTGGTGAACGAAGTTTCTGCACCAATTGATTTGCGAAGGCGGTTAGGCTCGACTATTCGATTATCCTCGGCTCTGGCAATGAGATAATAGAAATGTCCTACCTTGCCGAAGTGACGCACTAGCTCGGCTTGGCTGTATTGCTTAAGGTCTGCTCCAGTATGAATTCCCAAATTGTGCATTTTGGTAGCAGTGACTTGTCCAATCCCGTGAAACTTCTCAATAGGTAGGGCGGCGACAAAATCTGCGGCGTGTTCGGGTAGAATCACCGTTAGTCCATTGGG
>NZ_PVWN01000151.1 GCF_003003885.1 Chlorogloea sp. CCALA 695 | reverse complement strand
TAACCAAAATAATAAGAGTGGTTGGACAACTAATCGCAGATTATTTAGAACATTCTTCCATCCGCTTGCATGATTCCATTGTTGATGGTTAGAAAAATCTACCATATTACTTTTTTGACTCTCAGTTTCAATTTGAGCAGATTGCTTTAGAGCTAAAAAAGCTGGAGAATTTAAACTAATCATTGTGTAAACACAAAAAATAATCTCCCACCACCTTTCAATATCTTTGAAGTGAGTGAAACGATAATCTGTCCAACCTAATTCCTGTTTACACTGCCGGAAGCCATATTCTACCCATGTTCTTAATCCATACAAGTCACCTAAAGTCTTCTTCAGGTTTCCCTGAATATTGGTCATCACAAAGGTCGTAGAATTCTCTGGCATGGTTTCTGGGTCAGTAGTTATTTCCCAGTAAGTTATTGCTCTTTTTTTACCGTAAATTATTTCCCTGATGTATCTAGTCTCTGACTTTTGATTGCTAAATGTTCGCTCAAAAGAACCCCACTTATTTGCCCTAACGCTTTGGCTAGCTGGCAACCAGACCGCATGATTACTTCTAATTGCTACTACATAGTCTAAATTGTATTCAGCTAACTTACTCAAAAATTGACTACTTTCACCATATAAACTATCTGCTAAAACCAGTTCAATATTAAAGCCTTCTTTAATTAATTCTGTAATAATTTCTGCGGCTAACTCAATTTTAGTTTGATATTTATCTTCTGCTTTTAGCGTTCCCTTGGGCTTAAATATTTTGACAATTAAAGGAAAGGTTATATTACAGTAAACTCCGTACGCATTTACTGAAACTATGCCGTTATCTATTTTCCCAACGCTTCCTAAATATTGCCTAGCCACATAATCTGTTTTTTTACCTTTTTTTCTATCCCCTGTCTCATCAATTACTACGGTTATGGCATTTCCCTGTAATGCTTTCTTTATCTTCGCTAATCTTCTGCTTCTTAATTGCTCAACTGACCAATCGCAATTTGCTATAAAATGATGTAGTGACTGCGCTGAGTTTATACTTACTACCTTAGCTATCTCTGGTAAGGATTTTCTTTTTATTGGTGAAATTATTCCTAAGTGTAAATATTTGAAGCACTCATAGTTTCTTACTTCTTTGAATAAGTCTCTATCCTCTGCACAATACTCGTCTATAAGCGCTACTGTTGGTTGAGCATCTCTAGGCAAATGCTTCAAGATTTGTAATTCCACATCCATTGCTCTACCTGCCTCATAGAGTTTTATCCTTCACTTATTTTATTTATTATATCCGGAAAATGACACAAGAGGGATACAGCAGTTTTCAAATGAATAAGCCGCAGTGAGCGAACCAACCAAGAGCATCATCGGAGGAGAGCCAGTTATTGATAATCTCAGTTAAAGCTTGGTCGAGTGCTTCACGAGTTCGGGCTTTAGCCGAACGCAAGAGTTTTTTGAGTTTTGACCAACATAATTCAATCGGCGAGAGGTCTGGAGAGTAAGGCGGTAAAAACACGAGTGTTGCCCCTTTTTCTTCAATTGCCTCTCGCACTACATGGGCGTGATGAACGGGTAAGTTGTCCATCACGACAATTGCTCCGACCCAAAGTTGGGGAATCAAAATCTTTTGGACATAGAACAAGAACACACTTGTATTAACACTACCAACAACGCTCAGAGTTGCAATTAAGCCATCAATACTCATACCACCAATTAAGGAAATATTTTGCCCCCGATTGCCAGGAGATTCCTTATCATATAGGCGTTCACCTTTTGGCGCACGACCGTACAGACGAGTCAATCCTAAATGCATTCCGGTTTCATCTATGAACACCAAATTGCGTGGGTCGATGGTAAAACTCCAGAGCCGATAAGCAAATCGCAAGTCCTTGACCCTTTGAGTATCTTGCTCACAGGCAATTAGCGTTTTTTTTTTGACACTCAACCCTAGGCGTTGGATGGCTCGTTGCATTGTCGTGACGCTGACGTTGACCCCGGTTTTTTGAGCAAATCGCTCACATAGCTCTTTTAGCAGAGCATCAGGTTGAGCCTCTACCAGCTCTTTGACTATCGGCAATTGTGAGTCTCCCAACTTAGCCACTGCGCCACCTCCATGCGGTTTTGGCTCTACGCCTCCAGTCTGTCGATAGCGTCGCGTCAGATCTCTAATAAAAGACAAACTGACTTTAAAGCGCTCTGCCAGTTGTCGTTGAGAGCCTTCTTTAGCTTGATAGGCTGCATTCACCCTTTGTCGTAAATCAATTGAGAGTGGACCTGGCATAACGGACAATTTTCTCTTTCACTCTTATGCTTTTTAGTCTATCAAACTGTGGTTTACTCAATCAATAACTGCTGTAACCCTCTTATGTCAGTTTCCGAAATCAATAAATAGTAAATAAAGCGTTTCATCCAGAAGAATAAAAGGGTTTGTATTG
>NZ_PVWN01000093.1 GCF_003003885.1 Chlorogloea sp. CCALA 695 | reverse complement strand
AGCAGGCATTTAAAAAATTGTCCCCGTGCAGAAAACACATCTCTTTTATCTTATATTTTATTGTAACCGTCTACTTAGTTACATTACTAAATCTTTATTTATTAAATCACGAACAAGGTTTGGGATAGAATCAAGCGATGAGAAATGTTGTCAAGGTATGAATTTATCCAACTGCTGCCCAAAAAGAAGCTTTCGCGCGTGCTTTTGGTTGTGCTGTGTGGTGGTGGAATCGAGCTTTGAACTTGAATAACGAAACTTATAAAGCAACAGGTAAAGGCTTATCTCGGCAGGGATATAATCACCTTTTGCCAGCACTCAAAGCTGAGTTTCCTTGGCTGACCGATTGTTACTCACAAGTGTTGCAGTCTGTTAGTTTGAATCTATCTAGGGCGCGAAGTCTTGCGGGATGAATCATTTATCCGCAGAGCTTCGCATTTATCAACTTCTTTGCAGGTAGGGCAAAATATCCTAACTTCAAAAGCAAACATGGTAAGCAGTCTATTCAATACTCACAATCAGTCAAGCTGTTAGACGGATTTATCAAGCTACCTAAAATAGGCGAAGTGTCAGGTAAACTTCACCGCACTTTTGACGGGGTTTTGAAGATGGTAACAGTTAGTATGACTTGTACGGGCAAGTATTATGCTGTGTTGTTTGATGATGGCATCCCAAATATGCCGCCAAGTGTTGATGGTGCGGCGATAGGACTCGAGTTAGGGAAGTCTATTAGCTTACAACCTCTCAAGGATTAGAATTTAATCGTCATGCTGAACTAGAAGATTTGTACGTTCTACCAGAAGCACGGCGAGTAGGTATTGGTGGGGTACTCATTGACCGAGTCAAGCAGTGATTTCATCAAAGGGAGTGCAATGTGTTGTTAATCGTTGTGACAGAAGATGCTCAGGCAAATCGAAACCTAATTACTTATTACTAAAAACATGGCTTTCAACCCAGTAAGCGATCGCCCCTTTTCTAACATTTAGGGGTTGAGCCGAGAGCCGATTAATGGCGATCGCTAAACCTGGGAAACAGCAACCACACTTGTTTTTTGTTGACGGTCAAATAAAACTCTGGGCTTAAGTAATATTTTTAACAGCAACCACAGAGATTGCAATTCTCCTGGGGTATCTTGACGTTTCCACTGTCCGGGACGACAAAACAACATCTCTACTAAAACCCTATGTTGAGAGGGGTTTACCTGCTCAAATACTATTTGCACGCTAGGAAAGCGATCGCTGACCCCAGTTTGAGTAATTTGTCCTTGCAAAAGCATCTTTTCTTCTAAAATTTCTACGGTTACTGGCAAGGTTTCTCCTTTGGGAAGGATCGGAAGCCCTAACTGAGTAAGCGCGACTTCAGCACCAAGTTCAGAAATTTTTGTTGTTACGCCCCACAAGGTTTGTCCAGCGACATCTAACCGTACTGACCGCCGCAGATCGAACCATTCGTGTAAATCAGGTTTAGGGACATCCAGTAGTATTAGTAAAGAAACACCAATTAATAGCAGGTTGTAAATACTCCAAATCCAGCCTAAATTAATACCTCTAAGTTGCTCGGCAATTTCTGGTGCCATTGCTGGCATCATCGCTCCCCTCATCACCGACATACCTAAATTCCACCATAAGCTCACTGCTGTAAGAATAAATAAGAGGATTAAAGGCCAAGCTAATCTCCAGTTGAAATAAAAGTTGTCGTTGCGAGTTCCTTTTGGCGTTACATTAAATCCTTTTGAGAAGGGATTTAGCATCACTTGAATAACCGTCATTACCAAAGGTAAAGTTAGCACTAAAGTGTAAATATCTGATAGCAACGCTGAACGAGAACGCTGATTTAACCAAGAAAATACTGTTAATTGCACTACGTAATAGGGCAAAAAGAAATACAGCAATTCGGTAGGGGCGGCTTTAAGAGGAATAATCCCTAAAAATGAATAGGCTAAAGGTACAACTAGGAATCCTCCACGAGATATGCTGGTAAACCAATGCAGCAAACCTTCTAGGTGTCCTAATCTTTGTAAAGGTCGCAGTCCGGGAATAGTCAAAGGATTAGCCTTAATAAAAAATGCTTGTAAGGTTCCCCTTCCCCAACGCAATCGCTGTAAAGCATGGGCAGCTATATTTTCCGCAGCTAAACCAGCACTTAATTTTTCATCTAGATAAACTAAGCGATATCCTAGAGCAGATATACGAATGCCTGTAAAATAATCCTCACTTACAGAATCGGTGACAAAACCTCCCACAGCTTCAAGGGCGCTGCGCCGGACAACAAAAGAGGTTCCCGAACAGACCACACTACCCGCAGCATCACGAATCGGCTGAATTTGTCTGTAAAATACTTCTTCTTCCGGTGCTAGCACGTTTTCTAAGCCTAAGTTACGGGCAATGGGGTCAATGTTGTAAAAGCTTTGCGGAGTTTGAACAAGGGCTATTTCCTCATCTTGAAAAAATCCTACCGTGCGAATTAAAAAGTTTTTAGTTGGGACAAAATCGGCATCAAAAACAACAATTAATTCTCCATTAGTTTGGGGAATAGCGTGATTTAGGTTTCCGGCTTTAGCATAAAGATTATCAGGACGGGTTAGATACTCACAACCTAACTCTAATGCCAGTTGTCTCATTTCTGAACGTCTAGTATCGTCAAGTAAATATATTTTTTTATCAGTGTAATTAATAGCTTGGCAACCAATTATTGTGCGGCGCACTATAAATTCTGGCTCATCATAAGTTGGAATTAAAATATCAACAGATGGATAGAAGCTACCATCTAAAACCTGCAACGCTAAAAAATCTGCCTCACGTTGGCGATTCTTTACTCTTAGCATCAAAAATAACTGAAGTGTGGCATTTACAAGCAGCAACATTTCTAGAAAAAATAACCCTAAGCTAAAAAAGCCATTGAGGGGGTCAGCTACATTTAAAGTAGAAAGACTTCGCCATAAAATATAACGAATGGTCAAACCCAATAAAATGCACACTACTAGCACCCGCGACCAAGTTTGAGGAAGAGGAGAAATTTTCATCACGGCGATCGCTATTAAAAATAGCATTATCGTAGGTGCGAGTAAATATTTACCCATCACCATCGGCGTTTCTAGCCACATCGGCGGGTTGTCTTGCATTAACTGAATTTGGGTAAAAACTTGCTGAATTACCCCCACCCCTGCAAACCAGGCTGCAACGCCCACACCAGATACAAATACAACACCCAATAGAAGTAAAGTTGCAAGTGGCGGCTGCATAACTTGCTGAGAGCGATCGCGATTGTTTAAAGCTTTTTTAATACGATTAGAATTTTTCATACTATGATTTTTATCTTATTTGAAATTTAATATAATCAGGAAACTATGATACGTCTGATTAATTCGTCACTTTCTTTTAGAGGTTAGTACCACGACGAAACTTAAGTAAGTTAATCCAGTCGCTCTACTCTGCTTTAAATAGCGAATAAATACGCTGCCTGATTAAAAACTTAAAATTCAAGGAATCAGTGGCGTTTTAGTGTCAAAATATTCACGCCATCGGCTAATTCGCCCGTCTTTGAAATCAACGACAATTACATCATCAGCTTTGTTGCGTAGGTTGGTCGCCTTTTCAGTATCTGCGTAATCCCACTCTACCGAGGCTTGATTGTCTTCAACTATAATTCGCTTAATGTCAATTTTCACGTCTGAGTAATGATGAGCAAAACGGGCGACTTGTTCTCGAATTTTTACTTGCCCTTGCCACCTTTGCCCTGGGACGACAATTTCACCGTCAAGGGTAAATAACTGTGCTAGAGCCTCAGCGTCACGAGCAACCCAAGCATCTCTAGCTTGGTTAATTAAAGTCCGCATTTCTGCTTGCTTCTTGTATTGATTAGCAAAGAAAATTATGCTAAAAGTTGCGTAAAAGATCAGTCCTAAATTTAGCCATACATACAAACTGTTCCAAGTTTTTCTCATAGTACCTTGCTTCACATTATCAAAGTGGATGGGTAACGACCCTAGATATATAAATTGCTCGTAGCAATGGGTTTAGGAGAGCAACAAGCTTACTTATAAATTCTCTAATCACGTAACACATATCCCACACTACGAATAGTTTGAACTAAACGTTTTTCTCCCCTTGCTTCCAGCTTTAAACGCAGATAACGAATATAAACTTCAATAATATTGGAATTGCCCATAAAGTTATAGCCCCAGACTTTTTCTAAGATGCGATCGCGCGTAATCACTTGCCGAGGATGCACTAGCAGGTATTCCAGCAAATCAAACTCTTTAGCGGTTAATTCAATTAATCTTTCGCCGCGATACACTTGCCGCGATCGCCGATTTAAACTAAGGTCTGCAAACTCTAGCATATCTGCGTCTATTTCTTGCCCTTGTCTCAGCCGTGCGCGGATTCTGGCTAACAATTCCTCAAGACTAAAAGGCTTAACTAAATAATCATCTGCTCCCGCATCTAAACCAGCAACGCGATCACTTACTTCGTCTTTTGCCGTTAATAATATAATTGGGACTTTGTCACCCGTAGTCCGCAAGCGGCGACAAATTTCTATCCCTGATAAGCCCGGTAGCATCCAATCTATTATAATTAAGTCAACTTGCAATTCTCGCGCTGCGGTCAATCCCGCTACGCCGTCATGGACTACACTAATTTCGTAGCCTTCATAACCTAATTCTAATTGAATAAACTTAGCTAATTTAATTTCGTCTTCTACGAGCAAAATATGTGCTGTCATAAATTATGCTGCACTGGGTAGAGTTACCGTAAAAGTGCTACCTTCTCCTAGTTTAGAGCGGACTGTAACGCTACCACCCATACTATCAACCAAAGTTTTCACAATCGATAAACCCAACCCACAGCCGCCAGCAGAACGATTGCGGGCTTCATCAACGCGGTAAAAACGCTCAAAAATGAGATGTTGCTGTGACAAAGGAATGCCTAAACCGCGATCGCAAACATGAATTAAGGTACTTTCTGCTTTTAAATCTAATACTACAGCGATCGCCAAGTGGGAGTCAGAATACTTAACAGCGTTGTCAAACAAATTTATTAAAACTTGTTTGAGGCGGCTGCGATCAGCTTTAACTAAAATTTGTTCGCGGCTAGTTTCTAAAGTAATAATGCGATCGTGTTGCTGCATTGCCATTGCTGCTACTTCTATAACTAAATCGTTCAGCACTAATGATTCAATTTGAATATGCAAGTAACCAGCATCCGCTCTAGCTAAATCAAGCAAGTCTTGCAATAAACCAATAGTGCCTTGTGCCTCTATTTCGGCGGTTTCTAAGGCTTCTCGTTGAGTTGGAGTTAAATTAGTTTCGCGTTTGAGGACGCTTTGCAAATAACCATGCACAATCGTTAAAGGTGTACGCAATTCGTGAGAAACATTACCGACAAACTGACGCTGTTGCTCCCACGCCTCAGATAAACGATCTAGCATCATGTCACAGGTACAGGCTAACTCTTTAACTTCCGTCGGCGCGCGATGGAGGTGCAACCTTGCTTGACTTAGATCGTTTACAGATATAGTTTCAGCTAGTTGACTGATGCGGCGCAATGGTTGCAGCGATTTTTTAATATAAATAGCGATCGCAATGGTGATAATTATTAAAGCAATTAGGCTGACAATCCCCAAACTTTGAACTAGGGATGAAAACATCCGTTGCTCATAAGAGATATCTTGCGCTACAAATAATAATCCCAATTGCTGTCCTTTAACTTGTAAGAATTTCCCGCATACTACAAAATAGCGATCGCCAATCTCGTACACTCTGGTACTCAGAGGCGATCGCATTAACGACATCAATTTGATGGAAGCTTCGTCATTGGGGACTAAATTTTCTATGGAGTTATTGCTATTATTATGTTTAACCCATATTAAAGTTTTACCTGTACTGCGGTTAGCGATCGCCTTTTGTAGCCCTATTTCTAAAGAAAACATTTCGCTGTAAACTTCTACGTCTCCTGGCAAACGTTGAGCAATTTGCTCTATATTCTGCTTGTGACCATCAATTAAAATTTGCTGCATTTGCCAAGTTGTCCACACAGCAATACCACCCACGCCTACAGCAAAAGCCGCAGTAATGCCAATGGTCAAGCGCACTTGCAAGGAAAAAGGATCTATTTTCTGCCAAAGCTTCTTAATTTTCTGCACTGCTACTCTATAAATTTCTATCCTTTTGGTGGTGAGCTAGGACAAGTTTTGTTAGCAAAGTCACACTGATAAATATAAGGCTCTTGCCAGCTTAGAGGAATCCCTAATAAGTCTCGCGTTCCGGTTAGTCCTTGTCCGATAAATAGTAGTAGGGCAATGCAGTTTAATACGGTGTGAACTATGCGCCAGCGATGGGATTTGTCTTTGTAAATTGAAGGTGCGATCGCCAAGGAAAAAATCATCAATAATGCCGCTACAATCCCAATGTAATAATGCGACCAGTACCACTCGTTTGAAAGCCTGTAAACTCCATCTTGGCAGCCTAAAATAACTAAACCTGCACCCGCTAAAGTAGCAAATACTCCCCGCCAAAGTTTGTCTCTTGATTTGTAAAGAAACACTAAGGAGGCAATAGTAGCAACGAACATTAGCCCAATAAATGCTACTTGAAATGGCTCTTTACTTACTAATTCATTAGTCAAAATGTTTTTAATAATTGGGTGAGCGATTCCCAATAAAGCAATGCTTACAACGGCGGATGTTAGCCAATTTCCCAAGCGATTATGTTCTGCGCCAACGACAGGCGGAATTTTACTTTTCCCCTCAACCTTTGTTTGCAAGCGGCGCTGACGAGTTTGCCATGCTAGGTTAATAACCATACCAATGAGCGGAAAAACAAAGAAAACTGCGATCGCTGGATGTAATAAAGTAAAAGCGTCTTTAATTTCTACCATACGAAACCTCAGTATAAAAATAGAATTTGACCGACACGTTCATACTATAAAAGGAAAGCAAAATTATCGGGCATTGCGGATAGGTGATGAGTTACCCGCGATCGCACTTTAAACAGCTATGATTAACGCTGGGCTGTAGATGTTGTGGGTAACAAAGCATAGCCAAAAGTAGCATTAAACATTCGACACCATACAGCTACCGTACGAAAGTTTGCCAAGTTAACATTATTGGGAATCGCATAACGTTGAGTACCGCTAACTTTTTGTAAGCGGCTGAGAGTAACATAATCAGCCTTTTTTAACCCACCTTTTGGTAATGTAGCATCGCGGTGGAGGATAACGTGCAAGTCTGGGCCCATATCTGACCTAAAGGTTTTGTCAAATACTAGGTAGCGTTTACCCTTTTCGTTAATAATACTTACTGCTCCTTGAGTAGGATGTTCTGCGGCAACAAACATACCAGTCTTTTGTTTAGACACTGCCCCGTCATTCATTTGTGGACGAGACATTTCTCCAGCTTGTGCTGATAGTTGATGAGAAGGCAATCCACTTACACCAAGAACGAGAGCAGTAGCAACACTAAATACCAAATATTTCAATTTCATGGCTTTAAATTTCCGAAAAAACTTACTTTCATACTGTATAAGTCTTTAGTAGATGCAGAATTAATCGCTGTTAAGAAGCGGATTTAATAATACTCATGCTTTTCTCAGTAAATTCTCATTTAACTACTGAGTTTAGCCGTTCCAAAAGTAGCATTAAAAGAGCGACACCAAATAACCGCCGATTGATAGTTTTCTAGCTTAATATTTTGAGGAATAGCATAACGTTGGCTATCCCTATATTTTTGCAAGCGATCAACGGTGACATAATCTGCTTCTTTGAGTGGGTAAGCTGGAGGCTGACTAGATACAAGCACATTATCGGAGCGGTGGAGAATTACATATACCCCTCATTTGTCACTCTGGGTAAGCACAAAATAAATCAAGACTTGAACAAGCTTGGAATGTAAGGCTTTCAAGCTTAATTTCACAACAAATGAACTCACTTAGGTCAACTTTGCCAAATCCTTATTCACAAAAGGTTTCAGATTTTAATCTTCCGAAAGTGACAAATGAGGGATACAGCAAGTTGCAAGTTTATTGAGTACAATAACAACAGTTGGCAAACCAGTTGCGTAAATGTTTAGGATTGACTAAATCAAGAGCAGTGGCAATGAGAATATCAACTATGTTTGTAGTCGGAGGAGAAAATTGACGTAAGAAGGACTTGAGTTGTGACCACCAAAGTTCGATGGGGTTAAAATCTGGAGAATACGGTGATAAATTCAGCACGTTTGCACCAACGGCTTTAATCATTGGTTCAATGGCAGCTATCTTGTGAGCGGGAAGATTGTCCATGACAACCACCGCCCCTGACCATAACTGAGGCACTAGACACTTTTCTACAAAAACTTTAAAAGCATCGCCATCCATAGACCCATCTAGAGTCATCAATGCTACAACATGAGTCAAGCTGATTGCGCCAATCACCGTTACCCTTGCCCCTCGATAAAAGGGCTTCAAATCATACACTTCTCATACCACGAGGGGAACGAGCATGAGTTCTGGTCAAACCAAGCAAAACCCCTGTCTCAGCGTATTATTTCCAACTGATGTCAAGCTAAAAACTAGCCCCTCATCACTATCAAACAACTCTGCTGTCGGCACACCCGATAAACCTATGACTGTCACGCGGATACTATTGGCATTCCCGTTTGTCACTGTTACCGCAGTAATTCCCTCTGTGGGGTTATCTTGGCGAAATGCATTGCTAAGCTAATAGACCTTTAGAAGGTATAAAATAAAAACTTGAAGTACAAGGGTTTGGAGGGAGTGATGCCTGCAAAAGGATTTCTAAATCTTGAACAAAAAGAAAGATTGCAAACTCTGGTGCGCTCTAATGATTGTTCGAGATTAAGAGAACACGCCCTGATATTGTTACTCCGCTCATGACGGAAAGACTTATAAAGAGATTGCTAGTTTTATCGGGTGGGTATCGAACGGTGGCGCACTGGTGTGTGCATGGAGACCCGGACAATCTAGAGAGTTTAAAAGACAAACGACAGCAAGGAAATTACCGAAAGGCGACAGAGCAATATATTAAATTATTGCTAGAAGTAGTGGAAGTAACTCCTCATGAATTGGGTTATGAATTTGGCAGATGGACTGGGGAAAGATTATCAACGTATCTGCAACAGCAGACAGGAATTAAATTAAGTAGCAAACAAATTAGCCGAATATTGCAAAAAAAAAACTATGTTTATATCTGGGCAAAGTACAGCCTAGAATCTAAGCAAAATCCGGCAGAAAGAACGATATTTTGGGAGAAATTAGAGACTTATTTTAAAGCTGGAGTTGTAGCACCAGAGTTTTTTCAGGTATGGTTTTGGGACGAGACTGGTTTCAGTTTAAGGGTAATACGACGTAAGTGCTGGACACTTCGAGGAAAAAGACAAAAAGTGACAGGTAAACGCACGCCGAGGGCAAATAAATGTGATGGGCGGATTACGTTATCATGATAGAAAAAACTTGAGCTTTTTTGTAGATAATGGTAATAGCGAGAGTTTTTTTGAGTCTTTAGAGAAGCTAAATCAGTTTATTAAAGCTGAATGGATCAAACAAAGGATTAAACCGGAGCTTTATGAACAAATAGGTCCGAGAGTTTTAGTGATTTTAGACAACGCCAGTTATCACAAGCGTCAAGATATCATGGATAAAATAGCGCAATCACTACCAAATATACAGCTTTGTTTTTTACCAGCTTATAGCCCAGACTTTAATTTAATTGAATTAGTATGGCATTCTTGTAAAGAGTTCATTGCCCATCGGTTATTTGAGTCCATCAACCAACTTGAAAAGATTCTAGAGAGATTGCTCAATCAAGGAG
The DNA here is from genome assembly GCF_003003885.1 of Chlorogloea sp. CCALA 695. Taxonomy (GTDB): domain Bacteria; phylum Cyanobacteriota; class Cyanobacteriia; order Cyanobacteriales; family Chroococcidiopsidaceae; genus Aliterella. The sequence goes on along the minus strand of NZ_PVWN01000093.1, from coordinate 961 downwards.
AGCTAGTAATTAACTGGAACAGAAACATCCAAAATAAGGGTAATAAAGTTATTGCAAGTTAAGTGTCCATCAGCTTACCTTGTAAGCGCAGTTGTGTATTTGGGATGTCAGCAATATAGGTATTGCCATCAATTCTTGGTAATACTTGTAACTGTTCCCCGGCTGGAGTTTCTAAAATTATTTCAATGCCGTTTTCGGTTGGATTCACTTCGACTTTGGTAACTTCTATAGCCTGGGCAAATACTGGCTGCGAGATTAAAATTACTGCTCCTGCTAGTAAAAAAGAAGTTAATAATTGTGATTTCATGCTTTATTGACTCACACCAAAATAAATAGGAATTAATACATTTGTGAGGAAGCGTTTTCTCTTGTGGCAAAAATAATAGCGCTGCCAGTCCCGCGCTCAAATTTGCATAAAAACTAAACTAATAATATAGTTAGTTATTGAATATTTTTCGCATTTATATTGCGATCGCTAAATTGATGGTGCTTTTTTCCTTGAACTGCATTGGTCATCGAAACCACCATAAAATCTGCTAGGAGCAATACCCACACTGATTGTCTCAATTTCATTTATTTACCCACGCGCCTTTGCTACCCGATCACCATAAAAAATCGACAGAGATTAGTTAAAAATTATTCTCAGTATTTATTTTATATAAGGTGGGACTATTGACAATAGTATTTGTTACTAAATTAGTGACGTAACGAGGAATTTGAGATTTTTGGGCGTAGCCTGCTGTCTGTTAAAGCGTCAATTAACCAAAAACTTGTAACAAAAACGATCGCCCGTGTTGCTGATCTCGTTGTTTAAAATTACCTGGCTATTTGTTTGGCTACAAAAAGATACAGCTTATGTATCTATTCGTCTCCACACTTGGTAGTAAGCTAATAGACTTCTAAAGAGTATAAAATTAAAGTCTGAAATCTTCAAAGTACAAGGACAATGCCTGCGAAAGGA
>NZ_PVWN01000150.1 GCF_003003885.1 Chlorogloea sp. CCALA 695 | reverse complement strand
TCACAGATTGAGCCGCCTGCTCAGACTGTCCGTTCTCCTCCAGGTAGTAGCCTAATTCGCTCAACCCCGCCAGCTTGCCAAACACATTCCCCAGCCTGCTCAACGTTCGCACCAATCCGCGCCAAATCTGCTCGATCAAGGCACTCAGGCGAATCAGCGTATTACGAATGATTGGAGGCATAATACATCTCACTTTGCTGTATCTTCATAGCTTGATTATGCCACATTCAACCGCTTGTCGCTTCGAGGAGTCGTTGCGGGTTGCAGCTAGGGTGGTTGATAAATCCACAGGACAAGCAAGTGGAAATTTATCGCCCAAATAGAGCCATAGAAGTATTGCAACAGCCTGAAACCCTCAGTGGCGAGGACGTGCTACCAGGTTTTCTTCTACGATTACAAAAAATTTGGATAGCTTACAGCAATAATGAACGAGATATTCAGAAGTGATCGCGCACAAGAAAACTAGCTGTTTTACGAATAGCACCGTACTAATCCTCCTCTTCCCCAATCGCCTGCAAATAAGCTTTTGCCGCCGCTTGTTTTAGCGCTCCTTGAGTATAGCGTCCATAGACTCTATCGCTCTTAATCCCCATCAACTCCTTACCGTACATTGGATCTACACCTTTACGAGTAATACTCGTACCAAATTCATGCCGAAAGCGGTGCGGTCGAATATCATCTACTTGGGCGATCGCGCCTAATTTTTTTACCATTCTGTAAAGCCCCTTGTAACCCAGCCTTTCTCCTCGATGCTTCGGGTCTTGGCACAAAAACATTGGACTATCAGGAGTTGGTATAAACGCCTCACTTTGCCTCTGCCGCCATTCTAGGTATGCTTCCAAGTGTTGCTTTGCTTGCTTACTCAAAGGTATTTCACTGACGTTCTGCCCCTTAGAGCGATGAACAGTTAGCCTTTTGCCGTTCCAATGGTTGACGTTAAGCACTGATAATTCTGAAGCCCTCAATCCGTGACTAAGCAGAGCGACAATCGCGCGATCGCGTATCCGAGTTGCTCCCTCCGTAGAGAGGACGTACCAAATATCAACGAGGTCTTCTTTTTCGATATGCAGGTCTTGCGGCTCCTCTACCCGTTCTAGCCCAATTGCATCCGTCGGCAGGGGTTGGTTCACCGGATATCCATTACTGCGACGCAGCCATTGGTAAAATGCTCGTAGGGTATTCAGAGCATGGTTAATCGAAGCAGGCTTAAGTTCTTGCTGCTTTAATTCCCGCCGATATTTGCCGATATCGCTAGGAGTTACGTCCAGCCAAGACTTATTGCACCAAGAGCTAAAATTCCTTAGTTGTCGCTTGTAGGAACGCTGGGTGTTATCTGCTTTACCTGTCTGCCGCAAAAACTCCTCAATTTGCCAATGGCGAAGGTCTGACAGCGTTTCTGAAGAAGCGCTTCGCCCTGTCTTCTCCCGTCCGCCATTAAGAGGAACGATAGTGATGGGTAGAATGGGGCGGTCGGGGAGTTGGGTCATTGGTTTTAGGTAGAGATAACTTCACTTATCGTCATCAGACTATTCTCAGATTATTATCTCACCTTTATTAGTGATACGCTAGTTGTAGTTGTTTTCAACTAAACGTCACTCGCTATGCAACTATCTATTCCTGACTCCGTTTTGTCTGCTATCCGGCTACCAGAACCTCGAATCGAGCAAGTCCTGCTGCATGAATTGGCAATCGCTCTTTATGCTCAAGAGCTACTTTCTTTTGGCAAAGCTCGTGAACTGGCACAAATGAGTAAGTACGAATTTGGACAATTATTAGGACAGCGTTCAGTATTGCGGCATTACGGATTAGAGGAGTTAGAGGACGACTTGGATTATGCCAGTTGTAAGGAATACTTCGCATAAGATTACTGTTCAATAATCCCACGCCACCTCAATGCTCCCACCATGAGTCGTAAACCGCTCCTCGATCCCAATCGTTCCTATACCTTTAGCAACTACTTCGACTTGAATGCCGATCCTTTCGATCTACTTACTGAGTTTGGTTATTTTCTGACTCGGAGTCCATTACAGTTGCCACAATTTTCCGCGCCTTTGGAGCAAATAAACCTTCTTAAAGAGCGTATTGACAATATTCTTCCTTATGTAGACTTGACCAACGAAACGGCACGGCGGGAAATTTTTATCGCTCCTATTGTGTCAGAACTGGTACGAATTACTCATGCCCGTCTCAGTATTGAGTACCCGCTTCAAGTTACCCCTCAATTGCAAGGCAGTTTGGACTATTACCTTAGAACCCAAACGCATTTACTCGTGAAAGAAGCAAAACAGGCAGACTTGACTCGTGGGTTTACCCAGTTAGCAATAGAGATGATTACCTTAGATCAATGGACGGAGTTGACTGCACCAACCTTGTTAGGAGCGGTCACTACAGGTAATATTTGGCAGTTTGGGGTATTGCACCGTAGCTCTAAGCAGATTGAACAAGGATT
>NZ_PVWN01000092.1 GCF_003003885.1 Chlorogloea sp. CCALA 695 | reverse complement strand
GATGCTACTACCACTATTTTTGAAACGTATTTCTTTCCACCTGGTTTTGAGTACCCAGAACCTGAAGCTTGGTTTCCCGCACCCCCTCCATAGGAAATCGCAAAAATGGCTACAGTATTGCTCATTGATGCTAGTGCGCGTGTGACTCGTTCTCTCAGCCGAGATCTAACAACTGCATTCACCCAGCAATGGTTGAAGTCTAGACCTAACGATACCCTGATTACAAGGGATGTAGGACTAAATCCACCTTTAGCCATTAGCGAGGCTTGGATTGCCGCCGCTTTCACTGCACCCGAAAAGCGGACGATCGCGCAGCAGGAGGTACTCAAGGTTTCCGATCAACTTCTGGCAGAGCTAGAGCCTGCTAACTTGATCGTCCTTGGTACGCCAATGTACAACTACGGAATGCCAGCAGCACTGAAAGCATGGATAGACCAGGTGATTCGGATTGGACGTACCTTTTCCTTTGATCTGGCGCGTGGTGAACAACCGAGCGAGCCTATTTTGACCGGAAAAACCTTGATCATTCTATCTTCATCGGGGGAAGGCGGCTTTGAACTTGGCGGCATGAACGCCGCCATAAACTATCTCGATCCCCACATTGTAACTGCATCAAGACTATTGGGAGTCAGAGAACACCATGTTATTCGCATTGAATACCAGGAATTTGGCGACGCTCGACATCAAAAATCTATTCAGTCTGCTCATGCCGCAATCGCTGGTTTAGTGCAACAGCTAACTCAGAACATAGGGGTACCCAACTGTGACGATAACAGCAAATTAGGAGAATGAGACTGCAATTGCGGCGTTGACTAATTCACAGCTTGAAATGATTACTGAACCCATCTCTGTATTTCTCAAAATTTGTCCTCTATTAAGACTCAAATGAGATAATTTATGTCTAACGCAACCATTGCCCCCTTTGATGCCCCAAACCGTCAGACGATCGCCCAAGGTCACCCGACCGATTGGCAGTCTCCTCACCCCAAGGATATATACGATTTGGTGGTGATCGGCAGCGGTCCGGCTGGACTGTCCGCCGCGTTTGTCGCCACCGCCGCGGGACACACCGTCGCGGTGGTCGAACGCAACCTGACTGGCGGCACCTGCGTCAACTTTGGTTGCAATCCGAGCAAATCCCTGCTGCGTGCCGCCCGCGCCGTGTTCAATGCCCGTGAAGGAGAGAAGTTCGGCTACACGCTCAACGAGGCACCGCGAGTCGATTTCGCAGCGGTCATGACCCGCGTGCGGGAAATGCGGGCGCTCAAGAGTAGCCTTGCGGCGGTGTCGGTCGAGGCTGGGGCTGGCATCGATGTGTTTCTCGGCGACGCTCACTTTATCGATGCCAATACGATCGCGGTGGACGGACAGTTGCTGCGGTTCAAAAAAGCCCTAATTGCTTCGGGCAGCGGACCTGCTATTCCCGATCTGCCGGGGCTTGCCACCGCCGACTATCTGACAAATGAGACTGTGTTTGAGTTGACCACGCTCCCCCGACGGTTGGTCTGCATTGGAGGCGGTACAGTGAATTGCGAACTGGCTCAGGCATTCCGGCGGCTGGGCAGCGAGGTCGATTTAGTGGGTCATGCAGAACGCCTGCTGCCACAGGAGGAACTGGCAGCAAGCGAGGTGGTGTCCAAGCGGCTAGAGGCAGAGGGGGTGCGGCTGCACCTGGGAGTGAAACCGATAAAAGTGGATGGCGGACAAAAGCGCCTAACTTTGAGCGACGGATCGGAACTGGCGTATGACGCGCTCCTAATCGCGACTGGACGAAAGGTGCATGTGGACGGGATGGGACTGGAGGCTGGCGGGGTGGAGTTCAGCGCGGCTGGAGTTAAAACCGACGATCATCTCCAGACGACAAACCCCTCGGTGTACGCTGCTGGAGACGTAGCCCGACCGGAGAAGTACACTCATGTGGCGCACGCGACGGGTGAACTGGCGGCGGCAAACGCGCTGGACGGAGCCGGAAAGCGCGTTTCGGATCTGGTCATTCCCCGATGTACCTACACTGACCCAGAAGTGGCTCAAGTCGGCATTACCCCACAGGAAGCGGCGGAACAGGGAATTGCCATCAACACCCACCGCCTAGAGTTAGCAAAAGTCGAGCGGGCGGTAATTGATGGGGAGACAGACGGATTTGTCGCTTTGTACACCCACAACGGGATCATCGTGGGGGCAACCTTTGTGGCTGCCCACGCAGGCGAGTCCGTGCCGCTGCTGACCCTGGCGGTGATGCAGAAGATGTCACCGTCCGAGTTGGCAGCGATAATCTACTGCTTCCCAACTCAGAGCGAGGCAATCGGGCAGGTCGCCGCTCAAGCCAGCTAATAGCTGCAACAGTTAGGTTTCAACATTTTCACAAGGATTTTGTGCTAAAAACATCATTACCTGAAACAGCAACTACAGTCTCTCAACGCAGGTTAGGGCTAGTTGCGGTACTTTTCTCCGTCATGCTCTGGGCAGTAGCTGCCAACACAATCAGTAGCTTGCTTGTCGCAGGCGTGAATCCTTTTGAACTGACAGTATCGAGTGTGGCGATCTCCACCTTTGGTCTTGCTGTTGTGAGTAGCTTCAGGATGAAAGCAGAAGTGAAAGCAATGAGCCGACAGCAGTTTATCCTGGGCTTGTTGTTTGCTGGTTTAATAGGAGCAAATTACTTGGCGATCGCCCGTCTTCCAGTTGCTGTTGCGATTTTACTGCTGTTTACATCACCCCTGATGGTCGTGCTGTGGACAGCATTGACGACTTGGCGTATGCCTGGGCGATCGGTACTTGCAGCAATGCTTTTATTGATTGTCGGAGTTGTGCTGGTGTCGAAGGTAGTGGAGAGTAATCTCAGTGAATTTAATGGGTTTGGCATTCTCATCGGTCTATCAAGCGCTGTGTTTTTCACCGCTTATAACCTGCAAGGTGAGCGAGTCGGACATTCAGATGAAACCCTGGGAGTGATGCTGAAAACCTTTGCAGTTGCTAGCGTCTTCTGGCTTGCTTATCAGGTAACGCAAGGAGTCCCTGAGACGTTGCTTGAGCCGGAAAATATGTGGAAAATCCTTTATGTCGGCATTGCTGGAACCACCCTTCCTTATTCCCTCTTCTTCTGGGGTATCCAACGCGTTCAGACTGAGCGGGCTGTGGTAATTGCAACGCTCGAACCCGTGATTGCTGCTGTGCTGGCATGGCTGTGGTTTGGTCAAACGTTAACGCTTTTTCAAATTATCGGCGGCATACTGATCGTTTTTGCTGTCACCGTGCTGCAACTGATCAATTCATCGTCACAATCCACTGCAAAAATTGAGCGATAAGCCTTCTGGCTAGTCCTGAATATGTAAGAACATAAGATAAATAGAAAAAAGTAAAGTAATGAATTCATGTTTTATAATTTTAGCTCAAGCGCCCCCAACTACAAATATTATTCAGTCTATTACGAGTATTGTTCAGGCACTAGCTTTGATTGTTTCCCTGGTGTATGCTGCCATACAAATTCGGGATAATACTAGAGCCGTAAAAAGTCAAGCCTATCAGTCAATTATTACTGCTTATGCTGAAATTGAAGCTCGTATTGGTCAAGATAGTGAAACAGCTAGACTATACGACATAGGTTGCAAATATCCAGACAAGTTAAACGATGAAGAAAAAGTTAGATTTACGCAATTGATGAGTAGTACTTTTAACTTTTTTGAAAACTTACATTACCAATATAAAAATGCTTTATTAGAGGAAAGTATGTGGGCTGGATGGTGTAAATTAATGATCATAAAATTGAAGATTCCAGGTGTTAAAAAATATTGGGAAGACAATGGTTATATATATAGTAAAGATTTTCGTGAGTATGTAAAATCTGGTAAATGCCCAAGAAATTAAACAACGATTGACGAATTAAGCGCAAGCGCTTAATTTTAAATTTTCATAACCAATAACTGATGACAACGCTGCTACTGATCCATCATCTGGATAAGTCGTCCGGTCTTTATTCTTAAAAAAGCTCTTTGCTTCTTCTAGTATAAAGCTTTAGCACTTCTGGGTTTAAGGTGATTATATTCTGTTAGGGACGCTCAACAAAACCATAAAATAGAATAAAAAACGCTTTTCGAGAGCTACTACTCCCTTACTTATGTATAGGCGTTTGAGTAGCAAGTGTAACCAAAACCACGATAAGGACTTTTAACCAAGTTAAGTTAACGAAATCAGTAGGTTTTCACACGTGCGAGATCGCACTTAAAATTTTTAGATCGCCTGTACAATTAGTAATTATAGACGAATGGCACTAAGTTAAGAATGCGCCAGTCTTAAAGCTAGGTATATGTGCATTTCAGTTATTTGAACAAATGCACGTAACATCACGAATTCATTTCTTCTAAAACTTTTTCAGTTCAAAAATCTGGAGAAACGCTGTCTTACTGCGCTTGTTTCTAAGAAGTTGCCCTTATCACTTCTTGCAACACAACAGTTGTGCTGGCTGGGTTTCGCCTTAATAAGCGTGCTATTCGGTTACAGCGTAAGGTCGACCATAAATGGTCTATGACAAGGGGTATTGCTATGTGACTGGCACACATTCGTGTCATCTTGCAAACATTTCTCATAGTATATATGGGTAACCGTCAAGTGTTACTGATGGAGACTTAATGGAGACTTCTGTGAAATCCCTAGACAAAACCGTCCTCGTTTTCGGTGCGACAGGTCAGCAGGGCGGCTCCGTAGCAAGTGCCTTGCGCTCAAATGGTTGGCGGGTCAAAGCGCTGGTTCGCGATCCGAATACCGATAAGTCCGAGGCGATCGCAGCCCAAGGAATTGAGCTAGTTCGCGGCGATTTAACAGACGTGCCATCGATTCAAGCTGCAATGGTAGGCATCTATGGTGTATTCAGCGTTCAGCCAAGCTCTGGACAAGGCGCAGCCGCTGGTGTGACCGATGAAGCTGAAATCCGATATGGGAAGGCGATCGCAGACATCGCAGTCGCGAACGATGTTCATCATCTCGTTTATAGTTCTGCAAACGCCGCAGGTGCGACTAAAACTGGAATCGGGCATTTTGATACCAAAAGTGAGATTGAGGAGTACATTCGCGGTTTGAATATCTTAAGCACCGTCATCCGACCGAGCGCGTTCATGGAAATCTTGACGCTACCCGGTATGGGACTCGATAAAGGCGCGTTCGCGTTTTTCATGAGACCAGATCAACCGATGCAATTCATTGCAGTTGAGGACATTGGAAAGATAGTCGCCCGAATTTTCGCCGCTCCCGCGAAGTTGGGCTCACAGACTATCGAGATTGCTGGCGATACAGTGACGGGGGCTGAACTGGCCGAAAAATTCAGCCGGACAGCCGGATGTCCCATCACCTATCATCGCTTTCCAGACAGCCTGCTTGAACAGAATGCTTTCCTCGGAAGACTAGCTAGACTAGTCGATCAGGGTCGACTAGCCGGTAATGCAGACGTTGCGTCGCTTCGAGAAAATTTCCCTGGGCTGCTCACGATGGACGAGTGGCTCACGGGCGCTGGAAGGTCTGCGCTTCTTGCTACGATTCAAGCTGACGGCGGCGAAGTTGCACTTCGGTGAGAATGGCAGGTATTCGCTGAGGCAGCGAATGCCATGTTGCACGACTGCTGGCGCATCTGCGGTCTATGGCGCGGATGATGTACGTCCGGTTCCAGATGAAACCGGACGTACACGGCAGCCACCCGTCCCTGTGATTAAGATAATGGCTCAAACCTGTGGGTAAGCTATTACATGGATAGCCCAAGCTCGTAACGATTGATAAACAAGCCGCTTCCCCAAGTCGTGCATTTCAATTGATGCACGAAAAGCAAATAGTCTAGCGTGCTAGTTGTTTAATCTTTGTCCACAATCGTCTTATGCTTACGTTCAATTCTTTGAGTGTTGGACTTACCGACATTATGCTCTTATTGATCTAAATACCGTTAATAAGCTCCCCACCCGAATCGCAATAAAATAAGCGAGAACGCTACCTGTAGCGACCCACCGTGATCGGGGCGCAGAGTCATTTTACTGGCAAGTCCGGGCCATTCTTGGGCTTGTCTAGGAAAGGGCGGACTCGGATATTGGTTAACCGAGTTTCGCTTGACAGACTGATTGGGGATTTCCGGTCTGGATGCTTCCTGATTAGGTATCTCCTGTTTGTTTGTTGGGGGAGAAGATTGCTGCGCGAAAATGGGTGCTGCTTGTGCTGCAACAAAGCCAACGGATAGTCCCCCAAGAACTTGACGGCGTGAGGGTTTTTTAGAGTTACTTTTTGAGTCCATCTTTATTGTTCCTAGAATTGTTGAAAGATTGCTGAATGCGGGAGATTATATAACTTTTCGGGCGCGATCAGCTTCGAGGTGGCAGTGATGATGCCGCCGTAGTTGATAAACGACACGCTTACGCCGGTTTTGCCGGTCATCGTGTATCGGGTAATGGGCGTGCCGTCCGCTGTCGTGCCGAATGGCGAACTGGTCAGCGACGCGGTCTCGGTCGGCATTTGGCACGATGACATGACTAACGTCAGGCAGAGAGCGATGCCGCCGGACAGGATAAATCTGCAAATCTTCATCATCTTGTTATTGCTGCCGAATTACGGAATGGGAGTTAGCGTCGGTCTCGAAAACTCTTGAAATAGACCATCCACACCGAGCGCAACTATGTCGGCGTTACCGGTCGGATTGACGTAACGAAAGCGTTCGTTAATCCGCCGCGCGGTTGCGGTTTTAGCAGCAGCCGTGAAACCTGATCTCGCAATTTCTTCGGCGGCGAATCCGCGCACCGTGCGGAGATATTCACGCTGATCCGCCAGCAACTGCTGTTTTGCCCCGGAGTCGCCGTGACCTGGATGAACGACGCGCGCGTTCGGGAACATTGCATCCACGCGATCAAGGGCGGCGAGCCACTCGCCGGTTGCGCCCTCGCCCATAAAAGCGTGAACCCGGTTCATCACGAGATCCCCGACATACAAATCTCTCGATACCGGAGCATAATACACAGTTACGCTGTTGGCTTCGGCTCTTCCCATCTCCCGTGCGATAAGTAATAATCCGTCGATTGTCAAGGTAACATCGCCCTCCAAGATTCGCCCGGGAACGGCAAACTCTCGCGGTGTTATCTCTGGTGCATCTTTCTGTTCCGCCGCATTGTAGCCGTACGCGTCGGTGCGAATTGTGTTTTCCGTCACTGCCGAGGCGTACACCACCGCCTCAGGAAATGCCTGCTTGAAGATGCCTAAGCCGGTATAATGGTCTGGATGTCCGTGCGTGATCAGAATCGCGCGCACTGGCTTGCCGACGGCGCGGACTGCCGCCAACGCCTCTCTTGCGTGGACGAGATCGCGTTGAACGTCAATGACTACTAGCCCGCCGCCTGGTGTTTCAATCCAGTGTGTGTTTACCGTTCCCTGTCCCTTGTAAGTGTACACGCCAGTGCGGACTGCCGCTACCTGAGAATTTTCGGCATGAGCTGAAGACGCTTGCCAAGCAATATCTACTGTCGGCATGAAAACGTCAGCAAAGGCAAGTGCGAAAGCAAATGCAAGTACGAAAAAAACACGATGTTTAAACATGAGAAGCCCTCGCAAGATGAAGGAAAGGAGATGAGTGGTTAGGGGGTGGTTGTATTTCGATACCTGATGCTATTTTTCACAGCAAAAGCAAGGTTTAGAATTGTGAGGGGAGCAGTCTCAAATCGTGATGACCACCTTGCCGAAATGAGCGCCACTTTCCAAGTAAGCCAACGCTTCCTTGGCTTTGTCGAAGGGAAAGACCCGATCGATGATGGGGTGCATCTGTTGTTGACTGATCGCCCGATTCATGTCTTCAAACGAATCGCGAGAGCCAACACTAATCCCCTGAACCTTTACGTGTTTTCCTAAAATAGACGTGATATCGATTTCACCCTTGATGCCGTTGATTACCCCGATAATCACGACTGTCCCGCTAAAACGAACTGCTTTTAGGGATTGGGCAAGCGTTGCTGAACCGCCTAACTCTATGACGTTATCTACTCCTCGACCTTCTGTGAGTACAGTTACTTTTTCGTCCCAGTTCGGCGTGGTTTTATAGTTGATGCCGATGTCCGCTCCCAGAGCTTCCGCTTGCTGTAATTTCTCATTACTGCTGCTGGTAATAATCACCTTTGCCCCCATCTGCTTGGCGAACTGCAATGCAAAGATGGAAACGCCACCAGTTCCCAATAAGAGCACGGTATCGCCAGCTTTGAGTTGCCCTTCAACGACCAAAGCATTCCAAGCTGTGACCGCTGCACAGGGCAAAGTCGCGGCTTCCTCGTAGGAGAGATGTTCGGGGACGCTCACCAATCCTTGCTCGTCAAATACTACAAGTTCTGCCAACACGCCATCGAGCTCACCACCTAAACCTGAGTTATTTTTCTCTAAAGTCAGTTCGCCAGAGATATGCGATTGCCGAAATATTCCGGCGACGCGATTTCCTACTTGCCATCGTGTCACCCCTTCAGCTACTGCAACGACCTCCCCAGCTCCGTCAGAGAGCGGTACATTCGGCTGAACGCCGTAAGTTCCTCGCAAAACCTGGATATCTCGAAAGTTCAATGAGGCTGCGTACATTTTGACTAAGACCTGACCTGTTTGAAGCGTAGGTTCTGGACGCTCGACCAGCGTTAAGGCATCGATTCCTTGACGATCAGAGTGGATCTCATAAGCTTTCATCGTCGATTACTCTCCTAAATGACGGTTATTTTCACTTATTCAGCAGTGTAGACTTTCTCATCATTAATGAGTAGGTAGTAAAATAGAGAAACACCTTCTCAAATATGGAAAGATTGAATGGACTTTAACTCGGCTGCCTTATTTGCTAAAGTAGTCCAGTATGGTAGTTTTTCAGAGACTGCTCGACGTATTAATATGCCAGTGGCAACTGTCAGCCGACGGATTGCCGCTCTAGAAAAAGATCTTGGTGTTCGACTATTGGAACGCTCGACCCGCCACCTCCGCCTGACTGGCAGCGGTACAGCCTTTTATGAATATGCCGCTCGCGGACTTGAAGTCTTTGAGAGCGGCTTGTCCACTCTAGAAAATCAGCACCAAGAGTTGACAGGAACCCTCCGCCTCTCTATACCCTCTACCTTTCTGCCTTGGCAGGCATTACTTCAAGATTTTCAAGCCTGCTATCGCCAGGTCAAGCTCGAAATTTTGATGACCGAACGCAAGCTTGACTTGATTGAAGATGGAATTGATGTGGCTTTAAGATTTGGCGATCCCAAGGACAATCAAGCCATTGCCAAAAAGTTAGGTAAAGATCGTCATCAGCTCGTTGCTAGCCCTGCTTACCTAGCACAATATGGCGAACCCTCGCAGCCAGAACAACTTCTAATTATGCCCTGCGCGAGTTGGAATAATCAAATAGGTGGCACGACAACATGGCTATTAGGAAATGAGTCACTCGAGATCGCGCCCTTTTTGCAAGTCAATAATTATGCTTATCTCCTCCAGTTAGCTCTAGCAGGTGCGTGTGTGACTGAACTGCCCCCTTTTCTAGTTCGAGAGCATCTAGTTAGTGGACAGTTGAAGACAATACTGCCCGATTATCCGTTACTTACTCAAGAAGTAAATCTCCTCTATCCATCCCGTAAGCAACTATCGCCACTAATAAGAATTTACATTGATTTTTGTTCTGAATGGGTTACTGGCTTGTTTGAGTAGAAAAACATTTATGCGTAGGAATTACCGACAATCGGCTCAATAGCAACATTCGTTCGCGATCTGATATTTCGGAGTTACCAAAGATAACTCATTACACAAGAAGGTAGTCCTGAAGAGGTAAGGACATAACGCTCTTTCATCACTCTAGGCAGAAAAAAATGAGAGACCATCGAAACCTGAGATGTCTGGGATAGCACCACGCATCCGATTCATGAAGGCAATTAGCGTTGAAAAACCAATTAATAAATGTGGAATTGGGAAAACTTTGAGCCAAGGTTTAATTAGATTAAGGAAGATAAGTAGTTAGGTGGAATTAAACTTAAAACGCTCCACGGTGTAACAACCTTTAATACTACGAGATTCCATTCCATCCATGATTGCCAAGGCTAAATCATATTCATCCTCAAACATCCGTCCGGCAATTTCCTGAACCTATCCCACTAAGGTCAAAAACGTGATAATCTAATTCTCAGATCGATTTAAGCTACGCGAAATATGGCGGGAAGATTTGAGGGATTGAGTGATTTAGAATGGAAGCTATTTGAGGATGTGATGAGCGAGAAAGGAGAAAAGCGGGGAAGAGGAATGCCCCATGCGCCTTTCCGTTATATCCTCAACACTTTGATATATGTATTAATTACGGGCTGCCGTTGGTGTGATGTACCGAAGGGAGAAAACTGGGCATCAAAAAGTTCAGCGCATAGGTGGCTCAAGCGTTGGCAAACTGATGGAACCTTAGAACGATTGCAAGCACGGATACTAGGAATCGCGTCAAACGCGAGGATTAATTAACTGGAATTATGGGGCTATAGACGGCTCTTTTTCCCCCTGGCAAAGGCGGTGGTGATGGTGTTGCCTATGGTTATAAGGGTAAAGGGATTTTAATTCATACTTTGACGGACGGTAATGGTATGCCTCTTGCTTGTAGCACACGCGCGAGCTAATGGTAGTGAACGAGAACAAGTGATGCCGCTAATTGACAGTATCGTTGTCAAAAATAACCACCCTGGTAGACCCCGCAAACGAGTTAAAGTGCTGGCGGCAGATAAGGGGTACGATTCCAAGCAACTAAGAGCGACTTTACGCAAACGTGGTAAGCTGATAGACATTTAACTTGTAAGAACTTTATTTCCTTTATTACGGAGCTTTCTATTCCAATTAATTACTAAGT
>NZ_PVWN01000149.1 GCF_003003885.1 Chlorogloea sp. CCALA 695 | reverse complement strand
GCTGAACTCTCAGTTTGATGTAGGTGAAAGTCCTACTCGCCAGGTTCAGGCGTGACACCCTATCTGCCTCTACCGAACAAGCTCGATTCTTGTAGAGTAAAGCGGGGAACAGGGCGCAATCAGGTGCGGCTCGTTTCATTGAAACATAACAATAGTTATGGGGATAAGATTCCTTACACCGCCTTAGTTTCAATTGAAACTTTAAAGAAAGTAAGGAAAACTTTAGTTTAGTGTAGGTGCGCCGAAAATTCAAAGTAAGCAAGTCCTACCCTCTAGGGATGGAGTGATGCCAGACCTACCCACATAGACAGAGAATAAAACTCTGAAAATGAAGCTGGGAATAGGACGGGAAAAACGAAGCCGTAAAGTCAAATGACAGGTTGATACCCGTTAGGTAAGCGTGTAACGGTTAAGTTAAGTCTGAACCTTCTAAAAAAGCATCCAATGTCCACTAATCGAAAGATTAGATAACCACACAAAATAATCCGATAAGGATGAACATACCCACAGAGTGTCTGATTAACATCTGTAAGCCTGGGAAATGGTGGGTGAATTGAAGGAACCTAAAACCGCAAAATAACTAAACTGAGGAACGAATAAAACAGTTCCTTACACCTTCTTCTGAGAATCTAGGATACGCCCCGAGAAGAAGTGAAGCCCTTAAATAAGGTTGAGCGGGAGGAATTGGTAAGATGCGCTCGAAAATCTGAAAGGTAAGGACTTGAGGACAACTGGGCGCGGTTTACATAGACAGATTCTTAATGCGTAAATCATGTGATGACGACGGAATTAAAACAAGCGCGATAAATGGAAAATAATCCCTTGGCGAAAGCTGAGAAAGATTGTCTTCAGATTACAAGTAAGAATCTTCAAGGCTCAAAAGAACGGAAATCTACGATTAGTTCGGAGACTTCAGAAACTTTTATTAAGCTCTAGAGCAGCTAAATTACTTGCCATTCGACAGGTAACTCAGCTAAATATGGGGAGAAAAACCGCAGGGGTGGACGGAAAGAAAGCCCTTGAGACTGCACAAAGATTAGCCCTTTTTGAGGTGCTAGTTAAGAACTGGAAGCAATGGCAGCATCAACCCCTAAAACGGGTATGGATACCCAAAGCTGATGGAACAAAACGCGGATTAGGAATACCAACCATAGCAGAACGAGCCTATCAATGCCTTCTCAAGTATGCTCTGGAACCAGCAACAGAAGCCATCTTTAATGCCAATTCTTTTGGTTTTAGACCTGGTAGAAGTTGTCACGATGTTCAAAAAGGAATATTCGATAATCTTGGAAAAAAAGGTATTGAGAAAAGAATCCTGGAACTGGACATCGAACGGTGTTTCGACGCTATCGACCACAAATTCATTATGCGAAGCGTTCAACTACCAAGAGCAGCAAAAACCGGACTCTTCAGAGCTATCAAAGCCGGAGTTAGAGGAGAGTTCCCTATCTCAGAGTCAGGAACACCTCAAGGCGGGACGATCAGCCCCTTACTTGCCAATATCAGCCTACATGGACTTGAAGATATTGGACACCAAGTTAGATGTAAAAGTATCAGGGGTGGAAGAGGTATCGACGCAATAAACGGATTCCGCTATGCAGATGACGTAGTGTTTATTCTCAAGCCCCAAGACGATGCCATAGCCTTGCGAGAAGTAATTGACCGATTCTTAGAAATAAGAGGGTTAAATGTAAAAGAAGCAAAAACCAAATTAGTACAAAGTACAGAAAGTTTCGACTTCCTTGGATGGACACTTGCTGTCAGAACCAATGACAAATTTATTTTTACACCTAGTCAGAAATCTGCAAAGAAAGTAAAGGCAAAAGTCAAAGAAATGATGAAAGATAGTCGATTTAATCTTGAGGAAAGAATCGATAAGTGCGGTTCCATTATTCGAGGATGGAGAAACTACCATAAATACTGCGATATGAGTGGTGATTACCTATGGTCATTAAGATTATGGGTATGGAAATTCCTACGCAAGCAAGGCAGATACAATCGTCACCAAACCAACAAGGTTATTGAACGAGCATTTCCCAAAATTTCATGGAAAGTAAATAGTCATATCAAAGTAAAAGGGAATAAATCACCGTTTGATGGAGACATAATTTACTGGTCAAAACGGGAAAATGCTAACTATAACGGGATAACTGTCAATCTTCTGAGCAAACAAAAACACACCTGTACCTCCTGTGGATTAAAGTTCTATCCTGGGGACAAAGTAGAAATTCATCATCAAGACGGAAACCATATCAATTGGAAACTGTCCAATCTTGAAGTTTTACATCGAGAATGTCACCAACACCAAGCCATACACGGTGAAGTGAGAGTCAGAAAGGCAAGCAGCCCATTAAAGGGTGGTAAGGCTTGTTAAGTAAATGTGAACCAGGAGCGTAGTGAGGGGAAACTTTCACGCTACGTTCTGAAGGAGAGGTATCCCGTGGCAACATGGGTATCGACTCTAATA
>NZ_PVWN01000016.1 GCF_003003885.1 Chlorogloea sp. CCALA 695 | reverse complement strand
AGTTTTTTTGTAGATAATAATAATGGCGAGAGTTTTTTTGAGTCTTTAGAGAAGCTAAATCAGTTTACTAAAGCTGAGAGGGTTAAACAAGGGAATAAGTTGGAGCTTTATGAACGGATAGGTCCGATAATTTTAGTAATTTTAGATAATGCCAGCTATCACAAGCGTCAAGACATTATTGATAAAATAGAGCAAACACTACCGAATATACAGCTTTGTTTCTTACCAACTTATAGACCAGACTTCAATCTAATTGAGTTAGTATGGCATTCCTGTAAAGCTCGCTGGGGGGATACTCCCCCCAGCAGACTTTACGTAAAGAGTTCATTGCTCATCGGTTATTTGAGTCGGTTAACCAACTTCAGGAAATTTTAAGGAGGCTACTTAACCAAGGAGAGTTAATAATTAATTGGTCGAAAAGTATCCAGAATAAAGGCAATCAAGTTATTGCAAGCTAAATGTCTATTAGCTTAACTGTGGTCTAATACCACGTTTATGTAACGCCGCACGCAAATCCTTGGAGTCATAGCCTTTATCTGCTGCCAGCACTTTGACCCGTTTGCTATTTCTACCAGGTCGATTAATTTTGACGACAATGCTATCTAAAAGTGGCATTACTTGTTCTCGTTCACTACCATTGGCTCGCGCGTGTGCTACAAGAAAGTGGCATACCGTTACCGTCCGTTAGGGTATGGAACAAAATTCCTTGGTAGTGCTAAATATGTAAGGATTTATTGTAATGGTGGATAAAAAGCCAAATAGCACCAATATGATTCTCGCTCTTTCTTTGAAAACGAAAGAGTCTTTCTGACTAATCGAGCAATACGTTGACGCATAGTACAGTTGAAACGCGATTGGGTAATTAGTTTTACCTGTTTCCTTCCCAACCGCTTTATGCCTCGTACTAGGCAAAGTTTGCCCGTATGCTTGCCCTAAGTCAGTATAGGCAACAGCACATTGTCTGTAAACCGCAGGTAACGAAAGCCATAAACGTTTTGCTGCCTTGCGTGAACGACTACCGATATACAATCCGACAATTTCTTTAGTTTCGTTCGTCTATTGCTAACGCTCATCCATTGCTTCAAGCTTTTCTTACACGCATTTGACCACATCTCATCACCAGGAAATTGTCAAGTGTCCTTTTTTTTTGAGCTAACTGAAACTTGTTGAGGTACGGTGCTGTATTTTCCGCGACTCGTAGGTTTGAATCCACATTTGCGAGATACCGCTAACTCTACAGATAGCCGCAATTGACTTTCGTTCTAGCAATAGACTATCAATCAGCTTTTTACTCTCTTCTGTAACGGGACGATTACGGGGATTTAGCACAAACTGGCTCTTTGCAGTTTCGGCATTTATGATTTTGGCTACCGTTATGGATGAAGCCATTTTTTACTATTCTCTCTGACCTGCATTTTGGACAGCTTAACTTCCCCTCACTCATACAACTCTCTCTACATACGCTTTACACTTATCCTTACCTATTTGGCACTACCATAAAATTAAAGCGTGTTCCCTTATCCTTGGACAACTATTACCGCGAACTAGCGTTTGCAATCTCTCTTTCTGTTCTAAATTTAGGAATCCTTTAGCAGGCATTGTCCCCTCCACCCTTTGCCAGTTCAAGTTCTTATTTTATGTCTTTTTAAGGTCTATTAGCTTAGTATGGAACGTTGGTACACTAGCTCCTAATGCAAGTGCTACTTTAACTATTCCTGCTACCAGGTTAACAGCCGACAATACATTAAACACTGCTGAAGTAACATTGTCAGAGCAGAGCGATCCAAACTCAACTCCTGGCAATGGTCAAGTTGGCGAGAACGATCAAGATAGTGTAACAGTACCAAATCAATCTGTAGATATCGCCGTAGCAAAAACCGTCAACAATTCCACGCCCAACGTAGGTGATAGTGTGACATTCACTATTACAGCCACCAATCTTACAGCTTCTACAACTGCTACAAATGTAGGCTTGTCTGACATCTTACCTCCAGGGTTAACTTATCAGTCCAATACAGCATCTACAGGTACATATAATAGTGGCACTGGAGTTTGGAGCATTGCCAGCCTCAATTCTGGAACCCCAGCTACTTTAACAATTACAGCTACTGTAACAACATCGGGAGCAAAGACAAATACTGCCCAACTAAGCGCCCTAGACCAAAGCGATTCAAATTCAACTAACAATAGTGGTAGTGCTACCGTTACCCCCTCTGGTGTTCCTCCAAATCTACTTCTAGTTAAACGCATCACAGCAATTAACGGCGAACCCGTAATTAGGCTCGAAGATGGGAGCAATATTCCGGGCGATCCGAACAATGTAGGAACTAAAGCTGCTGATGATGACGATAATATTCGTTGGCCTGATACTTTTCCCCGTAAGGAATCTTTGCGCGGTGTAATTAACAGCAGCACCATTACTCCTGCGGTTAATTTAAAGCCTGGCGATGAAGTAGAATATACAATCTATTTCCTCAATAATGGTGCTGCATCAGCGAATAATGTCAGTATTTGCGACTTTGTACCAGCAAATCAAACTTACATTGGTACGGGCTACAATAGCTTGACTACAGCAGACGTTGGAGGACTAGCAGGTTCTAACTACGGAATTGCGATTTTGAGCGCTAATGGTGGTACGCCAGTAAAAGCAACTAATGTGATGGATGGCGATCGCGGTCAATTTTATAGTTCAAGTTTTCCTAGTGCGTGTACAGGCACAACCAATGGCAATGGTGCAGTAGTGGTAAATATGGGCAGTATTCCCAACGCTACGGGGCCTGGTACGCCTGCTAATTCCTACGGTTTTATTCGTTTCAAAGCCAAAATTAATTAGTTGGTTGTTACTTCTGGCATAACTAAAAAGCTTTATGGTGGAAAAGTTAGAATTTAGCTGATTATTCCTCACTCTTAACTATGTCTCATTCTTATTTTGATACCGAAGCTAAAAGCCACAAGTCTTTTGAGTTGCCAGGGGCAAAACCTCACTATAACCCCGATCGCCCTGGACAAGTTGAGCATATTTTTTTAGACCTCAATTTAGATATCCCCAATCAAAGCTATACAGGGATTTGCAAACTCACACTCAAACCAATAACCACAGGGATTAATCGCTTATCATTAGATGCGGTGAATCTCAATATCCAGTCGGTAGACATTGATGGGACACCACAAAGCTTTGATTATGACGATGCTAAGTTAGATATTCGTTTGGAAACAGCAACCGAAGTAGGTAAAGTAATAAAAATTGCGATCGCCTATTTGGTAGAAAAACCCCAACGCGGACTCTACTTCATTACTCCAGACGACCATTACCCCAATAAACCAATCCAAGTTTGGACGCAAGGAGAAGATGAAGATTCTCGCTATTGGTTTCCTTGCTTTGACTATCCAGGACAGTTAGCCACTTCAGAAATTAGAGTCCGAGTACCTAATAATATGAAAGCTATTTCTAACGGACGCTTGGTTGAAACTCAAGAAGATGGCAAATCGACGATTTATCACTGGTTGCAAGAGCAAGTACATCCTACTTATTTAATGACGTTAGCGGTAGGAGATTTTGCCGAAATTGAGGACGAATGGCAAGGAAAACCCGTAACTTACTACGTAGAAAAAGGCAGGGAAGAAGACGCACGGCGCAGCATGGGCAAAACTCCCCGGATGATTGAGTTTTTTAGCGAAAAGTATGGCTACTTATATCCTTTCCCCAAATACGCTCAAGTCTGCGTTGATGATTTTATTTTTGGCGGGATGGAAAATACTTCTACAACCTTGCTAACAGATCGCTGTTTGCTGGATGAAAGAGCGGCTTTAGATAATCGTAATACCGAAAGTTTGGTTGCTCACGAACTCGCTCATCAATGGTTTGGCGATTTGGTAGTAATTAAACATTGGTCGCACGCTTGGATTAAAGAAGGGATGGCTTCTTACTCTGAAGTTATGTGGACGCAAGAGGAATATGGAAATCAAGAAGCGGCTTATTACCGTTTACTCCAAGCCCGTAACTATTTAGCAGAAGATAGCAGCCGTTACCGTCGCCCGATTGTTACCCATATTTACCGAGAAGCGATTGAATTATACGATCGCCATCTCTACGAAAAAGGTTCTTGTGTGTACCATATGATTCGCGCCGAATTAGGCGATGATTTGTTTTGGCAAGCAGTTCAAACTTTTGTCCGAGATAATGCCCACAAAACTGTAGAAACTATCGACTTATTACGCGCCATTGAAAAAGCTTCTGGGCGCAACTTACTGTTTTTGTTCGATCAGTACGTTTATCGCGGCGGTCATCCCGATTTTAAAGTTGCCTATTCTTGGGACGATGACAGCAAACTAGCCAAAGTTACCGTTACCCAAACCCAGGTTAAAGAAGGTAGTAATACTGATTTATTCGATCTAAAAATTCCAATTTCTTTTGGCTATACCCAGGAAGGAAACCCAACAGAGTTTAAAACCTTCCCGGTGCGAATTTACGAGCGGGAACAAAGTTTTTACTTTCCTTTAACTGAAAAGCCCCACTTTATTAGCTTTGATGCCGGAAATAATTACTTAAAAACTGTTGCTTTAGAATACGCTTTGCCAGAATTACAAGCACAGTTGCAATTTGACAAAGATCCCGTTTCGCGGATTTATGCAGCTAAAGCGATCGCAACTAAAGGCGGACTAGAGGCAGTCAAGGCGCTGATTAAAGCTTTGACGAGCGATGCGTTTTGGGGTGTGAGGCTTGAAGTAGCCAAGAATTTAGCTGAAGTCAAGCTAGACCAAGCTTTTGATGGTTTGGTGGCGGGTTTACAAGATGAAAATGCTTTAGTTCGTCGGGCGGTAATTGAAGCTTTGGCGCAAATTAAAACTACTGCCAGTTACAAAGCGATTAAACCTTTTGTTAAAGATGGCGATCCTAGCTACTACGTTGAAGCGGCGGCGGCTAGAGCGATAGGTGCGATCGCATCAGTAAATTTAGATGACGAATCTAAAGAGAAAAAAGCTATTAAGCTACTGAATACTGTACTAGAAAAAGCAGGTTGGAACGAAGTTGTGCGATCGGGGGCAATTTCTGGGCTTAGTCAGTTAAAAACTTCCCCAGAAGCCCTTGACATCATCTTGCAGTACACTAAACCGGGCATTCCTCAAGCTTTGCGTTTGGCGGCTATTCGGGCTTTAGGGACGGTTTCTGTGGGTCAAACTCCGGTGAATTTGGAACGAATTTTAGAACGTTTAGACGGGCTATCGTTAGAAACGTTTTTCTTAACCCAAATATCGGTAGTTGTGGCTTTAGGACAAATGGAAACGATCAAAGCGGCAGCGATTTTGAATGCGTTAGCTAATCAAACCCCTGATGGGAGAGTGCGGCGAATGGCGGAGGAGGCCGTGCAACAAGTGCAAGCAAAAGCTGGTTCAGTGCAAGCTACAAAGCAATTACGCGAAGAACTCGACCAACTAAAAAAAGATAATCAGCAACTCCTAAGCCGTTTAGAAAGTTTGGAGGCTAAATCAGCTAGTAGTTAAGACTCTCAGAAGATACTTTATATTTCCTCCCCCCTTAAAAAAGGGGGGATCTACGCGATCGCAAGATACCGATCCACTTTTTACAACATCCTTTAAGACTTAAAAAAATACACCTATAACTTTAGCTAAACCTCTTATTACTTTTCTTATAAATACTTTGTACTTTTAAATACTATAATTAATAAAAAGATATACATAAGTGGTTGCTTTTGGCGGCTGTAATTAAAAAAAGCTACCTATTTTTAGATAAAACCACAATAAAAGTACAATTCTCAGTTTGAGAGGCAGATCGAGGCGTGGGTCAGTATCAAATTGGTCAAGAAAATCGGCGCTACAATCCTGAAGCGCTTGTAAAATACTTCCGTTTCCGTCCTTGGCTAGTATGGGGACGGATTTTAACTATTATTTGGTTTTTTTCGGGTTTTGTGTTGGGGATGAAATCTGACGAGTGGTTGGGCAAAGCTGAACAAAATCAGCCGTTGCGTGCTACGCAACTACGAAAAATAATTACTCGTTTAGGGCCAACATTTATTAAAGTTGGTCAAGCACTATCAACGCGCCCAGACTTAATTAGAAAAGACTTTTTAGAAGAATTAATTAAGCTGCAAGATCAATTGCCACCTTATAGTAATGCGATCGCATTTCAAACTATAGAAAAAGAATTAGGTCGCCCCCTAGAAGAAGTCTACAGCGAAATTACCCCTAATCCTGTAGCCGCCGCTAGTTTGGGACAAGTATATCAAGCCCGTTTGCATAGTGGGGAAGAAGTGGCGGTAAAAGTACAGCGCCCCAACTTACGCCCAGTTTTAAACCTAGACTTGTATTTAATGCGTTGGGCGGCGGGTTGGCTTGCGCCTTGGCTTCCACTCAATCTTGGTCACGATTTGCAAACAATTGTGGATGAGTTTGGGACAAAGTTATTTGAGGAAATTGATTACTTTAATGAAGGTCGCAACGCCGAGAAATTTGCTACAAATTTCCGCGACGATCCCCGCGTCAAAGTTCCGGCTATTTATTGGCGCTATACTAGCGATCGCGTTTTAACTTTGGAGTGGATAAACGGCTTCAAACTCACCGACACTCAGAGCATTAAGCAAGCCGGACTCGATCAAAATAAACTTATCGAAATAGGGGTAACTTCTGGGCTGAAGCAGTTGCTAGAGTATGGCTTTTTTCACGCCGATCCCCATCCAGGTAATTTGTTTGCTACCGTTGACGGGCAGATGGCGTACATCGATTTCGGGATGATGGATCAGCTAACTGAGGAAATGAAAGAAACCTTGGTTGATGCGTTGGTTCATTTAGTTAATCAAGACTACATTGAGTTAGCCGAAGATTACGTCAAGCTAGGATTTTTAGCGCCAAATACCGATATTCGCCCGATTGTACCCGCTTTAGAAGCCGTCCTTACTAATGCGATGGGCGCAAGTGTTAGCAGTCTCAATTTTAAAACTATTACAGACTCCTTCTCGGAGTTAATGTATGAGTATCCTTTCCGCGTCCCAGCAAAGTTTGCTTTAATTATTCGCTCTTTAGTAACGCAAGAAGGAATTGCTTTAAGCTTAAATCCTGACTTCAAAATCGTTGAAGTTGCTTACCCATACATTGCCAAGCGCTTGTTAAAAGGAGAAACGCCCCCACTACGGCGACGGTTGCTGAATTTATTGTTTAAAAATGGTAAGTTTCAGTGGGAGAGATTAGAAGACTTAATTGCGATCGCCCGCGCCGATAATAGTTTTGACTTATTACCTACAGCGCAGATGGGCTTACAGTTCTTACTATCAGAGGAAGGACAGTATTTGAGACAGCAATTACTCCTTGCTTTAACGGAAGACGATCGCCTGCATACAGCAGAAGTCCAAAGTCTGTGGAATTTGATTAAAGACGAATTACAGCCAAATCGACTATTTGATGTAGCCCTCGGTGCTTTAAGCGATTTTTCAAAAGAGCGCACCGCCGCAATTTTACCTGTTTTTAATGCTTTTAATGGCAAATCAGGTAAGTAAAGCTTAAATAACTTCCCTTAATCACCAACTAGAAATTACCATGTCTTATTATCCCGAACCACCGTATTTTTTAATGTTTGCCGGATTTGCGATCGCCCTAGCTGCGGGTACGGCTTTTGCGGCTACCTTAAAACTAATTGTGGCAAACTGGTCAAGCGCCCGCGCCGCCGCAACTAAGGCTCAATTACCTACCGGACAATTAATTATTCCTTACTTGGGTATTAATGTTGGAATCTTGGTCTTTTTATCGGCGGGATTAGAAATATTTGGTTTTCCTAGTTGGTTAGCAACGGCTACGGCTGCACCTTTAACTTTGCTAATTGGTTTATTGGTATGGTATCAGCTAGGCAGTATGTTGTCTTTTGTCGAAAAGAAAGGTTTTGAATCCTTAGATTTAGATTCTTGGCGCTAAGTAATTATGGACGTAATTCGCATTCCCGTACTTACAGATAATTACATTTTTCTCCTGCATGATCGCCAAAAAAACACTGCGGCGGTAGTCGATCCGGCGATTGCGGAACCTGTAATCGAGCAACTGCAACAACTAGGCGCTAAATTAGTCGCAATTTTTAATACTCATCACCACCACGACCATGTAGGCGGAAACCAGCAATTAATCAAACATTTCAATGACGGGGTAGTTTATGCGGGAGTTGAAGATCGCGGTAGAATACCTGGACAGCAAGTATTTTTAAGCGGAGGCGATCACGTAAATTTTGGCGATCGCACGGGCGTTGTATTTTTTGTTCCCGGACATACCCGCGCCCATATCGCTTACTACTTCCCCGCCACAGCCACGGAAAGCGGGGAGTTATTTTGTGGCGATACCTTATTTGCTGGCGGTTGTGGGAGACTATTTGAAGGTACGCCAACACAGATGTTAGAGTCTTTAAGCAAGTTGCAAGCTTTACCTGATGATACGCGGGTATGGTGCGCCCATGAATACACCTTAAACAATCTCAAATTTGCTCTAACTGTAGACAGTACCAACTCCGACTTAAAAACTCGTTTTGCCGCCGTTCAATCCGCCCGTAGCCGCCATGAACCAACTATTCCTTCTAATTTGGGGTTAGAAAAGCGCACAAATCCATTTTTGCGTTGGAACCAATCAACATTGCAAGCCGCCGTAAATAGTAACGATCCAGTCCAAACTTTTGCTCGGCTGCGAGGAATGAAAGACAGGTTTTAGCGCATACTTAACTAAGTTTGAGCGAGTTTTTAGCTAACAACTCTCAGGACGGTTAGTTTACTTGGCTAGTTCGTGTAGGGCATTTTTGTTTAATCAATTAGGTAGCCTAGCTAATTGAAATATTTGCTGAGGATTAAGTTCTAAGCCTTCTAGAATTGTGTCAGTTATAAGCGATAGCTTTGTATAAGTGCGTGGTGGCGCATCAGGGTAAAAAACCGTAACGCTACGCTCTTGGGAATCCACTATCCAAACCCGCAAAACCCCGGCGGTTAAGTAATCGGTGGCTTTTTGGCTTAATCCTCCAAAAGTTTGCCCTGGGGAAATAATTTCAATTACAAGTTCTGGTGCAACTGGACAAGCGTCGTCTTCCAGCCAATCTGCGTTAAGGCGACTGTAGGAAATATAAGTTATGTCTGGGACAGGAACCCAATCTTCGTTGTTACGTTTTAATCGTACCGCCCATTCTGGATATAAATAGCCTTTATTTTCTGCCCAAGCATCCATTAATATTAGTAGAGCTTTTTGAACGCCAGCATGAAATCTTTTAGGCGACATTTTTGGTATTGCTTCACCTTCAATTAATTCATAAGCTACATCACTTACTGATAAAGCAAAAAATTCTTCAAGAGTGAGTTTTATAGTAGATTGAATCATCATGTCAATGCTGGCAAATAGTTAATAGTTGCGATCGCCCTAAACGAAATTACAACTCTTGTGTTAGGTGCGGTTAACTTAGTACAATTGCACTGTCGTAATGCGATCGCGATTGTTAGAGGCTCAACTTGTTTGGGTTTCGACTTGCGAAGATGTTGGTTGCTGGGCGTAATCGCGGAAACTCTCTAAACTTTGCTTAAGGCTTGATTCTACAGCTTTGCCTAAAAATAGGTTGTCCATTAGTTTGCCCAAAAGCCCAGGAATTGCATAGGCAATAGAGAGTTTGACAATACTACTATTATGGCGATCATAAAAGCGAATAGCGCCCCGATTGGGTAAACCATCCACTGATTCCCACTCAATAATTTGGTGAGGAACAATTTTTGTAATCCGCGATAGCCAACTAAATTCTAAACTACCTGTTTTTAGCTTCCAGCGCGATAGTTGAGGATCGTCTGGGAGAACTTTTACCGAATCAATCCATTGCATCCATAAAGGCATTTGCTCTAAATCTGCCCATAGCTGCCAAACTACATCTATAGGAGCATCTACTTCAATTTGTACGCTATGTTCTAACCAATCAGCCATCTAGTTTTCCTCTATTATTGTTCAGGATACCGTAGATAATTGCTGAGGATTTTTTATTTCCTCTACACTAGCCAAAATTGCTTTAGCCGCCTGAAGACCAGAAAGCGTAGCACCTTCCATACTATCGATGTAGTCTTGCTGAGTATAGCTCCCTGCCAGAAAGAAATTACTTATAGGTGTTTTTTGCGCTGGACGATACTTGTCCATTCCCGGAGCTTCTCTATACAATGACTGAGCGAGTTTAACTACGCTAAACCAAGTCATATTTAATTCCCGCGATGAGGGAAATAAGGCGTGGACTTGCTTAAGGACGTGCTGGGCAATTTCTTCGTTACTTTGTTTAATGAAAGGATCTCCTGGGGTCAATACCAGTTGCATTAACGAGCCTTTTCCGGGAATGTAATAATTGCTAGGGCTAGTTAAAGCCAAATCTGCAAAACAAGAAAAGTCCGCGTCGGCTGTATATAGTAAGTTATTTATCCCTGCGGCATGGTCTAATTGCGTACGGCTTTCAACATTTTGCAATTCTGTTACCCAACCATCAAATCTTAGTTGGACTGTAGCAACCGGGACAGTATCTAATTTATAAATTTTGTCAAATTGAGGCCATTTGCGCCATTGTGGGGGTAGTATTTTCTGGATTCCCGGCACATCGCAAGCAAATAAATAAGCATCAGCTACAACTGTTTCTTCAATTTCGCCTTTAGCAATTACTAGCCCGGTAACTTTTGTTTGTTCACCTTCTCCGGTGTACTGAATTTCTCTAACGCGGCGGCGAGTGTGGATTTTTGCCCCTCTAGCCTCTAAATATTCCACAATTGGCTTTAGCAAATACTCATGGGGTGAACCTTCTAGCATTCGTAATACTGACGCTTCGCTTTTGGTGGCGAACATCAAGAAGATTGTTAGCATACAACGAGCAGAAATATTTTCAGTGTCGATAAAGCCAAGGGCGTAGGCAATCGGGTTCCACATTCGTTTGAGACTGCCATTTCCTCCTCCTTGGCGGCGAAACCAATCAGCAAAGCTAACTTTATCCAAATTGCGGATAGTTTTCATTGCCCCCTCAAAGTCTACCAAGCCTCGGACTATGGGGCTTGTACCAAGTGCGATCGCATTAAGGGCTTTATCGAGTAACGATAGCTGGGAAGTAGTAAAAAATGCCTTTAATCCATTGAAGGGCGCACCCGTAATAAAGCGAAAATCTAATTCGCCAATGTGTCCGCCTTCATTAATAAAACTATGGGTATGTTGCTTTAAAAGCAGGCTTTCTAACGCGCCCACTTTTTTCATCAACTCAAAAAGTTTGTAGTAATTACCAAAAAAGACGTGCAATCCCATCTCTACATGATTGCCATCCGGGTCTACCCAACTGCCAACTTTGCCGCCCACAAAAGGACGTGATTCAAAAATTTCTACTTCTACACCCGCATCTACTAATTCTACAGCCGTTGCCAGCCCAGCCAGTCCCGCCCCGACGATCGCCACACGCATCTAGTTATTTAACCCTTCTCGATTCTTTACATATTTTAATCTGTTTGCGGTTTTGTTTTCATAGGTAAATAAGGGGAATATTCTTTAAACTGCCATTGTAAAGAAGTAGCCGACGTAAGAGACTTTACTTTTTCAATTTGAAACTCTACCAAACGGTTAGCACCAGCAAATTGTAGAGCTTTTTTACTATCCCAAGTGATCGCTGCTTTCCCGGTAAGCTGAAGTGTGTCCCCAGTTGCAAAATCAATAAATAACAGTCCGGCTTGCGGATTTTCTACCAAATTGCCCAAAGTATTAAACATATTATTGCCAGCGTAATCAGGAAAAACTAACTCGTTTTTCTGCAAAACTCTAACAAAGCCTGGATAACCGCCACGATGGGAAGCATCCGCGCCGCCTTGGGGGTGACAACTAGCAATAAAAAATGTATCTGCTTGTTGGATAAATTGTTGCTGCTGAGGCGATAGCGTTTCTCCAATTTGGACGCTAGATTTACCGCGATTAAGAGTAGCGTTAATTTCCCGTTTTTGGATGTACTGAGGACAGTTAAAATATACTTGCTGGGTATGCAAATAAATCTTATTTTCGCCCTGCAACTTAGCTTTACCGTTCAATCTCAACCGCTTGCGGGTGGCTAAATCAATTACCAATAAACCAAGTTCATCTGTAAGACGTAAATTTTCTTTTAACTCGTCGCTGTCGATAGCAATTTTTACTATTTGTTCGGCTACGGCTTGCAAAAATCCTGGTTCACCCGTAAGTAGAGAAGCCCAAACGCGGTTGCTTGAATCAATGGTACTGGCGATCGCTAATCTTTGACTAGCTAAAAAACTTTGCATTGCTGGCTTAACAACTGCACCACCGATTGCCTTTGCTAAACTTTCGGCTTCTGCTTGAACACCTAAGCGCGCTTGGACTGCAAGTTCTCCCGAATGATAAATCATTGCCTAGTTCCCCAATAATTTTGCCTAAATAACTTACAATCCTGGCATCCCTACATAACCGGGAAGCTGCTTGATGCGACTAATCCAAGCAATTACATGAGGATAATCTTCCAAGGCAATTTTGCCATCGGCGGCTAAGGCAATGTAAGGAAAGCAAGCAATATCGGCAATAGTTGGGCGATTTCCTTCTAACCAGTCTTGCTTTCGCAACTGTTCGTCCATAACTTGCAGGATTTTAAAAGCTCTACTTCGGGCTAATTCTAAATCTATCTTGGCGTTAAATATAAAGTGCAACCTAGCGGCGGCAACACTGTGTTGAATTTCATTTGCTGCGGTCGATAACCATTGACCAACTTTAGCCATTGGTGCTGCTTCTAGAGGTAGCCAATTTTCACCACCGTAGCGCCGCGCCAAATATACCAAAATCGCTTGAGAATCTCGAATAACTACATCGCCATCTATGAGAATTGGTACTTGTCCAAGAGGGTTTAATGTTAGAAACGCGCTTGATTTGTGTTCCCCGGCTGATAAATTAACCGCTACAAGCTCATGCTCTAATCCTAATAATGACAACATCAGCCTAACTTTATAGCAGTTTCCTGACAAATTTAGGTCGTACAGTTTTAGCATTGCTTTTTCTCCGTGAAACCGAACGTTCGGTACAAACTCACTGTATCAAACGTTCGGTAAAATAGCAATGAACTACTACATCTACATAAATGGTCAAAAACGAAACGATCGCTCAACTCCTAACTGTATTTCAAAGATACGGTTATGAAGGTGCAACTTTAACGCGGCTTTCCGAAGCTACAGGTTTGGGTAGAGCTAGTCTTTACCATCATTTCCCTAAAGGTAAAGAAGAGATTGCTGCGGTAGTTCTCAATTACACCAACGATTGGCTGGCAACAAATATTATTGCTCCATTGGGCGAGAGGGAGCGTCCAGGGTTACTAAGAATTAGGGAAATGACAAAAAAAGTAAATGAGCTTTACAGTTGCGGTCAAAAGCCTTGCATATTAGCTGTGCTAGTGCTAGGAGAAGCTAATGATATATTTCACAAGCAAATTGGGCAAGCATTAAAACTTTGGATCGATACTTTAGCTCAGGTTTTATTAGAGGCTGGCTTCGACGAAAAAACAGCACATTACAGGGCTGAAGATGCCATTTTACAAATTCAAGGTTCATTGATTTTGGCGCAAGGATTGAAAGATACTAAACCATTCGAGCGCGTCCTTGCACGTCTACCAGAAACTTTGCTCAATATTTAA
Source organism: Chlorogloea sp. CCALA 695 (assembly GCF_003003885.1). GTDB lineage: Bacteria > Cyanobacteriota > Cyanobacteriia > Cyanobacteriales > Chroococcidiopsidaceae > Aliterella. The sequence goes on along the minus strand of NZ_PVWN01000016.1, from coordinate 81,733 downwards.
TTAGCCTAAATTATTCAAATTGTGGCATTAGTTGCAGCATCCCAATACCTAAATCTTTCGGTGAGAGACTTTGCCCCACAAATAGCGCCATCATATCTTTTAAATGTGGCTTTCCCCGCGAAGCACCCATTAGCCCCCTTGCAACTATTAAACCGCAATAACCCTGAGTCTTTTTACACCGTTCGTCCCATTTTTTACGCGCGGCGATGTGAACCGGATCTCGATCTAAAAACTCGCCAAATAAGAACATTTCGCCCTTTTCAGTTTTTAACACGCCTAAATCGTAACTTTCTTCTTCCAAAGGATCGGCTCCAGGATTAAAACCAATACCTGTGATTCCTCCCGCTTCTTGAATAGAAGTAATGATTGTCATTGCTTTGGGGCGGGAAGTTTGAATTAAAATTACTGGTAGTCCATCTCCCCCTTGGGTAGGTGTGGCTTCTTGATGATAAATTGCGCCTTTGCGGAGAAAATCGACCATTTCCCACGAGACTACACCCAAGCTTAAAAACGAGTCTTCGGGGATCAAGTCATCTCGTAAAGACTGAACTATTGACATTTCCTCGCTATCGCTATCATCAAAGGTCATTTCTTCTAACTCGGCGGTGAGTTCTGGCATCGTAGCAACAGTGACAGCAATGGGTTTTGGTTTAGCTTGGGCATCGCTAGAAGGAATAGAAATCTTATACTTATGCTTAAGCAGGCTGAGGTCTACCGATAGGCGATCGCGTTCGTCTTTAATAAAGCGATTGAGACTATCTAAAGCCACATACATCGCCAGCGCTTCTTCTTCGTACAACACCGAGCGCAAGCCTTCTAAGGGGTGAATATTACCGAAAGAGGGGTGAAGTTCATCTAAGGGCAAATCGGCTAAATCGATAATTTCGTCATCATCATCATCATCATCATCTTCCTCATCATCGCTGTCAAAGGTCAAAAACAAGCAGTCTTGCTGTAAAAAAGCCTCCTCTAAGTTTCCGGGCGATTCTTCTTCTAACAATACCTTTGCCCGAAATTGCTTTAAAGACTCCTCTGAGCGATAGAACAAAACCCCGTACTCCATCCCCAACATTCCCATTACTGAAGCGTAGAGAGTGCCAATATCCCATTGATTTAATTCAATAGAGATAATTTGATGCTCCTCTAATAATTCCCAAGGAGCGCTATGCCAAATTTCAAAGGCTTTTTGGGTGAGAGCTTGGGCATACTGTGGCGGCAAGTCGGGCGTTTGAGCTTCAATAGAGTCTTCAAAGCTGCGGTAGAGTTCGTCAATTAAGGGCAATTCGGGGACGTAATCAATAGCAATATCTAGTTCTTGAAGAGCGCCACGCAAGAAAAATTGAATTTCGCGGCTTCTGACTACAATTTTTTGGGGACGAGCAGGTTTACCAGGGCTATTGGGATGCTCTATGGCTCTTAATAGCGTCCGCACAATGGCTTCTGGGCCTGTGTCTTGAGCTACTACATCCATTGCCCTCACAACGCCTTGGGAACCGTCTACCCAAAGGATACACTCCCCATTGGGTTGGCAATTAGGCTCCAATACTGAGGAGGGGGGCGAAAATGGGCGGCGATCGCCCTCCCAAACACTAGAAATCTGGTTTAATTGTTGTAAGCGACGACGGGTAGCACTATTCAAAGACATTGTCATAAACGGAGCCAATCACCAGAGACGAGAGGAAAAGTGTTAGGAGGGAGTTTTTAGCAGCAAGTTTTTTAATAAAAGTGTCGCTTCTAACTAAGAGCTACGCCTACTTGTTAGGATTTTTAACAATTTGCGCTATTTCTAGCTAAGTAATCTATTCTAAGACAGATAGCTTCAATAATTTTAATTACAGGCTCGTTTACCATAGCTAAAACTAATACAGCAAGAAGCTAGGCTTGTAACTAAAGCTCTCAATATTGATAGTAGCTAAGATTGTGGACAGTTAAAAGCGGTATAACTCGCTAAAATAAACTAAAAAGCTGCGATCGCTTCCCTATTAAGTTTAAGGCAGGTTTCTATACTATGACAAATTCTACAGTTCAGTCTGGGCAACGCGGAATTCAATTAAGTCAAGCTGCTTTGCAACACTTGCAAGCCTTGCAACAACAACAAGGCAATGCTTTGTATTTGCGTGTAGGAGTACGTCAAGGCGGTTGTTCGGGAATGTCTTACATGATGGATTTTGAAGCTGAAAGTAATATCAGTGAAAAAGATCAAGTATTTGATTACGATGGGTTTAAAATTGTCAGCGATCCCAAAAGTTTGTTGTACCTTTATGGTTTAATGCTTGATTACAGCAATGCTTTAATTGGGGGCGGGTTTCAATTTACTAATCCCAATGCAGCCCAAACTTGCGGCTGTGGTAAGTCTTTCGGTGTCTAGAACCTTCAAAGCAGAAGTTAATTTTATTTACTTCTGCCTCGCTTTTATCCCCTTGTTGATTAGGAACGATGACCGAAACCGTTGGCACTTTATTTGAAGAAAGTTTAGAACGTTACAAAGCTGGGGAAGAAGTAGCCACCTTAATTCCAGCTTTTAAAGAAGTATGCGATCGCGCTCCTAAAAGTAGCGCCGCTTGGGCTTGTTTGGCTTGGCTGTATATGTTGGATAGTAAGCCCAATCCCGCCTTTAAAGCCGCCCAAAAAGCTGTAAAGCTAAATCCTCAAGACGCGCAATCAAGAGTTAATTTAGCTCTAGCCATGTTAGAAAATAATACTAAGGGCGTGCGCGAACACATCGATCTAGCGATGCAGCTAATTATGATTGATGATGAAGTCCGCGCCGAAATCAAACAAAGTATTGCTGATGGGTTTGCGCGAAAGCCTGATTGGAAAAGCTTAGAAAGAGTAAATAATTGGCTGTTTGAGGTGTAAGTTAATTTATGACTAACCAAAGTAAGCCAGAAAATATTTTTGTCAAGTGGATTAATTTAGCTTTGGTGGCAGATGTTTTTTTAGTATTGTTTGCCTTTTTTTGGTTAGCGATCGCTGTAATTGGTCACGCACTCAAATTACCCCTAGGTTTAGACCTATGGTACAAGCTGTGGACACCAGTATTTACGCCAGCGATCGGGATTTTGATGGCAGGAACAATTATTAGCGGCGTGGCAGGTAAAATTACTCAACTTCGCCGCAACAGGCAAATGTTGTAAGTTGGCTAGGAAGCAACAAATATAGGTTGCTTCTTAGCACCAATAATACTTTATCCGTTGCCTAAGATGTCTTTAAGCGCCTCTTTAAGCGTAGGATATTGATAATCAAAGTTGTAAGCCAAAGGACGCTGCGGGACGACTTGCTGCCCCTCTAAAACCACGATTGCACCATCCCCAAGCAGCGCCTCTATAGCTAAACTAGGCACAGGCAACCAAGAGGGACGATTCATAACTTGCCCCATAGTTTGCGATAACTCATTCATCCGCACGGGGTTAGGAGCAGTACCATTGAGTACGCCGCTAATATCAGGGCGGGTAAGGGCTTGAATAATCAAATTTACCAAGTCGTCGCGGTGAATCCACGAAAACCACTGCTTACCCGTACCAATGGGGCCACCAGCAAACAGTTTAAACGGTGTCACCATTTTATCTAAAGCCCCACCTTTGCCTAAAACTATGCCCAAGCGAATAATTACTAACCTGACTCCGGCGCTGGTAACTTTTTGCGCCTCCGCTTCCCAATTTGAGCAAACTTGAGCCAAAAAATCGTTACCCGCCGCGCTCTTTTCGTCAAAAGTTGCGTTTTCGCTCGTACCGTAGTAGCCGATCGCTGAAGCATTGACTAATACTTGGGGTTTGGGATTTGCTAGGGCGATCGCTTCGACAATTTTTTGCGTCCCCAGTTTCCGGCTGTGCAAAATTTCTTGTTTGCGGGCTGCCGTCCACCGTCCTTCGGCTATGGGTTCTCCGGCTAGGTTGACTACACCGTCACAACCTGCTATTGACTGCTGCCAATCACCCGACTCAGAGGGCGTGTAAGCCACTATTTCGACGTTAGGAAATTGAGAACTAGGAAAGCTTTTTTGAGCAGCCATAACATTACGAGTTAATACAAGTATGTGATGCCCCTGCAAGTGCAATCTTTCTACTAAACGTTTACCTACAAAGCCCGTTGCACCAGAAATTGCTACTTTCATGTTTACCTTAATAAATAGTTATTCAACTTGATAATGGAGCAATTTCTGCTTTGTCTAATATTTGGGCGATCAAATCTTCGCGTTTTACTGCCATCATGTGAATACCTTGGCAGGTTTGCCTCGCTAACTTAACTTGCTCGGCAGCGATCGCAATTCCTTCTTGGAGTGGATCTTCAGCATTTGCCAAACGATCAATTGTAGTTTGGGGAATATTCACCCCCGGAACGCAGCGATTGATAAATTGGGCGTTTTTAGCAGACTTAAGTAAAAAGATGCCTGCCAGAATAGGCTTATTGGAAGTGGCGGCAATTTGACTCATAAATTTTTCTAGGCGCTCAAAATCTGTAATTAACTGACTTTGAAAAAACTGCGCCCCCGCTTCTAGCTTGCGCTCAAAACGACGTTGTAAGCTCGACCAACTAGGCAATTGTGGATCTACCGCCGCACCTACAAATAAATCCGTTGCGCCATCGGTAAGCGCAATATTGTTGTAGTCAAAACCAGTATTGAGCTTGCCTACCAATTGCAACAATCGTACTGATTCGAGGTCAAATACACTTTTAGCTTCTACGTGATCCCCAGCTTTTACCGGGTCGCCAGTCAAAGCTAAGATATTGGTAACACCCAGAGCATGAGCGCCCATTAAGTCTGCTTGCAACCCGATGCGATTGCGATCGCGGCAAGCTACTTGACAAATTGGTTCTATGCCCTGTTGCAGCAACAGCACCGAGGCAATTACCGGACACATCCGCAATACTGCCCGACTACCATCGGTAATATTTACAGCATGAACTCGCCCCTTGAGAGTTTGTGCTATTTGCAACATATGGCTAGGATTGCCGCCTTTAGGGGGTGCAATCTCGGCGGTAATTAAAAATTCATTGTTTTTGACGGCGGTGCGAAATATATTACTCATTTGCTCATTTTTAGTGTTGGCTGTTACCTACATTGCATCTGTTTTAACAGCTAACAGGATGAAAAATCTCTAGATGTAGTTGGACAATAGGCTAAATAATTACACTGGCACAGAATACCCCAAAGCCGCCTTAACTTTACTCAGGGTATCATTGGCAACTGCTTCTGCTTTTTGTCTGCCGTCACGCAATACTGATTCTAAATAGCTTTTATCGTCCATTATTGCCGTATATTTGGCTCTAATTGGCTCCAAATGCGCGATCGCACTTTCTGCTAACAGTGGTTTAAATTGCCCCCAGCCCATAGCTTGACACTCCTCTGCTACAGCTTGTTTTGTTTTGCCCGATAAAAGCATATACAACGTTAGTAGATTATGACATTCTGGACGCGCCTCGTCGTCAAAAACTAGCCCCCGCTCTGGATCGGTTTTGCAGCGTTTAATTTTTTGGTTAATTTGCTCAGGAGTGTCTAATAAATTGATTCTACTAGCTTCGGCGGGGTCAGACTTAGACATTTTGCGCGTACCATCAGTAAGACTCATTACCCTTGCGCCAACTTTCTGAATTAAAGGATCGGGCAACTTTAAAACGGGCTTTTCGCGCGCAAACAAGTAGTTAAACCGAGCAGCGATATCGCGGGTAAGCTCTAAATGTTGCTTTTGATCTTCCCCTACAGGCACTTTATCAGCTTGGTAGAGTAAAATATCTGCCGCCATCAGCACGGGATAATCTAATAATCCCACATTGACATTTTCCCCTTGCTTAATAGCTTTTTCTTTAAACTGAATCATGTCTTCAAGCCAGTTTAAGGGAGTAATGCAGTTTAAGAGCCAGGTTAATTCGCTATGAGCGCTAACGTGAGACTGAACAAAAATATCAGAGTAACTTAAGTCAATACCACAGGCTAAATATAAAGCTGCGATCGTATAAGTATCTGTTGCTAAGGTTGCGGGGTTATGAGGCGCGGTAATGGCGTGTAAATCGACAACACAAAAGAAATTTTCATACTGACTTTGCCCTTCTACCCAGTTACGAATTGCGCCAAAATAGTTACCTAAATGTAGATTTCCTGTGGGTTGAACTCCCGATAAAACGCGCAGACTTGCCATAAAATTTAGTTTAATTGCCAAAGAGCCATGAATATCAATACTTACTTTATGATCGCAGTTTATCTAGTTTGACATTTTTAGCGATCGTTGGGAATTACCAATTACCCATCACCAATTACCAATTACGAACCCAATTTAAAGGCTTCAATAAATAAACTGTAGGTCAGCCCAATTTTCAGCGCGTTTAACGACTCTACCCAAAAACTTCGCCCTTCCCGGCGGCGACGGTAATAAATTCGATCTACTATCTCGCACAAAGCTACTAAAATACCCGCAGCAACAATATCCAAATTTGCAGATTGTCCCGCCGTAGTAGCAACTGCTGTTCCTAAAAAAAAGCCAAACAGCAAACTAATCGTTAGTATAGACAGCCGCCGCCAAGGATTAAATATCCAGCTTCCCACCTGTCCGCCCAAAGCCGTAACCAAATTGTTAAGACGAGTATTTTGCATCGCTGAAGTTATCCTCAAGCCAGTGTGACAGATTTCGTTGTGACAATATCCCCTTACCAAAGATATCGCACAAGCTTTAGCCTAGGGCAGTAGTCCTCAAGACGTTATTTCTAAAAATACCAATAGATAATAGAGATATAGACTGACAAGCATGATACGTATAAATAAACTAGATATCTATAAAACTATGAAGGCTAAATCGTCGGTGTACCCAGCCGTCATGATTGCTTCTTTATTCGGGTTGGTAGTGTTGGTATTGGGGGCTATGCAATTTAGTGTGTCGATTGAGCAACCACCTACAGTATTGCCCGATTTATCTCCTGTACCATCGGCTACCCCCACAGGCAAGAAACAGGGAGCAACAATTGCTAAAGTGGCAGGAGTTCCGGGGGCGTTAATATTAAGCAATCAAACCGATTTGCCTGTAAGAGTGGCGTTGCTGGCAAGGGGTAAAAAAGCCGTAGAACCTGCTCATTGGGACTTTGCACCTCTTGAAGGCAGTACCGAAGGATTAGTTCTTTCTTTGCCGGAAGGGAACTTTAAGCTAGAAAAAGGAGACGTTTTAGTTGCCTTTGCTCAAGATGGTTCGGGGCAGTATTGGGGTCCTTACGTAGTCGGCGAGAGCGATGCACCTACTTGGGATGCCAAACTTTTAAGATGGAACTTAACTTTGCAATAGCTTTTCAACATCCATCGCCGATATACTGCGGGCGATCGCTAAAAACTTTTACGCACTAAATGATTAAACGTCTAAATCGTCCTCTAGTTAGTTGGCTAAATAACACTACAAATCGTCCTCGCCAAGCTCTGATTTTAGCTATTTTGTGGCTGCTGTTCGTGGGGCTAGTGGCTTTCTTTTGGCATTTGGGTAGTATTAGCCTTATTGATGAAACCGAGCCGTTATTTGCCGAAGCCGCCCGACAAATGAAGCTAACCGGAGACTGGATCACACCATATTTTAACGGTGAAACTCGTTTTGATAAGCCACCCTTGATTTACTGGTTAATAGCGCTGTTTTATAGTGTTATCGGGGTAAATGAATGGGCGGTGCGTCTGCCTTCGGCGCTGGCGGCAATGAGTTTAGTAAGTTTGGGTTTTTATACTATTTGGTTGTTTGGGTTGCACACTTCCGCCCCAATGGTAAAGCTTGAACATCGCCGCTATTGGCTCAGTGCGTGCCTAGGAGCGGCATTGATAGCACTCAACCCTGAAACTATTGTTTGGGCGCGTACAGGAGTGTCTGATATGCTGCTAACGGGGTGTATGGGTTCGGCGCTACTATGTTGGTTTTGCGGTTATGCAAGTTCTTTACCTAAAATAAAACTGCGTTGGTATTTAGCGTTTTATATTTTAATTGCGGCGGCAATTCTTACTAAAGGGCCGGTAGGCATTGTTTTACCTGCTCTGATTATTGGCTCGTTTTTATTTTATCTGGGTAAGTTGCGAGAAGTTTTATCAGAAATGCGCCTAGTTTATGGTGGCTTAATTATTAGCGCGATCGCATTGCCTTGGTTTGGGCTAGTTATTGCCCGCAATGGCAATAATTACATCAATTCATTTTTTGGCTATCACAATCTCGAACGTTTTACAGGAGTAGTCAATTATCACTCGGCTCCTTGGTATTATTACTTTGTGGTTGTGTTGCTAGGCTTTGCCCCTTGGTCGGTTTATTTACCTGTGGCGATTTCTAAGATAAAGTTACAAGCGCGATCGCATTGGCAAAAGCAAGAACGCATTTATCAGTTAAGTTTATTTGCCTTATTTTGGTTTTTAGGGATCTTTAGCTTTTTCACCATCGCCGTTACTAAGTTACCTAGCTACGTATTGCCCCTCATGCCAGCTTCGGCTATTTTGGTAGCATTGCCTTGGAGCGAACCAATCCCTTATCAACCAAGTTGGAAATACCGCAGATTTTTTTATATCAGTCGTTGGCTAAATGTAGCGTTAATGTTAGTTCTAGCTGTGGGATTATTTTTAGCGCCGAGATTAGTAGGTGTAGATCCAGCCATTCCTAAATTACGTCTACTTGTCGAACAATCAGGCTTACCCATTATTGGCGGGACAATTTGGGCAATAGCTGGAATTGGGGGAGCGGCTTTAATTTTAGTCCGTCAAGGGCAATGGTTGCTGAAACTAAACTTAGCCGCCTTTATCGCCTTTGCAATTTTTGTGATGATGCCTACGGCTTTTTTAATTGATGAAGCTAGACAAGTACCCTTAAAAGAATTATCGGCGATCGCGGCGGCGGCTCGTGTACCCAATGAAGAATTGGTAATGATTGGTTTCAAAAAGCCGAGCGTCGTATTTTACAGTCATTTGCCCGTAACTTATATCAAAGAAACTAATGCGGGGATAAGTTACGTGCAGAAGCTCCTCAGATCAAAATCTGCCTCCTTTTCCGCTATGGTTTTAGCTCAACCCCAAAAGCTAGTTAAGTTAGAAACCCCCCCAGGCAATTCTCAGCAATTAGGGGAAGCTGGCGCTTATCGACTAATCAGAGTCGCCAAATAAGTAGCGTTGCTGAAAGCGTGATGATTTTTTCTTTTCGCAATCCTGTCTCCTCATTGGGATTGTTCATTGAAATTACCAATTACCAATTACCAATTACTACCAATTACCCATTACCAGCAATCAAAGCCTCATGGATGTAATTTAGTAATTCCTCCATCGATAAAGATGGTGGCAAAATCCGAGTGGCGATCGCATTTATAATACTTTCCCAGTTCATAGTTTGAATTTGAGAAAATTGTTCTGAGGAATAACCATAACTAGATACTGGTTGGCGGAGTCTAACCGACTGGGGTTTGACATTATCTTGATTTAGCCTGTCTAATACTAAAATCGGCGGAAGTGCCTGCTTGCTCAAAGTAGTCAGTGCTTCCATTGCTTGAGGAGTGAAAGGCTTATTTCCCAAGCTAATTATGATTAAATCCACACTCAAAGATTGCACCTGTGACATTACTTCCGCCCACGACTGACTCATAGTTGTTCTAAATCCAGCCGTTTGCAAATACTGCACCAAAGCTTGAAACCACTCGTTTTTAGTAGCAATACTCGCTCCCACTGCTGACGGCGGTTGCAAGTCGGGCAAATTGGCAATATCAACTATTAATAAGCTTGGTTGCCAACTAATCCCCGCCGCTACCTGTAAACCCGCCAACAAAGAATTTATAGTTACGTCTTTGTCGGTAGTCAAACAAGGAAACACCATTAATCCCGGTACTTGACTTGCTGCTTGAGTAGTGTCAGCGTTCAATGTTACTAAAGGTAAACGTTTTAATTTAGGGTAAGTGTTAAGTTGCCGCAAGTAATCTAAAGGCTGCAAAACTGCCCCGTCGATGACAACAACATTAGGCTGCCAAATCCGAGCTAACAACTCGGCTTGCTCTAAGTCTTCCGCTTCAATAACGCGGTGATGAAGTTGCAACAAACTAGAAGTTAGCAAAGAAGACTCAAAAGGATTAACCACCAACCACAAAACGGTTAATAAATCGTAGCGATCGCTCTCGGTACTTTCTGGCGGCAAGATTGGAGTTGTAGGGTAAAAACGATGCAGAATTTGCTGCAATTTTTGGCTGTGGATGGGAAGGTTAATAAATTCATCAGCACTATTTAAAAATGCTCTCTCTCTCTCCGCGCCTGTAGCCGTAACAATAACTGGAATTTGGCCTGTTGCCGCGTCGGTTTTAAGCAAGGTTAAGACATCCCAACCAGAAAGCATTGGTAAAACTGGATTGAGAAATATAGCGCCAGGTTGCAATCTCCTTGATTTTTCTAAAGCTTCCGTTCCCGAACGAGCAACAACAACCCGAAAACCTAAAGTATTTAATTGTTCGCTAAGATTTTCGACAAATTGGGGCGCAGCCTCGACTACTAATATCAACGGGTTAGGGCGCAATAAAACCTGTGATGTTACCTGTCCTTCACCTAACGGCGAGAAAACCGGAGCAGATGGGGGTGTAGGCAATAGTGAAGTGGGCGTTTGTCTGGGTGTGGGATAAGTTCTAGGGCTTGTTTCTTCCTTGGCAATGCTTTTTTGGGGAGGACTAGGAGGCAATAGCAAGGTGAAAGAGCTACCAACTCCTTGTTTAGATAAAAAAGTTACATCTCCACCATGCAACCGCGCCAGCGCTCTTGTCAATACAAGTCCTAACCCTGCGCCCTCAAACTGACGAATAAGGGGATTTTCTAGTTGTTGAAATTTTTGAAAGATTAAATGCTGTTTCTGTTCGGCAATTCCAATACCTGTATCCCACACGGTAAAAGCAATCCAACCTTCCCAACGATTTACCTGCAAGCCCACTTCGCCCCCTGGCTCGGTGAATTTGTAGGCGTTACTCAGCATATTTACGAGCATTTGGCGCAGGCGCAATTCATCAGCGATGAAGATATCTATGCTTGGTTCGATTTCTAAGGTAAATCGATGCTCAGGAGTAGTGTCAAGGTGGCTATTAGCTTTAGATGATAATGCTTTGACTTGCTGGAGGGCGCGATCGCAAACAGTACGAATCCTTACAGGTTCTAAGGTCAATTCTAGCTGTCCTGTCTCCATCCGCGTCAGGTCTAAAATATCGTTTACCACTGCCATCAAATCACGGCTCCTTTGATGGATTAGTTGCGCGTAACGCTCTTGGCGATCGTTTAGTTGCCCCACTGCCTGATCTTTTAATAAGCTTGATAACCCCATGACGGCGGTAATGGGGGTTTTTAATTCGTGACTAATACAAGCCAAAAACTCATCTTTAAGGCGGTTTAGCCCAATTAGTTCCGCATTTTTTGCGGCAAGTTCGGAGGCTAATTGTTGTTGATAGCTAATATCATTGGCTACCAATAGCCATAAATCTTCAAGGGAGTTACTTAAAGAGATTTTGACAAATTCCCATACTTTCTCTCGTCCATCGGGCGCTGGGCAGATACAGAGGCAAGTACCGGGTTTTGTTCCCAACTGACAGCGACTAAAGCTAGGTTGTTTGTCGGTAGGTCTTTTATATCCTCTGCTTTGATTTGGCCTTGCGGGAGCCAAAATGTCGGCGATTTCTTGCCGGACGGAGCCAAAATCGCCACCAAAGCCAAATTGTTCTTGCCAAATCTTTGATTGGGCGACAATATCCCCGCTACTGGTTTGTAATACTACCGCCCAAGGCAATTTTTCTACTAATTGAACTAAAAAGTTTAAGGGTAGTTGGCTATTAAAGCTGTTTTCTGGCGGTGACGATGCCAAGTGTTGTAGCAATTGCGAACTATTTACCAATCCTAAATATTTGGCTTTGTCGTCTACTACTGCCCATTGGTCATTGCTAGACTTGTTTTGTTGTAGATACAAATTGAATTGCTCTAAACTCCAATCTCCAGGCAATATTTTTAATGGTTCTATCAGAAGCGGATTGTCTTGCAGCGATGACTGTAGCAAACGCTGTTTTTTAACTTTTGACAAATCTTCTGAGTGAAGTTTGAGCCAATTTGTATAAATTATGCCTATCGGTTGCTGTTGGGCGTTTACTACGATGATGCGATCGCTCTTTTTCGCTGCTGATACTTCTAATAATCCTGCTATGGCTATGGTTTCCTCGCACCAAGGTACAAGCGCTAGAAAATTTTTCAGTGTTAGGGTGGGCATTAGCATTACGTAGTGCCAAGCATCATCGCTAAAAATGATAAGTAGTTTACAGGCTTTCTATTGTAATCAATACTACATCCTTGGGCGGCACTTGTGGCTACGGTTTTAATGATAGCTTTCATTCCTGGCGATGATATTTATAGTTAATGGGGGTTATAACCGCTTTTAGGGCGATCGCCTTTAGCAATTATAATAAAATATGATATCTTGTTAGCTTAATTTTTACCTGCCATTTGCTTATAAATTGACACATTTTTGTAGTGCAGCTTTTTGATTAACTCTTTGTATTTTATCTATATAAATCTCCCCAAACTTGAAAATTCATATATTAATAATTTCTTAACTTTTGAAAGTTAATCAACTTTAACCAAAGTATTAAGTCTTTTCATTAAATTTAATTGTTTTAATAAAAATTCATGGAGTGTTTTAGCTATCATAATGGGCAGGAGCAAACAGTATTTCAGCAAATGTCACCAGAAAAGCAAACTAAATTTTTGCAAGAATTAAAACAAGATTATCAACAAATCATTTTGATTTATTTTACAAACCCAAGCGTTAAAATTGAAATTGAGCAATTTACTGATAAAGTTTTTCTCAGTAATATGCCAGTACCGCAGGTTATTCAAATTCATATGGAACTGATCGATGAGTTTGCCAAACAACTAAAATTAGAAGGAAGAAGTGAAGAAATATTACTTGACTACCGCCTGACTTTAATTGAAATTTTGGCGCATTTGTGTGAAATGTATCGCCGTCATCCATTTAAATTTTCTCCTGTTGAATGTTAGGATTCGCCTTATTTATTTACTTTATGAATACTTTAAAAAAAGCTTACATTCTCAAGCTTTACGTTGCTGGCAATACTCCTAATTCTATTCGGGCTTTAAAAATGCTCAAAGATATCATGGAGCAAGAATTTAAAGGAGTATACATTCTCAAAGTAATCGATGTTCTCAAAAACCCTCATTTAGCAGAGGAAGATAAAATTTTAGCTATCCCAACTTTATCGAAAGTTTTGCCGCTCCCAGTTCGACGGATCATTGGCGACCTTTCTGATCGAGAAAAGGTATTAGTCGGCTTAAATTTGTTTTATGACGAACTACAAGACGAAGAATACCTAAATAGTTAATAGCAGCTATCTTAAATCAAAATAATAATTATATAGTTTTAAAATCCAGCTTTAATAAAAATGAACGACAATAGCCAAGTTTTAGACTCCTACAGTTTTCCTAATAAAGGCGTACAAAAACTGCGGACAATGATTGAAGGCTTTGACGAGTTAAGTCAAGGAGGTTTGCCAATGGGGAGAACGACCTTAGTTAGCGGCACTTCTGGCACAGGAAAAACTTTATTTTCTTTGCAATTCCTTTACAATGGCATAGTTTTTTTTGACGAGCCGGGAATATTTGTAACCTTTGAAGAAACCCCGGCAGATATTATTAAAAACACTTGGGGTATGGGGTGGGATTTACAAAAAATCATTGATGAAGGCAAGTTATTTATTTTAGATGCTTCTCCCGATCCAGAAGGACAAGAAGTGGTAGGAAACTTCGATCTTTCAGCATTAATTGAACGCTTACACTACGCGATTACAAAGTATAAAGCCAAGCGAGTTTCTATAGATTCAATTACCGCTTTATTTCAACAATACGAAGCTTCCTCCGTAGTTCGGCGAGAGATTTTTCGGTTGGTAGCGCGTCTAAAACAAATTGGCGTAACAACAATTATGACCACAGAACGCACCGAAGAATACGGGCCTGTAGCACGGTTTGGAGTTGAAGAATTTGTATCAGACAATGTAACTATTGTTCGTAATGTTTTAGAAGGAGAACGTCGCCGCCGGACGATTGAAATCTTAAAATTGCGCGGTTCTACGCACATGAAAGGGGAGTATCCTTTAACAATTGGTAACGAAGGGTTTAATATTTTTCCTTTAGGTGCAATGCAACTAACTCAAAGGTCATCTAATATTAGGGTTTCTTCTGGAATAGACACTTTAGACAAAATGTGCGGTGGCGGTTTTTTTCAAGACTCAATTATCTTAGTTACAGGAGCTACAGGGACGGGTAAAACCTTGCTTGTGAGTAAGTTTGTAGAAAATGCTTGCAAAAATGGCGATCGCGCTTTAATGTTTGCCTACGAAGAATCCCGCGCTCAGTTGTCGCGCAATGCCTATTCGTGGGGAATAGACTTTGAAGAAATGGAGCGAAAAGGCTTACTAAAAATTATTTGTGCTTACCCCGAATCGACAGGATTAGAAGATCATTTACAAATTATTAAGGCAGAAATTGCTGATTTTAAGCCGTCTCGAATTGCCATAGATTCACTGTCAGCTTTGGCGCGGGGAGTTAGCAACAATGCCTTTCGTCAATTTGTAATTGGGGTGACAGGTTACGCCAAGCAAGAAGAAATTACCGGATTTTTTACAAATACCTCTGAGCAGTTTATGGGAGCAACTTCTATTACTGATTCACAGATTTCTACAATTACCGATACTATTTTAATGTTGCAATACGTAGAAATTCGCAGCGAAATGTCAAGGGCAATCAATGTATTTAAAATGCGGGGTTCTTGGCATGATAAAGGCATCCGCGAATATACAATTAGCGCTGATGGACCGCAGATTACTGACTCTTTTCGCAATTATGAACGCATTATTAGCGGTTCTCCTAATCGAATTGCTATCGATGAAAAAAGCGAGTTGTCACGGATAGTACAAAGTTTTAAAGATACTGAAGGCTAAAGTTAGGTGTCAAATTTTTTGGTAATTGCTCGGCTGCAAGCCGAGTAGCAATAACAGATGCTAAAACTTGAGCAACTATAGTAATAAGTAGCAAGTTATTGGGAACACTTTGTATACAGATAGTTTTTAGCTGTATATAAGGACAAATATGGGTTTCTCAGAAGATATTGCAAAGCTTTCAGAACAAGTCCGTAAGCGCGTTGAACAGGTTGTTGGCGAAGAAGCGACTAAAATGGCTCTGATTCAGCCTTTTTTAAGCGTTCTTGGCTATGATGTTTACGATCCTACAGAAGTTATGCCTGAATACGTGGCAGACTTTGCAACTAAAAAGGCAGGTCAATTTGAAAAAGTCGATTATGCTTTGGCTATCAACGGCACTATTGTTATGCTCGTAGAGGCAAAAGACCGTGTACAAAAAGCCGAAGCGCATGATGGGCAACTAAGTCGCTATTTTAATGGGCTGCTTAAAACAAAAGTTGCTATTGTTACCAATGGTATTGAATACCGCTTTTTCACCGATTTACGCGACAAAAATCATATGGACAAAGAGCCTTTTTTCGGCTTTAATGTTCTTGATTACAACTCCAAAGAAATTGAGAATCTAAAGTTTTTCCATCGTAATCATTTTGATGCCGCCGTTATTAGTAGACAAGCGGAGGAGATGGTTTATGTGAAAGGTATGACTCAGCTTGTCGGTAATCTTCTGCGTTCGCCTTCTGAAGATTTTGTTCGCTTTTTAGTAACAGAGTTAGGCAAAGTTGCTCTTAGTTATGAAGTTCAAGGTCGAATTACAGGTAAAGTTCTTGAGAAGTTTGAGCCGATTGTCAAAAAGTCAATTCAAAGCAGTTTATTAGAATTAATGACCCGTTCTCTTAATCAAGAAATGGCTCAAGCTGCTGAAATTAGCAAAACCCCCAAACTATCAGAAGTAGAAGATGTTGAGGAAAATTTGCAAGAAGAAGAATCAGAATGCTCAAAAATAGTAACGACGGAAGAAGAACTCAAAGCATTTGACAAGATCAAAACGATCGCAGAAACATCAACACATTACAAATTAGAAGTAAAGTACAAAGACACTATCTCCTACTCTGGATTGAATCTTGGGAAAACTACGTGGTGGTTTCTACGGTTATACTTGTCTGCTCAAAAGAAAATTCTTGTCACTAGGTTATTTGTCGATGAGGCACAGTCACTAACACCAGACTTTCAAGTACATGAAGTACCATCTCAACTAGGAGATACCGCATCAAAAATAATGATTTCCGACATAAGCGATCTAGATAATCTTGCACCACTTATTCTTAGGTGTTATGAGTTAGAAGCTGCGAAACACTAAAAATTATAACTCAACTATTAAGATTGATATGGGTTAAAGGAGTAATATTTTATTTTTGCTTTAACCCTTATTTGTATTTAGGGGCAATTAAGTAGTTCATAATCCTCAATTTCCTGTTGAAGATCGTTTAACTGACTTTCCACGGCTGACTTTTTAACTGCCCATAACAGTAGGTTATCTTGCTTAATTTCTCCTGAACATTCAGTCAATTTTGCTAGTGCTTGCTTAAATTTCTGCACTTAAACCTTAGTAAAACTGTACTGTTGCTCGTTTTCAATCATGGTTGCTACCTTAAAAATAGAGAGTTTTTTAGCAAGTTAAGGCAATCAGAAATTAGGTACGATTTTATCTAAATTGCGGACTCTTTGATTGAGCGATCGCTTTTGTTACTTCAAGGCATCCACTTTAAAACAATTTCCACCCGATTATCAATAAAAAAGTGGCTCCGCTTGATGCAGAACCACCTGTAATACCAAACTGCTAAAATTTACTGGACTTTACCTTGAATAGAAACCATATCAATTGGCTTCATTAGGTATAAGCGCACAAATTGCCAACCATTAGAAACGTATAAAGGTAGCTTTCGGAATAGTTGCAATACTTTGGGCGTAGAGGAATTAGCGATCGCACTCAACTTATCATTATTCTGAGTACAAGTCTCTAGGCGATCATAAAATTGTGGGTTTTTCACATCCAAAATGATCGGAAACACTCGCCCCGCCGTTTCGTTTGTTTTTTCAATTACCTGCTTGTCGTAATCTCGCGCATCTAAGCCAATAGAAGCATAAAACTTCGAGCGCCCAATGTCGTTGAGATACATTGTCCCAAACACTGACAGCAAAAAGAACCGACACCATAACCGGGCTTTCCAATCATTCAACATTTGCGGCTGAGACTTCATCATGGCATCAAAAAAGTCACCATGCCGATTTTCGTCTTGACACCAATTCTCAAAAAAGCGGAATATAGGATAAATCCGATTTTCGGGATGAGCGGCTAAGTGACGATAAATCAATATGTACCGCCAGTAACCAATTTTTTCTGATAAGTAAGTCGCGTAGAAAATAAACTTAGGCTTAAAAAAGGTGTATTTGCGACTTTTGGTTAAAAAGCCCAAGTCTAAGGACAAATTAAAGTCTGAGAGCGCCTTATTTAAAAAGCCTGCATGACGCGCTTCGTCTCGCGACATCAAGCTAAAACACTCTGCAAGTAGGGGGTTTTTGTCTTTCAAGCGACGGCTGAGTTCTTTGTAAAGTAAAAAGCCCGAAAACTCCGCCGTACAAGAACGTTCTAAAAATTCTACAAATACTTGGCGAGTTTCGCCGTCTATATGCTCCCAAGATTGCTCAAACTCAGCATCGCGGGTAAAGTGATAGCGATTGTAATCAATACGAAATTCCTCTACTAGCGCTCTTAGCTCGGCTTCATTTACCGAGAGATCCATTTGCGCCATTTCTTCAAAGTCGGTGGTGTAAAACCGAGGTGTGAGGAGGGTTTCCTTTGAGGGGACTTTTACCCCCGGACGCATTTCTTCAAAGCTCGGTTTTTTAAGGGAATCTACCATGTCTTTTTTTAATCTCTTTTGACGAAAGGTAGCGTGCTAATGCTTTATTTACGCTCTTTATGGATTTTAGTTTAACAATCCTAGAGGCGAAGTCTCTTAGTAGTTACGTTAAGAGTTGCAACATTAAGGCAAATTTTGTAACTAATCTTTAACTGATACCGGAACTAATGCCCAAATAGTTGTTGTCACTTAGTCAGTAGTGGCGCGAAAATATATCTATCAAGCGCTAATTTTAGGTAGCCCAATGATGAACCACGAACCACCACAAAAGCCAGAGACTAAAGTATCCAGCGCTTATATTCTCTGGCTTGCTTGCTTACTGCAATTACACGGCTTACATCGGTTGTACAATGGCAAAGTTTTTACAGGCTTTTTGTGGCTGTTTACTTTAGGGTTATTTGGGGTAGGTCAAGTAATCGATCTGGTGCTAATTCCCAATATGGTAGACGAGCATAATACTAAACTTCGAGCCAGACTAGGAGTATCGGAAGTTGGTGTACCTTTGTACCAGGCTGTAGTTGCCACTAGCGTTATCAATCTTAAACAAACGCGATCGCAATTAATGATGAAATTGCTCAAAGCGGCAGATAATCGGGGGGGGACTCTGTCCGTTACTCAAGCTGTAATGGATACTGAGGCTAGTTTTGCCGAAGTAGAGACGACTTTAAAAGAGATGCTGAAAACTGGGTATGTAGCAATTGATAACCACCCCGATAGTGGAGTGGTTATTTATCACTTTTTAGAATTGAGTTAGTTTCTCGTTAACCATTTTTGACCATTTAAGCGCTGAATTACGCCAAATACAAGCAAATCTAGCGTTACTTTGCGTTCGTCAATTAAAAACGATTCTAAGGTACTTGGTTTAGAGCCTTCGTTGCAGGAAAAACCTCTTTGTCCTTGGATATCTTCTTGAGGAAAATAGACGTTAAATTGACGCAAACCGTTGTACAAACTACCTGTTACTTGCCAACAATCGCTAGAATCATAACCTGCGATCGCAACTTTTTGTTTAGTAAATTCTAAATTGGCTTCGGGTACTCCCTGAGTTGTCAAGGCTTTTTGCAATGCTGGTAAGTAGTATTGCTGCATAAATTCAGCAAAAGGCTTATCTTCAACTGCTGGAGCTTTTTCTTTTTTAGCGGCGGGTTTATCAGCAGGAGCGGTTTTTTTTGGTGGTTTGGCACTAGATGCTGATTCGTCCGGGGTGGAGGCTTCGGTAGTGGGTTTTTCTCCCGTCGCATTAGGATTGACTTCGGGATCTAGCGCCGTAGGATCGGGCGCATTGGCAGTGGGAATATCAGTAGCCTCCGCCTCAGATGTACTATGAAGATGCTCTTGAACTATGCTAGGGGCTTGTTCTTCAACGGTACTTGGTGGAGCATTTTCTCCCGCAGTTTTCCCAATGGGGGCTTGGGCTTCAGGAGAATTATTTGAAGTATTATCTGCCATGATGGGGGTGTAAAAAGGAATTACTTTTACAGTCATTTTGACACAGGGAAGCGTTAATTCTAAGCTACCCACAGGTGTTGAGCAAAGCGTAAAGAGTAGAGAATAAGTAAAAGGAGGAAGAAAGCGCTAACTATATATCCCGTGCGCGGATAGCGGGATAATACAATGCCTAGAGAAACCGCAACACTAACAATTGCATAAATATAGCGCTCGACGGAGGTTGTTCGCCCCGTACTCAAAATTACAGCATAGCTACAAATGCCGTAAGTAACTAAGGTATTGCTAAGTTGAGAGCGACAATACCATCGTAAATAAATTCCCCCAAAAGCCGTTGCAGTATTTATTAAAGGATTCCCCGCAACTAACCAGAAAACAAATCCTAAAAAGCAGACACCATAACTACGTAGCTTAAAACGAGATTTCCACAACAAATAGCCGCTAACGCAAATAACTCCAATTATTAATGGATGCCAAGCATCAACAATTGTCCCGCGCTGCCAATTTCTTGTCCCTACAGCAACCTGCATAAGCATTTTTAGCCAATCTTGCCCAAAAAAATCCTGTGCTGGTTGCCAAGCTTTCTGGACGCGAATAAAAGCCAAGGCATCTTGAAAATAAATTTGACAATACAGGCTATAAAAAAATACCCCTAAACCCGTAGCTAAACTAGCAATATAAGCCTTTAATTTTCGACCTTCTCGCCAAGATACAATTAAAAATGTTGGAATTAGCGCGATCGCTGTTGGACGAGTGGCGGTAGCTAGAAATCCCCCCAAAACAACCCATCCATAGCGCTTTTGCTCAAAGGCGCGTAAGGCTACAGCGCTAAACAATAAATATAACCCCTCTGAATAAATAACCGTGCCAAAAATAGAAAGGGGAAACAGAGTTAAAACAACGGTAGTCCAACGAGCAATACTTTTACTATGACTGGTTGCTACCCAGTTATGGATAAAAATTAACGCCGCTAAAAAAGCTAAATTATTGACTAAAGTACCTGCCACTACAAAGGGCAAACCTAAAGTCATTAATCCCCGTACCAGAAGCGGAAATAAAGGGAAAAAAGCCACCGAATGGGGAGTATTGTGGCCAAAAACCGCAATGCGTTCATAAAAGTCACTATCCCAAGCTGCAAAGACATCCCAGCCTACTGTAACGGCAATTCCTCCGGGGGGTGCGGGTAACAATGGTGCGATCGCCAGCATTACTATATAAATACTTAAGCGACTCAATAACCATAAACAGAGTGGAAACAATAACCGATATTTCCAGGTTTGCATCTACTTTTTGCTAAATAGATAAACATCATCTTGCTGGTACTTCAAGCTAAATTCTGGGGCTTTTTGCAATTTATCTACTAAAATCTGGGCAAACTCTGAATTACTCGCCCATCCAGGATGACGCACATTGAGAAGAAAATAATCAAACTCCTGGAGATTGACAGAGGGAGTTTCTGCATTAGTAAACTTAATTAATTGTCTATGGGCTAAATGTGGGGCAATTTCCGCCGTTGTCATTACACCACCTTGAGTTTGAATTTGAGAAATCGCCTGGTTTGTAGCTTGCCAAGTATCTGCATACTCTAGATATCTGTCGCCAAAATAAGTAAACTTTGCTAGTAGCAAAAATGTTACTAGCGACCATAAAATAATTGCTCGTTTGTTTTGCACCCAGGCTTTACCTACAGATAGACTAGAAATGACTGCTAAAAGCAGAAATGGTAAAGCAGGCAAAGAGTATTGATGAATTAAATCTTTTTGCGCCTGGTAGTCAGTAAGTATATTGAGTGCAATGCAAGGTATAGCGCCGATTAAAGGTTTTAGGCTATACACGGAAAGCCCCCAAGCGACAGGGATAAATAGCAAAACTAAATATCCTAAATTGGCTAAAGATAAAATTTTCCCTAAAACAAGCCCTGGATTTAATAAGAGATTTTGAGCAATTTCGCCAATAGAATTACCCAAATAGCTATAACGTCCTACGGCGGCGACTTCTTTCCCACTAAAAAAGGGAATAATAACTTGAGTGCTGATTAAAAACCAGCTAATACCAGCAAAAATAGCGATCGCACCACACCAACGCCTTTTTTCACAGATTAATAGCCAAACTCCCATCGCTACAACCGTTAAGGACAAGACTTCCTTACACGCCAAAACGATTAAAATAGCCCAACAAAACCAGCCAATTTGTCCCAATTGTGCTGCTAAAATTGCTCCTAAAAGTGCTGGTAAAGCAATAACTTCTGGGTGGAAATCAAATAAATTAACATTAAATACTAAGGGATATAGCAGATAAGTTACTGCAAGGGCGATCGCAATATCTGCCTTTAATCCTCGATGAAAGGCAATATACCCAGTAAACACAGCCCCCGATGCTAAAACTAACGCCTGCACCGCAAACAACCAATAAACGCTAGGGTGAATCAGGTATAGCAAAGCCAAGGGATAAAAAATAAAAGCTGCATGATCGCCCAAAATATGAAATCCCATCAGCGAGGAAATCGGCGTTTCTCCTTGGCTAATCAAATAAACTGCTTGGTCAAAAATAGCTAAATCAAAAGCTGTTGATTGAAACAATATATGGCGTGAAGCACTGCATACAAACAAGATTAGGGCGGAGGCGCAAGTTACGCACATTAAAGTTTTATGCTGTGGCGTTATGGGGGGAACTGCGATCGCTTCTTTCGTAGTATTTTTGGACTCCATCAGGTTTCCTGTAAAATTGTAGTTATTCTAGTAAAGTTTGTTTCAATTGGCTAAGGTTTTCAGGGCTAAGGTTAACTTTGACTTCAATATGCCCAATAGGATCGCGTAAAGTTAAAAGATATTTGCCATCAAGTTGTTGGCATTCGGTTTCAGGATTAGTCATTTCTACCGTTTCGTAGGAAACCTCTGGTAATCCAACGCGAATAATTAGCTGATTTTGGGATTGTGGAAATATATACAACTGCTGACGGCGAGTATCTAGTACAAGCTGGTAGGGTGTAGTATTGCGTTCGAGATCCGAATTTAGTTTGCACCAATAAACCGTAATCCCGCGAATTTGGGGATTATTAAGCGTAAAAAATTCATCAAAACGCTGTTTATCCCAATTAATTTTGTCTAACGCACCATCGGCGGGAATCAATCGCTGGGCGAAAGTTACGTCCTTATTGCCTAAACTAGACCACCATTGACTAATAAAAGCTAGGTTATCGGTGTTATCAGCTTTTTGGCTATTTTGCTGCCAAATAATTTTAGTTTGCATAGTTTAATTTTGATTAGAGGCGATGGAAAACCAGCATAATTTAAAATAGGACGGCAATTTCTGCAATTGATTGAGTAATAACTTAACTTGACCATGCTTTAAAGTCTGATAGGTTAAGCTCAAAGATTATAAGATTTTGACAGATTTATTCAGTAAATCGATATTTTAGAGAGAATATAACGGGGACTCTAGGAGGCTAGTAGATGGCTGCAACCGACTTTAAAGATTATTACGGCATTTTGGGACTAAATAAAACTGCCAGCAACGAAGAAATTAAACAAGCTTTTCGCAAACTAGCGCGTAAATATCACCCAGATGTTAATCCAGGAAACAAAGAAGCGGAAGCCCGGTTTAAGGAAGTTAGCGAGGCTTACGAGGTATTGTCAGACAAGGAAAAACGGCAAAAATACGATCAATTTGGTCAGTATTGGAAGCAAGCCGGACAAACCCCTTGGGCTGCTAAAAATACTAGGGCTAACTCTGACTTTAACGACGTTGAATTTGGTAAGTATACGAATTTTGATGAATTTATCAACGATTTACTAGGACGCTTTAACGAGCCTAGTAGCGCAGGTTCTAGCAATAGACAAGCTTACAATTATCGTACCTCTCCTGGCGCTACGGATTTTGGGGGTTTTGATAATGCTACGGCTAAAACGGCTCAAGACACTGAAGCAGCAGTTTCTCTAGGTTTCGGCGAGGCGTTTAATGGCGTACAAAAGCGCTTGAGTTTGGGTAATGAAACTATTGAAGTTCGCATTCCGGCGGGTGTTAAAGCTGGTAGTCGGGTACGAGTGCGCGGTAAAGGTCAAATTAACCCTTTAAGCCAACAACGAGGTGACTTGTACCTCAAAATAGACATCCTCCCACATTCATTTTTTCAATTTGAGGGAGATAATCTAACTTGCGAAGTTCCAATTACACCTGATGAAGCAGTGCTAGGCGCGTCAATTGATGTCCCCACACCTGATGGGATGGTAAAAGTAAATATTCCGGCGGGGATTCGCTCAGGTCAATCTTTACGACTACGGGGTAAGGGGTGGCGTTTAGCTAAAGATGGACGCAGCGATCAATTAGTTAAAATTGCGATCGCATCTCCCAAAGAAATCAGCCCCCAAGAGCGCGAGTATTATGAAAAAATCCGCGATCTCCGTACCTTTGACCCACGTAGTCATTTACAGCAAGTTAAGTTATGACTTACTAAAAATGGACAAGGACATACTTCCTCTGTCCATTTTTTGCTCAAACTAAGGACTCTTAGCTACGACCCTTAGCTCCGTCTATAGCTTCCTGCATCCGTTCCTCGCTCCACTCCTCCGCTTCAATTACAGCAATTGGTGGGCGCTCGTGCATCCGATCTACATAAGCATAAAAAGCTGATTGGTCTTTTCTGTGAGCAAGGACGTAAGCTCTTAAGTCTGTCTCAGACATTTTAGAAAAGTCTGGACGTTTTTGGGAATCGTCCCCCAACGTCAAAAATCCTAAATTAGTCATCGAATTTCTCTCCTCCCATTTTGGCTAATTTCTATTTGGATTGAGTCGCCTGCTAAAATCACTACCTTATTAGTGCGCTCGTCAATTCGTACCAAATGAATGCTCTTTAACGCCTCGCTTAAAAATACTGAATCCTGAAATAAAGCTAATAGCTGTTGTGGACTTGGCTTTATCAAGCTATTTCCTTGTGCATTACAAATACTTCGTCACTAAAACTATATTATTAGCTCTTTGCCATTTGTGCTTTCCTTCGGGATATAAAAGAGACGTTGCAATGCAACGTCTCTACAAAATTTATATATTTAATTTCTAAAATTGCTCTAGCAAGGTTTCAATACTGGCGTTATGAGCAAGGAAAGAAAATAGATGTTTGTAACGCAGCTTTCCTTGTATATCTGTGACAAGTTGCCCTGGTAAAGGCGCTCCCAAGGCTTGACCTAGTTTGTAAGAGTGAAACACCCGACAGCTAGGATCGCTCAGTAATGGCATTTTTAGGTTCAAATCGCTAATAACTTTTTTGCTTTGCGCTTCATCGGTACTAGCAATTAATAAAACCTCTACGCCCATAGCTGTAAACTTTTCGTAGTTTTCGTTCAAAGCTTTAATATGGGGAAAACAAAACGGACAATACTGCTTTTCGGTAAAAATGCGCGTAAAAGCAAGTAATACAGGCTGCTTGTTTCGGTATTCTGAAAATTTAATCGTGCGACTATTAGTAATATCTGGCAAACTAAAACCCGGTGCTAGTTCGCCTAGTGTTAAATCGTTGGTTGCGGGAATCGGAAAAAGATTACGGAAAAAACGCTCGTTGAATAATCCGCTAAAGTCGTTGGAAGTCAGCATAAATATTTATCTCCTTAAAAATATCAAAGCCCCAATTAGCTGTAGATATTTAATCTCTTAGCAATTGGGGCTTTTCAAGTTTAGTTTTTTACTGACAAGGCTTACACTGAAGCAAAAAAGACTTTTGACTTGATAGGGTCGGGAACCATTGTTTGATCGCCGGGTTGCCAACCTGCGGGGCAAACTTCATCAGGATGAGATTGCACGTACTGAATTGCTTGAAGTGTTCTTAGCGTCTCGTCTACACTACGCCCAAAGGACAAGTTGTTGATAGTAGCGTGTTGAATAACGCCATCTTTGTCGATAATGAACAAACCACGTAAAGCAACGCCAGCTTCTGGATCGAGTACATTATAAGCGGCGCTGATTTCTTTTTTGATATCCGAAACCAAAGGATAAGTTAAGTCGCCTACACCGCCGGATTTGCGATCGCTCTGAATCCAGGCTAGGTGTGAAAATTCGCTATCTACCGAAACTCCTAATACTTCTGTACCAATCTTGCTAAATTCAGCGAAGCGATCGCTAAAAGCAGTAATTTCTGTAGGGCAAACAAAAGTAAAATCTAAGGGATAGAAGAACAAAATGACGTATTTGCCACGATAATCAGATAGTTTAATTGTCTTAAATTCTTGATCGAATACGGCGGTAGCAGTAAAATCTGGCGCTGTCTGACCAACTCTCAAGCATCCTTCGGCTGCGTAAGTTAAAGGCATTAAATTAGTTCTCCTTGATGACTTATATGTTTGATCAATCCGTCTGTGGGCAATGATGTGCTAGATTTTGCCCAGATATGGAATAATTGTTTACGAACTGTTACGAATATATCATAGTCATAACGATTTTGAGTAGCAAATGGGCGATTTAGATACCAGAGAATGGTTGCTAACTAACGGGCTAGGAAGTTTTGCCAGTGGTACTGTCAGCGACGCTAGGACGCGGACTTATCACGGGTGGCTAGTAGCGGCGCTAAATCCCCCAAGTGATCGCACTTTATTGTTTTCCCATTTAGAAGCAAGTTTAGAAGTAAGTGGGGAAATGCAGGCGCTAGGGACAAATTTTTGGGGAAGTGGGAGCGTAGAACCGTTAGGCTACAAGCTGTTGCACTCTTTTAGTATTGAGCCAACTCCGACTTGGGTATGGGGTGAAGATGATTGGCAATTGACTAGACAAATAGTTATGCCCTACGAAGGGGATCATAGAGATAAGTTTTTGCATCGCATCTTGATTCAATACCGCTACGAAGGGAAAGAAGCCGCAACTTTACGGTTACGGTTGATGATTGGCGATCGCAATTTTCACCACCAACAAAAAGCCGAACCCAATTTACAGTTTTCTCAAGGTATAAAACAAAATCAGCTTTATTTGCAAGCAATTCGACCGGGACAAATAGGTACTCTTTGGCAGTTGCAATGGACAAAAGGAGAATATCAATTAGACCCTTTATGGAATTGGGATTATCAACTAATTGAAGAAACCAAACGGGGATTAGGCGATCGCGAAGACTTACATAGTCCAGGTTATTTAACAGTAAAATTATCACCAGGAGAAAGTTTAACTATCGAAGCAAGCTTAGGTACTCGTGACGCTTCATTAGTTAAAGACCAAGATTTTACTAGCGCAGTAGTTGCCCAGCAACGCAGATTTGAGCAATTATTTTCAACTTCTGCGTGTCCGCCATTACTACAAGCTGGGGATAGTTTTATAGTTTATCGTCAGTCAATTAATGGACTTAGTGCGATCGCTGGCTATCATTGGTTTAACGATTGGGGACGCGATACACTAATTGCTTTACCGGGACTTGCTTTAACTACCAAGCGTTTTGAATTAGCCAAAGGATTATTGCAAACATTTGGGCTTTATTGCCGTGATGGTTTGATTCCTAACGCTTTTCCCGATACCAATAACGAACCATATTACAACAGTCTTGATGCAACGCTGTGGTGGATCGAAGCCTTGGGACTGTATTTAGAAGCTACTCAAGATTGGGATTTTCTAGTTGAGCAATACCCCACTGTCAGGCAAATTTATAAAGCTTTTACGGCTGGCACAAAATTTAATATTCAAGTCGATGCGACCGATGGCTTGCTGGGTTGGGATGCGCCGGATGTCGCTTTAACGTGGATGGATGCCGTAATTGACGGTCAGCCAGTGACTCCGAGGCGCGGTAAGCCTGTAGAAATTAATGCCCTATGGTATTCGGCGTTATGTTGGTCTAGCAATTGGGCAGAGCGCTTATTCACGATTACTGGTAGCGATCGCTATCTAAGGCAAACTCAGTATTACCTAGGACAAGCACAGCAAGTCAAAGCCTCTTTGCAAAAATTCTGGAATCCGCTTAGTGGTTACTTATACGATTTAATTGAGCCAGATGATCGCCCTAATGCCCAAATCCGTCCTAATGCTGTTTTAGCGCTTTCTCTGCATCACTGTGGATTTAGCGAAGTTCAAGGACAAAGCATTATCCAAGTAGCAAAAAATCGCCTACTTACACCCTATGGCTTGCGGAGCCTCGATCCTGCCGATCTAGAGTATATAGGCAACTATGCCGGAAATGCTCAACACCGCGATCTTTCTTATCATCAAGGTACAGTGTGGATGTGGTTAATGGGTGCATTTATCCGGGCGTGGCAACGCTATTATCCCTCCGAAACACTCCCAATTAGCAAGCAACCTTTATTAGAGCATTTTTACAATTCTGGTTGTATTGGCTCAATATCAGAAATTTTTGATGGCGATCTGCCTCATGCTCCTCAAGGCGCGGTTTCTCAAGCTTGGTCTGTGGCTGAATTAATCCGCCACTGGCACGATATCAAGTTCTAAAGGAGTTGATCAAATGTCAAATTCAACATCAGGTTTAGCCGCTTTTGCAGCTAAAAATTATCTTGATGCCTTTAAATTATTAAAACCAATTGCCGAGCGAGGAGATGCGGAAGCGCAATGTATAGTTGCAAATATGTATCACTTAGGTTTGGGTTTAGAAAGGGACGTTTTAGAGGCAGTTAAGTGGTATAAGAAATCAGCCCAACAGGGCTATGGTGTAGCATCGAACAACTTAGCAGAAATTTTCGCGATTGGGGATCGGGGTATAGCTACTGATCGCACAAAAGCCGAGAAATGGTATCAAAAAGCTAAGGAGCAGAGGTTTTTACACTGTCGCAATCCACCAATTTCTTGACCTTAATAGAAAACTAGGGCATGATGCCCAACTCTATTATTCAATTTACGTCTAAATTTTTATGGCTCAGGGTGGATTTGAACCGCCGACCTCAGGCTTATGAGTCCCAAGCAGCTAGTTATCAAACCCCTGTTAGTTATGGCTTGCAGAATTATTGATAAAATTATGACTAAAGTTTGACTAAAACCTGGGGGTAGATTCCTGTTTGTGGTTCATAATTTCCCTGGCAATAGCAGCTACGTCTTGGCATTCCAAAAACCTTCTTACACACAATACGGGCTACTTACACAAGCTTAACCCCATAAAAGCGCTCGTCAAGCTGTATAGCGTTTTCCGGTACGGCTGAACCCTTCCCGTGTTTAGAACAACTACACAACTAAAGCGTTCTTTTTATTTCTAGTTCTGGAATACAGCAGTTTAGGGTTTGGTAATCCATGTATATGTGCTGCTGCATACTGGAATCTAACTTCTACGTTTGGTCTATACCTGGGAACTTTTACAGACTTTCCTAATATTATTTGTGTAGGTGGTTCATAGGGGTATTTAATTAACTCATCTTGATTTTTACATAGCTGCATATTTTTTAATACAAAAGTATCTGTTTGTATTGATAAGACTTTTAATATAAGTTCTCTAGCGTTTGATTCACTTCTAGATAGTAGTTGCAGCTGATAACCTTTATCCCAGTCTGAGTAACTATATAACTCCTTACCCTTCCTCCATATATACCCATTGTCTACACCAAATACCTCTTTAACCTTCCTAGCTAAAGTTGTTAAATTTGCATTGCTAAGGGTATTTGTTTCTTCCCCCATTATTCTAAAAGTTATCTTACCTTCTACTGGGGTATACCCTACCTGTACGTCTTCTTCATCTTCTTTAAAAAATAGCTCTACTTGTGGTTTAAACTTTCTTCTTACTTGGTACTCTCTTGATGGTTCACCGTATATAGTACCTATGTCTTTAGACTCTATAAGCTGATGTATAGCCATTATCTGAGTAATAACTGGCTTAAGCAATTTAGTATGCCCTTTTAGAATAATGCGATCGCTCATGGTCTACCCTCTGCTCAATATTTCTAATTGACTCTATCTCTACTGTATGTAGTTGACCTGATGCTGCTTGGCTTACTACCTTCTGTTGGGCAAAGTAGCCGCCAAAATGAGGTTGAGAAAAATAAAAATAAAATAATATTTATTATAGTTTAGGTGCTTTTTTACTTTGGGGTTGTGACAGAAGTCTGTAATCGTTACGGTGCATACTTTATAGCTGTCACAACCCCAAAAAATAGATTGTGACGGGGTTGTGACAGTATAGCCACTAAAAGGCTGTAACCTTTACTCTGTAATAGTTGTGGCTTGGAAGCTAAATAAGGGGGGTTGTGACAGCTAATTGTAGGGGGGTTGTGACAGCTGCGGTGGATAAGGACGATCCAATCGGTTAGCAAGTGCGTTAAATGCTTTTTTATGCACATCCTTACCAATCCAGTGATGGTACTGATCGCTGTGAACTTGCACACTGTGACCCATTTGTTTTGCTGCAAGTGAAATATCTAGCCCATACTCTAAAGAACGAACTGCCCAAGCGTGTCTAAGGTTGTAAGGCGCAAAGGGTATCTCTAGCCTTTTAAAAGCGTGTTGTACCCTACTACCTAAATCACTATTAGTTTTACCACTGCACTTAGGTATTTTGATTATATTTAATTCCCATTCTTCAGCCCATTCAGGGTATAGAGGGTAAACAAGCCTAGAACCTGTTTTACCATCAGTAACCCTCAACATAGGAAAGTCAGTAAAATCTATATAAAATAACTCATGATTCCTTAGCCCATAAGTTGCTAATATCCCATAAGCCCATTGCCAATCTAAAGCAGTTATTTTAGTAAACCATGTAGCTATAGTTAAATCATTAGGTAGGTTACGCGGTTGTACTTTACTAGGTGAGTATGTACCGCTATAAGGTTTAAAATTAACTTCTAATGATGCAAATTTTGCTATAGCATTTAGTGCTATTACTGCCCTTTTTCTGGTTCTAGTATCTGGTTCTGTGTTATGTATTACGCGAGTTAATGCTTCAACAGTCAGTGGTTCATTTTGGGGTAACTTACTAAAAACTCTAAGATAGTCACCTTTCCAAGTTGTTTCTGATTGGGGAGTACGCGATCGCTTTGCAAAGTAATCAACTTCAAATTTACTAACCCAATCATTAACTGTATGGCAAACACTAACTTCAGTAGCTTTTAAATAAGGTGTCCAGTCAAACTCACGGCAAGTAATTAAAGCACTTATCTTACGTGCTTGGGCTTCTGACTCCTTAATACCTGCTGGGTTAGCTTTAATACCTAAGTAATTTAAACTAATACGTTGTTGGTAGGGTGTTTTTTTAGTTGAGTTAGGTTTAGGGGGTAGTACACCACGTAACCGTAAACTATTACCTGCTAGTTCAATAAGTATGCCAGCGTTTGATGATTTAAGTCTACCGTTTGCCTGTTCAACCCGTCCTAAAATACTTAGATTCATAACTTAATTCTTGATAGGTATTTGCTGTTAAGTAGGTTTAATTAACTCAATAGCAGCCCTAATTACTGCTTTAATTGGACTAGCGTTATTAGCTGGCATAGTAAGCGTAGTAGTTAGTATGCTTACAGCTTTACTTAAATTTGCCTGTAGTTGTTTGTTAGCGGCTCGTACCTTTGTAAGTTCTAAGTAAGTTTCCTCTAAACTGATTTGTAGGTCTTTTATCTTCTGCTCATATCCATCGTGTGTATAGCTGGAAATTGTTAACCCCTGCTGTCCTTTTTTCCTATCGTGTGTATGACTGGAAACTAGGCTATTATCCTTTGCGGCTTCTACTAATGAATCAATTGCCTCGCTAGCGTTACCGCTATCCTTAAGCCATTTAGCTGTTGTAGGCATAATTAAGTAGTTGTGTCTTACCTTGCCTTTACTGCGGGAACGAGCGCCTAGCTTTAAGTTCTCTAGGGAACGCTCCGAAACTTGCCGTACTTTGTCATTCATAGCCAGTTAATCAACCGTGTGTACAAATGGAAGTATAGCAATTAATCAACCGTGTGTATAGGTGGAAAGCAGCTAACTTAACTAATACCTAAAGCCTGTTCTACTCGCTTTTTATGCCATCTGTAAGTAAGCCGTGCTGCTTTCTCGTTTAAACAGTACCAATGAGTACCTTTTTTTAGTTCTCCTATATCCCGCAGTCGGTATAAATGGTCTATTGAACAGCCTAATAGTTCTGCCATTGCGGTTGTAGCAAGCCAATCTTGGGGGTTACGTCTTCTACCATTCATTAGGTTTAAATCCCATCCTTATCGCACCGGGCAATTATCATTTTCTTGCTTATATGTTCTTCCAAAGTACAGGGCGGTATGTCTGTGACTGGGTCTTCCTCTGCTAGTACGGCTTTAAGTCTCTCCTCCCTTGCTAGGTCTACTAATTTGAGATCCTTAAGAATTGCCAGTATTTCAGCAATAAGTTCGGGGCTTTCTCTTGCCAAAGTAAAGCCAAGTGTAGCGTCTGTAATCAGGGGGTAGGTGCTATCAGGACGTTGCAAAGCACCCATAAACGCATCTCTAGCCATTGGATCTATTTTTTCAAAACCATTTAGTAACTGCTCTATTTTTTCCCATTCTGCTGTTTTAACCTCACCCCTAATTAATTTGGAAATTACAGAGCGGTCTAACCCTGAAGCTTGCCCTAGTTTATATCCTGTTATCTGCCACCTGGTCATGACCGCCAACAGTGCTATCTTTAGTCTCATATTTAGGATATAGTGTGTTATAGCACCCGAATATGTAATTAATATATAACATTTATGCCTCGTTATACAAGCACATTGCCGCCAATAAAGATTAATTCAGAATATCATCACGCCTTACAACGGTTAGCCGATAAGCTACAAACCAGTACCAGTCAGCTAACAAGGCAAGCAATAGCCGAATTATTAGTCAAACATGACATTAACCTTTCTAGTACAGAGGTACTAGAACAAACCACATAAAAAAATAAGCGGCTCTCTTGACAGGAGAACCGCTTTAAAACATACATACTACTAACTCATATGAATACAACTATAAGCAATGGCTATAACAATTCTAGCTTTATTAGGTCAGGTAGAAACAACGCTTGCCCTATTTGTGGCAGAACTAAGGACAGTGATTGTAGGTGGAAAGATGACCTAGTTTTATGCCATACCCACATTATTGACCAAGATATTAATGTAGTTGGCTATGTGTATAGGGGAGTTGAGAAGACGGGGCTGTGGGGTCAATACTTTGTTAAAAAGGATACGACAGAACGACACATTAAAAAGATAAGACCTAGTAGTGAAACGGAGTATGATTATCCAGAAATTATAAAACCAACGAACAAGCGCCAGATTGGTGATCCACTACCTGGTGATACATACCAAAAATCAGTTAAAGTAACCAGAATTGATAAAGGTGATGGTACTAAAAAATTCTTTCAATCTCATTGGGATGATACTAAATGGGTTAAAGGACTGCCTAAAAACCTTAGATATAAAATACATTTATACCAGATACAACACTCAATTAATCAAGCCGCTATACTATTTGGGCTGCCTATACTAATTGTTGAGGGTGAGGGTATAGTAGACCTGTTATTATCCTTAAACATTGCTGCTACTACAAGCATAGGTGGTTCGGGTAGTTGGAGAGAGTACGGTTACAGCAACTATAAAGAAGACTTGGGTATTGGTGACATAGTATTATGCCCAGACCGTGACCTTGAGGGCTTAAAATACTGTGAAGATATAGCTAGAGATTTCCCTAATAGTACCAAATGGTTATATGCTTTTCCAGACTCCCCATTATGGGAAAATATACTAAATAAGGGGGGGTTAGATGTTGCCGATTGGGTAAAAGATTACAAGCTAACTAAAGAACAAATACTAGCAGCGATAGAAACTAAACGCCTTAATGTTAGTAGTGGTAAACAAACCAATAAACTAGAAAGTAGTAATAGTGATAACGGCAATAATAATGATAACAATAGTAGTGGTAGTGGTGACAATAATAAAAAGGTAACGTTGGCTAGACAGTATCAGCAAGTAGAGGAAGTGTTAGGAGATAGACTAAGGTACAACACTTTAAAAAGACAAGTTGAAATAGATGGTAAAGCAATTAATCCAGACCGGATTAGACTTAGGCTAGCAGTAGATTTTAAATTACAGATTAGTAATGGAGATGCCTTAAATATAGTAACCGAAATAGCAGAACAAAATAGTTACAGTCCTATAGTAGAAAAACTATTATCTATACATGAACAGTATGGGGATAGTACCCTATCACTACTAGACAAACCATCTACTCGCTATTTAGGTACAGATAAACCTATATGTGATATCTACTTACGAAAATTCCTAATAGCTATGGTTGCTAGGGCAATAAATCCAGGATGTAAAGTAGATACTGCGCTAATTTTGCAAGGCAAGCAAGGCGTAGGTAAGTCTACATTTTTCAGTGACTTAGCTGGTAAAGAATGGTTCGATGATTCCCTAGGACAGGTTAGCGACAAAGATGAGCGACTTAAACTACATAACCATTGGCTTATTGAATGGGCTGAATTAGAAACAGTATTTGGCAGGCGTGATATTGCCAGCATTAAAGCTTTTTTATCCTGTTCAACTGATAATATACGCCCTCCTTACGGTCGTGCAGTAGAGGAATTTAACCGACCCTCTCTTATTGTCGGTACAACTAACCAAGATGAGTTTTTAAACGATACAACAGGCAATAGGCGATTTTGGGTAATACCAGTACAGAAGATTGATTTACAACTATTACGCCAAGAGCGCGATCAGCTTCTTGCAGCAGCATACACAGCGCACTTAAAGGGTGAGACTTGGTGGCTATCTGAAATTGACGAACAAATTTCGGCTACCAATACAGAAGAATATCAAAATAACGATCCTTGGCTAGAAGATATTGGTAAATATATTGCCGGCAAGTACTCGATTACAGCAGCAGAAATTTTAAGCGATTGCCTTCATATAGAGCTAGGAAGGGTTACTAAAAGAGAGGAAACAAAGGTTACAACCTGTCTTAGACAACTGGGTTGGACAAGTAAACAGCTACGATTTGACGGCATACCCAAGCGTGTATGGTATCCACCAAAAAAATAAAGCTGCTCAACCTTCTTACTAGGGTTGTGACAGACGTTACTAGGGTTGTGCAGGCTATAACCGTTATTAAACAAGGGTTATAGCTTTCTCATTGTTTACACTGCACAACCCCTGCACAACCTTTTTAGGGGGGGTTGTGCAGGCTAAAATACTTATGTAGTAAGAGTTATAACCTTTACTGCTCAACCTATATCTATATTTACCTAGAACAACATATTATTCTTGGCAGTTATTAGTCACTTGTTGAGTAGTAGGCAATAGTAGTAGTTACTTCACGATTGGATCGCCCACGCCCTTCACAGGTGTCACAACCTCTAACAAACAAGGTTGGTACAGTTAATACTAGCCACGAGCCTTACTAAACAAGGATTGTAGATTTTAACTAACTATACTGTCACAACCTGTCACAACCTGTCACAACCTATTTTATAGGGGGATTGTGACAGCTAAAATGCTTACGTAGTAAGAGTTGTACTTATACTGTCACAACCTATATACATATTTAGGGGGTTAAACTATTTTTTTATAGCTAACAGGTAGTAGGTAATAACAGCGCTTTTATTATGTGACTGGATTGTGACTAATATATTGACCTGGTTTAGCAATAATCAACGGTAATTAACTGTAATAGCCTTAAAGCATTAAACGGTATAACCCTTATGGATACGTGGTTATACCGTTTATATAAATACATGAAATAATGGCTCAGGGTGGATTTGAACCGCCGACCTCAGGCTTATGAGTCCCGCGCTCTAACCAACTGAGCTACTGAGCCATGGTTTTTTAACCTTTGCTACTGTAACATATATTTGTTTTAATTACAACTAAAAACTTTGTTCTTTATTATATTTTGAGGGTGGGCGATCGCTACTCCAAGCCCACCAAACATAATCGCATTGACATTGATAAAATTCTTGCCATTTACGGCGGTAGTTGTCAGTCATTACGGGAGAACGTCGATTTAGCCATACTTGTGTAGCTTCTCGGCTAGAAGATTGGCAACGAGGACAACAAAATTGATGAGCGTGAGTAGCGGTAGTTGTCCATTCTGGCGGAGTTGGCGCAAAAGCATCCATGCGTTGAAATTTAGCGTTTAATTTTTACTTTAAACGGTTTTATAATTTTCCTCAATCAAAAGAGGCAAACGAAGCTGTCAAATCTTACGATTAAGAGTCATTTTCTGCCAAAAAGCCATCTTCTTCCTGTACAGAACCTTCTTTTAAATCAGTCGCCCTAGGAATAATAATTTCCTTGTCAGTATATTCAATATCTAAAACTTCTAAAGCTGCACGGATATGAGTGCGTACAGGTTGAACGCCCATGTGCTGAAGTAATTTATCAACGTCTAGCTGGGCATTCCAATCATAAGCAATCTGATGAAGGTTTACCAAGCTTTCTAGTAATTTACTCAGTTCACCTGGAGATAGTTGTTCTGTGGCAGGGCATTGTCTGCTAATGGCTAAATCAAAAAATTTATTCATCTCTGCTTCTGCTTCTTCTCCAAACTTTTGCGCCGCTAACTCTGGAATACGAGTGCGATCGCTCTTATTACTTGGAGTGCGATCGCTACTAAACCAGACATCGTTTCTGAGACTCAATGCCACAACACCCACTGTATAGATTGGATAAGACATATTACTAGACCAATTGAGCAGCCAATTTAAGTTTTGATAGGCATCAAGTCGCCCAACTTTGCCTAAACGCCCAATTAGTTCCA
Organism: Chlorogloea sp. CCALA 695; assembly: GCF_003003885.1. Classification (GTDB taxonomy): domain Bacteria; phylum Cyanobacteriota; class Cyanobacteriia; order Cyanobacteriales; family Chroococcidiopsidaceae; genus Aliterella. The sequence goes on along the minus strand of NZ_PVWN01000016.1, from coordinate 45,801 downwards.
CCTCATCAATTAAAATCACCCAGCCTTTGTAACCACACCATTCAAGGACATCTGCCATTACCCCAAAATAAGCAGCACCATGTTTTCTAATCCCAAAAGTTACCTCAAACTTGGGTAACGTTTCTTGCCGACAATTACGGTGGATTCGTTTCAACTCTGGCATAGCTAACCGAGTTCCCATTAAGTCGCCGTAAAGCAAGTCTTGTTCCTCGCCGCCATTAGCGTAAAAGTAATCTTCAAGTACAATCGCAGGTAGGGGATGGATATAGCGGTTATGGTCTTGAATCCTACTATCGGGTAAGTCTCCAGGAGTTTTTTTGTCAAGACTTCGCCCAATACCAAGGATCTGCGACTTTGGTGTGCGAATCGCCGATGCCACCCGCCCATAGAAATTAAATAGATGATGGCACGATACTTCACGACTAAGGGAAACTCGACTGACTGCAAAGCCTGCATCCAGGGCTAAATGTTCGATAGTAGTTAGGGCGTGAGTTTTGCCTTGTCCATAAGCGCCCCAAATTAATCTACCTTTGGGAATATTACCTTGAGCAAGTGCGGCTAAATCTTGTTTAATCGGCTGCGTTAGCGATGGTCGTAAGTCTGATAGTTCTCTAGTAGAAGCGCGACTTGGGATACCAGACCTTAAAGACTCTACTACAGAAATTGCACTCCTGCGGCGGTCATCATATTTTTGCATTACTTAACCTACTTTTGGGATCATTGTGCCAACTTCCATCACTCTTTTGCGTAAATCGCTATATTGGCTTAAGTCGTCAGGAAAACCAATATATTGCAGGTTTACACCCATGTTTGTTAATAGCTGACGTAAATGGGTTTGAACGCGATCGGGAAAATCTTGACCATTAGCTTCTAAGTGAGCATCTATATCTACCATATCTGCAAGGCGATTAAACTTTTTTTGCACTAATCCCGTTTGTAACCGCATCCACAAAGCGTCATAGCTAACAAAGCCGCGCCTTTCATCCTCAATTATTTCTCGCCGCCCTGCTAGAATCAGCAGAAAGTTGTTGAGTAATTCCGCATCATCAATTAATTGCCGAAAAAGCTCGCAAATATCTTTAATATTATTGACCGTATAAATAAATCTGCCCGTTTCTTCAGAGCGTTCAGTCATTACTTCCAAATTATCAATTGCTACAACTAAACCCGTCATCCCAGCAATTTTTAAAAGGCGGATAAGGGAATTCAACCAATATCTAGCATTGAATTTCTGAAGTTGCTCAAATAAAAGTAAGTCTTGCTTTTCACGGCGCTCTAACTTATTGCCACTTAGCCATTTTAAAGCTAGATTAACATCCGTTTCATTGCCATTAATCATGTGATTTTTAACAATTCGATAGGCAAAGGCTGTAAAAGATGAGCCAAAATCTACATCGCCAAAAACCTCAGAAGCTGCTTTTTCAATTTCTCGGATAGCTTCATTACGGGGAAGTTTTGTGTCTTCAATTAAAAGGTGTAAAAATAAGGTTGTACCATCGTATTTATCCACTTCGTAGCCTAATTGCTTGGCAACAGTGCAACACAAGCCTCTAACAAGCTTTACTTTGTCAATTTGATCGACTATAGCACGATACAAACTAGGTAAATTATTGAGGCGATAGTCATCATGATCTCGCGCGCAAAGGTATACGGTTTCATAGCCTAAAGTTTTAGCATTTTGTTGAATGCAACGAACTAAATGAGTTTTGCCGCTACCTTCACCACCGACTAAAACTTTAACTTTACTGCCGCCACTGGCAATATAATTAGCAAGATAATATTCTTGAAAACGTTCTAGCCATAGTTCGCCTCCTAGAGTCATCGTGGTTAATAATTGATCGTTTAATGGTGGCTGACCAGCGCGGATATCTTCAATATCTAGTTCATCAATTTGCATATATCTAAGACATTCCAATTTCGCGATCGCTCTTGTCGTATATAGCTAGGCTCTCAACTCGGCTTTCCCGTTCCCTGCTATCAATCAAAAGCAAACCGCTAAATTGATTGCGGGAAGGTACAAATTCAAATCTGTAACCGTTGTAAGAAATGTCAGACTGCTCTTTTAGTCGGGCTAAATCGTAAGTAAAAAGTGCTTCAGGATAGTCTTGTTTCGCCGAATCTTTTAAAGTTAATAGCTTGTATATTTCCTTAAGAGCAATGGGATGTCCCCAGACTACAAAATTTTTGGTTAAATTGTCTCGATTGAGTAGTTCATAAGCAGTAAATAATTCTTTACCAAATTGTTCGGCATTAAACTTGCTGTGGGCTACTCGTTTATATTCTTTTGCTACCCATAGGGCGATCGCACTTGGCGCTAAAGCCTTGTTTTGTTGGGCTTTTCGTCCCATACCAAGCTTGACGTAATCACTATCAACAAAAAATGTCAGCTTAAATGGTGAAAACTCATAGTTGGGAAATTTACCTCTTATCGGCACTCCCACATCATTCAAAGCCTTCTCTACTTTTAGCGGGTAGGCATCAGATAGTACAAAATCTCGCTGATCTTGGATAGCAGTTTCAATAATTGTTCGATTCTCGCCCCAACTCAAAGCTAGTTGTTTAACATTTTCATCAATCCCCTCAAGGGCTTGAGTTACTGTTTTAAAATTTAAGTCAATTCTTGCTTTTTTTAAACTTGTCCAACGGATGGTTAATTGTTTAAGCACTGCGTCAATAGATGCGATCATAGCTTCTTCTGACAAATGATCTGAGTCATTCATATAATGAATTATTGAGAAGGGCGGAATGTTTGGTATACTGCTCCACATCTTAACTGCTGAAAATGAAACCGTCGAGCATTACTAAGATAGGTTCTCAGCACTGTTACTCAAAACCTGCTCTATGTATATTGCTAGTAAGATCCCGTGAGGTAAGTATAGTGTCCGCACTTGCGCCAGAGTCTTTTGACTTTTCTTCTCTGCCCAGCCTCCCCTTATCTGACAAAGGTAAACTGCCAAACTGTGCAGCAGTTTATTTTGCGCTGTCATCCCACCGCAGGATTTTGTACATAGGGCGCTCGATTAATATTCGGGAACGCTTGAGAGGGCATCATAGGCTTGCTTTACTAAAATCTTTTGCAGATGTGAGGATTGCTTGGCTTACTGAAAGCGATTCCTTGGCATTACGGCGAATTGAAACAATTTTGATTGAATATTTCAATCCACCGCTTAACAAAATTCCCTCTTATTTAAAAGCGGAAGACACCAAAAAGCTAGTTGAATATTTAACCTTAAACGATCGCGCCAGCGCTGCTGCAAGCAATCGCACTCCTAAAAATAATGTCATACCTATAAACAAGTTTTTAACATCACAAAGCCAAACAAAGGAGTTTTTTAATCAAGTAGAAACTGAAAATAGGTTAGATTCACCCTTTGAGCAGAAATTGTCGTTATCTGATTTTAAAGAAGTAACTCTAGGGCAAGAAAAAAGAATTAATCATTTAGAGGATAAAATAGCTGCCTTACAGTTAATGTTTGAAAAGCAAATGCAAGTCCATTGTCAACTAACAGAAACTTTAGTTGAACAGGCAAAAACTATTAGCGAATTATCGCGTACTCAGGCAGAAACTAATAGCCGACTCGTTGAAGTTACTGTTGAACAGGCGCTAACAATTAGCCAACTATCCAGCGCTCTGCAAAAATTTACTACTGAAGCAAAGCCTTAAAAGGTGTAGGGTGTTAAGTGGGGGGATATTAATTAGTTTGCGATCGCCAAAAAGCTATTTTTTATGGAGCAAAACGCTGAAATTCGCCGCCTACTAGATTTAATGCCAGCTTCGGGGCGGATGATGACCAAAATTGTTAGTAAACCAGAGCAAAGGCAAATAATTGATAGTCCTTTGCCTCGTCCTTGGCAGCAACAACGGCAAGTATATATTAACTTTGACCTGTGGCGGCGTTTATCTAAACCACAGCGAGATTTGTTGCTACTAAGCAATATTAGCTGGCTAACAGGGATTAAATGGTTTAAACCCGATATTTATCAAGGCGTGGGATTAGCTGGGCTATTAGGGGCGACGGTAGAATTGGTGCAAAGCGATCCTGTGGGTGTAGTTATAGGTGTGGGATTAAGTGCTTTTGCTGTAGCCCAAATTTGGCGCAATAGTAGCAGTGCTAAAGTAGAATTAGAAGCCGACGAAGCAGCAATTAAAGTAGCTCAAAGGCGCGGTTATTCAGAAACAGAGGCTGCGGGATATTTATTATCAGCAATAGAAGCTGTAGCGCAGATTGAAAAGCGTTCGAGTTTAAACTTTGTAGACTTGATTCGCTGTCAAAATCTCCGCGCGATTTCTGGTTTATCTCCTGTAAGTGTTCCCCAATCAGAAAGAAAAGACTTTTTGCAAAAATAAAAATTTTTTCCAATCACCAATTACCCATTACCCATTACCCATTACCAATTCCCAACTTTGTCTAATTTTGACAGTGATAAAGCTCGTAATTGTAGCCGTCTACAGGTTGATTTTTGCTTATGCTGGTATCCGGGTTGCATTGATTGAGTTTTACGGGAGCATAAAAATTAACTAGCCATAAATCAAAAGGTAAAAGTTTCTGACTTACAGCATTTTGTAAAATGGCGGCGGAAGTATCAGCATTTTGAGATTGATGGGCTAAAAGAAACTCAGCTTTTGCGGGAGTTTCTTCAAGTTTAAATTCTCTGGCAATCCCCATCATTTCCCCTGTTTGGACGTGGGTTTTATGAGTTGTGGCAATCAAAACGGGTAGAGAATTACTGTTTTTTTCTACCAACTGCACAAACAAATCGGGGCGATAATACTTCTGATAGCCCAAATTATTAATCACGGTGACGGCACTTAGCAAGCCCATCAGCCAAATCAAAGCTACGGCGGTTTTGCCGGATGATAGCTTATTTATTGCTGGATTCCAACAAATCGCTAAACTAGCCGCAACTAAAACTATCACGGCTGGGAAGTAAATAAAATTATATCGAGCGCCACGAGTAAGATCGATACCTAAAATATAAGTGAAAAGAAAGAATATAGCGATCGCACTTGCCACAATTCGAGCAAATACCTGAGTAATTGCCCTAGTTTTTGGTTGCTGCAAATTAGCGATAAAGCCTCTCCAAAGTAGGGGAATAGCCCAAACAAAAAAAACCATCATTACGAAGCCTGAAGCAATGACTACAGGAAGCGCCGAGGCTTCTACAGGCAGCAAAGAAACCATTGTAATCCAAGCAGCTAGAATTTGAAAAATAGGATTTAGTAGCGCTAAAACCTGCGAACTTTCACCATTTTCAATCCACTGCGTTAATTCACTATTATTTTGTAAAAATATGGGTAGCCAAACTATTCCCCCGATAGCCGTAGCCACTGCAACAACGCAAATTTGCCCCCAGGGAGCATTCAAAGTTTTTTTCTTCCAGGGATATTCCCATAACAATACAAAAGCTTCCGTCGCCAGAGTTAGCACAAAAAAGTAATGAGTAGCAATTCCTAAAATATTAACTAATATCCAGCTTATAACCGTTAAAGTAGGTAATTTTGTTTGATTTTGAGTGTGTCGTATAGCAGCTATCAAACAACCGAAAGAAGCAATTACTAGCAAAATGGCTAAAGTATAGTGACGAGCTTCTTGAGCTAAAAAAATGCCATAAGGAGAAACCGCCATCATCGCCGCCGCAATTTGCCCAACTAACCGAGAGCGAAAAGCAAAAGCACCCAGTAAATAAATTGCCGGAATAGACAAAGCACCGAATATAGCGCTCAGACTTCTAGCTACCCACAGAGAAACTAAACCGCTACCCCCATATAATTGCATCCACCAATGAGCCAAGATAAAGTAAAGCGGTGGATGGTTGCTTTGGGTGAGTAAATTCTGAATAACTTGAATTGCATTAGCATCAGAATTTATTTGCAGTGGTTGCAATAGTTCGTCAAGAGAAACCGCCTGATCTAAAGAAACGGTACGATAACTATTACCCAAACTAAACACCAAAGTTGAAAATTCATCAGTCCAAGGCGATTTAGCAGTAAGTTGAGTCAAGCGCAAACCTAGGGCTAGAGTTGTCCACAGTAGCAGTAGCAAACAAGTTTTAAGTTTCACGCCTTACCATTTTTTCGGGAAATTATCTGACTTATTTAAGTTAGCAATGCAGAGGTATCTTTCTAACTTTTACCTTCAGTCAATATTTCTGACAAAATTAAAGTTAGAGCAGAAATTATTAATTGGATGCCTCGTGACGACTAAAACTATTGAGTCAATTCTTGAAAATACCCTAAATGGAGCCGATTTGTCAGCCCAAGAAGGAGTAATGTTGTTAAACCAGACCGATCCTAGTATAAAGTCTGCAATTAAACATACCGCCGACCAACTCCGCCACCTGCAAGCGGGAGATACGGTTACTTATGTTATTAACCGCAATATTAACTATACAAATATCTGCGAACAACATTGTAGTTTCTGCGCCTTCCGGCGTGATGCCAATGCTGAGGGTTCCTATTGGTTAGATTGGGAACAAATTTTAGCTAAAGCCACCGACGCTGTAGAGCGCAATGCTACAGAAATTTGTATGCAAGGAGGATTAAACCCCACCGCCAAAATCAACGGCTTAAGTTTAAATTATTATTTACGTTTAGTTGCAACCATCAAAGGCAAGTATCCTCAGTTGCACCTCCACGCCTTTTCGCCGCAAGAAATTCAATTTATTGCTAAAGAAGATAATCTTAGTTACGCCTATGTAATTACAGCACTAAAAGACGCAGGGGTAGATTCAATGCCTGGTACGGCGGCGGAAATATTAAATGATGATGTACGGCGCATTTTATGCCCAGAAAAGACTAATACAGCCACTTGGCTAGAAATTGTGAGTACCGCTCATCGGCTGGGCGTACCCACAACTAGCACCATGCTTTCTGGGCATATAGAAACCCCAACCCAGCAAATAGAGCATTTAGAAAAATTACGAAGTCTGCAAAAAACAGCCCTAGAAAAAGCCTACCCTAGCGCTATCAGCGAATTTATTTTGCTGCCCTTTGTTGGTCAAGAAGCCCCCAAGCCTTTACGCAAGCGGGTTGGACGCGATCAACCAGTATTAGACGATGCCTTACTACTTACAGCCGTAGCCCGAATTATGTTAGGTAATTGGATTCCCAACCATCAACCAAGCTGGGTAAAACTAGGACTTACAGGGGCAATAGAGGCGCTTAACGGCGGTTGCAACGATATCGGCGGTACGTTGATGGAAGAACACATTACAACAATGGCTGGCGCTCTAGGAGGTACGTGCATGGAAGTAGAAACTTTAATAGCGGCAATTTCCTCTCTAAAAAATCGCCCTTATCAGCAAAGAGATACTTTATATCGCCCTATCTTGAGTGACAAAATTCCCGATTCTTCTACCCAGCAAAACGATCCCCTAAGTACCAATCCAAGATAATATAGACGTTGATTTAATGTCTATTTACTTAAAAACTTATGAAGCGCTACTGGTCGCGTCTAATTGCCTTAGTTTTGGTTGCAGTCATAGGCTTAACAGGCTGTTCTAATAATGGTTCTACTTCCCTGAGTGGAGATTATCGCCAAGATACTTTAAGCGTAGTAAATACCTTGAGAACTGCCCTAGATTTGCCCGACGATGACCCAGAAAAAGCCCCGTCTCAATCTGCGGCGCGGGAAAAAATTAATGAATTTTCTGCCCGTTACCAAAGAGATACTTCCGTTACTGCCCTCAATTCTTTTACTACCATGCGGACAGCATTAAATTCTTTGGCTGGGCATTATAGCTCTTATCCTAACCGCCCTGTACCCCAAAAGCTCAAGCAACGCCTACAACAAGAATTTAAGCAAGTAGAAACAAGTCTTTCTAGGGGTGGCTAGGCTTAGTTAAAGCATTTGAGAAACTTAAATTAAGTTGTAACAGTCAGTAAAAAGGAGACAAAAATCTGGCAAAGTCTACCCGACTACTGACTGATGTAAAATTCTGCGCTCTGAGGTATTTGCAATATTAAATATTTATATTGTTATTGCTGGGCAAGTTTGATAAATAAAGTTAGCTGGCATAGTCTAATTAGCAATCTTGCCTTAAAGTTAGCTTAATTAAATTAATATCTAAATACCTCTTTTTTATTGTGAAATTTAAAAAAACTATAGCAGCAATGCCAAAGGCGATCGCTACAATTGTAGCTAGTAGTCTAGTAGCAACAAATTTTGGCTTCTACCCAGCCCAGGCTCAAACCACTGCCTATTGTCAGTTGGCAGACGCGGCAAAGCAAGAGAAACAAACTTTACTTCAAGCAACGCTAAAAGGTGATAGAGACGCTCAAAGTCGCTACCAAGGGCTAATAACTCAACACGCCCGACAACTCCAAGAATGCCGCAATCAGACTTGGCCTCAAGTGCAGGCTATTTGGCTGCGATTGTACCCTTGCGATCTGCAACCTGGCAAGCTAGACGACATTATGGATCGGATTATCAACCGAGGCTATAACCAAGTTTATGTCGAAGTTTTTGCCGATGGTCAAGTATTGCTACCGATGGGATCTAATCGCACAGCTTGGCCTTCGGTTGTTCGTACTCCCGGTAACGAAAAAGTAGACTTGCTTGCCCAAGCTATTCAAAAAGGACAGGAGCGGGGCTTGAAGGTATACGCTTGGATGTTTATGATGAATTTTGGCTACTCCTACGGTCAAAGAAGCGATCGCCAATCGGTACTAGCTCGTAATGGTAAAGGGCAAACAAGCTTATATTTTGTCGATAATGAAAGTCAAGTTTTTGTCGATCCCTATAACCTGCAAGCAAAAAGAGATTATTACCAATTAGTCAACGAAGTAGTCCGTCGTCGCCCAGATGGAGTGTTATTTGATTATGTCCGTTATCCGCGAGGTTTGGGCGCAGATTCTGTAATTACAAAAGTTCAAGACCTATGGATTTATGGCAATTCTGCTCAAGTCGCTTTATCCAAAAGGGCGCTAAATTCTAAAGGATTAGAGCTAATTAGCCGCTATGCCAAAAAAGGCTCTATATCTGTCGCCGATGTTGCCGCCGTAGACCAATTATATCCCCAAGAAGGAGAACCCCTGTGGCAAGGACGCACCCCCCCCGCACCACTAGCTGTCCCTGTAGCCTCACCCAAGGAAGAATCAGCGCCTACTACGATCTTATTACCTAATGCCGCTCAAAGACAGCCGCGTCTGCAATGGGAGTTGTGGCAATTGAGCGTTTCTCATGCAATTCAAGGGGTTTTAGACTTTTTAGCCGTTGCCGCCTGGCCCGTACAGCGCCAAGGAATCAAAGCCGGAGCCGTATTTTTCCCCGATGCCAATCAAACCGTAGGTCAAGGTTATGACTCGCGCTTGCAACCTTGGCATCGGTTCCCGAAAACTTTAGAATGGCACTCTATGGCTTATGCTAACTGCGGTAATGCTAATTGCATTGCGGCTTTAGTCCAGAAAGTTACGAAGCAAGCTCCCGATGCCAACGTGATCCCGGCGATCGCTGGAGTTTGGGGAAAACCGATTTCCAACCGCCCATCGTTAGAGGCGCAAATGCAAGCAATTCGCAATGTATCGCCTAATGTACGCGGTATTAGTCACTTTGCTTTTTCTTGGCAAGAACCCAAGTTAGATAGCGATCGCAAATCTTGCCAAGTACGCCGAATTTAGCAGCTTTACTCTGGGCGATTTTCTGTAGGACAGGATAAGTGCTTAGATATTACCGATAGTACGCTCTCAGCTTTTACAGGTTTACTCAGATAGTCCAAGCAACCGACTACTGTAGCCCGGACGCGATCAATAATATTGCTGGTCAAAATTATAATCGGTGTATTGCTAAAAGCAGGAATTTTCCGTAAACGAGCGCAAATCTTATAACCATTAAGATTAGGCATCACCAAATCTAAAAAGATTAAATCTGGTTTGCGGGAAAGGTGAGTTGCTAACTTTTTAAATTTACTTTTTCGGTAGTTTTCCTGAAGTTAAATTTCAATTTTGGTTCAGATAATGAATGCTAACAAATATTTGTTGACAAAAGTCAGTATAAGTATAATGTCAAACGCTATTGGGCAAGAACTATCAGTTTTCACGGAGTATTTGAAAGAAAAGACTGAGCATTATGCAGGCTATTATTATAATTTGACTTGTAACTATACTTTACTATCAAAGTTTTTAACTATCTATTAAATAACGCAGGATCTCCATTTATTCAGCCAAGTTTTGGTTTTTATTCGTGCAAGTTTGAGCAAGAAGTGTTAGCTTTTTTTGCCGATTTATACAAAATTTCCTCATTAAGGCTTTTGAGGTTATGTAACTTCTGGTGGTACTGAAGTAGATTTTTATAGCATATTTTTAGGCAGAGAAATTTACCCCCAAGATATACTGTATATCGGCTCAAAACTCCCAATATTCCATTACTAAAGCAGCAAAATTGTTTCGGATCACATACTTAGTTATCGATTTTTAAAAGAATGGAGAGATGAATTATAGTCATTTTGAGCAGTTAGAAGGATGCAGCCCAAATCAACTTTACAAAAGCTATAGATAGGGTAGCAATTTCTGCTAAATTTATTGGTTCACCTCTACCTTGTGGAGTCGTTTTAACTAAAAAAAGTTTGTAGATAAAGTTGTAACGCTGATTGAATATATCGGAGCTAAAGATATAACTATCCTCGGTTCTAGAAACGGTTATTCTAGTTTAATTCTGTGGTATGCCATAAAAAATAGAGGTGCTAGTGGCTTTGCATCCGAAGCTGAGACTTGCATTCAAAACGCTCAATATCTTTATAACCAACTTAAATTAAGACACTATCCCTGTATGCTTAATCAGTTTTCTAATACTGTAGTGTTTGCCAAGCCATCAAGGCAAAGTATTGAAAAGTGGCAGTTAGCAGTGTTGGGCGATTGGGCGCACATTATTGTGATGCAAATAACTAAGCAAAAGCTAGATAGTTTTTTTAGATGAGCTTGATTTTTCCCTCAGCTTACAAGTTGGATAGCAACCCCAATAAAAATAACTTGTCAAGTTATTTTGCGCGAACTAGCCATAGCGCTGTGTGTGACGCTATCATCAGGCACAGATGGCGTATTTTATTAGAGTTATGGGCGAATCAAGACGGCGGCAAACGGCACTAAAAGAAAAATATGGGCAAGAAACCAGATTTTTGTCTTGGTTGCCAATTAGCAAGGGAAAAGCACAACAGTTTATAGACTGGAGTACTCGTGGTGCTTGGATTGGGATCGGATTATTAGTTGCGTGGTGGCTAACGGTATTGTTTCTCGGCCCAGCTTTAGGCTGGTGGCAAGTCACTTAGCTACTAATTTACACAAAGCGCAGCAAGGGAGAATTAACCTCTCTCTTGCTCTAAAAAGTTGAGAATTATTGTCTCTGCAAAATTTGCTTAATTAGGATAAAGGGAGTAAACTTGACCGTCTACCAATAATCTTGTAATCCCCTTTGCTTGGAGATGGGGACACGCTTTTTGCAGCATTTTACTATCAGGAACTTTGATCACGCGATCGCGTTTGGTAGAAAAGCGACGAGCTACACGATGATTATCAAATACTGGTAAAGTTTTTTGGTTAGTTTCTTGAGCGGGAATTTGTCCTAAGTCGCCAAATTCTTTGAGGGGACGAGTAATTAATTCAGATAAGCGATCAATCACTAAATAGCAAGTTTTGGGTAAATTAGCCTCCGAAAGGGGCAATACTTGAATTAAAACATTAGACGAGGAAGGTCTTTTGACTATCTTCGTTGGTTCTTCTTCAAGGTCGTCATCGTCATCAGAGTAATCCAAATCTTCGTCGTCCAATCCTTCGCTGTCTTCAGCTTCCTCTAGCATATCCTCAGTGAGCATCTCTGCGACAATGGCGCTAGTTTCTTCCTCTGTCGGAAAACTTAAGTTGTTGGTTGCTAGTTGCTCTGAGGAGGAGGCTATTACTTTGCTAATCGGCGGCGCAAAATTGATCTCGGTATTGGGGATAATTAAAGTAGAGTTGCGATCGCTTTTGACGCTAGGCTCTGCGTAATCGCTTTTGACGCTAGGCTCTGCGTAATCGCTTTTGACGCTAGGCTCTGCATAATCACTTTTGGCGCTAGGCTCTGCATAATCACTTTTGGCGCTAAGCTCTGCATAATCGCTTTTGGCGCTAGGCTCTGCATAATCTTCTGTTTCTATGGGCGGTCTATTTTGTCGAGTCGAATCGTCTATAGCTACTGGTATTTCCGGTTGGCTACTAAGGCTACGGCGTTTAATAATTGGCGTAGAAGTAGCAGTTTTCTCCTCTAAATGCCCTAACTTAAGTTCTGTTTGGGGTTGGGCTACTACCAAACTTGGCTCTATTTCCCTTGGGTTAGTTAATTGTTTAACCGTGTCGGTTGCAGGTACTCTCGCCGCCCGTTTAGAGGCAATTAATACTTCATACTCTTGTTCGGGTAAGGTACTTTTCAACATCCGACTAATGGTTGAGTTGCTCACCCCATAGCGTTCGGCTAAAGTTGAAGTTGTTTCCCCTGTATGTTTATACAAGTGAATGATCTCATTTTTTATAGATTCAGAAATTTTTTTTCCAGTCATAATTTAATTATATTTTAAGCCCGCTTCCGTCCGCGCTTTTCTCGCCGAGAACGAATTGATACTTCATACTCTACTGCCGCGCCTATAGTAAATAGCACGCCACTAAATACCCAAAATACTTCTAGCAGCGCTCCACTTTGGTAGTTTTCAATGTGATTTTGAGCATAACTAAGCCACACATCTCCAATGTAGAGCGAGAACACTGCTGCTGCTATCAATCTCCACGATTGAGAGAAACGACCGCCCCAAAAAGTTAGTAGTACCATTGTAGCGATAATTAACAGCAAGACATCAGCAACGGTGTAGAACAACAATAAAGATTTTTCTAACTCTACCAACCAACTTAATGTAGAAGTTGCAACGGGTACAGTAGTTGTAGTGCTAGAAACCCAAACTCCCAGACCAACACCAACTACAGCAATTACGGCGACTATTCCCCATTGCCAGCGTTCTAAATGCACTCGCCTAGCACCCAAGGCAGAAATCATGCCTCCACCCAAAAATAAATATGCTCCTACAAAAAACAAATCTGCTGGCGATACATTAGTCGCTTCTTGCTGAAGGACTAGCTCCCAATAACCTAAAATTAAGTTGCCAATTAGGTAAGATAGCTGCCCAAACCCAATCCCTAACCAGACGCTACGCCCGCTAATTATATTTGGCTGGAGTACATTTCTTAAGCACAATACTACGGAGCTTAAGTAAGCTACAAATTGAAATACGTAAGCACTGACTACATACCACTGGGTGCGTCTAGCCACACCTTGAACTTCTGCTACGGGTACACTAAATAATAAAGCAAATAAAAGTGCCAGTAAGCCCCAAGAGATAGCAGCTAAAACAATTGTTTGCAGAGATAGCCAAGATTTTGAACTATTTAGTTTATTTATGGGCCGGTTCATAAAAACTCCTAACAAGAGAGAAGCTGAGGGCGCGTCTAGGATTTAATACTATGGTCATAATATATTTTTGCTATTAAAACTTTTGAATTAGTTACTTATAAGTTTTTACAAACCTATTGGCTACCAACCTATATAGTTATTGGGCGATCGCACTCCTAAATCTTTTGTTACTGCCACAGCTTACCAAGGCTTGATTGATTTAGCCACTGTATAAACCCCGATTGTTCATCTTCTGACATATCTTCTAAACTTTCGAGGGCATTAATCGTAAAGTTGGATTCACCAAAGTATCTTTTTCCTAGGCGATGGGTTTCTTGCAAAAGGTTGAGCAACTGGGCTTCTTGCCAATTGGGTAATTGGTCGGCACTGAGCGGATCGATTTGTAGTAAGTAATTAACGGCTTCGGGGGATTTTTCAATTAAATCTACTTTATTAATAAACTCTTTCAAATCTTTTTGAAAAAATTTTGCTTGCCTAGCGCCCAAAAGGTCTTCAATCTCTGCATAAACGGATTGTAATAATAACAAGCTGCCTTTAACCAAAGATTGACTAGAGAGATTGCTAACTTTATTATTGACATTTAGCTGCTCTGGTTTAATTTTCCCCCAAAGTGTGTAGCGGTCGGGTTCTTCAAGCAAAATACAGGCTTTGCCCTTGTTATCGGTCAAGTCCCGCCATAAAGCTAACGCCTCTTGAGCCTGATTGAGCGGAAATATTTGCAGCAAACGAAAGGTTTGCCTTTGATAATTAATAATTGGAATAATTTGGTCGAGGTTTGGGTGTTTGATGTTGAAGATTTCTACATCTTGCCTTTTCAAAATAAACATAGGATTGATACTTAACGGTTTCTAGCCTGCTGGTAGTATAAGTTACTAAACCACGAAATCTTGACTTTACATGGCTTAGTAATTATTTTTAGCACTGTTTTATTGTTTAAATTCAATTCTTAGCTTTCTTCACGATTTAGCGATCGCTAATTTCATGTTTGGGCTTTGCTGTCTTTTCTCGCTCTTATAGTAACGCTGCAAAGGCTCAACTTTTAAAAATCAATGGGTGCGGGTCAATTACTGTAAGAACTCCCTCGGCTGCACAGAACTTGAATTGGGAGCTTTGTCAAAGACTTTTTTCTAGCAAATTCAATAACTCTATTACAAACTGAATCTAGCACCCTTAACAACGAGCGATTCCCTAGTCACCCGTACACGTTAAGTTAGAATGCTCAACGAAATAATATTAAAAGTGCCTGGGCTTACAAGTAGAAGTGCGATCGCGCCAGGGTCAAATTTTCCTACGATTTTGCACTGCACAACGGTTAACATTACTAAAAGCGTGATCACATCATAACCAGACTACATTAGGTTACATTATTACTAAATCTGCCTGTCATTCTTCTATGCCCGAAGTCATCGAAATACCGATTGAATTGACTTACTTTCAATTGCCCGCAGCCGTTCAGGATCGTCTTCAACTATTGCTAGATCGTCAAGATGATGGTGAAGCATTAACTCTTTTGGAAAGGCAGGAGGCAGAGGGCTTAGTTGAATTAGCTGAGTTTCTATCCCTATTGCGCTTGCGATCGCAAAGGGTGGCAAACTAAAAATAAATGGCAAAGATCCCCGCATCTTTACGCCGCTTGAGCATTCAAAGGGCAGCCAACAGTTGTGAGTATTGCGGTTTATCGCAATTAGGGCAAGCCGCTACGTTTCACATTGACCATATAATTCCTGTGGTCGCAGGTGGTTCAACTACCGCAGACAATTTAGCACTTGCTTGTGTATCTTGTTCGCTTTACAAAGGGGCAAGGCAAGATGTAGAAGATCCAGAAACGAGGGAAACTGTACCAATTTTCAACCCACCTCAACAAGCTTGGAAAGAACATTTTTGCTGGAATGGCGTGGAGATCGTTGGTTTAACAGCAATAGGACGTGCAACCGTCAAGGCTTTAAAATTCAATCGCGCGATTATACTGGCAATTCGGGCAGAGGAAGAACTGCTTGGTCGTCATCCCCCACCATAACTATCATTGGTGAGAAGTCAAGTAAAAGCGCGATCGCACTAAGGGCAATTTTTTTACTAATTTTGTACCAGATAACGGTCTATGGTTTTACAGAAGTGCGATCGCTCCAGGGGCAACTTTTCTAGCGATTCCTACGCTTCATAATGGTTGCTATCAGTAGAGAGCGATCTCATTTATACGACTTTTCCTACAAGTTTTTTTGTACTAACAACGTTCGCGCTCACCGGACGCAGATATTCTTTGTAACTTAACCGATCGTTTCGATCCGTTCTGGTGCAGCGCGATTGTTGGCTGGGTGGCAGTAGACGCGAGTCCGACTGAACAACTGTGAAATTTAACTACCTTTGATTAGATAGTGCCTTGCGGAAAACAATTTTGTCCGCTCCTTCTGCATAGAACTCGCGTATCCGTGCTTCCTCGTCATAACCGTTTTTTCGGTAGAATGCCCGCACATACTCAAAATCTGATGTACCCATCGTCTCAACTAATAAGACTCGCGCACCCCGCTCCGTCAAAGTCTCCTCTACAAAATGTAGTAATTTCCCACCCCGTCCTTGCTGTTGATGAGTTGGATGAACGACAATCAATTGCAGGTTCCAGGTTCCACTGGTCATTCGTTCCGGTTCGCAGTAGGCTAATCCTACCAGTCCGTCATCATCGTCTGTAATTGAGAACGGGTGAGTGCCGCCCTCTTTACTCAAAGAATCAGTCAACATCTGGTGCAACTCTTCTAGTTCATACGGCGAGAAAAGTCCGATCGACTCAGCTAAGTTAACTAGCTCACCTGTATCATCTGGAGTGATGAGTCGGATCATTGCGAACTCCGTGCGCGTACAAGACACAATATTACAACAGTATCTTGAACACCAACGAGTCAGCTTCAAACTACTGCCACCACCTGTAACCAAAGCCAGCTAACTATTTATTGTACTGACATTTTCCATGCGATCCTCTACTTAAGAACAAGACACAAGCATCATAGTTATTTTTTGAGGATTTTAACCAGAAATTTTCCACACAACATCTATATTTGGAGATTATGCAGAATTTTTCCGTGTATCTACTTTTTATATATAAAACCGCCCTAAACAACTGTTGTGACAAGTACAAATTTTATTTAAACCCCAGGAATCCAGGATGTCCCAGCTAAAGGCAATTTCGCTATCGCCGCCGCTTCAATAGTTAAAGCAACTAAGTCTTCGCGTTCCAAGTGATGCACGTTTTGCTTACCACAGGCACGGGCAATTGTTGTTAATTCCATGTTTAGAGTTTGCAGATAGTTTTTGACTCTTTTTGCTCCTACTTCAACTTCTAGCCTTTTTTCTAAGATTGGATCTTGAGTAGTTACGCCCACTGGACACTTCCCTGTATGGCAGTGGTGACAAGTTCCTGGCGCAGTACCGAGGGCGGCGTAATCTTCAACTGCTGAAAAATGGGTGTCATGTTGCACGTAGGTTTCACTATTGCAACCCAAAGCAATTAAAATACCTTGACCTATTGATACTGCATCTGCGCCCAGGGCGATCGCTTTTGCCACATCTGCCCCGGTACGAATCCCGCCAGAGACAATTAATTGCACTTTTCCCTTCATGTCCAAGTCTTCCAGCGCTTCTACGGCTTGACGCACGGCGGCTAAGGTTGGGATGCCTACGTGTTCGATAAATACGGTTTGAGTAGCAGCAGTTCCCCCTTGCATTCCATCAACTACAATCACATCTGCGCCTGCGTGGACGGCTAATTTGACATCGTTAAATGTCCGCGAAGCCCCAATTTTGACAAAAATTGGCTTTTCCCAGTCGGTTAGTTCTCGCAATTGCTGGATTTTGATTGTCAAATCGTCTGAACCTGTCCAATCGGGATGGCGACAAGCAGAACGCTGATCGACTCCTTCGGGTAAAGTCCGCATTTGAGCAACTCGCGGATTAATTTTTTGTCCTAATAACATCCCGCCACCGCCTGGTTTTGCCCCTTGTCCGATGACTATTTCAATTGCATCAGCCGATCGCAAATCGTCGGGATTAAAGCCGTAGCGCGACGGCAAACACTGGTAAATCAGTGTTTTTGAGGACATTCTTTCTTCTTGGGTCATGCCGCCGTCGCCTGTTGTTGTTGATGTCCCCATCTGCGTCGCCGCTTGTCCTAAAGCTTCTTTGACATTGGCAGATAAGGAACCGAAACTCATTCCGGCGATGGTGATGGGAATTTCTAGTTCAATTGGTTTAGTGGCGTAGCGCGTACCTAGAACAGTTTTGGTAGAACATTTTTCTCGATAACCTTCTAAGGGATAGCGTGATAAAGATGCACCCAAAAATACTAAATCGTCAAAATGGGGTAGTTTGCGTTTTGCGCCTAATCCGCGTATTTCGTAGAGTCCATGAGCGGCGGCATTTTGAATATAGTTAAGGATAGTGCGATCGTATCCCCATGATTGTTCGTTAGATTGAATGGGATTCATATTAATTAGCTACGAATATAAGTAAGTTGGAGTAATTAGTATTCTTGCTTTGCGTCTGCATTCCAGTGATAAAGCTGCTTTGCGGATGCAACTCGTTTGAACTCTTTGGGGTGATAGGGTAAATCTGCTTTGTCGAGTAATTCACCTACCGCTTGATAATCAGTTTCTGACATCGGCTCAATTTGGGCATCTGCGCCTAATGATTTGATGTTTCCTCGAACATAAATTATGGCTTCATAAAGGGAATCTCCTAACGCTTCTCCCGCATCGCCACAAACTACAATCCGCCCAGCTTGCGCCATAAAAGCGGAAAAACTACCGACATTTCCACCAACGATAATATCTCCACCTTTAAGAGAAATACCGCAGCGCAAACCTGCATTACCATCAATGATTAGTAACCCTCCGTGCGCCGAAGCCCCCGCAGAGACAGATGCAAAGCCTTTGACATGGACTCGTCCAGACATCATGTTTTCGGCAACTCCTGTACCTACATTGCCTGTAATAGTTACGTTTGCTAGTTTATTCATGCTGGCGGCATAATAGCCTGTATGTCCGATAATTTCTATGTCTACGGGTGTGTTTAAACCAATAGCGATGTTGTGTGCGCCGTCGGAATTAATAATTGTTACTTGACTTGCATTGTCTACTAAGTTGTGATGCAGATATTGATTGACTTCACGCACGGAAGTTTGAGCAAGATCGAAAGTTATGTCCATACATACATCTCCTCTGGTACGGGTTCGTAGATATGAGCGTGTTTTATATCGGGTAAATGAGCGAGGGAACGAAATTCAGAGGCGATCGCTACATAATTATCCGTTTCCGCCACAACCGCAGGTTTGCAACCAAAAGCATCTCGCACTAATGCCAATTTGTCCGCCGTACCCATAAGAAATGTATAAAAACCGTCTAATTCCTCAAACCCTTTATTCATAGCCGCTTCTAAGTCATCGCCTTCTTGCATTCGCCATTCTAAAAACCGACAAGCAGCTTCGGTATCGTTATCGGTTTCAAACTTAATCCCGCGTGGTTCGAGTTTGCGGCGAATTTCGTTAGGGTTAGATAGAGATCCGTTGTGTACTAAACAAAAATCTTCTCCTGCTGTGAAAGGATGAGCGCGATCAGGTGTAACGGCTGATTCTGTCGCCATTCGCGTATGTCCGACTAAATGCGAACCTTTGAGAGATTGAAAGTTGTAACGATGAGCAACATCGGCGGGTGTACCAATATCTTTGTATAAATCAATGGTGCGTCCCGTTGAAAGTATATGTAACTGCGGATAATTTTGTTTTATCCACTGCTTTACAATATCTGGGGAAAGGTGAGAAGTTAAGACAGCGCGATCGCCCACTGGTAGAGATAAATTAGCCTCAATACCAAAATGTGTTTGATAATTGTGCGCTAATCCTTGCCAATTAAACGCACTTCCAGAGTACAAACTATACTTGCGATCCCTTTCTGCTATGGGTTCTGTAAATACGGCAAGTCCCGCCGAATCCGATCCGCGATCGCTCATTCCGATTAACATCGGCATCATTAATTCGCCTAAATGTTCCCGTAATTGGGGTTTTTTAACCAATAATCCCACAATTCCACACATAATTAGAAAAACTCCAAATACTTTTTTACTTCCCACTCGGAAACATGGCGCATATATTCCACCCATTCCATCCGTTTGAGGCTAATAAATTCCTCGGCTAATACTCCCAAAGCGCTTGTTATTACTTCGTCCGACTCCAAAGCGTCGAGGGCTTGGGAGAGACTTTGAGGTAAAGTTTGAATGCCTTTATCTCTGAGTTCCCGGTCGGATAGATCGTACAAATTATTGTTGTAAGGTTCGCCTGGATCTAGCTCTTTTTCGATGCCATCTAACCCGGCTGCGATCGCCACTGCTGTAGCTAAATAAGGGTTGCAAGATCCATCAGCTAAACGTAATTCTAAGCGCCCTCCAGGAATCCGCACCATAGTAGAGCGATTGTTGTCTCCGTAACTTATGTAAGCAGGGGCCCAAGTTGCACCGCTTAAACTTCGCCCCACTACTAAACGTTTGTAGGAGTTAATCGTTGGGGCGCAAATCGCCGTCAAAGCTGGGGCGTGAGCTAATAATCCGCCCATGAAATGATAGGCTAGTTTTGATAATCCTAGATTTTTTTCGTCGGTATCATCAGCAAATAAGTTACTTTTGCCATCCGAGATTGACATATGAATGTGCATTCCGTTACCGGAACGATTGGCGAAAGGTTTAGGCATAAATGAGCAAACTAAACCCATTTCTTTGGCTATTTCTGAAGCCGCCATTTTAAAGAAAATGTAGCGATCGCACGATGTCAACGCATCGGTATAAGTATAATTAATTTCAAACTGACCGTTAGCATCTTCGTGATCAATTTGATAAACGTCAAACTCCACCGCTTGCAAGGAGTCTACCAATTTTTCGATAAAAGCCCGACTGCGAGAAAGTCCTTTGTAATCGTAGCAAGGCTTTTCTAAATTATCGGTGCGATCACAGGGGTAAATATTCCCGCGTTTATCTTGATAAAGTAAAGAAAATTCTGGTTCTAATCCTGTGTATAAAGTCCAACCTTTTTGTTTCAGCCTTTCTAACTGCTGCATTAATATAAAGCGGGAATCGTAAGGGTATGGTTGTCCTTTAACATTACCAACACAGACTACACGGGCAAATCCGGGCATCCAAGGTACTAAAGATAGTGTGGTTGAATCGCCTACCGCCATAAAATCCGGGCTATTTGGCTGCATTCCTAAACCCCATACAGCAAAACCTGCAAAACCCGCCCCCGGATTGAGAATATCGTCAAAATGCCCTGCTGGTAATGCTTTTGTTTTGGCTACGCCGTGAATATCGACAAATTGTGCCAGTACAAACTTTACTTTGTTTTCGGCTAAAAATTGTTTGGCTTGTTCTGGTGTCATTAATTATTTTCCTTTTTTATAAATGTATAAAGACGTTGCACCGCAACGTCTCTACAATAATGTTGCGTTGCCGATCGCACCGCCGCCTAATTCAGATACGATCGCATTTAAGGTTTGCCATAAATACACTCCAAAGGTACAATCGCACCAAATTCTGTAAAATGGTTGTTCCTGAAGAACTCCTGGAATTACTGTGACATTTACTCCTGCCATTGAAGTTAAAATTACTGGATTCTCGGTAATTGATAGCGATTGAAAGTTAAAGTTGCAAGTCTGTAATAGTAATTCGTTTACCTGGAGTCCAATAAGTGCGCTCGCTAAGTCTTGTCTCAAGACAGGGTAAACCTTTGGTGGAGGAGACTTACAAGCCTGTGTTAACTGAGGTGCGATCGTCCGATCTTCAATCAAAAATTCATTTGCACCCAAACGGGCAATAATTCCTCCTTTTGAGAGGAAACACCAACTATTCGGAAAATCAGGTACAGCTATTGATTGTGTAGCTAACCACGCTTCTGCACCCGCACCTTTAACGCCAAATCGAGGAATAAAGGATAAATCGACAATTTCTAACTGCGTTACGTTGTCCACTATTTGTATTTCATTAACATCGCCGATGGTGCTAAAACTGTTAGAAGTCCTCATGCGCCTACCTCCTGACGTTGGCTTGCTGCTTTTTGGCGCAGATTACCAGGATCGTAAAATGGGGTGGGACATATAGTTGCAGATATAGATGTGCGATCGCTTAACTTAATTGAAAATTCTCCTGTAGTTGCAAGTTCTGGCGTAATGTAAGCTAAACCAATGTAACGTTGCCTAGTTGGACTAAAAGCAATACTTGTAACACGCCCAGCAATATCATTGCGATCAATGACTAAATGGCATTCTTGCGGTGGAGTAACGATGTCTGCATCCAACCTGAAGCCGATAAGTTTATGTTTCACCTCACGTTTAGCTACAATTTGTAAGCTACGCTGACCGATAAAAAAGGGTTTATCCATCTTTACCGCCCACTCTAGATTTGCTTCAATTGGCGTTGTTAAACCATCGGTATCTTGACCGATGATTAAATGACCTTTTTCTAACCTCAATACTCTTTGTGCTTCTACGCCAAAAGCTGCAATTTGATAATCTTTTCCAGTTTCTAATAGCGTATCCCAAAGCGCTGGGGCAAATTCGGCGGCTACATGAATTTCATAACCCCATTCACCTACAAAGCCGACACGCATTAACAAAGCCGGAATGCCTGCAATTTCTGCCTCGCGGACTGCTAAATAAGGAAAAGCCGTACTATCCAGATCGATATTAGTTAATTTAGCTAAGGCTTCCCTTGCATAACATCCCGCTAAATTAATTGCCGATCGCGCTCCTGTTAAATTAACGATCCCACAATCTAATTGCCACAAAATAAGTAACCGCGACAATTCCCGATATATCTGCGTTGCACCAGAAGTTGTAGTTGTAAAGTAAAAATGCTCAATTCCTAACCTTGCAACTACACCATCATCAACGATTACACCCGTTTCATCTAGCATCAGTGCATAACGAGTTGTCCCAACAGTCATATTACTGTAACGTCCGGTGTAAACTCGTTCTAGAAACTTCGCCGCCTCGGCGCCTCTAATTTCAATTTTGCCTAAAGTCCCAACATCAATAATACCAACGCGATCGCGCACTGTTGCAACTTCAAACTCAATACACTCTTTTCTACTTTTACCTAGCTGAGTGTAATACTCTGGTCTACTCCACATTCCCGCCGCCATAAAGCACGCGCCCAAAGCTTCATGACGGCTATGTAAAGGAGTTTGTCTAAAAGGTGTAAAACCTCTTCCGGCTAAGTGCGCCATCGGTACAGGATGAAAAAAAGGTCTAGCGGTAGTTGTCCCTACTTCTCCCGGCGATTTCCCGGTAATTTTCGCCAAAATTCGCAAAGCATTCATATTTGAATGTTTACCTTGACTTGGGCCCATTCCCACTGTTGTATAGCGTTTTAATAGTTCAATGTTGTCAAATCCTTCTTGAATGGCGTTAACAAAATCTTTGTATTGCAAGTCTTCGTCAAAGTCTACAAATTCCTTACCTTGGGGATGAGGTGCGATCGCCCACCCATACGAAGGCGGTTCAATTTCTGGAGCAACAGTAATCTCTAATTTATCGCCTAAGCCTAAGTAATTAGCGGCTTCTAGCCCTGCTCTTTTCC
This sequence comes from Chlorogloea sp. CCALA 695, assembly GCF_003003885.1. Taxonomy (GTDB): domain Bacteria; phylum Cyanobacteriota; class Cyanobacteriia; order Cyanobacteriales; family Chroococcidiopsidaceae; genus Aliterella. The sequence goes on along the minus strand of NZ_PVWN01000016.1, from coordinate 22,771 downwards.
CATCAAGTAGTTTTTGGTCAAAATCAAACACCCCATTTACCCGCCCACAAGCAAACACTCCCGGCGGCAAGGTTTCGGGGACAAACTGCTGCAAAAAGTCATCAAAGCGCATTTTAGTACCTGCTTGATACAACAAGTTTGCAGCAGATGCCCAACCTACACTCATAACAATGCCATCACAAGCTATTTTCTCGGTTACTCCTTGATTAGCAATCGGAGAAATTACAGCACTTGCAACGCCATCCCCGGCGGGGTTTGGTTTGGCTTCAATGATGCAATAACCAGGGTAAATGGGAATAGAGAGCGATCGCACTTTTTCCGTTAATTCATTTACTGGCGGATCTTTTCTTAAATCCACTATTGCCATTACTGTTACATCATGGGCGACTAAATCTAAAACTGCTTGATATCCCTCCTTATTTGCTAATAAAACTACTGCCCGATTCATCGGCTTGACAGCGTAGCGATAAATTAACTTTTGCGCCGCCGATGCTAACATTACTCCTGGCAAATCGTTGTTGCGAAATACTGCTGGCTGTTCGTATGCGCCCGTTGCTGCAATTACTGCTTTTGCACGCATTTTAGACAAATAATTGCTATTAACTAAAGGTATCAGGCGATCGGCGTAATATCCTGCTGCTTGGGTTGCTGTATAGATTCTGATTTTGGGATGATTAAAGACGTTGCAGCGCAACGTCTCTACGCCAATGTTGGCATTTTCATCAACAATTACTACATCGTAGCCGGATTCTGCAGCAGCTAAACCTGCGGATAGTCCCGAAACACCCGCACCTATTACCAATACATCGCAAAAATCATAACGCTTTGGGGTACGAATATGAGGCGTATTTACATCCAATTTTCCCAAACCGCTAATATTACGAATAGTCCGCTCCCAAAAGGGAAATAGCTTTTTATTGTGGAAAGCTTTGTAGTAAAATCCTACGGGGAGAAAAGCTGAGAAGAAGTTAATAATGCTGGCGCGATCGCTTTCTACTCCACCAAAGGTATTTACAGCTTCTAATGTCATTCCCTGAGTTAATGGCGTGACATCTCCACGCACGTTCAGCTTTTGCCCATCTTGCATCAAAGCATTGATATCATGGTTTGCCATGCTCAAAATGCCGCGCGGACGATGATATTTAAAGCTACGCCCAAGTATACGTTGCCCTGATGCCCACAACGCACTACTTATCGTGTCCCCCTCATAGCCCCAATAGCGCCTACCTTCAAAGGTAAAATCAATTCGTTGCTGGCGATTTATCCATTCTCCATTTACAGGAGACAATCGATTACTCATAAAGCCCCCTGATATAAATAAGTGCTGATAATTTCGTCAGTTTGGGTATTTCGTTCAGCAATAAACCAAGTATTACTAGGAGTATGACACCACCATTCTTTTTTTATCCCTGCTTCTCCATTGCGATTAAACACATAATCCGCCCAAGTTGCATCGTCTGTTGTTTGAGGATTGGGCATTAAACGCACTTCACCACCGCAAACAAACTCAGAAACAGGTCTAGCACCATTAATCGGACAAGTTACAATAATCATTTAGTGTCCCACCGAAGCTGCGCCTTTTTCCCCAACTAAGGCATGATTTGTAAACCGAGATAGAGAAAAATCTGTAATTAAATTATGATTGCGATCGCACGCCACAGTATAAGCCATAGTTTTACCGCATACGGGAGTTGCTTTAAAACCCCAAGTTCCCCAACCTGCATCTAAATAAAACCCTTCAATCTCTGTCTTCCCCATAATTGGCGCAAAATCCGGTGTCATGTCTGCCATTCCCGCCCATTGGCGTACTACTTTAACGTGGGAAAGCATCGGGAATAATTCCAGCATATGCGCCGCCAATCCTTCAGTAAAATCAAAAGTAGATCGCGTAGAATGCAACTCGTAAGGGTCTAAAGATGCACCCATAACTAACTCTCCTCTAGCGGTTTGACTAACATAGACGTGCAAGCTACCAGAAACTATTATTGGATCTAACCAAGCTTTCATTGGTTCGCTAACCATTGCTTGCAACGGATGAATAACTATTGGCGACTTCATTTCCACCATTTTCAACATCCGAGGTGTAGATCCCGCCACCGCACACAATACTTTTGGAGTAGAAATATGACCGCGTGAGGTTCTAACCCCCGTAATTTTGCCCCCTTTAACCTCAATTCCTAATACTTCCGTTTGTTGGTGAATTTCTACCCCGCGCAAGTCTGCACCGCGTCCGTAGCCCCAAGCCACAGCATCATGACGGGCTATACTTCCTGGTGCGTGGAACAAAGCACCTAAAACCGGGGCATTTCCGCCGCAATTAATATCCATGTACGGACAAGCTTTTTGGACTTCTTGGGGACTCACCAACTCGCTATCAATCCCAAAATGCTTATTTACTTCCGCCCGCCAGCGCATTGTTCTTACCGATGCGTCAGTATGCGCTAGTGTAAAATGTCCGCGTGTAGAGTAGAACAAATTTAAGTCAAAATCTTGTGCCAAATCCTGCCACAATTTCACCGATTCATCATAAAATTTCACTCCTTCCGGCGTGAGATAGTTAGAGCGAATAATTGTTGTATTTCGTCCCGTATTTCCGCCGCCGATATAGCCTTTTTCTAAAACCGCAACATTAGTTATCCCGTAATCCCTTGCCAAATAATAAGCCGCCGCCAGTCCATGACCGCCACCGCCAATAATTACCGCATCGTAGCCCGATTTTAGGCGATCGCATTGCCGAAACATCCTTGGTTCTGGATACTTCTTATTCAGGGCAAATTTTAATAAGCGTAACGGCATAGTTAGAGCAGTTAAGATTCTTTACAAGAAACTTTAGTGAATATCATGCACTTTTTATTTATATCTGTCAATGCTTGCTATTATGCAAAATGGTTGCAGTAGAAAATAAACTCATGGCATCCACAGAACAAACTGATAATGGTTCTTTAGAGCGTTATATTGGCAATACGATCAGGCAATTGCGGCAAAAACACAGGTTAACAATTGCTGAGGTATGCGATCGCGCAAACATTTCGCGTGGGATGCTATCAAAAATTGAAAATGCTCAAACTGCAACCAGTCTAGAAACCTTAGCAAAACTAGCCAGTGCGCTAGGGGTATCGCTTTCAACTTTATTTCGCAACTACAATATGCCCGAAGGCGACGCGCAACTGGTCAAAAGTGGCGAAGGAATGGAAGTAGTACGCAGAGGGACTAAATGCGGTCATACCTACCATCTATTAGCTTATGATCGCGGTTCTACTAAGTTATTTGAACCATTTTTGATTGCAATGGACGATGCTTCGGAGGCTTTTCCAACTTTTGAACATCCAGGAGTAGAGTTTATTCATATGCTGCAAGGCAAAATTGAATATCGACACGGACAATCTACTTATCTATTAAAACCTGGCGACTCGCTAACGTTTCAAGGCGATATTCCGCACGGACCAGAGAGGTTGATTGAATTGCCGATAGTTTTTCTAGCAATTATTTATTATTCTGCACCACATATTGAAAGCTAATTTTGACATCCTCCCTAATCCGGCTACCCCTGAGATTAGAGATTCCTAAACATCACTATTTAGGTTTCTGTTTCTTTCCCTTTCGGGTATTTCGCAACTGCCCTTTAACCGATTGGTCATCAGGTCTTATGTTCGCTCCACAGACTGAAACGGCAAGCCCTGCCGCCAGAATATTCTTACTCGCGTTGATATCACGATCATGGATTACAGAGCATCTAGGACACTCCCACTCCCGTACATTCAACGGCATTTTATCTACAATATGCCCACAACTTCCGCACCTTTTAGAACTAGGAAACCATCGATCAATTTTTATCAATTCACGTCCGTACCACTCGCATTTGTAAGCAAGTTGACGTATCAATTCTCCCCAAGAAGCATCAGAAATATGCAGCGCCAATTTGTGGTTTTTAACCATGTTTTTAATCGCCAAATCCTCAACCACGATGGTTTGGTTTTCGTTCACCAGTTGAGTAGTCAGCTTATGCAAAAAGTCTTTTCTGCTATCAGTTATTTGGGAGTGTACTTTAGCTACTTTGAGCCTCGCTTTGTGTCGATTATTAGACCCTTTCTGCTTGCGAGACAACGATTTTTGTACTCGTCTGAGTTTAGTCCTCAACCGTTTAAAGTGCCTTGGTTAGCAATTTTGTCTCCATTGCTGGTAGCAATCAAGCTAGAGATACCCACGTCCAAACCGATAGATTTATTGGATTTTGGCAATGGTTCAACAAATGTATCTACAAGCAAAGAAACGTGAAAACGTCCCGAAGCATCAAGTTTGACCGTTATCGTACTGGGTTCGCACCCTTTAGGCAATTGTCTACTCCAACGAATAGGCAATGCTTCTCGGCACTTAGCCAAAAATACTTGCCCATCCTTCCACTTAAAAGCAGATTTGGTAAACTCTGCACTACCGCCGTTATGCTTCTTTTTGAAGTTGGGATACTTAGCTGTTCCCGTCCAAAAGTTAGCAAACGCCTTTTGCAAGTGCCTAAGTCCTTGCTGCAAAGGTACGCAACTAACCTCATTCAGAAATTGCAAATCCTCCTGCTTTTTCCAAAACGTCAGCATGGTAGAAGTGTCGGCATAACCGATTCTTTCCCTTCTTTCGTACCAGCCCTCCGTCCTTGCCGCCAACGCTCGGTTGTAAACCAAACGAGCGCACCCCATAGTTCTCCGCAACAAGGTTTCTTGTTCAGAAGTGGGATAAAAACGGTACTTGAAGGCTTTGAGCATTCTCACATTATAACACATTAACTGTGAAACCCTATGCACAAAATAATTGCTCAAACGCCAGTCACCCCCTTCTTTCCGAGAGCTTTGCTTGTCGGTTTTGAAGGGAGGCGCAACGCTCATGAGCTTGCCTCCTATCCCTCCCTACACTCAGCGTAGCGGTTTTGAAGGGATAGGAGAATCCTGATGAAAACCCGATACCCATTTTGTAGATATAAGAAAAGATGCTGTACATATCTGAACATGGATATTATGCTCAAAAATAACTGTGATTCTTGTAGGTCATCATTGAGTAAAATTACCTAAAAAGTTTCAGTATAATAAATAGTTGTACGTTTGGATGAATGGTTAAAGCGTTGATTAGGATTTGTCTATTGGTTATCAAAACCAACTTCCTTTTGGGCTAAAATAATTTATTAATTGAGATCGCCTAAATAGATTATTCCCAAAATAAGTAACTTATTTACGTGCGGCTAAATAGTTTACGCGCGATCGCATCTTAAACGGCGAGAGTTTTATAATAAAAATCTCAGGACTTATACGCTAAATATTTTATCTTGTGAGCATTCGTCAAACATCTTCTGTGCCTACTGCTGGTGAATCTCACATCAACCGCGCTCGTGCTAGTATCCGCCAAGCGCTATCTTGGTACTCTAATAATCTGCGTAAACCTAACCAGCATTCAAACTCCCAATTACTTAAGCAGTTAAAACCAGAATTTGACAGTTTAAACTCGCTAGTCAATAAACTAGACTCAAATGTAATTGCGATCGCAGCTTTTGGTTTAGTTAGTCGCGGTAAATCTGCCGTTTTAAATGCTTTACTCGGACAAAAGATTTTACAGACAGGCCCTTTAAATGGTGTAACCCAGTGGTGTAGGTCAGTGCAATGGGTAGCTAATGATAAAGTTCAAGTAGAACTAATAGATACCCCAGGATTAGATGAAATTGACGGCGAAGCGCGCAGCCAAATGGCGGAAGATGTCGCCCGTAAAGCCGATTTAATTTTATTTGTAGTTTCTGGCGATATCACTCAAACTGAGTATCAGGCGCTTTGCAAGTTGCGTCAATACCAGAAACCGCTAATTTTAGTATTCAACAAAATTGATCTTTACCCCGATATCGATAGACAAGCAATTTATCAAAATTTACAAGAATTGGGGGCAACAAAGGGCGAAATGCTGCCCGATGAAATTGTTATGGTTGCTGCCGAACCAACCCCCCTAGAAGTGCGCGTAGAGTGGGCTAATGGCGCTTCTGGCTACGAATGGGAGACACCAGCGCCGCAAATAGATGAGTTAAAACAAAAAATTCTCAACATTCTCAATCGAGAAGGGAAAAGCCTATTGGCGCTAAATGCCCTTGTGCAAGCCCAAAAAGCCCAAGAGAAGATCGCTTCTATAACTGTAGGCGATCGCCAACAACAAGCCGAAGATTTAATCTGGAAATATACCAGATATAAGGCCATAGCGATCGCACTCAATCCAGTTGCTTTATTAGATGTATTAGGGGGCTTTGTCACCGATTTAGCTTTAATTCGCGCTTTAGCACGATTATATAATTTGCCGATGACTGGCTACGAAGCTGCAAAGCTATTAAAAACCATTATATTTAGTTCTGGTGGCTTGCTAGTAGGTGAATTAGGTAGTAGTTTATTTTGGGGATTGGGTAAAACTAGCGCTGCTCTTTCTAGTGGTGAAAATCCCGTTAATATTTCAACTTATGCAGGTGCAGCGACAATTCAAGCCGGAATCGCCGCCTATGGTTGCTACGCCGTAGGACAAGCAGCGCAGGTATACTTAGAACGCGGCTGTACTTGGGGACAATTTGGCGCTAGTACCGTAATTGCCGAAATCCTCGCTCGTACCGAACCAAATACGATTATTTACCGCCTACGACAAGAATTATCGCCCTTTGAGTAGCAAGCGCCTGTTTGCGAGTGTTTAAGCAGATATCCGCGAAACGCTTGGGGATTAGAAACAGGGATGCTAGGATTAAAGTGCAATGACAATTATTTAGTTAAACAAGCCTAATTTGAGTTGATAATTAACAATCTATAGTTATTTATTTTCAAACCTGGCTGATCGTCTTGAGGCACTATGCTTTTGCAGATTAAAGTTCCAATCAATCTAGCTGACTGCCCACATAGTAAGCGACCCGATGCGAAACCTAACGCGCAGTTGAAAATCGCTGTAAAACCTCCCTACTGACAATCTAACGCGCCTATAAAACATGACTACCTAGCTCATGTGAAGAATAAACAAATAAGCAAATTAAATGTCTAGCCAAAAGCTTCGGAGTTTTTGTAAGTGATTACTATTTCACCACGTCCAGTAGGACGCAATTGCAGCACGATTAGTTTTGCTTCAACTTTGTACCTTTGTCCAATATTAGATTTATTGCTGGCGGAAGTGCCAGACAGATGGCATGACGAACTAAGATTAGGACTTCAAGAAGCTTTAGTTAACGCCGCCAAACACGGCAATAAGCTCGATCCTGGTAAAGTAGTAATTGTCAGGTTTTTCTTAGTAAGCGAAGTATATTGGTGGGAAATTGTCGATCAAGGCTGTGGATTTACCCCCGATGATCGCACAGATTATTTACCCCCAGATGTAGCAGAAAATGGGCGCGGAATGTTCTTACTAAATACAATTTTCGATCAAGTCCATTGGAATGAAGAAGGCACAGAATTAAGACTGTGCAAGGAAATGTCACATTTTCGGTTTCCCCTATTTAGTTAACTCTACGGAGCCATGACTAGGACAGGGAGGCGCAGAAATAGAGCGATCTAACCATGCTGTCGCCTGTTGTAGTCTCGATAAAGCTTCGTCAGGACTATCTTTAAGCAAAAATACTATTGCCGCCGCCGCTTGTTCGCTAGAACGGGCTTTGCGATTAGATTTTAACTTATGCCAATCATTAGGAGAAATAGTTAATCTCTCAATCAAAGCTTGGGCTAATTGCAGCGTGCTGAGGTCATCAAGATTAGCTGGTTTGACACAATCTGTACTTTCTAGCATAAAATCGGGCATAAAGATTATAGTTCTACTGTATCAACGGATTATATGCAGCCGTCGCCCGAATCATCAACCGATACCACAAATGCAGACATTGAAACAAGTATTACCGAAGTAGAACAGGCATTAACGGCTATTAAACAACGTTACGCTCAAATAGAAAGCGATCACCAGCGTAAAATAGAGCTTAAACACAGATTAGAAGAAATTAGACCGCAATTAGCCAAAAACAAGCTACCAGACTTGCAAGCAGAAATCAAAGAAATTAAAACCCAACTAGAAACTATAGAAGTTAATTTAGAAAGCCAGCTATTTACTATAGATGTGTTTAAAGAACCATTCTGGCAAGCAGTAAGGTTTGGAGGACTTGGGATTGTTGTAGGCTGGATATTGAAGTCTTGTACTAGCTAAAACGAATTATTTATATACGATGACTAGAAGTATTGCAGATATATTAAAAAATGGTCAGCCCGAAGAAGATTTAACTATCCAAGGCTGGGTACGCACTAAGCGCGATTTGAAAGGATTTGCCTTTATTGAAGTAAACGATGGCTCGTCTTTAGCTAATTTGCAAGTAGTCTTAAATTCGCAAATGCCAGAGTATGAGGACTTGTTAAAGCGGCTCAATACTGGGGCTTCAGTGGAAATTACAGGGAAATTAGTCCCGTCGCAAGGCAAAGGGCAACGCATAGAGTTACAGGCGACAGCAGCCACCGTATACGGCGAAGCAGATGTTGATATCTACCCTTTGCAAAAAAAGCGCCATTCTTTTGAATTTTTGCGGACTATTGGACATTTGCGATCGCGTACTAATTCCTTTGGAGCAGTTTTTCGAGTCAGAAATGCCTGTGCAACCGCCATTCACCAGTTTTTCCAACAACGCGGTTTTTTGTGGGTACACACGCCAATTATTACCAGCAGCGATTGCGAAGGTGCTGGGGAATTATTTACAGTTACTAGCTTAGATTTAAAAAAAGTTCCGCTTACAGACAAGCAAGAAGTAGACTACAGCCAAGATTTTTTTGGTAAACCCGCTTATTTAACTGTAAGCGGACAATTAGAAGCTGAAATTATGGCAATGGCTTTTAGTAATGTCTATACTTTTGCGCCAACTTTTCGAGCCGAAAACTCTAACACATCTAGACATTTAGCAGAGTTTTGGATGGTGGAACCAGAAATGGCTTTTTGTAATTTGCAAGGAGATATGGATTTAGCGGAAGCATTTTTAAAGCACGTCTTTAAGTATGTGATGGAAACTTGCCCGGAAGACATGGAGTTTTTCAACGAGCGCATTGATAAAACAGTGCTTGAAACCGCTCAAAACATTATTGATAATGAGTTTGAGCGCTTAACTTATACAGAGGCGGTTTCCCTGTTGGAAAAAGCTCCAGTAACCTTTGAGTATCCTGTAAGTTGGGGTTTAGACTTGCAATCAGAACACGAACGTTATTTAGCGGAGCAGTTATTTAAAAAGCCTGCGATCGTTACCGATTACCCAGTAGGGATCAAAGCTTTCTATATGCGTTTGAACGACGATCAAAAAACTGTTAGCGCAATGGATATTTTAGCACCCAAAATTGGCGAAATTATTGGCGGTTCGCAACGAGAAGAACGACTAGATGTATTAGAGCAAAGAATGCGGAATCAAGGCTTAAATCCAGAGGATTTGTGGTGGTACTTAGATTTGCGCCGTTATGGTACAGTTCCCCATGCTGGTTTTGGCTTAGGATTTGAGCGGTTAGTGCAGTTTATGACCGGGATGGCAAATATCCGCGATGTTATACCCTTTCCGCGTACTCCATTAAGCGCAGAGTTTTAGGAATTGGTCATTCGTCATTGGCTAAGGATTATTACCCATTACCAATTACCCATTACCCATTACCCGAAACTGCACTGCGGACTAAAATCGCCGTGCAATCTACTTCAAGAGCAATTTTTACCGGAATATTGCCATTTATTGTCTGTTGAAGCAATCCTTCTCTACTTGCGCCTAAGACTACAACATCAAATTTTTCTGATTTAACTTGCTCGATTATCCCTTCAATTACTGAATTAGCTTTAAGGGGTGCAGCCGTTACAGGACTTTTAAAGTGACGTTGGCGTACTAAAGAGCGTCTGGCTTGTTCCAAAACTTGAAGATTTGGCAAAGATTTATTTGGAATAACCACTTGACAAAAATGCACCGAAGGGGAAGCGGAAAGAGTTAATAACGAGGGTAATAATTGAATTGCCGTTTGAGAATTGGGGCCACCCGCAACAGGTACAAGCCAACGATTTAATTGAGTATTGGGGAGCAAACAGTAAGGCAATGGTGCGGCTAATTTGCGTTTGGTAGGGAGCGAAAAATAAACATTTTCATTAGATTCTTGGGCAAATTTAACTAACACAACTTCACAGCTTGCTTGTCTAATTAAAGTATCAGCAACGCTACCAAAAATCCGCCCTGGGGTAATAGTTTTACCTTTCCATCCCATTAAGACTAGATCGATATGGCGCTCAGTAATTATTTCTAAAATAGCCGAGGCGGGATCGTGGGCGACGCGAATTTGAGTATGCAAAGGAATATTAAATTTACGCGCCTCCGCCTCCGCTTGACGCAATAATCGCCGACTTTCAGCAGTATTTACAGCAGTTTCCGCCGGAGAGCTATTGCGGGAAACTAAAATTATGTGAACGCACTCTAATTCGTAATGACGATCGCGCGCAATGGCTAAAGCAAACTGTAATAAAGCATTAGCGGTATGGGGATTAGCTAAAGGTACGAGCATTCGTCCTTGTCCTACAGCAGGCGATCGCGTTTGATAAACGGTGTAAGAAGGCTCTGGTTGTGGCCCTACTTGTCTATGTTCACCATTGAGCTTATCGGCTTCAGCGCGAATAATATCAGCGCGGGTAATAATGCCAATTAGCTTTCGTTGCTCGATTACAGGCAATCTACTAAGTTTGTAGTGATCGAGGAAGTATAAAACATCGCTTAAACTTGCACTAGGACTCACTGTTATCGGACTTGGAGTCATAATCTCGCTTAAATGAGTATCTCCCGGTAAGGCGCGATCGCGCATTTTAGCTAAATCTGTTTGCGTCACAATCCCCACTAACTTCCCTTCATCTACCACCGGAAAGCCGCGATGGTGAGAGCGAGAAAAGGCTTGTACCGCCTCATCTAGAGTCATCTGCACCCCTAAAGTTTCTACGCGCGGTTGCATCACATTTTCTGCCGTTAGTGTCGTTAACAAGCCCTGATTCGGCGCTGAATCTAAGTTAATGCCGTTTATTGCTAAAAGCTTATCGTAGAGAGAGCCGGGGGCAATTTTTTCGGCAATTAAATAAGAAGTAACCGAGCCAATCATTAACGGTAAAACTAGGTTAAAGTCGGTAGTCATTTCAAAGACAATAGCGATCGCCGTTAAAGGAACTTTGGAAACAACGCTAAAAAATGCGCCCATCCCCGCTAAAGCGTAGGTAATGGGCGGACTCATCCCCGTTAAATTGTATTCCACTACCCCCACCAAATAGCCCAACGCCGAACCCATAATTAAACTAGGAGCAAATACACCTCCCGGCGCACCAGAACCCGCCGCCACGACAGTAAGAAGAAATTGGGCAACAAATGCGATCGCGGCTACATAGGGGCGAGCTTCCCCTGTGAGCATAAATTCTCGCAAGCCTGTATTGTCGTGAAACTCATGCGGTAGTAAAGAAACAGCGATCCCCGAAACGGAGCCAGCTAAGGCAATTCGTAAGGGTAAACTAATGTGCAATCTTTGGTACAGCTTTAAACTTGTAATAATTCCTTGATTAAATAACGAGCCTAGTAAACCCGCCAAAATTCCCAAAATGATATAAAAAGGAATTTCCCCCAACGAAAAGCTAGTAACATTTGCCGTCAATTCTAGATTTAACTGCAAACTTCTCCCACCCAAAAGCCGGGAAACTACCGCCCCCACAAACGAAGCAATTATCGCTGTACCTAGAGTGATTCCCGATAAATCTTGAAGTAACTGTTCAACTACAAATAAAACTCCTGTAATTGGAGCATTGAAAGCCGCCGCCAAACCCGCCCCCGCACCCGCAGCAATTAACTGGCGACGATGATCGGGAGACATGGGCAAATAACGACTCAATCCCCCCGCTAAAGCCGCCCCAATATGCACAGTGGGCCCTTGTCGCCCTAAACTTAACCCCGAACCCAAAGCCAAGCTTGCACTAGCCAATTTTACTAAACCAATGCGCCAAGAAAGTTTAATTGGGAAATTGGCAAGACTTGCTTTAACGTCAGGAATCCCGCTACCACCAGCTTCGGGGGCTAACCTTTGGATTAATAACCCAGAAAGAAAGCCAAAAGAGCCGCCAATTAGGGGTAAAACTAACCAAGGTGGTTGTAAAACCGAAGATTGAACGCGCCAAGCGCCAAGCCATCCAGAGCTAAATTTAAGAAAAACTGCCGCTAGTGCTGCAACTAAACCAATAATTACCGCATAGGCGATCGCACTTGTTCGGCTTGGTTGCAGCCATTGGCGCAAACGCTGTTGTATAGCAGGAAGTAGCATTTTTTTAAACGAAATAGAAAATAAAAACTGCTATCTAATACGCTTTAATGGTTCTTTGTGACTTAAATAAGCTTTGATTTGTTGCAATCCCTACATTCTGTTCTCATTTAAACCAAGATAACCAAGGTTGCCAATTTTGTACTAATTGAGCTAACTGTGTGTAGCCAGCAGCACGAGGATGAGCGCCATCATTGGCGATCGCTTCGCTTATCCACACCTCTGAAGCTTGCAAGGGAGTAAAAATATCTAAATACGGCACATTTATTTCATTACAAATAGCGCCGAAAGCTACAGATAAACGAGCAATTCTTTGATTTTGTTCTAAGTCTACTACGGGCGCTGTTCCCACCATTAACACCGGAAACATTTGTTTAGCTACCTTAAGTATGTTGCACGTGTTTTCTAAAGAAGTCTCAAAAGCAACACGAGTTTTACCATTTTCTATAGTCGTGTCATTTGCACCAAAGCAAAATATAATTCTCCCTTCCTGTTCTAAAGGTAAACGATAGGAAACTTCTCTAAACCAGCGCTCTTTAAGTTGGGTGCTAGTTTCTCGCCTTACACCTAAGTTGTAATAAGTAATATCATGACCAAGACGGCAAGCATTGGCGCAGATTCTACCCGCCCAGCCTAGACAATCAAGATCGCCCGTACCATTAACAAAAGATTCACCCATAAAGCAAATACGCAGACTACGCATAACTAATGTTGGTGTTGTGTAACTGATGTAAAACTACGATCACAACGGATTTTATTGTGCTTATAATTTTCCAACTGCAAAACCAAAATTATTTTTGGAGGTTTTAATTTTCTGATCGCCCAATCGTCGATAATCCTTCTACAATCAATGATGGAGTATAACAAGAGCCATTCCACTCCGCATCATTACCCAGCGCCACTAATTGTTTTAAAGCAGTATAAGCATTACCCGCAACCATTGTATCTTTTACCCGCCCGATCGCCTGACCGTTTTTGACGCGGTAGCCCAAATCAACATTAATCGAAAAATCCCCCGAAATACTGCCACTATCCCCCAGCATTTGATCGATAATAATCCCGTCATCAAGTTGAGTAATCAATTGTGCTAAAGATTCATTTCCCGGTTGAATTAATAAGTTATATAAGCCGGGAGTAGGATAGCTCCCCAAACCCGGACGAAAACCGTTACCTGTCGATCCTGTACCTAATAATTTGCCAGTTGTGCGATCGCAAGCAAAATTCTGTAATACGCCGTTTTGAATAAATACTAGCGGCTTTGTGGGCGTACCTTCATCGTCAAAGGGGCAACTAAAAGGGCCGTTATCGGGTTGCTGAAAGATAGTCAAAGCACTAGAAGTTACCAATTGCTGTAATTTATCTGCCCAAGGTGAAGCTTTTTCTAAAACTCTTTTGCCATTAATTGCCGCTTGCAACGTACTCCACAACATATCTGCGGCTTTGGATGTAAATAAAACTGGTACGTGTCCGGTAGGTGGGGCAGTATTTTTTTTAGCCCAAGCTAAACGCTGTAAAATATGCTCAACAATCTTTTCTGGATAAAGACAATCGCGCTGAGTTTGTCCATCAAATACGCTTAAAAAATCATCTCCTCTAATCCATTCCACCGCTAAGTCAGCGCTGAGAGTTGTATCGGTGTAGTGACAGTCTAAGCCTGCGGAATTAACTAAACGGGTAGTTTCTACATCGCTATCCCATTCAGCGCTAACTAACACTTCGGGATAGGCATCGTGAATCAGAGCGATCGCGCAATTACCCCACTCTATTAACTGATTTACAGCGACATCCTGCCCTAAATTTGGATAATCTGGCTGAGAATTAGTAGCAAGTTCAATTGCTTCTGGTTCGTTAAGTTGGCTAAGAGCTAAAGCCCTTTCTACTAAAATTTGCGGCGCTACGGAGCCGTAAGCAACCGCAAGACCTGGACGACCATTTCGCCACAATCGCAAAGCCGTACCCTCAGATTGAGCGCTCTCTAGCTGCTTAAGGCGGTTCGCCTCAAAAAACACGGGACGAGAAAGGGATTTTGATTGATAAACTTCCGCCGCCTCTGCGCCAGACTTAATTGCTATTTCTAGCAATTGTTCTGCTAGAAGTGTCGAGTGTGGTATTTCCGAACCCATGCGCTTTGCTGCACTTGTGAAAATTTATGAATGATACCAAAAGCTAGTTTTAGTATTTCTGGTGGTAATTCACCTGATCCCAAAGTAATTTTTAAGGAAGATTAATTTCTTGCAACAGCCAAAAGCCAGCAAAAACTTCTGATTCAGGACTTGATTGCACAGCTATAAAATGTACTTGGTTGGCGTTTTGTTTTGCCTGCTCAAATTCTTGGGCTGTTTGTAGGGTTTGGGGGTTAGTTATATTAGCCAAAAGCCAACTATCGCTTGCACCAGTTTCTAAAACTAATCTAGTGGGAGTTAAACGAGTATCCACTTTGAGCGCGGCAATTTCTAAGCCTGACATCCACCCAGCTAAAGGTATAGCTCTAGGAGAGTAAATTATGATCCCAGGAACTATAGTATCTAAAGTTAGGTTGCTTAACGCTAATGGGAAGGCTTCACCAAAACTAATATCCCATTGGGACATTTGGGCTAAGTCAGAGGCGGTTAGGCTAGTAACTATCCATTTTTGCCCAATTAAAGCATCGGGTAAGCGTTGCGGATCAGAAATCTGCACTCTTACCGAGGGATTTGTAGCAGCTTGATACCCGGTTTCTTGGGGGTAAACTTCTTTGTTTCGTTGTTGCAACCATTGATTGAGTGCCAAAGTCCGGCGACTAGGCTGGGCGGGAATCCCCAACTCTTGGCAAGCTTTAGTAATCATATTATTCATGGGAATACGAAAAAACCGGAACTTTACTGGAGTCGTCCCCGCTTGCTCAATGGCCGATTCTAAAGCCGCCTTTAGCCAAGCAGAATTTACTTGACTACTGGAGCAATACTCAGAATACTTAAACAGCGAATCAAGCTCTGTGTCTATGGTTAAAGGACTTTCACAAACTAAGACTTCCCATAGTTTTTTGTTGTTAGAGTCTAAAACTGGACGCGAATAAAAATCAATTTCCCAAATACTGCCCATGCCTTGCCGTCAAAAATTGGCTACTTTGTAAATCGTACAGGCGATCGCGTCCTCTTTGATCGGGCAATTCCACTTTAGGTTCATCAATAAGCCAAAATAGGTTTAGCAGTTCACGGGTAAAGAATTATTGTAGATTTTATGAGCTATTGTCTCAACCCCGCTTGCCAACACCCTGAAAACTTGGGCGATCGCAATTCCTGTAGCAGTTGTGGCAAAAACCTATTACCCTTGCGCGATCGCTATTACATTATTCGCCCTTTGGGTGGTGGCGGTTTTGGCAGGACTTTTCTAGCTGAAGATCAAGATAAACTTAACGAATTGTGTGTAGTCAAACAATTAGTCCCGCAGTTGCAAGGTACTAGCGCCCAAAATAAAGCAACACAGTTATTTGAGCAAGAAGCAAAAAGGTTGCAACAATTAGGCGAACATCCACAAATTCCAGCTTTGTACGCCTACTTTAAACAAGATGACTATTTATATTTAGTTCAACAGCTAATTGTTGGGGAAAGTTTGCGCCAACAGTTGGACTTGCAAGGAGCTTTTAACGAGCAGCAAATCTGGGAACTGTTGGCTGATTTATTACCTGTATTGCAGTTTATTCATAATCGCCAAGTAATTCACCGCGATATTAAGCCCGACAATATTATGCGCCGCCAAAGCGATCGTCGTTTAATTTTGATTGATTTTGGTGTATCCAAACAATTTACAACTAGCGCGATCGCCACCCTCGGTACAACTATCGGCTCTTTTGGTTATGCTTCTAGCGAACAAATGAATGAAGGGGAGGCTTATCCAGCCAGCGATCTTTATAGCTTGGGTGTAACTTGTTTTCATTTACTGACTCAAATTTCTCCTTCTCGTTTATGGACAGAGTACGGCTATAGTTGGGTAAAACAATGGCAGCAGCACTTAAATTTGCAACTAAGCCAAGAACTTACGGCAGTTTTGGACAGGTTATTGCAAAAAGATATGCAGCAGCGCTATCAAAATGTCGAGCAGGTTCTTTTAGAATTACGGACAATTGAGGCATTTCTAGCTGTTGATACCACGCAATTACCATCGCATACACCTAGTTTGACAGGAAATCAAAAAACTAGAGCGCGATCTCTCCAAAAAAATCTTCCCGCCGTTACTACGCTAAATCCTAGGGCAAATTTTGCTTGGCGCTACAAATTATTACTGGGAAGTGCGATTTTTTTAGTTTTAGGATTTGTCGGGTACAAGTATTGGACTAGCCAGCAGCCTTCTACACTTATGGGTCATAGGGGGGAAGTTAATACTGTTGTAGTGAGTCCTGATGGTAAAACTATTATTAGCGGTAGCGACGATCAGACGATAAAAATTTGGGATCTAAATAGTCAAAAGTTGCTTCGCACTTTAAAAGGACATACCGATTGGGTTTACGATATTGCCATCAGCGCCGATAGTCAAATTGTAAGTGGTAGTAGAGATAAAACTATCAAGCTTTGGCGCTTGTCAGGGCAGCACCGGACTTTAACCGGGCATACTAGCTATGTAAATAGTGTGGCTATTAGTCCTGACGCAACAAAAATTGTTAGTGGTAGTTATGACAAAACTGTTAAGTTCTGGAATTTAAGCACAGGGCAAGTAGATACTTTTAAAAGTCATTCACGAGAAGTTTTAGCGGTTGCGATTAGTTCTGATGGCAAAAAAATTGTTAGTGGCAGTGTAGACAGAACTGTAATAATTTGGAATCTGAAGACATTAAAGGCGCAAAATATCTTAGTTGGACATACCAGTGATGTAAATGCGATCGCCATTAGCTCTAACAATCAGCAATTAGCTAGTGTCAGCGACGATCGCACAATTAAACTATGGAATCTCAATACTGGGCGCGAAATCCGCACTCTGACAGGACATTTGGCAGACATCAATGGGGTAGACTTTAGCCCCAACAATCAGCATATTGCCACAGGTAGCGATGACAAAACTGTGAAAATCTGGGACTTAAGCACGGGGGAAGCCATCTATACTTTTAAAGGACATCAAGGCGCAGTTTTTGCCGTAGACTATAGCCCTGATGGACAAACTCTAGTTAGTGCGAGTGCTGATAAAACTATTAGAAAGTGGCTTGTACCAAAGTAATACGACCTCTTGAGCGAGTCAAGAGGTCGGTAAGAGCGGCAACTACGGCACATCAATCGGAATTAGAGCATTTTCTGGCAAATACGCTTTAAAACGCCCTTCCTCCGCCAATACGAGCGTCATTCGCAACGGATAATCCGGGGGAATCTGCAAATCTGCCCAAGGTATCGCCACTTCCAAACACTTATCTAAACCGATTTGAGCGCGACTAAACCGAGGATGCCATTGATAGTTGTCTCCCGCTTCTTGAAAATGCACAGTTTGAGTAAGTAAATTAATCTCTAACTGATGGTGAAATAAATAATTTAACGGCGCTTCGTCGGGCAAATCTCCCACCGGAGCAGGGCTATTGTGCATAGTTTTGTCAGGATAAAACCACAACAAATTTAACTGCGGCGGACAATCGCGCCCTGGTTTAATTCCTGCTTGGAAATCTAAGCGCAAGTAAAAATTAGAGTGATCCACCCCATACCATAAACGTTGAATTGCACTGCTACGGTGCATTGTGCCTCTCGCACCGCCTACTTCTAACCTCCCCGCTCGATCCCAGTCTTGCTCGTCGCCTTTGCCGTCAATAGAGGGGTGAATAAATCCTGCTGGGCGAGAATCTAGCTTTGCTTCGTGGGCTTCTACCGGATGCCGAATACTAGACGGGATTGGCTCATCCAGGGCTTGGTAGATGTTGTACAAATGCTCTCTAAATAGCTGGTCAAAAATAGCATCTTGGTTTGAGGAATGTCCTTCACCAAACCACCAAAACCAGTCAGAACCTTCGGCGGCATACAGGGCTTCCCAGGCGGCGGGGTTTGTTTCTTCGGTGGCTTCAGGATGGTTAGCTAAGACCGTTCTCGCTTCAGTCAGCAAGTCCCAAGCGCGGTTTTTAGCCCGATCACCAATCCAAGTTGTAAAGCTGCCATCGACCCAAGAGCCGCTATGTAGGCGATCGCTCGGCAAAGTTTCTGTAGCCGGGAATTGGTCTAAATACTCTGATACAGTTACAAGTTTAATTTGCTCGTTGTCGCTCAAAGCTTGGTATAAGTTCTCTAAAAATGGCTTGCCATCTTCGGGGTAAAATTCCCAACAGTTTTCGCCATCTAAGGCAATGGTAACTAAATGGGGCTGCTCTAAGGCTGTGCTACCGCTTGTTTGTTGCTGTTTTAAGGAATTTGCGATCGCTTCTAAATGTCCCACCAAGTCGGCGGCGGCGCGTTTTGGTGGCATTGAGCTATAACTAAACCCAATTAAGTCTGATAAACGGTGATCTCTAAATACTATTGCTAATTCCCCTTCGGTCGTCTCTAACCGATAAGGACGATATAGCAACTCTGGCTGTAACAGATTTCCCGCTCCATCTCGGTTAAAAAAGTGCTTCAGCGTCCACCCTAATACCGCTTCATCCGAGCAAAGCCACTTAAAACCTTGTTTGGCTACGTAGGGCAGCATTTCCGGGCTTACAGACTGCTCTGAGGGCCACAAACCGCGCGGTGCTTGTCCGAATCTATCCTCGTACATATCCCAAGATTTTTTTAGGTGTCTAGGGATATCTTCCGCCCACTGAAAGCGACGTTTGGGCAATTCCATACCTGGTACGGCAACTCTACCCGAATTTGTATCAGCGAGCAACGGCAATATCGGGTGCGTGTAGGGCGTAGTTGTAACTTCTAATTGGCCATTTTCCTGCATTTGCCGATGTTGCGGGACGATGCGGCTAAGAATTTGGCGTTGTTTAGAATAAATGCGCTGGCGATCACTTAAATTAAAATTACGTCCTCGTTTCAACCAATCGGCTATTTCCGGGTCATCCCAAAACAAAGGATCGATCCAAGCTAAATTATGCCAAGCTAATAAATCGCTGTAGTCTTGAGTCTCCCAATTATCCAAGCACCAGCTTCTACCCTTATCTTGCCTTTGTCCGTAAAGTTCGGCGTACCGGGGATGAGGGTCAATTAAAGTGTGGTGGTTGGCATCAAAAAAGTGTTCGATAATAAACTCGTGTTGTTCCCTAGTTATCTTTTCGTCGGGAGTCAGACACGCTGTTAAGTAAGGATCGAAAGCAGTTCCCGCAATGTAATCTTCTAATTGCAATATCAATGAGGGAACTAAGTTTACGGTTTGATGCAGTTTAGGATAGCGCTCTAACAGTAAAACTAAATCCAAATAATCTTTAGTCCCATGCAGCCGCACCCAAGGTAAACGATACTGTTGAGAACCAGAGTTGCTGCTATCAAGACCTTTGTACAAAGGTTGATGTTGATGCCAGATAAAAGCTACATACAGGGGATGAGACATAAAAAATCAATTAGTAACGTTATGCGATCGCGCTTTGAAAGTAAAATAGCAAAAGGCAAAAGGGATTATTCCTTTTGCCTTTAAAACTAATACTGAGTAGCCTTAAATTATCTGTTCAACTTCGGCAATTTCTGGAATCATCTCGCGCAAACGGCGTTCAATTCCCATTCTCAATGTCATTGTCGAACTAGGACAAGAGCCACAAGCTCCCTGAAGGCGCAACTTAACAATGGGCCCATCTAGTTCTACTAATTCCACATTACCGCCATCAGAAATGAGGTAAGGGCGCATTTCGTCCAAAACTGTTTCTACATTATCGATTGTCAGTTCCATTATTTCAGCCCTCTATTAACTTGCAAAGCATCTATATATCTATGTTAGATCCAATTAAACTGTTGCAGGTTCTAGCAATTTTACATTAGAAAAGCTAAACCCTGTCGTCGTGCGTGTACCGTTTTCGTAGATTTCAATCGCTTCATTAGTCATGATATGGTAACTGCCAACTGGCTCGAAGGTATCTTTAAACTTCATTGTGCGAGTAATTTCCTGAGTCTGAGGATTGCGAAAAACCACATCGTAACGCGACGATACATACCCATTACCTGTATCTAGGCTTTCTTGGGTATCAATTACAAACGCCATTCTGCCCATAACGCGGCTAACTTGACAAATTTCTGTACCGCGAATTTTGTAGTTAGACCCCATTGAGTCACCTTTCACCAAAATTTCGGTTGCGCCACTTTCATCGCTTGCGCCTAATGTAAACTCATTTTTGCCATGAGCTTGTTCAAACTGGGATCTTTTGCGGTGGGTGACTATATCTCGCAGTTGGGTATAAACGCTTTCAGTAACGGTTTCATCTTCTATACCTTCAACGTCTACACTAAGGTCGCGGTTAATGCGAATTTTGCCGTTGTAAACTTCATCGCCTTGGTTAATTTGCACGTCAGCGCTATAACCGGGAAAGTTTGCATCCCAGGTGTAACGATTTTCGTAAGCTGCTTTGAATAAGTCACGAGCCGTCGTTTGAGTCATAAAGCTTTTTTTACTAACACTTTTTCCAGTTTAACTATGTTGACGAAAGATTTGCGTATTGGATTATAAGCTGAGAAAATGTCTTTTGTTGCATACCTCACAGCTATGACAGTTTATCAAGTTAGGTTAATCAATAGCGCGAGCGCCTTAGATTGTACTATTACCGTACCAGGCGATCGCTATATTTTAGAAATCGCCGTTGAAGCAGGTCTTCGCTTACCTTCTGGCTGTGGTCAAGGCGAGTGTTCCGCTTGTGTGGCTAAGTTATTAAGCGGTGAAGTAGATCAAAACGAACAAAAATTTCTCCGTCCCTCTGAATTAGCTGCCGGGTACGCCGTTACTTGTGTAGCTTACCCGTTATCGGATTGCACTTTGCAAACCCATCAAGAACAAGTTTTGTACCCATCATCGTTGTATGTATCACCGCCAAAGGCGCAACTTGATTAATCTAAAATACAACCACGTATTTTTGCATCTTCGCAAAGAACAACCAAGAAAATGCGGAGATAGCTTTAATTCAATCAAAAAAAACAGTATTTTTACTGGATATCAATCTAGATATAAATGATTAAATCAACTTAGTTAAACAGATTTATCCTCCTGATTTAATTTACATCGCAAGCCTTATTAGGCTTGCGAGTATCTAACCCCAAACTAAACCTATGCCATTTGACACCTTTTTCGCCTTCAGTTTTGTTTATACTATTGCGGTAACTCTACTAGCTACCGTCTTAGGCTACCAACCAGATTTCCGCTAATTATTCTTGATCGTTTTATACTTAAATATTATCTACTGAGCCAAATCTTGCTTAACTAGGGACATCGCCAAACTACCGTTAATTATTGCGATCGCTTTATACAGAACTATTATTTATCAAAAAATCGTCTCAACACTTAGCTGAGGCGATTTTTATTTATTAAATATCTTTATCAATGGTTGCTTTCGCTTGCTGCCACATAGTTTCTAATTGCTCAAGGGTATAATCTGTAAGCGGACGACCTGCAAGGGTTCCAACGTGGGATAGGCGTTGAATAAATCGTTGGTTTGTTCCTTGCAATGCAACGCTGGGATCGATTTTGTACCACCGCGCTAAATTAATTAAAACAAATAACAAGTCCCCCAATTCTGCTTGTTGTCGTTCTATGGATTCATTGGCGATCGCGTGTTTAAATTCGCCTAGTTCTTCGTCAAACTTAGCCCATACTCCCTCTACATTCTCCCACTCAAAGCCAGCTAAGGCAGCCTTTTGAGAAATCTTCATCCCCGCTAGTAACGGCGGGAATGTGCGCGTATAGCTGCTGAGTTTGCTACTCAATTGACTAGCTTTCGCTGTAGATTCCCCTTTTTCCTCCGCTTTAATTTGTTCCCAATTTTGCTTTATTTGCTCAATGCTGGTTGCTTCTACATTGCTAAATACATGAGGATGACGGCGAATTAGTTTTTGGCTAATCCCTTCTACAACTTCCTTTAAACTAAACTTATTTTCTTCAGTGGCGATTTGCGCTTGTAATATAACTTGTAGTAATAAATCTCCCAATTCTTCAGCGACTTCTTTTTGGTTTCCACTAGCAATTGCTTCTACTACTTCGTAAGCTTCCTCAATTACATAGGGTGTTAGCGTCTGTTGAGTTTGCGCCAAGTCCCAAGGACAACCACCATCAGGGGATCTAAGTTTCGCAACGATATCAATTAGCTGTTGCAATGCGTCTAGAGTAGCGGAAACTTGGGGGAGGGAAACCGCTCCCCCCAAGTTTCCCGAAAGAGCGGTTTTAGAGTTATTTGGGTTAGACATCATGAATGGGTAATTGGTAATTGGTAATTGGTAATAATTTCAATGAACAATTCCTAATGCGGTATGAATAAGGAGGGTGCGATTCGTTGAATGCTGAATCACGGTAATCAGTCCGTACATAAGCATTCTAGCCAAGACTCCCAAGTCTAGCTA
>NZ_PVWN01000148.1 GCF_003003885.1 Chlorogloea sp. CCALA 695 | reverse complement strand
ATAATTGAGTTACTACTAAAATAATTATTAAAGAATATTGGTTAGATTAACGACAAAACCAATAACTATTTTAGTAAGTGCGATCGCCCTAATAATCCTTGTCACTACTCCAGTGGCGATATCAACTACTGAATTTGCTGACAGGGCAAGAATTTGAAGTCAAAAACATTAAAAAAAGTTGGGATTGATTCGACGGATGCGATCGCCCTAGCTAAAATCAAATTGACCCTTGATTGATAAGTAAGTATTTTTTATGACATATTTATGCCATGAGTAGTAAGTAAAATATTTGTCAAAGATATATCATAAGGGGAATTATCCCAAAACTCTTAAACTAAAATTAACTAATAACTTCATCCAAGTTTATAATTAAATTTTCCTAGAATTGCTGAGGAAGTAGATAAACTTGTGATGATAGGATTGCCATGAAGCCGCTTAGAGGGTCTGTTGTGCTACGATCTGCAACTACTTTGACGCTGCCGTCAACTCAAAACGCGGTTATTACTGACAATAACCGCTTACGCTTGTTCTCTGGTTCGGCTAACGTACCATTTTCTCAGGAAGTTGCTCGTTATTTGGGACTGGACTTGGGGCCAATGATCCGTAAGCGATTTGCTGACGGAGAGATTTATATTCAAGTTCAAGAGTCGATTCGGGGCTGTGATGTTTACCTGATTCAGCCAACTTGCAATCCAGTAAATGACCATTTGATGGAATTACTGATTATGATTGATGCCTGTCGTCGTGCTTCGGCGCGGCAGATTACCGCAGTAATTCCTTACTACGGCTATGCTAGGGCAGATCGCAAAACCGCCGGGAGAGAGTCGATTACAGCTAAGTTGGTGGCTAACTTGATTACTCAAGGAGGCGCACACCGAGTTATAGCGATGGATTTGCACTCAGCACAGATTCAGGGCTATTTTGATATACCTTTCGATCATGTTTATGGTTCACCAGTAATAATTGATTATTTAGCCAGTAAGGAATTGTCCGATATTGTGGTGGTTTCCCCGGATGTCGGCGGTGTAGCAAGAGCAAGAGCTTTTGCTAAAAAGCTAAATGATGCCCCCTTAGCAATTATTGATAAGCGTCGTCAAGCTCATAATGTCGCTGAAGTCCTTAATGTAATTGGCGATGTGGCAGGTAAAACCGCCGTGTTAGTAGATGACATGATTGATACAGGTGGCACGATTGCGGCGGGGGCAAAATTGCTACGAGATGAAGGAGCGCGTCAGGTGTACGCTTGTGCAACTCACGCCGTTTTTTCTCCTCCCGCCGTTGAACGGCTATCTAGTGGGTTATTTGAAGAAGTAATTGTCACAAATACAGTTCCCGTTCCCCCAGAACATCAGTTTGAGCAGCTAACGGTACTTTCAGTTGCTAATTTGCTAGGAGAAACTATTTGGCGGGTGCATGAAGATACGTCCGTAAGCAGTATGTTTCGCTAAAAAAACTGAATATTTGCTCGAGAGTGCGATCGCTATAATCATTAAAAGGCGATCGCATTTATTTTTAGAGCAATGCTAAAAATGGCTCTGGTACTAACAACAATTCCCCGGATTTGAATAAAGCCACATCTACCCACAGGGCGGTTTTTTGGCGTTTACCTTCAGCAAAAACTAAACTCTCTAATTCGTAAAACTTCGCATCGACGAAATCACACTGATAAACTTGGAGCAATTCGTGTCCTTGTTTGCCGTTAAAAGTAAAGAGGTTTTCTAAGCATCCTAGATAAGAAATGTTAGTTAATTTTGCTTGAATTTCCTCTTGAAACTCTCTTTCTAAGGCTTCAATGCTGGTTTCGCCAAAGTCTACCCCGCCACCCATTGCTCGATAAAAAGTTTTTTGCTTTACTGGATCGTAGCCTTGAGATATAAAAACGCGATTATCCTTTTTAATCAATCCCAAAGCTAAAACTCGAATTTGACCTTCAACGTGCATATAACTTTTAGTTGTTGTAATCGTATATGGACTCAGGGCGACTTTCGCTATCTTCTACTGTCCAGTCGGCATTTTCACCGCCAATATACAGTTGCTCCATTGGTAGGTATTCTCGATCTAATTGGGTGAGACAATTAATTAAAATATCTAGGGCGATCGCATCACTGGTTCCCAAATCAAACCAACACCGCGCCCAAGTCCCTTGATACTCAAAGGCTCCCATATTGTGCATGAGCGACATTAAGCTGTCATCCGCCCGGCGATCATCATAATTCATGTGACTAATATCTAATCCCTCGTCTTGCACTTGGAGGTTTTCGGCGTTAAATGCTCCGAGTTTTCCTAGGTAAAACCACGAGTTAAAAGCTTCTTCTAAATACTTTTTCTCCATTTCTGACGGGACGGTACTAAATTCTACCCAAATCCATAGATCGAAGGGATTAAATTCTCTAAATTGTATTTGCATTTTGGCTCTAGGTTAGTTGAATTAATTAAGAAAAACCAGAAATTGGGGGAACCTCCCCCCAAACCCCCCGTTGGAGGACGGTTGCGT
>NZ_PVWN01000091.1 GCF_003003885.1 Chlorogloea sp. CCALA 695 | reverse complement strand
AACATCCTATTATCCTCTCCTTGAATAATTTGCTTTAGACTATATTATGCTACTGCCAGAGCAGGCTGACCTAACCAGTTAATCGGCATTTCAGACGTTAAGTAATGTTTCGCCAACAGTATCATAGTTGATGAAGCTCCTAGCTTCAGACACTTAAATTCAAATAACTTTCTAAGCCATTACTTAAATTCGCAGTCGGGTCAAAATAATAATATTGTTTTAATAACGCAGAATTACAATGCTTTGCAAGCCACGACCGATCACTTTCTAGAAATACAGGAGGATGCGCAATCAAACCCTTTTGAGAAATTTTTGGCGATCCTTCTAGGGACTCATGCTAAAAATTACGCTGAAAATATCTTAAAGAGTCAAAGTTTAGTCGAGCAAATTAGAACGGTTAAATATCCTTGTTTAATCGGAGATAAATTAGTTGATTTAGTAAAGAGTGGAATCTAACCCAAGAATGCGAAATCTCTTTTGGTTTTTCCCGGCGGCAGTTATCTACCTGGCGTGTTTACAACTATCCTCTGGGCAACCATCTTCTACAGCAATAGTTAACACTTCCCAGCGACCTCTACCGCCACTCAAGCCACTACCGCAAATTACACCAGTCGCGCTGCTGAAAGTCAATGTTCCTCAGCCGCTAACTTCACCGAAAAAGCAGGCTCAAAAAGTAATCGTACAGAAACATCCACAGCATCCACCAAAAGCCAAAGTCCAAAGCTCGAACAAAAAAGCCAATACGCGCTCATATACTGCTCCAGCTATCTTCATTAGGGTTGCGCTCGCCCAAAATGTCAGCAGTATTGCAATCGCATCTTCAACTATTGCAAATATCCTTGATGGCAATGGGCAAGTTCTGGAGCGATTGCCACCATCTGAGGCAGTTCAGGTAAGCGTTAGTAATTCGACTATCCTGTTCCAAGATCGGCAAATACCTTCGAGCCTGCTCCTTGAGCCAACAGAGGGTGGAGCCGTATTTGTCGGCAATAGCTGGTACAGAGGCAAATTACTGTTGATTGCCCAGGGAAATAAGCTACTCACGGTTAATTACGTAGATTTAGAGCAGTACCTCCTATCAGTCGTGGGTAGCGAGATGTCTGCCGCCGCACCGATGGAGGCACTGAAAGCTCAGGCTGTAGCGGCAAGGTCTTATGCTTTGGTGCATACCTTCCGTCCTGCTAACGGGTGGTTTGACGTAACTTCTGGGGAAAGACACCAGGCATACAAAGGAATTACCACCGAGTACAATACCACCCACCAGGCAGTTGGGGAAACCGCCGGGGAAATCCTTAGTTACCAGGGTGGTGTGGTTGAATCTCTACGGGGCAACCCAAGAAGTCGTCAATCGAGCGCACAAAGGAGCGGGGATGAGCCATACAGGGGCTTATGCTTATGCAAATCAGGGGTATGATTATCGGCAGATTTTGGGGGTGTATTATCCTGGGGTGGCGAACGCAAGGCTAGAGTCGAAGCGGTAGCAAAAATATTTAGTGAGGGATTTATGATTACAGTGTTTTTTATAGGTTTGACCTTGTTAATCTCTGCTACATCAACTGGATTCTTTATCTTAAAAACGCTTGAGAAAGAGCAAGCAAGAGAACTCGAACAATTAAAAATGCAACTGGAAGCAGAAAATAATGAAAGGTATCAACAAGGGGTTAAACAGAAGCTAATTAACTGTAATAGATTATTGCAGACGATGGCGCTGGATTTTTCTCTAATTTTTGCAACAATAGATTGCAGTGCAGAAATGTCCCCTGATGATTTTTATAATAAGTGTAAACCTCTGTGGGATAAAGTTACTGAAGTTCAGTTGATAGCTGACTTCTACGTTCCCTCAATTAAAAAATCTATCCAAAACTTGGCTGAGTTACTGGCTGACTATTGGCGATACTTATATAAAGCATTAGTTATAGAGGGCGATCGCACATCGTTAGATTATTTAGAAGCAGAGAAGTATTACCAAATAATTCTTGCCAAAATTGATGATATTAGGCAAAAAATAAAGGAAATAGTTTGTTGAGTTTGCTTACAGCAATTGTCCAAATTGGTATTGAGAAAATCGGTTGGCGTACAGTCAGCGAGACAGCCGGGGAAATCCTTAGTTCTCAGCGTGGGGTAGTTGAATCTTTGTACGAGGCGACGCAGACGACCGTCAATTGAGCGCACAAGGGGACTGGGATCAGTCAGACAGGGGCTTATACTTATGCCGCTCAGGGGTATGATTATCGGCAGATTTTGGAGATTTATTATCTTGGTACAGAGATAAAGAGGCTGGAGTCGAAGTAATCGTGAGCCAGTAGCCTTTTTCAAGCAGCTACTTGGAAAAGGCTACTGGGAAGATATTAAAATTATGTTTAACGCCAAAATCGTAGAAACAGCGTACAGAAAATACGAGCAATTATAGGATTGTGGTAACTATGCTGGTTGCCAATTGCGTTTCATAAATCCTCAGATCATAGCCGCCGTAATTCTCTAACGAGTTAAAAGTGCCAACTAACAACCAGATTAATCTCAGGCAGTTTTAACTTGGGAAAGAGTAATACTGAATTTAGTTAAAGCTGGAACAATTCGTTCGCCTGCCATCCTTGCTCCTGATAAGTTTCGTGCTACTGGCCCCACCTGTAATCCAGCTAAACCACCCATGACGAACAACTCGCAACCCCGCCAGCGCAAATACTCATCTAATACTGGTAAACCATTTACTACCGATAGGGGATAGGCATCTAAAATTTCTGCGAGTAAAGGTTGTTCCATAATATTCAGCCTTGTGCCAGTGGCTAGCCAAATGCGATCGCACTCATACTCAGTTCCATCATGGCAATAAACTCGCCAACTGTTGGCTTGCCACATTGCCTTAACTATTTGACACTGTTGATAAATGTTCAGTTGGTTATTCCGCATCAACCGGCGCAATTGAGTCATCATTGCTGGTGTCATAGAACCTCCATCGCGGGCTTGTTGAATTAACTCCCACCGTTTCTCCCAATCATTTTGCGCCCTGAAGCCCTTAAGATATTTTGGACCTAGCCAACCAGGTTCGGCATCAAATAGTTTTTCTTGCAGTTGCCGTCTAACTATCAACTGTACCTCCGCTCCACAATTGGTCGCACCTACCACCAAATGCCCGCAAGTTTGACCACCGCCAACGATCAACACCCGTTCCCCAGCTAGATGCAAACCTCGTAAATCAACTTGCTGAGAGTGCAGAAGGCGCTCTTGAGGATAGTCACTCTCGATTCGACTCACCCAATCAGGGAGTTGAGGCGAACCACTACCACTAGCAAAAACAACTCGTCGGGCAATTACTGATTGCCCCGATAGTAACCAAAGGCGAAAACGGCGACGGAATTTGTCAAATAGTGGCTCAATCCGAACTACCTTTGCTTTGACAACTCGCTCCTGCAATTGGAAACGGCGAATCACATCGTTGCAAAAATCTTGAAATAGCTTAGTTCCAGGTAAATCATAAGGCGGGAATAGCTCATCGGAGCGCAACTCGGCAAATTTTCTCAAGGCGTAGGGGTTTGGATCAGGGTGGTGAACTACTGGAGAGCGCAAATGAGGAATTTCCAAAGCCGCAAATTGGTGTTGCCATTGATGCAGCCAAGTACCGCTTTCTTCAAATACAAGGAAACGACTAGCTGAGGAGCGCTTCTTTAGCAGATGTGTTACCAAAGTCAGGGCATGAGGGCCTGCGCCAACGATCGCAATGTCAGTTTGGTTGGGTATGGATACGGATGTGACTGACATACTGAATTATGCTATCTTAAAAATGATTATCATTATCATACTATGACTCGCTCAGTTATCACTGTTGTAGCTGGTCCTCCGGGAGTGGGAAAAACTACCTGGATTCGACAGCAAATGGCGCAGTCCCACAAGCAGGGGCTGTATTTTAGCCCCGCAACTGACTCTGTACCCATTGACCAAACACGCCTAGCAATTGAAGTACCCGAAGTTGAAATTCTTGTTGATAGTCACCAGTTTCAACTGTTGGCACTCAAAGATGAAATATCTGCCTATATTGAATTAGGTTTTCACGTAAATTTAGCAGCAATAGGAGAACTGTTAGATCCTCTTTCCTATCATTGTGTGGCGATCGTACCACCAGTTTCTAAAAATTCGGAGTGGCATCAATGGGCAGATCAGTTGGTGGTGGGAGTACCAAGTTTTGTAGAATTCGCTGCACCTGTGATGTGGCGACTTCCTTTGACTGGTCAAGTTATTGATACTGATAGTCTAGAGGTTTTTTGGTACGAACTGACGCAAGGTGCTTATGGTGCTGTAAAAAGAGCCAAGGGAATTTTTGATGTTGTCGATGGGCGACTTCTTTACGCAGATTTTGTAGATGGATTAGCACAAAGCGATTTTGAACAATTAAATGTGTCTCGGCATTTAGAAGGACAACCCCAGCGCTTTAGCGGCGTTGAAGTTGTGGGTGAAAACTTGGATGAAAGTGCGATCGCCCAGACTTTAAAAGATTGCTGCTTATCTGAAGCGGCAATCCGACACTATCAACAACAAATTAAACAAGAATTAGCAGAAGCAAACTTATGAAAATAGCTGTAATTTCTTGCATTCATGGCAACTCTGAAGCACTAGAAGCTGTATTACTAGATATCGACCAACAAAAAACTGAAAGTATCTTTTGTCTCGGTGATTTAGTTGGTTATGGTCCCGATCCAAATGCCGTTGTAGACAAAATTCGCTCCTTAGACATTCCCACCTGTCAAGGATGCTGGGATGAAGATATAGTTGAGGGAGTTAACGCCTGTGAATGTCATCATCCCTCGCTATTAGCCGAAAGGCGCAGCGAAATTGCTCATAAATGGACAAACGAGCAAGTTAATTCAGAAACACGAGCCTATCTTGCTCAACTTCCTCTTGTCTTACGCCAAGATAACTTGTGTTTTGTTCATGGTAGTCCAGACAGCAATCACGAGTATTTGCTGCCAGAAATTAACGCATTCACCGCATTAGAACGAGTAATCAGCAGCAATGCAGATGTGTTATTTTGCGGACATACTCATGTTCCTTACGTCCGCACCCTAGACAGTGCCAAGATTCAAATTAAAGTGAGCAGTGCTGATTGCAGCGCATCTGAAAAAACTTTCACTACGCCTGTCAAACGAATTATCAACGTTGGGAGTGTAGGAGAACCACGCCACGGCAGACCAAATGCTACTTACGTCATCTACGACACTGATACCGAACAAGTCACCCTGCGAGAAGTACCTTACGACTATCAAAAAACTTGTGCCGCCATTATTGAAAAAGGATTACCGCCAATATTCGCGTGGCGTTTAGCCAAAGGATTAGAATACGCCGAACGCGCTGAAGATCCCACTCACATTTGTACCCGCTAAGATGACTAATCAACTGTTTGACTTCGATGCTCACTCTGCTTTACCCGCCACCGAGTACGATACGGCGGCTCGTCAAAGTATTCCAGGTTACGATGCATTGTTTAGTATGGTCGCTGCTTTGTTTCAGCATCACTTAACCGACGATGCCCACATTTTAATCGTGGGTGCGGGAGGTGGTAATGAGCTTCAGACTTTAGGCAATGTGCATTCTCATTGGCGGTTTACAGGGGTTGATCCGTCCGAGAAGATGTTGGCAGTTGCTCAGTCTAAAGTTGAAAGGCTAGGCATTAGTGAACGAGTGACTCTGCACAAAGGTGTGATTGATGATCTTCCGCTCCAGCCGTTCGATGCAGCAACCAGCCTTTTGGTGATGCACTTTCTACCAGACGATAGCTCCAAGCAAAATTACTTGCAGGCGATCGCCTCCCGCCTCAAACCCGGCAGCCCGTTTCTGTTGGTCGATCTACAAGGCGACAAGCAATCTGACTCGTTCAAATTACTCGTCGAAGGCTGGCAAACGCGGGCAAAGATGGCTGGCATGGAACCACAACTTTTGACAGAATTGGTAAACGGTACGTTGCAGCATCTTCATTGCATTCCAGAATCGCGAACCCTTGAGTTACTTCAGCAGTCTGGGTTCAAGAACGTGATTCGATTCTATACAGCATTTGTTTTTAGTGGCTGGCTGGCGTTTGCAGCCTGAGCGAATCAATTTCATTTACAGAAATTACGGTGTAGAAGTCATGACTCAGTGGGCAATTTTGAGCGGAATTCAAGGTAATCTGACAGCCTATGAAGCTGTGCTTGCAGATATTAAACGCCAAGGAAGTTTGGTAGAAGAAATATACATCCTCGGTGATGTGGTGGGACTAACTCCAGACAGCGAAAAATTGGTGCAAAGACTGCGCTCCCCACACCGCAACGAAATCAAACCCATGATTTGCAAAGGTTGGTGGGAAGAACAATGTTTGATTTTACATAGCTTGGGTGCAACCAGCGAACCTGTCGATTTGATTAGGAAATATGGAGCGAATGCAGTTAAATTACTCTGGGATTCTGTTTCTAGAACTACAGTGGAGTGGATCAGAAACTTGGATTTTGGTTTTTTTGAATTCGACTCTCTGCTAATTCATGGTAGTACGGTGGCAGTTGATGAGGAATTGACACCGGAAACACCACCCTTGGTAATGTGCGATCGCACTCAACGAATGCAGGCAAATAATTTATTTTGTGGGCGATCTGGTCAAACTTTTCTTTATCAAATTATTGCCGGGGAAGTCACCGAGCAAGTAACAACCCTCGATAGTCAAGCCCTACCGCAAACAGCAACTACTACACCCTTGCAAATTATTGGCGTGGGTAACGTTGGGCGATCGCCACTTGTGGCAACCTACACTCTCTACAATCCTTTTACAAATCAAGTTGACTTTAGAACTGTTCGTTACGGCAGCAAGGGATTTCAATCACAACCTGCTCCATCGTCTTAGACTACTAAATAAGACTTGATTTCACACTTTAACCCCCGACTGATGCTGGCATGAATAACACAAACCAAAAAATTCCAGGGTATGATAATAAATTTCAAACTGCCCAGAGGAATGTAGCTGTGCCTCTAGTTTATGAACTGGACATTCATTGAGTGGCTCAGACTGACCGCATTGTAAACAATTTAAGTAGTGCTTGTCTTGCTCGACTAGGCTGTACAGATCCTCGCCACTGCTTAAGCTGCGCGCTCTAATCATCCCCTGAAGTTTCAGAGTTTTCAAGATGCGGTAAATCGTTGCTAACCCTAAGCTTTGCTTCTGACTTCGTAACTCAATATAAATCTCTTGGGCAGAAACAGCATGATTTAGCTGCTTGAGTAGCATCAATATCTGTTCTTGACTTTTGAGTGGAACTTTCATGGAATTATCTCTAGAATCTTCTAACGAGTAGATTTAGTTGTACAGTAATGATAATCATTATTATAACTTAAGGAGAAGACTGTCACTGCGTTACTATGACATCGGCAAAATTGACATCTCCCGCATTATTACTGCATTAACCCCGTCACTTACACCGAGCCGTTTTCCTGAGACAGATAGTGAGTGAAACTTAGTTAAATACTAATGACTTGATCCAGAAATTTTGAGAAAAAGGATTCTGACTCAGATTCCACCGCCGCCTGAAAGTTAATCGGAGCAATTATGGTATGACCATGACTCAAACATTCGATTTATTACCTTCTCAATACAACCACCGCATAATCTGTGACTACATTAATGCCACCAATTTTATCCAGATTGTGCGAATTACAAACATTACTAATTGGTATTTTGAGCGCGTTGTTTTTCCCCAACAGCATCTTTTGTTTAAAGCATTGCCAGATGCTCAGTTGGAAATTCATACAAGCGAGATAGCCACTGCAATGAAGACAGATAAAATTAAGTGCGAATCCTTGCAGATTCATGAAGACTTCGCAACTTTCTAAGCACAATTACGTTTTAAATAAACTTGTTAACTATGCCATCTACCGCAGATCCTTTACCAGCATCTTTATCGCAGGTTATCCAACGCTTTAAGCGTCAACCCGATCAAAAGCGTCGCTACGAGCTACTGATTTGGTTTGCCAAACGCCTCCAGGAGTTTCCAGCCGACGATGACAAAGTACCAGAAAACAAAGTTCCTGGCTGCGTTTCCCAAGTTTATGTCACTGCCACTTTGGAGGACGGTAAAGTTAAGTTTCAAGGCGATTCTGATTCTCAATTGACTAAAGGGTTGGTAGCGTTACTCATTGAAGGACTGAGCGGTTTAACACCAGAGGAAATTATTCAAGTCCCCCCAGACTTTATTCAAGATACTGGTTTGAACATCAGCCTCACACCTTCCCGTAGCAATGGATTTTATAATATTTTTCAAATGATGAAGCAAAAGGCCCTGGCACACAAGTTAACTATGTCTGTTCAGGCGCTCAATTAACACCATAAGGAGCCATGACTAACCTTACAGCACCGAAACCAAACACGCTCTTAGATATTCCCAAAACAGGAATGCCCGTCACAATCATTACAGGCTTTTTGGGTAGTGGCAAAACTACGTTGCTCAACTATATTCTGCAAAACTGCCAAAATTTAAAAGTTGCTGTCTTAGTAAATGAGTTTGGTGATATCAATATTGATAGTCAGCTATTGGTGTCCGTTGATGAAAATATGATGGAACTGACCAATGGCTGTATCTGTTGCACAATTAACGATGGTTTGTTGGATGCAGTATATAGTGTATTAGAACGTAATGACCGCATTGACTATTTAATTGTAGAAACCACAGGCATCGCCGATCCATTACCGATTGCTTTGACCTTTCTAGGTAAAGAGTTGCGGGATTTAACCAGACTTGATGCAATCTTAACTTTGGTGGATGTTGAAACATTTACTGAAGATCACTTTGAGAGTGATGCAGCCCTTAATCAGATTTCTTACGGCGACATTATTCTGCTGAATAAAACTGATTTAGTTTCAGAAACAAAAGTTAACGAATTGGAGGATGTTATTCGTGATGTTAAAGCAGGAGCAAGAATACTGCGCTCTCAGTACGGCAAAGTACCACTACCGCTCATCCTAGATGTCGGGTTCTCACAGCCAGAATTATTTGCATTTGCTAAGGATTCAAGCCACCATCACCATCATGATGAGCATCATCACCATCATCATCATTCCAATCACCTGGCTAATGATGGTTTTATGTCGGTTTCTTTCCAAAGCGATCGCCCTTTTAGTGTAGTAAAGTTCCAAAAATTTTTGGAAGACCTAAATGAAAATATTTTTCGGGCTAAGGGCATTATCTGGTTCAAAGAAAGTAGCTTACGCCATATCTTTCAACTCAGTGGTAAACGAATTGAGTTACAAACAGATCAATGGCAACAAAAACGCAGCATTCAATTGGTATTCATTGGGCGCAACTTAAATGCTGCCCAACTCCAAGAGCAACTAACCAACTGTCTAATTTAAGTTGAAAAGTTGAAAATAGGAATATAGTCTTATGTCAACCTCGATCATTTCTGCTTCTACTGCTGCTGGAACTGGTGGCACAATTACGGAATATCACTGGATTTGGGAAGAACAAAAGTTAAAAATTGTTTACGAAACCTTGGGCGCAGGAGCGCCAGTATTACTCCTACCAGCCTTTAGTACCGTTTCTACACGCGCCGAAATGCGGGAGTTGGCGGAGTTACTAGCGCAAAAATTTCAAGTTGTCGCCGTTGACTGGCCAGGATTTGGTCAGTCATCCCGTCTAAAACTAGACTATAAGCCCGCACTATATCAGCAATTTCTGCAAGATTTTGTCAAAACTGTTTTTAATGCCCCGGTTTCTGTGATCGCTGCGGGTCATGCTGCTGGCTATGTAATGCATCTAGCTCGAAAACAGCCTCTTATTTGGTCGCGGGTAGTTTTAGCGGCTCCTACTTGGTGCGGTCCGTTGGTTGCGGGGATGGGTGAACATCGAGGATGGTATAGACTTCTCGAACAAGTGGTGCGATCGCCCATTCTCGGTCAAGGTTTGTACAAACTGAACACTATACCATCTTTTTTGGGTTTGATGTACCATCGGCATGTCTATGGCAATCCTACCCCAGGGATAATTCGTTGCTTAAAGAAATATTAGAATGACTGAGAAGAACGAGTTGAAGAAAGGAAATGGGGACAAACTTAATCACTTCACTTCAAGAAATTAGAGATTTCCGGGCTGCTCAAGGTAGACGTTATCCACTGTGGCTAATTTTACTATTAGTTGTGATGGGAACCATCAGTGGATGCCGAAGTTACTACGCACTGGAGGACTTCAGGACACGCCACTACGAGGCAGTCAGCGAGCAACTAGGACTAAAAGTAACTCGCTTACCCTCAGACACTACCTTTCGCCGCATTTTACAGAAAATGCGATTTTCAAACGTTGGCACAGCAGTTTGAGCAATGGGTCAACAGCACATTCACTCTCGAACCTGGGGAATGGGTAGCGGTGGATGGTAAGAGCATTAAAGGAACAGTCACCGCACCAGGCACGGCTTACCAAAATTTCATTTCTTTGGTATCACTCTATAGTAGACAACAAGGAATAGTGCTGAAGAGCCAACAGTTTGAGTCGAAACAGGATAGTGAGTTGAAAGTGGTGCAAACAATGCTGGAAGCGTTGGATTTAGAAGGAGTGGTGTTCACTCTCGATGCCTTGCACTGCCAAAAAAACTACTAAGCTGATCATTGAGGGCGGCAACGACTACGTTGTCACCGTCAAAGGTAACCAACCTCGACTACTGACCCAACTTAAGACGATTGCCGAACATCAAAAGCCGTGCAATCGGTTTGTTGATATTGAGAAAATCCGAGGTCGAACTACCTGCCGAATCGTCAAGGTCTTTAATGAACTGAAGAACATTGACCTCGATTGGGTAGGAGTACAAAGCTTGATTCAAGTAGAACGCATCGGCATCCGCTCAGGAAAGAAATATCTCCAGACTAATCATTACATTAGCTCCTTAGTTTCAAAAGCTACTACATTTGCCCATGGAATTCGTCAGCATTGGGGAATTGAGAATCGCCTGCACTGGGTCAAAGATGTGATTTTTGGTGAGGATGCTGCCCCCTTTAGTAATTACAACGCTGCCACCAATTGGTCTATTAAGTAGACGGTTACAATAAAATATAAGATAAAAGAGATGTGTTTTCTGCACGGGGACAATTTTTTAAATGCCTGCT
>NZ_PVWN01000090.1 GCF_003003885.1 Chlorogloea sp. CCALA 695 | reverse complement strand
CCATTTATGTTGAGCAACGATTCAATATTTTCTTCTTTCTAGCTTACACTCTTTTCCAGCTAGCTTTGCTACTGTAGAAAAAAACAACCAAGTTAGGACTTAATACTAAAAAGAGGCAAAAATCATGCAAATTAAACACGCAATAGGTTTACTGATAGCAAGTGTAAGTATTGCTAGTGTTGGGATTACCGGATGCTTTCCTTCAAGCCAGAGCAATGCTCAGGTTTCTCAAACGCCAACAACTACTCAAACTCCTTTGCGCGAACCTGATGTCATCTATGTGCCTACGCCACAGGAAGTTGTAGACGAGATGCTAGCCTTAGCTAAAGTGACAAAAAACGATGTAATCTACGATCTTGGTAGTGGTGATGGACGGATTCCTGTTACTGCCGCACAGAGATTTGGGACTAGAGGATTCGGTATAGATATTAACCCCGAACGCATCAAAGAAGCTAATGCTAATGCTCAAAAAGCTGGCGTAACTAATCGCGTTAAGTTTCTCAATCAGGACTTATTTACAACAGATATTAGTCCTGCAACTGTTGTCACGCTTTACCTTTTACCCGAACTAAATGTTATGTTGCGACCTCAATTATTTAAGCAACTCAAGCCTGGTACTCGCATTGTCCCCCACGATTTTGACATGGGCGAGTGGAAACCAGAGCGAGTTGTGCAAACAAAAGAAGGTTCTACTATCTACTTATGGACTATTCCCAAAGAAGTTCCAGCTAATCTTAGATAAGCAGATTTAACTCGTTAAGTTAAATTTGCACTACACGCTAAGTATACGTAAACTGTGAAGTAGTGATTTTTTATTATTTACGCTCAAACTAAGTAATTTTAAATGTGCAAATTATGAGAATCAGGTTAAAACGCCGACGGTTTGGTCAAATAATGATTTCAGGTACAGTAGTAGCTGTGCTGGGGAATCTGACAACCAAAACTTGGGCGCAAACAAGCCCTCGTCGCCAGAGCGTACCAACCCAAGCACCAGAAGTAGTCGATGTAACGCTGCGAGTCAATGGCACAAAACGCAATTTAAAAATAGAACCACGAGTGACTTTACTCGATGCACTGCGCGATCGCATTGGTCTAACGGGAACGAAAAAAGGATGCGATCGCGGTCAATGCGGTGCTTGCACAGTATTAGTCAATGGACAGCGCATTAATTCTTGTTTGTCGCTGGCAATTATGTACGATGATGCAGAAATTACCACCGTTGAAGGGTTAGCGCAGGGAAACCAATTGCACCCCATTCAATCGGCATTTATTAAACATGACGGCTTTCAATGCGGCTATTGTACCCCCGGTCAAGTTTGTTCGGCAGTGGCAGCTATAGCTGAAGCAAAAGCAGGTACAGCAAGCGCAGTAACAGCAGATGTCAGGAAGCAAGGACAAGTTGAATTGACCGCTATGGAAATCTCGGAACGCATGAGCGGCAACATCTGTCGGTGCGGTGCTTATCCTGGCATTGTGGCGGCAGTGCAGGAAGTAAGTCAAGCCAATTCCTAAAAAGATTATTTGTCCTTTTAACTCCCCTATGAAACCATTTGCTTATTTACGTGCAACCGAAATCAGCACAGCCATTGAGTCCGCCACCAGCCAAACAAAATTTATCGCTGGCGGTACGAATCTCCTCGATTTGATGAAGGAAGGCGTAGAACAACCAGACCGCCTCATTGATATTACAAGGATACAGTTAGCGCAAATTCAATCCACATCTAACGGTGTACGCATTGGAGCGCTGGCAAAAAATAGCGATACTGCCAACCATCCTTTAATCCGCACGCGCTATCCGTTACTGTCCCAAGCTTTACTAGCTGGGGCATCGCCACAACTGCGAAATATGGCATCGGTTGGTGGCAATTTGCTACAAAGAACTCGCTGTTACTACTTTTACGATACATCCGCGCCTTGCAATAAACGTCAACCTGGGTCTGGCTGTGCCGCCATTGAAGGATATAACCGCATCCATGCGATTTTAGGTACAAGCGATAGTTGTATTGCTACTCATCCTTCCGATATGTGTGTGGCATTAACAGCCCTCGATGCGGTGGTACAGGTATCGGGAGCAAAAGGCGATCGCGCAATTCCCTTTGCGGAGTTTCATCGCTTACCTGGAGATACGCCCCAAATTGAGACAGCACTGCAACCAGGCGAACTAATTACGGCGGTCGATTTACCTAATTCAGGCTTTGCGGAAAATTCCCATTACTTCAAAGTTAGAGACAGAACATCCTATGCGTTTGCAGTAGTTTCGGCGGCTGCTGCCCTCGATATTAATAACGGTACGATTCAAAATGCGCGGATGGCATTGGGAGGAGTAGCACATAAACCTTGGCGAGCGGTGGAAGCCGAGAAAATTTTGATAGGTGCAAAACCCAACGAGCAGACTTTTCAAGCGGCGGCGGAAGCGACTTTGAAGGGGGCAAAAGGTTACAAACACAATGCTTTTAAAGTGGAATTGGGAAAAAGGGCAATTGTGCGATCGCTGACTATAGCAACAGAAGGAACAGCAGTATGACTCAAGCAGATAAACTAATGAACGCAGTAACAGGCAAGCCGATGGATCGGGTTGATGGTCGCCAAAAAGTTGCGGGGACAGCACTATACTCAGCAGAATATCCGCAAAAGAATCTTGCTTACGCCGTTCTAATTGACAGTAAAATTGCTCGTGGCTCAATCAAGAGTATCGATCTTAGTGCGGCAGAAAAAGCACCGGGAGTTCTTGCTATTCTCACTCACGCCAATGCTCCAAAACTCAAACCTATGCCAGGTTATACCGCCGGAGGAGGTGCAGCCGAGAACCGCATTCCTTTGAGCGATAGTAATATCTATCATGCTGGTCAATATATCGGTGTGGTAGTTGCCGATACCTTTGAGCGCGCCACCCACGCCGCCGAATTAGTCCGGGTTACTTACGCCCAACAACCGCCTTTAATTGAGATGGAGAAGCTGCGAGAGCGAGCAGTTGTGCCTAAAGGCAAAGTATCGCGAAGACCAGCAGATGTGCTACGCGGGAATTTTCAGCAAGGTTTGGCTGAAGGAACAGTGCGGGTTGAAGAAACTTATACCACACCCGTCGAACACCACAACCCAATGGAGCCACACGCTACAACCGCCGTTTGGTCAAGAAATCGCCTCACGGTTTACGATTCTACACAAAACATTTTTGGTACGAGTAAAACTCTAGCGGCAGCTT
This sequence comes from Chlorogloea sp. CCALA 695, assembly GCF_003003885.1. Taxonomy (GTDB): domain Bacteria; phylum Cyanobacteriota; class Cyanobacteriia; order Cyanobacteriales; family Chroococcidiopsidaceae; genus Aliterella. The sequence continues at coordinate 7,918 of NZ_PVWN01000090.1, read as the reverse complement.
TTGGCATTCCCGAAAAAAATGTCCGCGTTGTCTGCAAATTTATTGGTGGGGCATTTGGCTGTAAAGGTACGATGTGGTCGCACGTCCCCCTAGCTGCTTTAGCCGCTCGTTACGTGCGTCGTCCAGTCAAGTTAGTTTTGACGCGCCCAGAAATGTTTACAGGCGTTGGATACAGGGCGCAAACCGAGCAACAAGTTATTCTAGCTGCCAAAGAAGACGGTAAATTGACTGCGATCGCTCATCAAGGTATTTCTGATAGTTGCCCTGAAGCAATTGGTGAATACGTTGAACCGTTCACAAAGGCTACTCATATGATGTATGCCTGTCAAAATATGCAAATTTCGCAACGAGTCGTGCTAGTAAACAAAGGTCAGCCCACGTTTATGCGCGCCCCCGGCGAAGCTTCAGGAACATTTGCCCTTGAATCTGCCCTTGACGAACTTGCTTATGAGTTAAAGCTAGACCCGATTGAGTTGCGCTTGCGTAACTACGCAGACACCGACCCCGAAACCAAATTGCCTTGGTCGAGTAAATCGCTCAAAGAATCTTACGCGCTTGGGGCTGAAAAGTTTGGCTGGTCGCGGCGAAACCCCGAACCGCGTTCGATGCGCGATGGTCGGTATCTTGTAGGGATGGGAATGGCAAGCGCTACGTACCCTGTATATCACTTTCCTGCTACTGCTGTAACCAAAATTATGCTTGATGGTAGCGTCGTTGTCCAAAGCGGTACGCACGAGATGGGTACGGGTACGGCGACAGCATTACCGCCAGTAGTCGCTGATGTATTGGGAATCCCTGTCGAACGGGTGCGATTTGAGCTTGGCGATACAGAATTGCCGCGCGCGCCAGTTTCCGGCGGTTCAGCGACAATATCTTCGGTCGGAACCGCAGTTGAGGGGGCAACGCAAGCAGTCCGGGCAAAAGTATTAGCTATAGCCCGCGCCGATAGAAGATCGCCGCTTTACAAAATTCCTGCTACAGAAATTGCCATGGAAAATGGCGAGATATTTATCAAGAGCGATCGCACTAAAAGCGAAACCTACGCATCGATTCTCCAACGCAATAATTTGAAGATGGTGGAAGCCAGCTTTGATGCTAAGTTCGACGAAGCAAATAAAAAATACTCAATGCACTCGTTTGGCGCACAATTTGCCGAGGTGCGTGTCGATCCCGATTTTGGTCACGTTCGTGTAACCCGCTTTGTTGGGGCTTTTGGTGCAGGAAGAATTATGAATAGAAAAACCGCAAATTCCCAATTAATTGGTGGGATTACGATGGGTATTGGCATGGCACTATTAGAAGAAACTATAACCGATTACCGTTCTGGGCGTATTGTCAATCCCAATTTAGGCGAGTACCACGTACCAGTTAATGCCGATATTCCAGCAATTGAAGCGTATTTTGTGGCAGAAAATGACCCCCATATTAACGCAATTGGAGCTAAAGGAATTGGCGAAATTGGCATTACAGGCGTAGCGGCGGCGATCGCTAATGCGGTCTATCATGCTACTGGAAAGCGCGTTCGTTCTCTGCCAATTACCCTAGACAAATTAATTTAACCTAAAAGGCGAATATCCCCTAAAAATGAAGGAATTTATCGCAATTTTAGCAGAACTGGAAAAAAGCAACCGCCAAGGCAAAACAACTGTCCTGACTACGGTAATTGAAGCCCAAGGTTCTACCTATCGTCGCGCAGGGGCGCGGATGCTGCTAACTTCAGATGGTTGTAGTGTAGGGACAATTAGTGGCGGCTGTTTAGAAGCCGATGTCGCTTTGCGATCGCAAAAAGTAATGGCATCAAAACAACCAACAGTAGTAACCTATGACACAACCTCTGATGAAGATATTGTCTGGGGACTGGGACTAGGCTGTGACGGCTTAGTGCGCGTTCTAATTGAGCCAATTACACCTAAGCAAACAGATTATGTAGAGTTTCTGTCTAGGTGCTATGGCGATCGCCAATTGGGTGTAGTCGCAACTTTAGTCAGCGTCACAGGCCCAGTACAGGAGAAAGTTGGAACTCGTTTAATGTTGCAACAAAACGGCAGTTTTATTAGTCATTTCTCACCTTCTGTAGCAGCAAGCATAGTTGAAGACGCACGCGCAGCATTAGAGCGCAAACTTTCAAGTTTGAAGTCCTATCAATTGCCGATAGGTGAAGTAGAGGTTTTTATCGAAGTTATCCAGCCACCATTATCCCTCTTAATTTTTGGTGCGGGTCACGATGCTCTACCAGTAGCACGTTTTGCTAAAGAACTAGGTTGGAATGTCACAGTTGTCGATACCCGGCAATCAACAGCAACACAAAATCGGTTTACTGATGCGGATGCCATTGTGCTATCCTGTCCAGAAGATATCACTGACCATATCAGTGTAGGCGATCTCACTGTTGCTGTAGTTATGACCCATAACTACCTACACGACCTTGAACTTCTCAAAATCCTCCTACCATCGCAAGTTTGCTACTTAGGTATTCTCGGTCCCAAAAGCAGAACCGAGCGTTTACTTGAAGAATTACGTCAAATAGGAACTCAGCCAACTAAAGAACAAATACACAGATTATATGCTCCTATTGGACTTGACATTGGTGCTGATACCCCCGAAGAAATCGCTCTATCAATTATTGCCGGAATTCAAGCTGTCATTACCAACCGTTTAGGAAACCAGCTACGAGAACGAAAGGGATCGATTCACGAGCAAGTTTCCAAGCAGGGTATTCAATCAAACCCTTCAGCTAAAAGGTATGTCAGCGTATGAATGGAATTGAAGAATACGACCAAAACATTGGGATTGTCATTTTAGCTGCCGGAGCATCAACTCGTATGGGTACACCCAAGCAATTGTTGAGCTATCAAGAACGCACTTTACTTCGTCACACCATAGAAGTTGCTATTGCCTCTGTCTGCCGACCAATTGTTGTCGTTTTGGGCGCTTATGCCCAACTTATTAAGTCTGATATTAGCCAGCTTTCTATTCATATAGTAGAAAACTTGCAGTGGAATGAAGGGATAAGTTCTTCAATTGGAGTGGGCATTCAAGAGCTAAAGACTTCTTACCCAGACGTAGAAGCAGTCATAGTCACACTTTGCGATCAACCTTTCATTTCTACCGAGATTATTAATCAGCTTGCCTTAGCATACCATTCGGCAAATCAGCCTATTATTGCTTGCGAGTATGCAGAAACCCTAGGCGTACCAGCTTTATTTAGCGAGCGCTTGTTTTGCGAACTCACAACTTTAAAGGACAAAGAAGGAGCAAAACAGGTGATTAAAAGGTACGCCCAGGAAGTGTTTAGGATCTCTTTTCCTGAAGGCGCTACAGACATTGACACTCCAGAAAACTACGCAGAGCTTCTGAAGGGTGACAAAGTAAAAATTGCCTTGCGAACGAAACTCTTATGACTTGCATAGCGTACCGGATTAAGAAGAGGAAATGTTACAAAGTTGTTGATAGACTAAACTAAACTTATAAAAATAGTAGAATCAACGGTATTAAGATTAGCCATGATTACACAAGTATTACATTGTCCTTACTGTCAGGGAGTAGATATTGTAAAAAATGGGAAGACTCCTCAAAGGAAGCAACGCTATCAATGTCGGGAACAAGCTTGTGACGGTCGAACATTCATTTTAGATTATGCTTATCCGGGTCAATCCCGAAAAGTAAAACAACAGATTGTAGACATGGCACTTAACGGCAGTGGAATTCGAGATACAGCGCGAGTATTACACGTTAGCACTAGCACTGTTATTAAAGAGTTTAAAAAAACAAATCCAATTGCAATCAGTGAATTTATCAATTTTAAAACAACGCAATTGCGAGTCGATAGTGGTTGATATTTGCTTGTTTAAACCTTTGGAGATATCATCAGGGGTGGAATCTGAACTCGATGAAATGTGGAGCTTCGTTACAAAAAAATCTAATCAGAGATGGTTGTGGCACGCTATTGAGCGTAAGAGCGGAAAAGTTTTAGCCTACGTTTTTGGGACACGTAAAGATGAAATTTTTCTACAATTGAAAGCTTTGTTAGAACCCTTTAGAATTACCCATTTTTACACTGATGATTGGGGAGCGAATTTCGCTGCATTTAGCTCAATCCTTGCATAAAATCGGAAAACAAAACACTCAAAAGATAGAAAACAAGCATTTTTGTTTCTGCGGACTCGGATTAAACGTTTAGCTCGGAGAACAATTTGCTTCTCCAAGACGGTCGCTATGCACGATTGGTAATGGCTCAGACGCGTTGCTCTAGCTCCGAAATTATGCTGCAATTAGGTAAAGTATCGTCTTCGCGAGTTCAGTAATGGTTTTAGAGCCAGTTCACTGCCCAAGTTGTGACAGTATTAACGTAGTTAGACATGGGAAAACAGCACAACAAAAGCAGCGTTATCAATGCCAAAATCCGTTATGTTGTCGCCGTACATTTATCCAGGAATATACCTATCAGGGCTACTTACCTAAAGTTAAACAGCAGATTACGGATATGGCAATCAATGGAAGTGGAATGAGAGATACAGCAAGAGTGTTAAAAATTAGTCGTAATACAGTAACCCAGGAACTTACAAAAAAATTCCCAACTACAGTTTGTGAATGAAAAATTTTGAATGGCAACAAACTCCGCCCAAATTGATGTCAGCTTAGGACGTGTACAAGCAGCAGAAATGGATGAAATGTGGAGCTTCGTCCAGTCCAAGCAACAGCAAAGATGGTTATGGCATACCATAGACCATGCTTCAGGCAAAATACTAGCTTACGTACTTGCGCCTCATGAAGACTCCGCCTTTGTGCAATTAAAGGCACTACTCCAGCCCTTTGGAATTACACGATTTTTTACGGATGGATGGGGTTCCTATCAACGATATTTAGATCGACAAGTACATATTATTGGCAAGTCTAACACTCAGAAAATTGAACGCAAACATTTAACTTTAAGAACGAGGATTAAACGATTAGCACGTAAGACAATATGCTTCTCCAAATCTATTGAAATGCACGATCTAGTAATTGGGTTATTTATCAACCGTTATGAGTTTGGATTACTAATTTAATACCTTATTAACACGTCTGAGCCATTACCTGCACGATTTAGTGATTGCACTATTTATTAATAGATACGAGTTTGGACTGTCTATTTAATTTTGGATCAACATTTATACAACATCTCCGGCTACTGTTTATACGAACTGAACTTTATATACTGTTAATTATAAGCAACGTTACACCGTTGAAATCTCCAGGTACAAGCCGACGATGCTTCCGATTCAACTCATCTACACTAACGTGTCTAAGTTTCAGTTTAGTTTTTTAGTAGTCTTAACCTGCGCCCTTAGTGCCTGTATTAATCTACCAGCCGCAGCTTTACCAGGTCAAACCGGTGGGGAAGTAATACAATGGTCACAGGATCATCCGTTGATTGCTGGACTCCAGATTTCAATTAAATTACAAACGGTAGAACCCGATTTGTCCTCTACATCTAAGTGCCTTGGCAACGAGTTAAGTTTTGCCGTTTGGGTTCCTAATGGCTTGGTAAGCCGAGAACTCGTCGGTTATCGCTCTAGTAATAAGACTTTCAATTTCGAGCCGAAGAATTCAGCCGGAATTAACCTGATTCGACAAGTGTACGATTCTAAGATCGCTCAAGATTTTGTTTCTTCCACCCTGATCTATCAGAAAAACAATAACCCTCTAGCACGCAGTTTTTACCGAGGCAGACGTTACGGGTATATCGTGATACATTTTCTTGATCTGCGTGAACGTAGAAGTCAGTATGTGTCACAGCTAACAGTAGTGCCTCTGAGTCAACTAAAAAACGAAATTGAAGTCGAAAAAAAAGCACCTAGTAATTTCTTTTAACTAAGCAGTTGGTATGAGCCTATCCCACTAACTCAAAAATATGAGCTAGAATCAGCTATATTGCTGAAATGAAACAAAAAGAAGACAAAATGGCAGGTAGGTTTGAGGGATTGAGTGATCTTGAGTGGAAGTTGTTTGAAGAATTACTACCTCAGTTCTTAGAAAAAAGAGGGCGTGGTATGCCACACGCGCCATTTCGCAACGTTTTGAATACTCAGTTATACGTATTAATTACTGGTTGTCGATGGTGCGACATACCACGAGGCGAACAATGGGCATCAAAAAGTGCTGCCCATCGATGGCTGCAGCGGTGGTACGAAGATGGAACATTGGAGAAACTAAAAGCGCGAATTCTGGCAGTAGCAGAGGAAAAAGGAATAATCGACTGGAAGTATGGAGCCGTTGATGGTTCTTTTTCCCCCTGGGAAGGGTGGCGGTGAAGGCGTAGGCTACGGATACAAAGGCAAGGGAATACTTATTCACAGTATCACCGATGCTAAGGGTATGCCAGTGGTGGCAACTACTACCCCAGCTAATGGGGACGAAAAGCAACAAGTCCTACCGATGCTAAATCAAATTCGATTAGCCAATGGTAAACGAGGTAATCCTAAACGTCGTCTTAAAATTCTGGCGGCGGATAAAGGATATGAGGCTAAATGGCTACGTTACAAGCTTCGTACTAAGGGTATCCGACCGCAGATCAAAAAACGGCAGTGGAAGGGTAAAAAGTTGAGAGGTAGACCAATCGCGGAAACTGTACCTCGCTATCAGCAGGAGCGTTCTTTCTCGTGGCTTCAACGCAAATATAGACGACTTGTTGTCCGTTGGGAACGCCTCAAAGTCTGTTTCGATGCTTTCCTCCTTCTTGCTTGTTGCTATATCTGGTTTCCTAAGTTAGTGGGATAGATTCTTCGCATTTCGTTTGGAGTTTTATTATTTCCCTCTTTTGCTCTAATTACTTTAATCATTTTTGTCAATATCATGGTTCACGAAATTACCACTAACGATGATAATTTCACGCTTACTGCCTGGATTAGTCCTGGTTAGGTCGATGTATTCTCTCCAAACTACGATAGGCGATATCAAAAGCAAAGACAAATAGAAAGTCAGTCAAACGAGCAGCAGCAGGAAGAAAGTCAGCTTAACTTTCTTGAGTCGATTTTCTCGTTTCTCTTCGGCGATCGCAATCCCAACGGAGACTTGAAAAAACCCCGCCAGAAAGCAATTGCCGCCGTCATTCGCTCCAATGGTGGTGCAGTGGTAGGAGAGCAGATAGCGCCCTATCTAGACGATATTAGCTCCGGCTACGCTCAAAAGTACGAAGACTATATGTTGCCTGTGCTAACTAGGTTTAACGGGCAACCAACTGTTAGTCCCCAAGGACATCTAGTGTATGTATTTCCCGAACTGCAAGCAACCGCCGCATCCGAGCAGCAAGAAGTATTTACACAACATTTTCTTCAGGAAATTCCTCAAAAATTCAGTGCTGCAAGTCCAGGTGCGATTGCCTACGGCAGTGCTGGAAGCAATCGCACTAAGTGCAATCCTTGGAATGCTCAATTTAGCTGGAGCAGTTTACCTGGAAAGCTTATTAGTAAAAGAGATTATGGAGAATGGCAGCGTTTTACCTTTGGCTCATAATATCTGTTTGTTGCTTTTAGGCTACGGCACGGCTTTTGTTGGCATACCTTTGGGACGATATTTTTGGCTGAAGCGGCACAATAAGAAAATATGTGATCGCAAGGCCCAGCGTCAGGAGCGATCGCTGCTACTTGCTGATGCTGAGGTACAAGGTAAAGTTGACTATGCGCGACAGTTTGCGGCTCAGAGTATCATCGGCGAAGGTAATTTAGTTTATAGGACCCAAACTGATTTATTAGAGCAGGAAAGCAATGCGATCGCCAAACTAATTGCTGTTTAAGGCGATTGCGAGGCAAAGATTAATTTTTAAGAATTTTAGGCTTTGTTGTTATTGAATTAAGCCAATCATATCATGTCCGCATAACAGATTATGATAAAGGTGGAGAATAAAAGTATGACTCATGCCGAAACGAATTGCGGTAGC
>NZ_PVWN01000147.1 GCF_003003885.1 Chlorogloea sp. CCALA 695 | reverse complement strand
TCACAGATTGAGCCGCCTGCTCAGACTGTCCGTTCTCCTCCAGGTAGTAGCCTAATTCGCTCAACCCCGCCAGCTTGGCAAACACATTCCCCAGCCTGCTCAACGTCCGCACCAATCCGCGCCAAATCTGTTCGATCAAGGCACTCAGGCGAATCAGCGTATTACGAATGATTGGAGGCATAATACATCTCACTTTGCTGTGTCTTCATAGCTTGATTATGCCACATTCAACCGCTTGTCGCTTCGAGGAGTCGTTTTGCATGGCAAAAATATGCCTACAGATAGGCAGCAGTTCAATTGGAAAGTATTATGAAAACAAACCTTCACTTGGACAGTGAATCTCAACTGCTGACCACTGGACTTCTCCAGTCATGGGCTGCTCCTTCCTGCCGCTTTTGCCACAGCCCCAATTAGTTCATCAAGATCGGTGGCTAAACACCTCGCACTGCTGACTGTGAAAGAGTTTGTGACCCACCCAGTTACCCTCACTTGGAACGAGCATTTGCCCCAATTAGAAGCGCCCTTCTCGGTCATTGATTTTATTTGCTAAGGCAACAAAAGCGACTACTTACTCCCAAGGAGCAGCCAATCAAAAGCTTAGAAGTGTTCCCTCAATCCGATGCAACGCTACTTATATTTGGTTAGCATAACTCTTGAGTTATACAGTGATTAGTTCAATCAGAACAATCTGCAATATAATTGTTCCTTTTCCGTAGCGTGGTTGTGGGATAATACTACTTTTAGAGGAAGCTCTATGACTGCCGCTTATATTCAAAACGAAACCGAGTTCGATACACTGCTAGAAACCGAGCCACTGTTTGTAGTCGACTGCACAGCTTCTTGGTGCGGACCTTGCAAACTCGTTGCCCCCTTGATAGATCAACTGGCAAAGGAGTATAGCGCTCGCGCTAAGGTTTTTAAGCTAGACCTTGATGCTAACAAGCCTGTTGCCAAGCGATTTGGTATCCGCAGTATTCCTGCTGTCATGATCTTCAAGCAAGGCGAGTTGGCAGAAACGATAGTCGGTGCTAAGCCTTATGAAGACTTCAGTAGCGCTCTTGCTAAATATTTGGCTTGATAATCTGGTTACTATATTTGAGCCAAGACTGGCTGACCCGTAGATATTACCTGTTCTAGAATAGCAGTGACTTGGATCATTAACCGATCTAGAATTACAACCGCATATAAGTGTAGGCAAAGTACTTGCGCCATTTTACTCCAGTGCTGCATCCCCGCCTGTCATACCTTGCAGTAGTCACGGGACTTACATGATCCCATACTTTTTTAATTTCGTCGATTGGATGCTCTTATGAATCCAAATACAGACTAGAACTGTCGGTTGGTCGCGCATGAAGATAGCGCTCAGTTGTGGCAATCTTTGCATGACCTAAAGTTTCTTTGACCAAGTGAACCGGAGCGCCGCGATCCATTGCATGACTCGCATGAGCATGACGCAGCCAGTGCGGCGATACATTTTCAGCTACAGTCTCCTCTAATCCTGGCACTCTTTTCGCCGCAGCTTTGACAATGCGGTTGACTTGCATCTCCTTCAAATGACCCTTTTCTTACTTTCTGTGCTGAAAGCGCACTGGCATTTTGTCTGATGGATAAATTAAAAGGTTCTGCTGTAACTTTTCGACCGATGAACGAGCGTTGACTAACTCCCAGTCAAAGTGGCGCAACAGTAGTGCCAACATTACTGTTGATTCCATCATGGATAGATGCTCTCCTAAACAACGATGAGAACCTGAGCCAAAATCTATCATTGGCAGTGGACTTTGGGTGCTTTTGTCTAACCAACGCTCCGGCAAAAATTCCTCGCTTTGAGGATAGACTATTTGATCTCTGCCAGCAGCAAGCATTGACCAGCTTACTTTTGTCCCGCGAGGAATAAGCTTATCTGCGATCATTAGGTCACGAGTAGCTTCTAGTGGAGTCGAACCAGAAGCGACTGAATAAAGGCGCAAAGTCTCTTTAATGATGGCGCGAATGTAAGTTAGTTCTTTAAGGGTTTCTAAATTAATGCCCCCTTGATTCCAAGCTGAGTCGACTACAACTTGCGCCTGCTGAAAAACCCTTTGGTTTAAGGACAATTCTGCCACTGCAAAAGATAAAGTATGGGCCGTAGTATCGGTGCCAGCTAGCAATAGGGCAACAACTTCTGCTATCAGCGTTTGTTGATTGTATTTCGGCTCTTTAGCAGCTATTTTCACTAACATTGATTCTTGGAACAAAGGACTTACCTGTGTTAGATCGGTCTCGTGTTGTTCTCTCATCTGTAAAGCTAAGTCTACTCTGGGAGTAAGAAATTCCTCTAAATATCGCCTTGCTGACCAATAATCTTGCGAATTTTTGCTTGGTAGATATTTCTGCCATATCTTCTCGCCAGTAGCTACCCTCAAAAACCGATAACTTACAGCAATTTGCGATCAAACCAGCTACAAAAAGAGCTATTTAATAGGGCTGAAAAACAGACCACAATGATGAAACCAATTGAGAGCATTTTCATCAGTAATA
>NZ_PVWN01000146.1 GCF_003003885.1 Chlorogloea sp. CCALA 695 | reverse complement strand
GCGTTGCTGAATGAACAGATGAATAGTTAAACACGATAAGGGACAGGCACATCACCAAACTTGAGGTAATGAATTAGCAACCGAATCGAGTGAGCCAGCATATCTAGAGATTGGGAATAACATAAGGTTTTACGATGTAGACGCGCTAGATAGTGACGTAAACGGGTGTTTTCCCCCTCGATTCTCGTCCTATAAGTTTTGCTGACAATTCTTTTCGCCTGGAGGAATAAAACCAGGATAAACAGACCAACCATCGGTGACAATAAAATAACACTGCCAAGTAGCAACAATCTCCCACAACGGGGCGAAAGTTTTACCACTATGGTCACCTAACACCCAACCTAAAATTCCGGCTTGAAAGTGGTCTATTGCCGTCCAGAGCCAGATTTTGTTTTTTTTGAGCGGACAAAGGTTTCTAGTTCATCTAGTTCGCCCACTTCGGGAATCTGGTCAGGATTATAAGCATTGGGAAGTAACTCTCCTACCTCTTTAACCCAGCTAATTACGGTTGTATGATGCACTCCTTTGACCCGTTCAAGGCCACGAAATCCCATGCCATTAACATACATCTTCAGGCATTCGCGCCTCATCTCATCGCTGTACCCTTGATAGGGTTGATAGTTATTGATGAACTGCCGACGACAATCGACACAGATATGATTTTGTTTTTCTTTTCGATGTCCATTCTTGCGGATGTGGGTCGATCTACATTCAGGGCATTGCATGATGTGTTCCCTTGATATCATCTTTTAATTATGCAACGCCCGATTTACCATATAACCCAACTCTGAAGCATCAATAAACAACACTTCACCGTGTCTATCCCGGTTCTTATTCCCGTTCTTATACCGACTAAGAAACCACAAACAAGCAGGAATACCCGTATTGTAAAAAAGCTGCGTTGGCAACATGACAATACAATCCACAAAATCCTTCAGCACTAGAGCCTTGCGAATATCTCCTTCACCGCTTGTATTTGACGACAGCGAACCATTAGACAACACAAAACCCGCCGAACCTGTGGGTGCTAAGTGATAAATAAAATGAGATGCCCAAGCAAAATTGGCATTTCCAACAGGGGGTACAAGGTCTTTATCCAGCCAACGCCCATCATTTCGCAATAAATCACCGCCCCAATCACTATCATTAAAAGGAGGATTAGCAATGACAAAATCCGCTTTTAAGTCTTTGTGAGCATCATTGAGAAACGAACCTTCAGGATTCCACTTAATATTTGAGCCGTCAATACCCCTAATTGCTAAATTCATCCGACATAATTTATAAGTCGTCTCGTTGCTCTCCTGTCCGTAAATCGAGATATCATCTAAACGTCCTTGGTGATTTTTGACAAACTTCTCACTTTGGACAAACATTCCCCCCGAACCACAACAAGGGTCAAAAACGCGCCCGTTGTAGGGTTCTAACATCTCTACTAAAACTTTAACAATGCTTTCCGGTGTATAAAACTGCCCTCCTTTCTTACCTTCAGCTAAAGCAAACTGTCCCAAAAAATACTCATAAACTCGCCCTAAAACGTCCTGTGACTGTGCTTCAGCATTCCCTAACGTAATCGATCCTATCAAGTCAATTAATCCGCCCAAAGATTTCTGGTCTAACTTCTGCTGTCCGTATACCTTGGGCAAAATCCCTTTTAACCGTTTGCTATTTTCCTGCTCGATTGCTCCCATCGCCAAATCAACGGTTTTACCAATATCGGGTTGCTTTGCCTGTGCCTGAAGATATCCCCACCGCGCCTCAACTGGCACAAAAAATACATTCTCCGCCGAATACTCATCCCGATCTTCTGGATTACCCCCTTCGTAATCCCCCTCTCCCGCAATCAGCTTGTTGTGCAATTCCTGGAACGCATCAGAGATATATTTCAGAAAAATTAATCCTAAGACAGTGTGCTTATACTCCGCAGCATCAATATTTTTTCGCAGCTTATCCGCCGTTTTCCATAGTTTCTGCTCAAATGAGTCTGAGTTATTCTGTTTTGTTGCTACTTCTGCCATCCGTATCCCTAGTTTTTTAAAACAAATCTAAACCAGTCAGTCATTATCATTCTCGTTCATGTTAGTAAACTATAAACTTTTAAATGAACTAGAAACAAGGGGTTCCAAACCGTCTCGGAGTAAGTGACTACCGAATATGTCATCAGTTGTTTTTGGATTAAATCAGCGTGTGATCTTTTCATCACGGATCAGTTTGCTTACCTCTGCTTATTCGATTACTAGCGATTTAACAAAAGCTATTTAACTTGAATAGTGGAACAGGATTTTTTACTTGCCCATCATATTCAGCCAATCGGCTAGATGTAATTAGTAAGAACGCGGAATAGTTGCTTAATTCATCCTTACAATAAATTAATTTCAGTGTAATTACCCAAGCATTACTTATTTGGCAGAACATATACTCAAAGAATAGCCTAGGGGAAATTTAGATTTGTTCCATCAATAACTTGATAGGTAAGTAGTCAGGTGGAATTAAACTTAAAACGCTCTAGGGCATAACCACCTTTGACACTACGAGCTTCCATTCCATCC
>NZ_PVWN01000145.1 GCF_003003885.1 Chlorogloea sp. CCALA 695 | reverse complement strand
ACCCCAGAATTGCACCACCAACCGCCAGCATCAATATGGGCGTATCGCTTGAGCATTCCAGTAGTTAGTTGCCCAATGTTGGTTCGCTCCAGCTTGTCCGAGTACATCAAGTATTCCCAAGCCTCATGCTCCTGCTCAATACTGCCCATTTGTAGGCTGCGGAAGTTAGCAGCAGCAATGTCTGGATGAATAGCGCTGTCCTTAATCAATTCCTGCCAATGCTTTACTTCAATATGAGATGGAGCTTCCTCGGCGCTGGTGGGTTGCCAAAATACCTCTAACTGCTTGGGTGGCTCTCTCTTAACAATGGGATTTTGCGCTAAGAGTGCTGCTTTCTGATTTTGACGCTTGAGGGGTCGTTCAATACTTATAACTGGGGCGGAGTCCTTACGACTTAGTTTTGGTGTTATTGGAACATCCGCCGCTTGCTCAACCGAAGAAGCTCCAGCCCTTGCCTCTGCTGCTGCAACTTGTACTTTAGAGGAGGGTTGCAATAGTTCCAGTACCGTTTTTTGAGCCTTGCTCTCCTGTGCTTGCTCCAACAGAAAATCTACATTTTCAGCGTAGATTTTTAGGTCATATTTAGCGCGGCTGATGGCAACATAAACGCTTTCGGAGCTTACTGTCGCATCACAGGTGGAGGAAACTAATACTCTATCGGCGGTTTTTCCTTGTGACGAGTAGGTAGTCGCAACCAGGGCATAATCCAAGTGCAACGGTTGGTAGAGGTCAATCGTGCCAGTTTTACCACCCTCCAACTCAACTGTTGCTGTTTGCCCTTCGATGCCAATCACTGTAAACTCTTGACCATTGCGGCGACCGAGTTCTTTGTCGTTACGAGTCCACCGCAGGCGATCTCCTACAGCAATGTCAATATTCTCCTGGTTGTATAGCGTCTTGCGGAACTTCATCGGGTCAACAACTAACTGATTTCCCGCCAAGTCGCTCAGATGGAGCTTATCACCCTCTAGTGCTTCAACCTTGTAGGCTAAAGCTTTGTGAAGTCCTAATCTTTTGTAGTCACGTACAGGGACGACTACATCACCTACGTTGTAATTGTGGGTATAGCGGGTCTGTACTGCGGTGAGGTTTTGTTTAGCTCTTAGTTGAGTTACTTTTACGCCATAACCTAGCGTTCCTTCCTCTTTCAGCGCAGTACGAATTTCCTCTGTGATTGCACAGCGTTCTGTATGTGTCCCTGCGACGATTAATGTCTGCTGGCGCTCCTTGGGTGGTAGTTTGATATAGTCAGCAGCCATTTTAGCAGTTCTTTCCTCGGCATCAGCTACTTCTTCAATCCGCTCTAATTGATGCAAATGAGAAAGCGCCTTCCCAATTTGACCATTCGCTGCTAAACCTACAGCTTTCTGTAAGTCTGGTGGCTTTTGACGCAAGGACTCGTCAAGGTACGCTGTAGTAATTCCTGCGCTTTGCAAGCTTTTGAAGGGATTTCCCGCTTCGATTGCCGATAGCTGCCGCGTGTCACCAACAAGAATCACTCTTGCTCCTTCTTGAGTTGCTCTTTCCAATAGAGCGTGGGCGTTTTTGGCACTTAATAATCCAGCTTCATCCACAATCCAAATTTGGTTAGGTGGAGGTTGTTCGCTCTGCTTGGAAACAAGTAATCGCGCTACTGTATTAGCTTCAATTCCCAATTCTTCCCCCAGTACCTTCGCAGCTTCTGCACTTGGGGCAAAGCCTTTGATAATATACTCTGGTGCTACCTGACCCAGTGCTGTAGCTACCTGCTTTACAGCATTGAGGGCATAGGTCTTCCCCGCCCCTGCTACTCCTTGCCATGCAATAAATTGGTCGTTAGTCGTAGCTGTAAGGGCGATCGCGCTACGCTGTCCCGAAGTTAGCTTTTTATCTGCTAAATAGTTGTGTATAGTTTCTGCAAGAGTGATCGCGCTGCATAGCCCTTTGCCCTGCTGCATCAGCTTGATGGTAGCGAGTTCTCTAGCTAAAGCTGCTTGGGTTGTGTACTGTCGCTCATCATAAGTTTTGATTAGTTCAGGATGCTGGGCGATTGCCTGCTCTAACTGACTGATGTTAAATGGCTTGACTTCGGCGGTGACAAACTTTTCAATATCCTCGCCTGTAAATGCAACTTGACGCTCGGAGCAATGTTCAATTGCTGCATCTACTGCTAGCTTGATTTCCGCCGCAATTTGTTCATCTTGCTCCTTTGAGGTGGACTCCACAGCTTGCCCGTGAACAGGAATGGGGTGTGTGATGCCGTATAGGTCTGCTTCTTCTTGCCAATAAGGGAGTTTTTCTTCACGCCTAATCTCGTGATTCTTCTTTGCCCTGGTCTTGCGCCATGCCCACGCTTTGTTTTCAGTGGTGAGCTGCGCCCCCATCTCTATCAGCTTGTCTTTTATTTGCTCATGCCGTTTAGAGAAGCCCTCAATCTGTTCCCTTGTATAACCTTTAATCTCAAATAACTCTTGTGGGTGAAGCTCTATTTCATACCCTAATTTGCGGCACTCTAACGCCAACTCGTTGCGGTAGATTTGCCCCAATAGCATTTTGTTTTGGTAAAAGGTTTTGTTGTCGATACTGCGCCACTTACCGTCTGGTCC
>NZ_PVWN01000144.1 GCF_003003885.1 Chlorogloea sp. CCALA 695 | reverse complement strand
ACTTAGTAATTAATTGGAATAGAAAGCTCCGTAATAAAGGAAATAAAGTTCTTACAAGTTAAATGTCTATCAGCTTATGACTTAACTGAAACACTATCATCTGAGTATTCTGAGCGGACTCAATGGAATGTCCGTGACTCTGATGGAACTGCTGTATTTTCAATTTCTGAAGAAATCTTTGCAGGTACTTTATTAACTGTTGAATTAGCTAAAAAATCCAAAAAGCCGTATATACACTTATGTAAAAAATTAATTGATGTCGATATTGTTAATAGATTTCAGTTATTTCTTTTGGAGTTGGGCATAGTAAATCTTAACGTTGCTGGATCAAGAGCATCAGACGAACCAGAGGTTTACCAGTTTGTTAGAGAAATTCTTGATCGTGCTTTCTTAGCTTAGAGAAACTATCGATTATCGCTGCCCTGCTTAAAGAGTAAACTTTATATGTTGTAAGTAGTTCAACGCTCAATTATGCAATTATGAATAAACTAAATTCTACCTGAGATTTCCAGAAGTAATGAGATAGCAAAGATATCCTTTGTAAAGTGTCGTTTGTGGTCGAGTGAGTATAAAATATTATTGCCGCAAGACCAGGATTTGGATGAGTCAATCTGAGTTTTTTAAATTAAATAGTTACTAACTCCCGACATTTTCCGTAACGACAAATAGACTCATATTCAATTACCTTAGCAATTGTAGGTGGTCAGCTTTTAGCAACCATCAACAAAAAAGAGCAAATATGTAGTTTTGAATCTAATAATTACTGATATGTTTCCTTCTGTTATTGAATTTGCATCTTTTCAAGATATTCTGAATATCATTGAAATCAAAAAAGCAAAGTTCGCTCAAGCTCCACTATTTCAGTTCATGCAAGACGATAGCATCTCTGCGCTACAAAGACTAGGATTTGCCCCCTGCATCGCCCATTTCATCATGAGTTTTGGGGATCTAAACAAATACGTATTTCGTGACGAATCTAGCAACGATCTAGTTCAAAGCCTGATTAACGAGCATAACGCTCTTTCATCACTCTAGTAAGATAATAATAGAATAGAGTGCTGCAAAGCGTTAGCTAGCATATGACTGAGCCAAGAGAGTCGACCGGAACCATAAAATTCGTTGATGATTACTGTCAATGGTATAGAAAGGTATTTCCAGAGGTCAGGAGTTTTGAAGCGTTTAAGTATCTTCATGTGGGAATGATTTCTGAAATTAAGCGTAAAACACTACCTGCGATTGCTAAAGCAGTGGGATTAAATAATGAACAAGGTTTGTTGCATTTCCTAACCGAATCACCATGGCAAGTAAAAGAATTAAGAGATGTGAGATTAAATTTGATTTTGCAAGCCTTAGCTGGGTGAGAGATTGAATTAATTATTGATGAAACGGGAGACAGAAAGAAAGGCGGGGCAACTTCTTATGTCAAACGACAGTATATTGGGAATCTGGGAAAAATTGAAAACGGAATCGTAGCGGTTACAGCATACGGTTTATTGGAAGGAATGACTTTTCCCTTATTATTTAGAGTTTATAAACCAAGAGAAAGATTATTGCCAGAAGATACATATTTAAGCAAGCCCCAAATTGCCGCCTTGATGATTCGAGAACTCCAGTCAATGGGATTGAAGTTCAAGCTTGTATTGGCAGATAGTTTGTATGGCGAGAGTGATAGTAACTTTTTGAGCGTGCTGTATGAATTAAAACTGAATGCGTGTGGTGGCAATTCGGAGCAATCATAGCGTATGGCTACCGCAGAAACAGAAAGTTAGGCATAACAAATGGCGTACTTATGACCGGATTTTCTCTAATGGCACGCAAGAGAAAAGATACATTCGAGAAATAATTTTTGGTCAGCGTTGTCAGATTCAGTACTGGCAAGTTACTACAAACACAGAAACTTTACCGCAGAATTCCACTTGGTACATAATGACGAAAGTTCCTGGGATTAAGTATAAGGAAGTTGGAAATTTATATGGTTTAAGAAATTGGGTTGAGTATGGGTTGAAACAAAGTAAGAATGAATTGGGATGGGCAGACTTCCGCGTAACAGATTATTCTCAAATCGAAAAGTGGTGGGAATTAATAATGAGTGCGTATCTTATGGTCAGTCTTCATGCCAGAGTTCTAAATAATCGGGATGAGCAAGAGGCAAATCCAGTCCAAGCTCAACTTATTACCAAGTTCTCCACGCATGATTGGTGGGATAAGGGACAAGGATGGAAAAACTTACTCAATAATTTACGTCTGATCATCCAACCTTTTGTCTTGTTTAATTTGCTCAAGCCTTGGCTAATCGTATTTCCAATAACACATTTGTCAATTGGTTTTTCTACACTTATTGCTCTAATGAATCAGCTCCAAGGTGTTCTTCCTCGCCCCTCTAAAAACGAGCTTTTCCTATTTTCTTCTGCCTAGAGTGATGAAAGAGCGATAAGCTAATAGACTTTAAAAAAGTATAATATATAAAGTTGATTGGGCAAGGGGTGGAGGGGACAATGCCTGCAAAAGGATTTCCCTTTCTGGAACAGAAAGAGAGATTGCAAACGCTAATACGCGGCAATAATTGTTCAAGAATAAGAGAACACGC
>NZ_PVWN01000015.1 GCF_003003885.1 Chlorogloea sp. CCALA 695 | reverse complement strand
ACAGCTTTGTTGGACACTTAGCCGGAGAGTTGTTCCTATGAGTCTCTCACTCAAACCATGCGACATCGAGTCGCACTTACCATGTCATCTGCATAGCGGATTGATGGTTCTATAATGTACTTCCCTGGGGTTTTGTTGGTTATTCTTTTCTTAGTATCCTCGTGATATCTAAGTAGACCTTCAATTCCGTTTAATGCGATGTTGGCTAGTAGAGGACTAACCACACCACCTTGCGGTGTTCCTTGTTCTGGAAACTCAGGGTTTATTCCGGCTTTTAGGCATCTGAATATTCCTGACTTAATACCTTTAGGGGCAGTAAGGTTATCCATTATGGTTGTGTGACTTATCCGGTCGAAGCATTTCTCAATGTCGAGTTCGATGACCCGCTTATTGATTCCATTTGCATGGGAGTTTAGGTTAATCTGTAGGATTTTCTGGGCATCATGTGCCGACCTACCAGGTCTAAAGCCGTAACTCCTAGAATGGAAAGTTGCTTCGTGTGCTGGTTCTAAGGCATATTTTGCGAGGCATTGCCAAGCTCTATCCGCGATAGTTGGGATTTTAAGCATTCTGGTACTGCCGTCTTTTTTAGGGATGGGAATACTACGCAATTTCTGGTGTTTCCAGTTATTGCTCGATGCCTTCAGCGATTTCTCTAGTTCGTATCGCTCCTCAAAGGTGAGGGACTTCTTACCGTCGATACCTGCTGTCTTCTTTCCAGCGTTTAGCTGAGTTACTTGGCGAATTGCCAGTAATCTAGCCGCTTTGGACTTCAGAATAAGTTTTTGAAGGGACATTGCTTTTCGCTTGTCGCCTGCTTGAACTGCTTTAAACACTCGCTTTTGTAGGCGGAATAAATTACGTCGGAATTGCTTCCAAGGTAATGTCTTCCAAGATTCACTAGCGATGTCGCTGTGCCTAATCATGCTCGTACTCCGTAAAGTGTCTTCTGAATATCTTGCGGCAATTACGCCGCATCCTACCCGAATCAAAGGGGTTCCGTATCTCGTCTTACCTACTTGGAACTCGACCGTTCCTAGACCTTTGATTCGTTTTTATTCGTTCCCTCAGATGATTGTTAGTTCTTTTAGGTGTAGCCATTTTGACCATCAGATACCTAGGGTTCAAACTGCTAACGAGAACATATTGCAGTAGGTATTATCTCTGATGAAGTCAGGGTTTTTGAGTTATGCCCTGCTTTTGCTTGGGTCACTTTTCTAGGCTCGGTTTCACCATGAGAACGCCCCATTAGCGCCAGTGTCAACTCATAACAGTTGTCTGATTGCACCCTGTTCCCAGCTACAGCCTGCAAGAATCGAGCTTGCTCACTGTGGGCAGATAGGGAGTCACGCCTGAACCTGGCGGGTAGGGCTTTCACCTACATCAATCTGAGAGTTCAGCGCAAGATGTGGGAGTCTTGGCTGGGTTAGTTATGTACGGACTGTTTACCGTGATTTACTAACCAACGAATCGCACACTCTTTAGCAATCGATCAGCTAGGAGTTATTTTTATTACTGCTCTTGATAGTTCCAAAGTAGCCCACCATCGACAAAGAATGTCGAGCCAGTTATATAGTCAGCGTCAGAAGAAGCTAAAAAAGTAGAAATCGCACTGACATCTTTAGGTTGTCCTAAACGATTGAGGGGAATATTTTTGAGCAAAGCGCCTAGAGCGGTAGGATCGTTTAATAGTTTACTATTCATAGGGGTTGCGATCGCCCCTGGTGCTACGTTATTGATAGTAATGCCGTAAGGGCCCAATTCTACAGCTAAGTTGCGAGTCATCATCTTTAAACCGCCTTTACTAGCACAGTAAGCCGTAAAGTTGGGAAAAGGTAATTCTTCGTGTACGGAGCTAATATTAATAATTTTCCCAGTACGCTTTGTTTGCATCAAATGCTGCACAAAAAATTGCGTCGCAAAAAAGCAACCTTTTAAGTTGATATCTAGCACCTTGTCATAATCTTCCTCGGTAACTTCCCAAAAAGGTGCATGAGTTTCTATTCCGGCATTATTTACTAAGATATCTAGTTGACCAAAATATTCGATACTTGAATCAATTAGCTGACGAAGCTCGCTAACAACGCTAATATCTGCCTTAACAATTAAGCCTTTACTTCCCGTAGCTTCCACTTGTTTTAAAGTTTCTTCAGCTTCAGTAATGTCAGAACGATAGTTAATGACGACACTCGCTCCGGCGGCGGCTAAACTAATTGCAATGTCTTGACCGATTCCCTGACCGCTACCTGTGACTACAGCAATTTTACCTGCAAGCTTCATCTAACTAACCTCTTTCGATTTGTATTGGCTGAACCAAGCCGTAAAGATCCTAGACTATCCCAATAGCTGAAACCTCAACCAAAATAGAGATAAAGCCCTAAATATTTGCTCTAATTGAAATCTTTGTTTATCCTCTAGCTATGAAGTCAAGAGGACCAGAGAGAAGTTGAGCGAACGATCTTTAGCAATCGAAGAACAAGCTTGGGAAACGCTAGAAAAGTCAATGATTTATTACCACGAGAAACCCATTGGCACTATAGCCGCTCTCGATCCAGGTATTGATGCGGCAAACTACGATCAGTGTTTTATTCGAGATTTTGTTTCCTCCGCCCTCGTGTTTCTAATTAAAGGTAAAGCAGATATTGTCCGCTTCTTTTTGGAAGAAACGCTAAAATTGCAACCGAAAACAACCCAATTGGATTGTTTAAAGCCTAGTCGGGGCTTAATGCCAGCTAGTTTTAAAATTGGGTTTGCTAATGGGCAGGAATATTTAAAAGCTGACTTTGGCGATCATGCGATCGGCAGAGTTGCGCCAGCAGATGCGGGTTTGTGGTGGATTATTTTATTACGCGCTTATACTATTTCTACCGAAAGTAAAGAGTTTGCTTCTCGTGGCGATCTTCAAGAAGGGATTAGATTAATCCTAGAACTATGCTTAGTTACTCGCTTTGATATGTACCCAATGGTGTTAGTTCCTGATGGTGCGAGTATGATTGACCGTCGTTTAGGACTCTACGGACATCCCTTAGATATTCAATCGTTATTTTATGCAGTTTTAAAAGCCAGCTTAGAATTGCTAACTCCAATTAAAGAAAATCAAGCAATTATTCAAGCTGTGCGTAACCGCTTAGATCCCTTAATTAAGCAACTCCGGGAAAATTACTGGTTAGATGCCGAGCGATTAAATGTAATTTACCGCTTTCAAGTAGAGGAGTATGGCGAAGAAGCCCTCAATCAGTTCAATATTTATTCTGACTCTATCCCTTTTTATCGGTTGGCGAAATGGCTACCTGAAGCTGGGGGCTACTTAGCGGGAAACTTAGGGCCAAGTCAGTTAGACTGTCGGTTTTTTTCTTTGGGTAATTTGATGGCGATTGTCTCTTCTTTAGCTAACGAGCAACAATCTCATAGAATTTTAAACTTAATTGAATTGCGCTGGAGTGACTTAATTGGTGAAATGCCGATGAAACTTTGTTATCCAGCTTTAGAAGATGTTGAATGGAGAATTGTCACAGGGGCAGATCCAAAAAATCGTCCTTGGTCTTATCACAATGGCGGAAGTTGGCCAGTTTTATTGTGGATGTTGACGGCGGCAGCTAAAAAAATGGATAGAGGCGAATTAGCCCATCATGCGATCGCAATTGCTGAAAGAAGATTGCTAGAAGACCACTGGCCTGAATACTACGATGGCCCCGATGGTCGCTTAATTGGTAAAGAAGCGCGTAAGTATCAAACTTGGACAATTGCGGGGTATTTATTAGCCAAGGAATTGATTGCTAATCCCAGTCACCTGAAACTGATTACTTTCGATGCTTGAGAAGTGATGAGCAGACGGCAGCGTTAAAATTATTAATGACTATTACGCGCTGCTTTTATGTCTCCTTCTGCCAATACTCCTGACGCTAAAAATACCATTCGCATTCGTGGCGCTAGACAACACAACCTCAAAAACATTGATTTAGAACTTCCGCGCGATCGCTTAATTGTCTTTACAGGGGTTTCCGGTTCGGGTAAGTCTTCCCTAGCTTTTGATACAATCTTCGCCGAAGGTCAGCGCCGTTATGTAGAATCTCTCAGCGCCTACGCCAGACAATTTTTGGGACAACTAGATAAACCGGATGTAGAGGCAATTGAGGGATTAAGTCCGGCTATTTCTATCGATCAAAAATCTACTTCCCACAATCCTCGCTCTACGGTGGGTACTGTTACAGAGATTTACGACTATTTGCGTTTGTTATTTGGACGGGCGGGAGAACCTCATTGTCCAATTTGCGATCGCTCTATTGCCCCTCAAACTGTCGATCAAATGTGCGATCGCATTCAGGACTTGCCCGACGGTACGCGCTTTCAAATCCTTGCTCCCGTCATTCGCGGTAAAAAAGGGACTCATCGCAAATTACTCTCTAGTTTAGCTTCCGAAGGTTGGGTGAGAGTGAGGGTAAATAATGAGGTTCGAGAGCTATCCGACAACATCGACTTAGATAAAAATTATACCCATACTATTGAAATTGTTATTGACCGCCTAATTAAAAAACCAGGTATTGCAGAGCGTCTATCTGATTCTCTAACTACTTGCTTACGTCTTTCCAGTGGAATTGCGGTGGTAGACTTCCTAAATGATACATTGGGTAAGACAGGTGGAGTCCAGCCTGATAGTAAGTATAACCTAACTGGCGAAAAAATAGCAAATGAAAATGACGATTTAACCTCTACAAATACACCTAATTCCTATCAACAAGAGTTGATTTTTTCCGAAAACTTCGCCTGTCCAGTACATGGCGCAGTTATGGAAGAATTATCACCGCGTTTGTTTTCTTTTAATTCTCCCTATGGTGCGTGTCCAAACTGTCACGGATTGGGTAGCTTACAGAAGTTTGCAGCCGAGCTTGTAGTTCCAGACCCCCAAGCACCTGTATATGCGGCGATTGCTCCTTGGTCAGAAAAAGATAACTCTTACTACCTATCTCTGCTTTATAGTGTCGGACAAGCGCACGGCTTTGAGATTCAAACTCTGTGGCATAAACTCACTGACGAGCAGCAGCAAATAGTTTTACATGGTAGCGACAAACCCGTATGGATAGAAGATCGTAAAGATTACAGGCGTTACGCTGGAGTGCTGCCTATTCTCCAGAAGCAGTACAAAGAAGCTTCAGAGTTGCAAAAGCAAAAGTTAGAGCAGTATTTGGTTAACCAGCCTTGCGAAGTTTGTTTAGGAAAAAGGTTAAAGCCCGAAGCGCTGACTGTAAGGTTGGGACAGTACAGAATTACCGATCTAACAGGCGCATCAATTGGGGAGTGTCAGCAGAAGTTGCTAAAAATGCAACTAAGTAATCGCGCCTTACAAATTGCTGACTTGGTGCTAAGAGAAATAAAAGCTAGGCTGCAATTTCTCTTAGATGTGGGTTTAGACTACCTCACCCTAGATCGTCCTGCTATGACACTCTCAGGAGGCGAAGCGCAGCGAATTAGACTTGCAACGCAAATCGGTTCGGGATTAACGGGGGTATTGTACGTTTTAGATGAACCGAGTATTGGTTTGCATCAACGAGACAACGGACGATTGTTGCAGACTTTAACAAAACTAAGAGATTTGGGTAATACGCTAATTGTTGTCGAACATGATGAAGAAACTATTAGAGCGGCAGATTATTTAGTAGATATTGGCCCCGGTGCGGGTGTTCATGGCGGTTATATCACTTCTCAAGGCAATTTAGAAACCTTATTAAACGCCGAAGATTCGCTGACAGGTGCGTATTTATCAGGAAAACGAGCGATCGCAACTCCAAAACAACGCCGCGAAGGAAATGGGCGGAATTTATCGATTAAAAATGCTTGTCGCAACAACTTACAAAATATTGATGTAGAGATTCCTTTAGGTAAACTTGTTAGCGTTACCGGGGTTTCGGGTTCGGGAAAATCTACTTTAGTTAACGATTTACTTTACCCAGCTTTGCAACATCAACTAACGCGCAAAGTTCCCTTACCTCAAGGTTTAGATCAAGTTGAAGGTTTAAATGCTGTGGATAAAGCGATCGTTATTGACCAATCTCCCATTGGGCGTACTCCTCGTTCTAATCCAGCGACTTATACAGGAGTTTTTGATGTAATTCGTGAAGTATTTACCCAAACAATCGAAGCAAAAGCTAGAGGTTACAAAGCCGGACAATTTTCTTTTAATGTCAAAGGTGGACGTTGCGAAGCTTGCGGAGGACAGGGGGTAAATGTGATTGAAATGAATTTTTTACCTGATGTTTACGTGCAGTGTGAAGTTTGCAAAGGTGCGCGTTATAACCGCGAAACTTTGCAAGTCAAATTTAAAGATAAATCCATTGCCGATGTTTTAAATATGACGGCGGAAGAAAGTTTAGAGTTTTTTACTAATATTCCTAGAGCCGTGAATAGATTGCAGACTTTAGTAGATGTAGGCTTAGGTTACGTGCGATTAGGACAACCAGCAACTACTTTATCTGGAGGTGAAGCGCAACGAGTGAAATTAGCATCAGAATTATCCCGTCGTGCTACCGGAAAAACTCTTTATTTAATTGATGAACCAACTACAGGCTTATCTTTTTATGATGTACATAAATTACTAGATGTGCTGCAAAGATTAGTAGATAAAGGCAATTCAATTTTAGTAATCGAACACAATTTAGATGTGATTCGTTGTTGCGATTGGGTAATAGATTTAGGTCCAGAAGGGGGCGATAAAGGCGGCGAATTAGTTGCTATAGGTACACCCGAGGAAGTAGCAAATAATCCGCGTTCTTACACGGGACAATATTTGAAACAGGTATTGCAGCAACATTCAATAAAATGAAAATTTCACTACCTAAAATATCAACACTCCCACCACTTGAAAATTTGTCCGAATGGTGAGAGTGTGAAAAACTAATAGGTAGCAGTTAAAAATTAATGAAGGATTTTTGGGAGGGTTGCGGCGCTGGTAGCTGGTAGAAAAATAGCAAATAGATCAGTGAGTAGAGAGAGATTTTTTTTGTTGCTAAAGTGGGATGCTGGGATAATTTTTTTCTGTCTCTGATTTTAGGTGCGACTTCTCTAAACATCCAACCACCAAACAACATCATGGTAGCAAAAGCTATAAAAAATAGAAGCATAAAGCCTCCTGCTTGTAGATATGGACAGTAAATTGTTTTACTAGGCACAAGCTAACAATAAAAGCAAGCAACGGCAATATTTATTAACCAAAATCGCAAATTGTAACGACTAGGCATAATTTTCTCAGAAAGCTTCTAGGTTTAATAACAGTTGAAGTCTTTGGAATGGAAGCTTAGGCAGACTTTGTATGGATTGGGTAAATATGAGAAAAAATAGTATTTCCGAGAATAAATTAGGGTAATAGTTAAATCAATAGGGAATATTTACTTATGGAAAATTCTTTTGATCGCTGGCAAGATTGGTTAACAGTATTTGGTTATGTAGGTTTTACAGTTTTTGTAATGTGGCGCGTTTTTAGTACGAAATAAAATGGATGCGATTAAATACTTTATAGGTTTGGTAATATTTTCAAGCATTGGCTCGTTTTTGATTGTAGATGCGATCGCATTTTTTAAACTCTTAGGTAAAACGAACAATCGTTTCTTGTTTTCGGACTTCCTTCGCCTTGTGGTTTTAGCGGGGATGGCTGCAATTGGTTTTCTGCTGGCGAAAGAAACCTTTGTTAAACCTAACGATGGGACAGTATTTTTAGGTATGGGCGCGATCGCATCCTTCACTTTGTACGCCCTAGGAATCAAACGGAGAATGGCTGAGAAAAAAAACATCAATAAGCAGTAAGCGAGGAATTTTTTAATAATGAACCAGTTAGCAACCAATCGTCTAATAACTATTGCCGTTAGCCACTATTGTGAAAAAGTAAGATGGGCGCTGGAATGGTTGAAGATTCCTTATGTAGAAGAATGCCACGTACCAATTTTTCATCGTTTGACTACCCGGAGATATGGAGGTAAAAGCGTTCCGATTTTAATCACCCCAACAGGTGTTTTTAAAGACTCAACGGATATTTTGCATCATCTCGATGCGACTTCGCAAGCACCGCAGCATTTATATCCTATTGATCCTAATCAACGCCAAGAAGTAGAACAACTTGAAGAATTATTTGATAGTAAGTTAGGCGTACATATCCGCCTTTGGGGGTATCAATATCGAGGATTAGATAACCGCGAAGCTATGCGAGAAATGTGGTGTGAAGATGCGCCTAGATTTGAAAAAATTGGATTTGAATTTGCATTTCCCCTCATGAGTCGCATAGTTCAACGTGTTTACAAGGTTTCTGCTGCTAATGCTGCTAGTTCGTTACAAGAAATCAAACAAATTTTTGCGCTAGTAGCGGAGCGTTTAACCGACGATAAGCACGGGTATTTAGTTGGCGATAGCTTTAGCGCTGCGGACTTGACTTTTGCTGCATTGGCGGCTCCGATTTTACGACCAAAAAATCATCGCGCTACAAAATTTCTCCGTAGGGAAATAGCGCCACAGATGGCAGAAGTAGTTTTAGAATTACGTCAAACAAAGGCGGGGAAGTATGCACTACGCCAGTACCGCGAACATCGCTAAATATTAGCCACTAACCAACTTTTGAAAGCGCGGAGATTTGGCAATTTCTGCAAAATCTTGTTCTGTTTTTGCATCTTCTTTGTAGCGAGGATTGATTTCAATTGCCTTTTGCAAGTTCTCAAGAGCTAACTTCAATTGTCCTTGGAGAGCGTAAGAGAGAGCTTTGTTGTAGTAAGGAGGCGCATAAGTGGTATTAATCTCTAAAGCTTTGTCAAAGCTGGCTAGGGCTTCTTCATCGCGCTCTAATTGCACGAGTAAATAGCCTTTAGAATTCCAAGCTTTGTAGGAATTGGGGTTAAGTTCAATATTTTTGTCAAAAGAGGCGATCGCATCTTCGTATTTTTCTAGCACTTCTAAAGCCATCCCCCGATTTAACCACGCTACCGCATCTTCTGGCTGAATTTGTACAGCGCGATCAAAGGCTTCATAAGCCTCTTGGTGGCGTTGGAGTTTTCCTAAAGCTACACCTTTATCAACCCAAGCTTGGTGATAATTGGGAGAGAATTTGATCGCGTTGTCGTAAGATGCGATCGCATCCTCGTACTTTTGCATTCTCCCTAACACGATTCCACGATGAAACCAAGCTAGATAATTATCTGTTTGAGTTTTTACTACATTGTCGAAAGAAGAAGTTGCATCTTCGTACCTTTTTAACTCTTTGCAACTTAGCCCTCGATAGTACCAACTATCGGGATTAATGGGGTTAAGTTCTAATTCATTGTCAAAAGAGGCGATCGCATTTTCATACTGTTTTAAGTGCCAAAATGCCATACTGCGATCGTGCCATACTTCCGGGCGATCGCGGTTGATTGCTAAAGCCAGATCGAATAAGGCGATCGCATCAGGGTAATTTTCCGCCGTTAGTTGTGCTTTTCCCTCATTTATATAGTCTTCTGGATTAACAAATAATTGAGGATGATTAGATTTAAGCTTTTCTAATTCTGCTGTTAGCGGTTGAATTGTTTGAGTTATTTCTGCAAAAGCTACTTCTACTAACGATTGGGGAATATTACTTGCTAACTGTTGTAATATTTGCTCTTTTTGGGTTTTAGCATCTACTTGTACTTGCTCTAATTCTGCGGCTAGTTTATCTTCTAAAGTATTTAATTTATCTAAAGCTACATTTTTGCGTGTTTGAATTTCTGTTTGCAACGCCGTAAGTTGAGCAGCAAAATCTGTTTCTAATTTTTTTACACTTTCTGCTGATTGGGCTTCTTGTAAGTGGATTGTTCCTTGAGATTTTTCTACTTGGCTGGCAAAATTAGTTTCTAAAGCTTTAAGGTTTTGTAAATCTGCTTCTACCTGTTCCTGCATTTTTATTTGATATTGAGCAACTTGAGCAAGAATATCAAAATGCAATTGTTCTAACTGTTTTAAACTTGAGTCTTGTTGTTGTTGAACTTGCTGCTTTGCTTGAGCTTGAATTTCTGCTAATTGTGGCGCTAGTTCTGAATCTAACTTACTCAAATTTTGCTTAATTATATCCTGCTGTTTTTGTGCTTCTATTTTTAACTGCGCTATTTCTTTAGCAACTTCATTCTCTACCTTTTTTAGGTTAGCTAAAGCTATATTTTTTCGCTCTTGAGTTTCCGATTGAATGTTAGCTAACTGTTTAGTTAAATCTGCTTGAGTTTGTTGGAAGCTTTGGAATATCTTTGTTTTTTCTTGTTGCAACTCGGCTTTAAACTTGGGAGCAAGTTCGCGTCCTAAATTTTCTATATTTTGCACTAAAGAGTTTTGACTACTTGCTGTTGCTATTTGCAACTTGCTTAAACTTTCGCTAAACTCTATCTCTGACCTTTGAAAGTTTTGCAAAACTATATCTTTCTGCTTCTGTAATTCGCTCTGTAGCTGGGGAGCAAGCTTTGCTCTTGACTGTTCTAAGTTTTGAATCAATAGCTTTTGTCTAGTTTCCGCTTCTATTTGTAAGCTACTTAATTGCTCAACAAAGTCTGCTTCTGACTGCTCCATATTGTGCAAAGCTATATCTTTTTGCTCTTGCAAAGCCGTCCTAATTTGAGGAGCAAATTCCGTATTTAGCTGTCGGAGATTTTGCGTTAATAGATTGTGTCTGGTATCTATTTCTATTTGTAGCTTTTTCACCTTCTCTGTAAACTCTACTTCTAACTGCTGAATGTTTTGGCTGATTTCATCTTTTTGAGTTTTCAAATCTGCTTCCAGCCGATTAGGAAAATCCGCGCTTAGTTGTTCAAGATTTTGAATTATTGATTGTTGCCTTTCCTCCGTTTTAACTTGCAATTGATTCAAAGCTTTAATAAACTTTGATTCTGATTGTTTTAAACTTGCTACTACCTCATCTTTTTGTTGCTGAAGAACCGTTAATTCTTGGGGAAGGTCTGCCTTTAATTGAGTTAAATCTTTGAGAATCAAAAAATGTTGTTTTTGCGCGTCGTTTTGTAATTCTTGCAAGCGTTCTGCAAAAACTGTCTCTGATTCTTCTAAAGTATGCTTGGCTCTATTTATTTGTGTTTCTAGGTTTGTTAAAAGCTGGTGTTTTAAGCGTGTGAATTCTGCCTGATGGCTAGATAACTGCTCTTTTTGTGTCGCCATTTCTTGATGTAAATCTTCTGCATCAGTATTTAGATCGTCGGCAGTATTTTGCGCGGAAACTATAGTATTTTCAACTAACTTATTTGCTTCAGCAAGTTTTATTTCTAATGCTTCTAAATCGTGGAGATTGGTTTTAATTGCTTCAGCTAATTGTTTAACTATTTTGCGCCGGGTTGCAAATAAAGTTGCGATCGCAATTACTAGCAGCAACACCAAAACACCCAGGAGTATATTAAACAGGGTGACAGTGCGATTAAATTCCCGACTCGCTTCTGTTTGCGTTACCGAGCTTTGAAGTGGGGTTTGCTGCGCCAAAACGGGTGACAATGACGATAGTACGCTCAAAGACAACAGGAAAGTAATTAAATGTGTAGGTTTGCGCTGCATTGAAATGTCTCCTGTGCCTATGAGCCAAATTGATAAATCGCTTATCTTAATTTAAGATAAACAACTCTTACTCTATCAATGTCTCTAGTTGAAAGATAACAGAAAGGTTGTTTGCAGGCATAGCAACGGTTTTGACTAAATTAAGTTGTTGAGATTTGGCAACAGCGACTACTTTATCTAAATCTCTGACACCCCAATTAGGATTTTGCTCCCGTAAGCTTTCGTCAAAAGCAATATTACTGAGGGAAGTATGCTTTCCGCCGTGAGTAAAAGGGCCATAGAGATACAAAATACCGCCGGGGGGTAAAATCTGCCTCGCACCAGCCATCAAGCCTAGACAAGCTTCCCAAGGGGCAATGTGAATCATATTAATGTTGACGATCGCGCTAATTGGTTCAACTCCTAATTCCCAATTTGGCTGACAAGCATCTATAACAATTGGTGGATATAAGTTTTCAGCCTTAGTATAACTTCTCCAAGCATTAATACTAGCGATCGCTAAAGGATTAGGATCTGTTGGTAGCCAATGGCGAGGAGTAAGACGAGGTGCAAAAAATACCGCGTGTTCTCCTGTACCGCTAGAAACTTCTAAAACTGTACCTGTAGGTGGTAAAACTTCTAAAAGTACCTCTAAAATTGCCTCGCGGTTACGTTCGGTTGCTGGCGCGTATTGTCTAGCATCAGGATAGTTATTCAACTTTACAGCGCCCTTCTAAGTTACAAAGCCTTTGAGTGCGATTGCGTTCGATGGTAGCTAAATCTGGTCTTCCAGTGAGTTTTAGCCGCCAAGATGCCCAGATACTATACAGAGTATCAGCAATAAAACCAATTACAGGCAATTTGGTTATAGCGTAAATCCACCCCATCCCCAAAACTTCGTAAACTCGGCGAAAAACCTCTACGTTTTTAACAATTGTACCGTCTGGTAGTACGGCGTGGATTCTTCCCATTGCTGTTTTGAAGTCAATATTGCCGTTGTCTTCGCTTTTATATAAGTCGTCTGCTATATCTACAAAAGCTACCAATCCTCGCCCAGCATCCCGTTTCTGCAAAAAGTTGACTTCGCGCAAGCACAAAGGGCATTCACCGTCGTATAACAGCTTAATTCGCCAAGGTTGTGTAGCCGTTGATTCCTGAAACTGTGTTTTCGACGAGAGCATAATGATTTAGATATGTAAATGTAGCTATCTTCTATTTTAAGAAATATTAAGCGGTAATATGCACAGAAAATTGGGAATTGGTCATTGAGAATTTTTACCCGTTACCCTGTAATTAAAGTATTCACACATAGAGAAATAACTATGATTGACCTTTACTACTGGACAACGCCAAACGGTCACAAGATTACGATGTTTTTAGAGGAAGTGGGTTTACCTTACAATATTATTCCCATTAATATCGGATCGGGCGATCAATTTAAGCCAGAATTTCTCAAAATTGCTCCTAATAACCGGATTCCGGCAATAATCGACCGCGAACCCACGGTTGGCGGCGAACCTATATCTGTATTTGAGTCTGGGGCGATTTTGCTGTATTTAGCTGAGAAAACTAATAAGTTAATTCCTACCGATGTGCGCGATCGCGTAGCGGCTTTAGAATGGTTATTCTGGCAAATGGGAGGATTAGGCCCAATGGCGGGACAAAATCATCATTTCAATCGTTACGCACCCGAAAAAATCCCTTATGCGATAGACCGTTATATTAACGAAACGGGACGCTTGTATGGCGTGTTAAATAAGCGCTTAGAATCCAGAGAATTTGTTGCTGGTAGTTATTCAATTGCGGATATTGCTTCCTATCCTTGGATTACAGGTTATGAGTTGCAGGGTCAAAATTTAGATAATTTTCCTCACCTCAAGCGCTGGTTTGAAGCAATTAAGGCGCGTCCATCGACTATTCGCGCTTACGAAAAGGCGGAGGCGTTTAAGGATCAACCCCTTGATATTGAAAAGTCGAGACAGTTATTATTTAACCAGTCTGCAAAGACTATCGGCGACGCTTAAATGTTTCCTAGTTTTTTGCCCTACGAAGTTAATTTACTGCAAGAAAATAACTCAATAGCTTTAGCAAAAGGTATTAAACGAGCGCAAATTAGGACTTCTTTAAGCCAAAATGCTATCGCAACTTCTTACGTTTGCCAAGGTACAGGAACGCCAATACTATTACTACATGGTTTTGATAGTTCTGTTTTAGAGTTTCGCGCCCTTTTCCCTTTACTGGCTAAAAGCAACCAAACATGGGCGGTTGATTTATTGGGTTTTGGATTTACCCAAAGATTACTAGAAATTGATTACAATCCCAGCACAATCAAAACTCATTTATATGCCTTTTGGCAAACGCTAATCAACCGCCCAGTAATGCTAATTGGTACGTCTATGGGAGGTGCTACCGCTATAGATTTTACTTTGTCCTATCCCCATGCTGTTGAAAAACTTGTATTAATCAATAGTGTAGGTTTTAGTGGTGATTTCCCTTTAGGCAAATTGTTATTTTCGCCTTTAGACTACTTGGCAATGGAGTATTGGCGACAGCGCAAATTGCAAGCATTATTTTTAGGTAGTAAGTTCGGTAATTTAAAGCCTGGAGAAATTGAAGCGATTAGATGTGCGGTACTACACTTAGAAATGTCTAATTGGCAAGCTGCAATGATGAGCTTTACTAAAAGTGGCGGTTATGGTGACTTGGTGGGAAAAATTGCCCAAATTAATACGCAGACATTAATTTTGTGGGGTCAATTAGATGAGACATTGCCGAAAATAGACGCGGAAAAGTTTAATAGAGTGATCGCCCATTCTCGGCTACTATGGCTTGATTGTGGTCATGTTCCCCATTTAGAGCGATCGCAAATTGTAGCAAATCAGTTACAATTATTTAATAATTCCGGCATTAAAAACTTGCTCGGCGGTCAAATTTAAGTCTTTTAAAGTTGGGGATTTAATAACTTCGCCTAACCGAAATTGACTAACTTGATACTCGTCTTCAACTAAACTATAAACAGAAATTGTCGGTTGTTTGGGGTCGCCGATATGACGCTTACCGCCCAAACCTAAGTAGTCTACAATCCAGTATTCAGGAATGCCTAAAGTCTCGTAGTCTGTAAGCTTGTGTCCGTAGTCGGTGCGCCAATTAGTGCTAACAACTTCGATAACCAATCTAACAGAATTACCAACTGTGATAATTGATTCTCTTTCCCATCTAGGATCGCTTGTAATAGCTTGTCTATCTACAACTATCAAATCGGGTTCATAGCCAGAGCGATCGCTATCAGACTTAATTACGCACTCTTTGGGTATAAAGTAAGGGAGTTGGTGCTGTCTAATTGCAAAGTTAAGTTCTGCGGCAAGAAAACCTGCTATTTCTGAGTGTTTCCCAGTCGGTTTAGGCATTTCGACAATTATGCGATTGTGCAATTCATAACGAGATTCTGACTTTTCTGGATACCAAGCAATAAACTCGTCAAAGGTTACTTGTTTAGATATGGTCTGAATCATAACTGATAATACAGGTAATTTTAAAATTGCCTTGGTTGCTCTTGGCGACTTCTACTATTATTTAAGATTATCCCCAAAACGAGCAAACTCAACGTTAATAGTAGGAGCATTAACCAATCTCCAGCACGCACATACAATGTTTTTGTTTCCCGACGATAAATAGTTGCAGCGTGTAATTGATAAGTATTGAGCTTAGATATCCACTCTGTTTTGCCGTGGGGATCGACAATTCCAGAGTAACCCGTATTTGTTGCTCTTACTGCCCAGCGATCGCTCTCAATTGCCCTCATCACATCTTGAGCATGGTGTTGAGCAGGCATGGCGGGACTGTAGTGGGCGTTATTAGCAGCGCTGAGGATAAATTGACCTCCTAGAGCAGTTTGGCGGCGTAAATGCTCACCAAAGGCGGATTCATAACAAATACTTGTGATCGCTCGTCCAAAAGGTGTGTCAAATACTTGGTTGTCTGCACCTGCAACTTGATGGGCTTCTAAGGGGGAAAGTCTATTAATTAATGTTCCTAAAACTTCTGTAAAGGGTATATACTCGCCCAGAGGTACTAATTTTACTTTGTTGTAGCGGCTGTAAATTTGTCCTGTACCTGTAAGCGTAAACAAACTATTTGTATAGCTGCTTCCTTGTTCTCCAAAAGCTCCCAACCAAGCAACAACACCTTTTTCGCGCACTGCTTGATAAAAAGAACTACTTGGTATATCTCGCCAAAACAAAGGCAAAGCTCCTTCGGGGGTCAAAACTGCCTCAACTCCTTGATCAGCAAGAGTTTTGTAGCCAGTAGTATAACCTTCAATCGCCCGACGTAAACCACCTTCGTAAAGCTTGATTTCGTTCGGAATATTCCCTTGAATAATGCCTATTTTTAAAGCGGTTTCCGGGGTTTTGATTAGTGGCTGACTGGCTAATCCCCACCCAATTAAATGCAATCCGATTAGTAAAGAAGCTGCATAACTTAAGTAAGTTCTACTACGATTAAGCCAAGCTTCAGCAATTAACAAGTTAACTGCAACTAGAGCGGCGGTTACTGCCGTAGTACCCGATATTTGACCTAAATGTAAAATTGCGATGTTGTGGGGGCTTTGAGTATAGGCGAGCGTAGTCCACCACAATGCGCCCCTACTCCAAATACTTTCTAAACCGCACCATAAGGTTGTACCAACTAAAACGCGGAGGGGAAAAGTTAACTTTTTTCCCAAAAAAGTCATGCTAGTTGCCCAAACTGCAACTAAAGCCGCTCCCCACAGTGTAAGAAATATCCAGCAAAAAGCAGCGATCGCTAAACTAGCAAACCAAGGTACTCCCATCCATGTCATCGGATGAATGCCAGTAATCCACCAGATCGCTACACCGTGATAGCCAATTCCCCACAGCAAGCCGCAAAGGAAAATATTAGTTTTCCTTGGCAAACGATCTATAGCCCCCCTACCCCCCCAATTCTGGGGGGAATCAAATCTAAAGTCCCCCAAAGTTGGGGGATTTAGGGGAGGCTCCTCAATTAGTGCAAGAGATTTATTAGCTGTCGCTTCAACAATTAAAATCCATAACGGTGCTAAAGCAATCCAAGCTAAAAACCATGCGCTTACAGGTGCAACAGTTAAACCCATCAACACCCCAGCGATTAAAGCAATAAAAAGCGGGAGAAAACCCCCCGCTTTTATATGTTTACTCTTCCTCAACATCATCAATGACATTAGGCGGTACTAAAGCAACATCGGCGATCGCATCGTCTTCATCCAATCGTTGCACTCTTACCCCGGTAGCGGTTCTAGACTGCGTAGGAATAGCGTTGACGGTTTGACGAATAATAATTCCGCGACTTGTCACCATCATTAATTCATCATCAGTGTTGACAACACAGAGGGCTGCAAGTTTGTCTTGGGTTTTACGGGGTTTAAATTTGGTAGCAATTTTCCCCTTGGTTGCCCGGTTGTACAGCTTAAACTGAGCCACCGGAACGCGCTTACCATAGCCTCCCATAGTAATAATTAATACCCAAGGGCCGGTTCCCTCAGTAACCGTTACTTCTTCACCTTCAGCAATTTCAGAAATTTCTATTTCATCAATTTCAACTTCCGTTTCCGTAACTTCTATTTCATCAATTTCGACTTCCTCGGCTTCAGTATCTAAGATGGGCAAAGTAGCAAGAACAGCACTAGGCAATATATCCATCCCAATTAGCTCGTCGCCAGCTTTAAGTTTCATCGCTCTTACGCCGCGAGTTGCTCTACCTAGAGGGCGCAATTGTTCTTTATTGGTTCTAAAGTGAATTGCCATCCCCGAACGCGAACCGATAATGATACTGTCTTCATTTCTCGCTCGTCGTACCCACCGAAGCTCATCGCCATCTTCTAAAGAAATCGCAATTAATCCATTTGCCCGAATATTACTAAAAGCTGCTAAATCAGTTTTTTTGATGTAGCCATTGCGAGTCAACATTACCAAGTATTCATCGCTAGTAAATTCGCTCACAGGAACGATGGAAGTAATTTTTTCATTTCTAGGGATGGGTAACATCTGCACAATGGGCGCACCTCGGCTAGTGCGGGATGCGGCAGGGATTTGGTAAGCCCTCAGAGAATAAACTACACCGCGATCGCTAAAAAATAATATGCTGTCATGATCGCAACAAGTTAGAAAATGCTCAATCCCGTCATCTTCTTTAATTTTTGCCCCAGCTTTACCGCGCGTTGCTCTACTTTGCGCCTCAAAAGTGCTTACAGGCATCCGCTTAATGTAACCTTGCTCTGTCAGCAAAATTAAAGCTTTTTCATTGGCAATTAAGTCAATGTCTCCCAGTTCCCCTAAATCTCGCTCAATTACTGTGCGTCTGGGGGTGGAGTGAGCAGCTTTTATTTGCCCTACTTCAGTTTCAACAATTTCTAAAATCCGTTCGCGTCTTGCCAATATGTCTTGCAAGTCGGTAATTTGGGTTTGCAAATCATCGTGTTCGTTGCGGATTTTATCAGCTTCTAATGCTGTCAAGCGGCGCAGTTGCATCTGTAAAATTGCATCGGCTTGTTGTTCGCTAAGAGAGTAAGACTCAATCAACTCTACTTTGGCTGTCGGTGAATCGGCGGCTTGACGAATTGTGATGATAATTGCATCTAAATTAGCTAGAGCAATTAGCAAGCCTTGCAATAGATGATCTCGTTCCTCAGCTTTACGCAATTCGTACTGAGTGCGGCGGGTAATCGAAACGATGCGGAAGTCTAAAAATACTTGTAAAAACTGCCGCAGGGTTAGCAACTGAGGATCGTTATTCACCAGCGCCAGCATATTTGCGCCAAAGTTTGCTTGTACAGGTGTTTGCTTGTACAGATTGTTTAGCACTACGCGGGGATAGGCATCGCGCTTAAGTTCTATAACTACTCGCATCCCATCGCGATCGCTTTCGTCCCGAATATCAGAAATTCCTTCTAGGCGCTTTTCGTTCACCATTTCGGCGATTTTCTCGATTAGCGCTGCCTTATTTGTCTGGTAAGGCAATTCTGTAATAATAATCGCTTCTCGGTCAGGACGACCTCTTTGTTCGATGGTTTCAATTGTTGCGACTCCGCGCATACAAATTGAGCCGCGCCCAGTAGTATAAGCTTCTTTAATTGCTGCTGTGCCTAATATCTGCCCTCCGGTAGGAAAGTCTGGACCAGGAATGTATTGCATTAATTCCAGATCGGTAATTTCTGGATTGCGAATTAAAGCAACTAACCCATCAATTACTTCACCCAAATTGTGGGGGGGAATATTTGTCGCCATCCCGACAGCAATTCCCGATGAACCATTAAGCAATAACTGGGGAATCCGTGCGGGTAGTACAGTGGGTTCTTGTTGCGAACCGTCGAAGTTATCGCTAAAGTCTACCGTTTCTGCTTCTATATCTCGTAATAACGAGTCCCCGGTTAATGACTGCAAGCGACATTCGGTGTATCGCATTGCGGCGGGGGGATCGTTGTCTATCGAGCCAAAATTACCATGTCCGTTGATGAGGGGCGATCGCATAGAAAAGTCTTGCGCCATCCGCACCAAGGCATCATATACCGCCGTATCTCCGTGGGGGTGATACTTACCCAATACTTCCCCGACTACACGGGCGCATTTACGAAACGGGCGATCGGCGGTTAGTCCTAGTTCGTGCATTGCGTAAAGAATGCGGCGATGCACAGGTTTCAGACCATCCCTGGCATCTGGAAGCGCCCGACCTACAATTACGCTCATCGCGTATTCTAGGTAAGACCGGGACATTTCATTACGCAAATCGGTGGGGATAATCCTCTCCTGAGAGATCGTCATAGCTCAAAAAGCTCCAAAAACCTGAGATTTTAATCGACAAACTCAATAAAGCGCCAAATTCTTCCAAATAGCTGCTATATTTATGTCATTTTCTGTTACAATCTTAACACATTTTGGGGTCAACAGGGCTTTAAATTAAGCTCTTTTTCTGTCTTCAGGTAGTGGAAAGCAGACAGGGAAAAAATCTAAGCTAAAGCATCCCTGGAAAATATATTTATGAATAGCGAAACAACCCCAAGTCAAGCCGAAAAAAGTACAGAAAACGAAGAAGTCGAACTAAGCGCAGAAGTTCTAGATCGCATTAAGCATCCGCCAGCTATTGAAGATGCGATGATGGATTTAAGCCCCTCTGAACGTGCCAGCAACCCAGCAGTAGCACCGCAAATGTACGAAGCATCAGGCAATGAAAGAGATGACTTGAAGCGCGATGAATGAGTAAATTATTTTGCAACTGATTCGAGATATTGGCGAAAAAGGACTTTTAGAGAGGTTACAACGTTTTTGTCCTACCGAAATTATCGGCGATGATGGGGCAGTAATTACCACATTACCGGGACATAACTTAGTCGTAACTACAGATGTATTAGTAGATAAAGTACATTTTAGCTTAGGCACTACTTCCCCGGAAGATGCTGGATGGCGTGCTGTAGCAGCTAATCTATCAGATTTGGCAGCAATGGGCGCAACTCCTCTAGGTATTACCGTCGGTTTGGCACTTCCGGGAGATGTGGCGGTTAGTTGGGTAGAACGTTTATATCAGGGAATGAATCAATGCTTGCAAACTTACAATACGGCAATTATCGGCGGTGATGTTTGCAAGTCGTCGGTTATTACTGTTGCAATTACAGCTTTTGGACAAGTTGAACCCTGTGATGTTATTCGCCGCGACGCAGCTAAAGTAGGAGATGCGCTCGTTGTAACTGGGGTTCACGGGGCATCACGGGCAGGATTAGAGTTATTATTACATCCAGAATTAGGGAAATTATTAAGGGAGTGCGATCGCCTATTATTAATTAAAGCCCATCAACGCCCCCAACCTAGACTAGATGTATTGCCAATACTTAAACAAATTGCTCCACAAGTTGCCGGGATGGATAGCAGTGATGGATTAGCAGATGCGGTATTACAACTATGTAAAGCTAGTTCTGTAGGCGCAACCATTGAACGTCAAAATATCCCCACACCTAGCGCCTTTACTAATTGGCTATCTCAAAATCAAGCCTTAGACTATGCTCTATACGGCGGCGAAGACTTTGAATTAGTGTTATGTATGCCCATAGTTCAAGCTCAATCGATAGTCCAAAAACTTAGCAGCGCGGCAATTATTGGTACAATTACAGCTAATCAAGAAGTAGTATTATGCGATCGGTTTAATCAAAACCCCGATCAGCTACTAAGTGGCGATCGCAGCTTTCAACATTTTTAATTTGTTAATCCAAATTTTTACCAACAACTACAGCATTGATTTGGCAATGAGACGTTGCAATGCAACGTTTCTACAGGGATTTTGATTCCAAAACGGACAACCCATCAAAATACCTAAACAAAAACCCCGACGAAGCTATCTACCTCAACCGGGGTTTTATTACTTTAAGCTGTGATTACACGCTTAAACCCACTTTTGAGCCATTAATTCAGCCAAATCAACTACCCGTTGACTGTAGCCCCACTCGTTGTCATACCAAGCCATGACTTTAACCATGTCGTTACCCATAACCATTGTTAGACTCGCATCTACAATCGAAGATGCGTCATGACCTTTGTAGTCTGACGAAACTAAGGGTAAATCGCTGTATGCCAAAATGCCTTTAAGAGGGCCTTCTGCTGCTTCTTGCAAAACTTTGTTTACTTCTTCGGCGAAGGTATGTTTCTCAACTTGAATTACCAAGTCTACCATCGAAACGTTAGGAGTAGGTACGCGCAAAGCTACACCATTTAGCTTACCTTTTAATGCTGGCAATACTAAAGAAACAGCTTGGGCTGCACCTGTAGAAGTTGGTACAATATTCATTGCGGCTGCTCTTGCCCGTCTAACATCGCGGTGACTAGCATCTAATAAACGCTGATCTCCCGTGTAGCTGTGGGTAGTAGTCATTGTCCCTTTGATGATGCCGAACTTTTCGTGCAACACTTTAGCAATGGGCGCTAGGCAATTAGTTGTACAACTAGCGTTACTAATTACAACGTGCTTTTCGTGGTTGTAATCGTGGTCATTCACACCCATGACAAACGTGCCATCGTCATTTTTGCCTGGGGCAGTAATTAAAACTTTTTTAGCACCAGCTTTTAGATGCTTTGATGCCCCTTCTTTGCTGACAAAAACCCCTGTAGATTCAATAATTAGGTCAATATCCCAATCTTTCCAAGGCAAATTTTCGGGGTTGCGATCGCTTGTACATTTAATGGTCTTGCCATTAACTATTATGGAGTTGTCATCAGCACTAATATCCGCACTGTGCAACGTTCCTAGCATGGTGTCATACTTGAGCAGGTGAGCGTTGGTTTTTGGATCGGAAGTATCATTGATGGCGACAAGATCGATATTACTATTTTCTCGACCCAGCCAGCACCTTGTAAAGTTGCGCCCGATGCGTCCAAACCCGTTGATCGCGACTCTAATCACAGCGTCTTGCCCTCTGGTGTGTGTTGAATAAACTTTTGGTATTGAACCACATCATATCGCAAAGGGCGGTTCATTATAACTTGCTGTTATTGAGCTTGCCGAAAATATCTAGTTTCCTTCATATTTAACTCACACAGGAGTTGCAATGGGTGTATTTTTGGACAACTTTTAATTTGGCGATCGCTCTTTAAAAGGATATTTTAAGTATTCCTCATGAGAACTTACGAAATATTTAAGTTGTTAATCTGCAAACAAAAGTTAAAAGAATCTTAGATACTTATAACTATTAAAATGGCTGTTTGCCTTGCCATTACTCCCTTGTACGGTGCATTAATCTAAAAATCTATCGTAATCCACAGGAAAAGAATTTACAGATTGTACTATCTACAAAATCTAATTATTGATATGATAGCGCGTGACATTCATCCCGGATTGGTTGGTGTGATGGGGTGTAAGGAGCAAATATGCCAAATTCTGTTGATTTACGCGGTAAACCATTTCATTTCATTGGTATTGGCGGAATTGGAATGTCTGCCCTAGCTTATATTTTGGCTAAACGCCAACTACCTGTATCAGGCTCAGACACTCGCTCTAGCAACATTACTCAAAAATTACAAGCCCTTGGAACGCAGATATTTGACTGCCAAGCAGCCAGCAATTTAGAATTTTTTAGTTCAAAAAGTAATTCCTTACCCCAAGTAATCTATTCCACCGCCATAAATACAGCAAATGTAGAGTACAAAGCAGCGCTAGAAAAGGGTTGTTTGTTGATTCATCGCTCGGACTTATTAGCGGCTTTGATGGAGGAGTATTCAAGTATTGCTGTTGCCGGAACTCACGGTAAAACTACCACAAGTAGCGCCATTGGCTATATGCTTATGGAATCGGGGATTGACCCTACAATCATTGTGGGTGGAGAAGTAGCAGCTTGGCACGGCAACGCTAGATTAGGACAAAGTAAGTATTTAGTCGCCGAAGCTGATGAATCGGATGGTTCTTTGGTTAAATTATCGGCGGCGATTGGCGTAATTACAAATATTGAATTAGATCATCCCGATCATTACGCAGACTTAGAACAAGTAGTAAACACATTTTTAACTTTTGCTAGTCGCTGCGATACTACGATTGGGTGCATTGATTGTCAAACCGTAAAAAATCGCCTTAAACCAAAAATTAGTTACAGTTTGCAACCAGAGGGAGCAGATTACACCCTGAGCGATGTTGAGTACCGCGCCGATGGCACAACCGCTAAGGTGTGGGAGCAAGGGCAAGTTTTAGGAGTATTGAATCTACGATTGTTGGGTAAGCATAATTTAAGTAATGCGATCGCATCGGTTGCTGTAGGTAGATTGTTAAAGCTAGATTTTGATACTATTGCCCAAAGCCTAGCTACCTTTGTGGGTGCAAGTCGTCGGTTTGAAGTGCGCGGCGAAGTAAACGGAATTACTTTTATTGATGATTACGCCCACCACCCCAGCGAAATCAAAGCCACCTTAGAATCAGCGCGTTTGCAAGCAAAGCCGGGAGCAAGAGTAATAGCAATTTTTCAACCCCACCGTTATAGTCGTACCTTGACTTTTTTAACAGAGTTTGCTGAGTCTTTTCTCAAGGCAGATTGGGTTGTAATTACAGATATTTATAGCGCGGGAGAGCAAGATTTGGGACTAGTTAGCAGTCAAAAATTAGTAGCACTAATTGCCCAGCACCAAGAAAGAGTAACCTACCAACCGAGCTTAAACGATGTATCTAGTTTTTTGGTTGAAAAGCTCCGCCCTGGAGACATTGCTTTATTTTTAGGAGCGGGAAACCTCAATCAAATTATCCCCAGTGCGATCGCATCTATTAGTCAAATATCTGCCTAAAAACTATATGTATTCACAAGCCACCGAGTGTCAAATTAAAGCTCAAGTATCTCTTGCTACTTTAACCTCCTTTCGAGTAGGAGGCCCCGCCGAGTGGTACGCCGCACCGCGTAATTTAGACCAATTAAAAGCTAGTTTTGAATACGCCGAAACGCGAGATTTGGCAATTACGATGTTGGGAGCAGGATCGAACTTGCTAATTAGCGATCGCGGGATTCCGGGCTTAGTCATTAGCACTCGTCACCTGCGCCATAGCGAATTTGATCCCCAAACAGGTACAGTCACCGTCGCCGCCGGAGAGCCACTACCAAGATTAGCTTGGCAAGCAGCCGAAAGAGGCTGGCAAGGCTTGGAATGGGCGGTAGGGATTCCAGGAAGCGTTGGGGGGGCGGTGGTAATGAATGCTGGCGCTCACAAAACCTGTATGGCAGATATGTTAGTTAATGCTGAAGTGCTTTTACCATCGGGGCAGATAGAGACGCTAAGTTTAGAGGAATTAGGTTATAGCTACCGTACTTCATTGCTGCAAGGAAGCGATCGCCTAGTTACTAAAGCCACTTTGCAACTCCAACCCGGCTTTGATTCAAGTTTAGTAATGGCAACTACTGGTCAGCACTTAGAGCAACGAAAAAAGAGTCAACCTTACCATTTGCCCAGTTGTGGTAGCGTATTTCGCAATCCTCTACCTTATACGGCGGGTTGGCTAATTGAACAAAGCGGACTCAAAGGCTACCAAGTGGGGGCGGCGCAAATAGCTCAACGCCATGCTAATTTCATCTTAAATTGTGGCGGCGCTAAAGCCAACGATATTTATAGCCTAATTAATCATGTGCAACAACAAGTACAGCAAAATTGGTCTGTATGGCTGCATCCAGAAGTAAGAATGCTAGGAGAATTTCAACCGATTGGTTATTAGCGCTAGGAATTTCCTCAGCCCATCTATAATTTAATGGAACTTTGATAATAGTATTAAGCGGTCAATATCATGACAAAAGGACAAGGGTTTGGGTTTGGTTTGGGCAAAATGAAAGAATTAGCTGATGCTTTCAAAAAAGCCCAGCAAGTTCAAGAAAATGCAAAAGTCTTGCAAATAGAATTAGAGCAAATGGAAATATCCGGCGAAGCTGGTGGCGGCTTGGTTAAAGTAGTTTTGAGCGGCAATCAAGAACCAAGACGAGTAGAAATTTCCCCGGATGCTGTATCCGAGGGAGCCGATGTACTTTCTGACCTTGTAACAGCAGCCATGAAAGACGCTTACAACAAATCTACTGGCATAATGCGCGAACGGATGGAAGAATTGACCAGTGGGTTAGAGTTACCAGGAATGTAAATAGAACCGGGTGCGGCGCTAGTTTTATAGTAGTGCCAGCACTCCGAGCAAAATTATGACGTACAAACTTTTATTTGTCTGTTTGGGTAATATTTGTAGGTCGCCGACGGCAGAAAATATTATGAATCATCTGATTGAGCAGGCAGACTTAAAAAGTAGCATTTCCTGCGATTCGGCGGGTACAGCAA
This sequence comes from Chlorogloea sp. CCALA 695, assembly GCF_003003885.1. Classification (GTDB taxonomy): domain Bacteria; phylum Cyanobacteriota; class Cyanobacteriia; order Cyanobacteriales; family Chroococcidiopsidaceae; genus Aliterella. Next base: position 74,839 of record NZ_PVWN01000015.1, on the reverse strand, counting down.
GTTATCATGTGGGCAATCCTCCCGACTTCCGTATGACTGCTGCTACTTTGAGTAAGCTAGGGATAGAGCTAGTTGGTCAAGCGCGACAGTTTCAAGCATCGGACTTAAAAGATTTTGACTTAATTTTGGCGATGGATACAGCCAATTATCAAGATATTTTAGCTCTCGATCCTAGGGGAGAATACAGCGATAAAGTTCATTTGATGTGTGAATACTGTACAAAATACTCTACTGAGGATGTCCCCGATCCTTATTATGGCGGGACAGAAGGCTTTAATTATGTAATTGATTTAATACTTGATGCTTGTGGTGGGTTATTAGAAACGGTAAAAGTGCGATCGCATCTTTAATCTACAATCGATGATTTTTCATTGCACTTACTAACTCCGCCCGGTTGCTTGCAGTAGTTTTTCTTAATAAACTTAACGTATTTCTCTACCGTGCGCGGACTCAAGTGCAAGCGAGTACCGATCTCTGCATTAGGAAGCCCGTGAGTGAGTAATAAGACTACCTGCTGTTCGCGCAAAGTTAGGTATAGTAGTCAAACGTTGTTTTGGGCAGTAACGGCACTAGGCGGCTGCAAATAGGGTTTAATGGAAGTTAGAAACGACGCGCGATACTCTGATTGCAATATTTGATGAGTGCCTAAATCATCAGCAATATGCGATCGTCAAAGACATGATGGATAAGTAATACAACTAAAATAATTGGAGCTAAAACAATCAATAAAGGCGATTTATATATCGTTGACTCATTATTGCAATCTCTAATAAATAAATAGTTACACGCAAACCAACTGAAAAATCAACCCCTGTTCGAGTAGAAAAGTTCTACCTTGAGCTATTTAGAGGCGGCTTATATAAAGATGAGCGACTGATAGAACCTCTATTTATACCAATTAAGTCAATTTTTTGATTAATATGGATAAACCGCTTCCTTCTCTTGAATTGAAAACCTTGAAGCGGCAATGAGCGTACATGAGCGAAAAGAGCGAAAGTTACAAAGTAGTTAGCGATAACCGTCAAGCCCGGTATCAGTATGAGATTCTGGAAACTTATGAAGCTGGACTTCAGCTAGTCGGAACAGAAGTAAAGTCTATTCGTGAAGGTAAAGCAAATCTTCAAGATGGGTACGCTTTAATTCGTGCAGGGGAAGCATGGCTAATCAACGTGCATATTTCTCCTTATACAGGTAGCGGTAGTTATTTTAATCATGAACCCCGCCGCAACCGCAAATTACTCCTCCATCGTCAAGAAATTCGTAAGTTGATTGGCAAGGTAGAACAGCAAGGACTAACCTTAGTAGCATTGAAGATGTATCTAAAAAAAGGTTTAGTCAAAGTTAGTATTGGGCTTTGTAAAGGTAAAAAATTGCATGACAAGCGCGAAGACTTAAAACGCCGTCAAGATCGGCGCGATATTGAAAGAGTAATGAAAAATTATTAAATTTGTATCTCTTTAGTAAGACTATAAAACGACCCAAGTTTATAGCGGAAGATTGATTTTAATTACGACTAAAACCGATAAGTTGATATAGACTCGTGATTAAAACAGGAATAACCTACTATGAAACGCTCTAACTTATCAAATCTCATCGGCGCTAGTGCTATCGGTCTAAGCCTAGCAATCCTACCCTTAGCGCTTCCGGTTTCTGCTCAAACAGATACTACTCCCGGAACAACTACTACCACTGAGCCAGTACAAGGAACTAACAACGCCGAGCAAGGCGATCGCGATTTTGACTGGGGATGGCTAGGTTTGATTGGTTTAGCTGGTTTGGCTGGTTTGTCTCGCAAGAATGAAGCACCTACTGCTTACCGCGATCCTAATGTAGCAAGTACAACCCCAGGTTACAGAGAATAAAATCTGACATCAATTTTCAATGTGAAAACGATCAGTTTTGCCTGCAAAAAGCATCAAAAACAAGATAAATTTTCTACTCCTCACAAATATTTAAACCCTAGTAAAGCCTCAGATCATGTTCTGAGGCTTTATTGATGTTTGCGATCGCATTCCACAATTTAATTTTGTCAATCCATATTCTGAGAGAGGTAAGGTTTGGTAAATTCAGGGGATGATGACGAAAGAAAAATACTAGCAAAAGCAGATGATCGCTAACCAACACGAAAAGGGATGGGAAATAATATATCACCGCGCCCACGCCTTACTAGCTGCCGAAATCGCCGGACATTGGCACAGTAAAGACAGACCACAAAGGATAATTGAAACTGTAGCGGCTATTTCTCATCACGACGATTTAGAACGGGAATGGGAAGGAAAAAACCTTACACCCGCAGGTACGCCTTTAGATTTTACCCTTGACAAAGAAACTAACTTAGAAAAGCTGAAAGAACAAACAGTCAATTCTCGCTATCGGGGACGCTGGGTAGCAATGCTTATTTCTATGCACACCAGCTTTCTCAATGAAGGTAAACGGGGAGAATCGCCGGAACTTGATAGCTTTTTAGATGAGCAATTGGCAAATCAAGTAAAATGGCGCAAAGAATTAAACTGTAGTAAAGAAGAAGCCGGGAAAGCCTATGCTTTTTTTCAATGGTGCGATCGCTTTTCCTTAATTCTTTGCAATCGTGAGTTACCTGCCGGACAACGAGCCTTAGAAATTAGCACTGGGCCCGACGGCAAGCGGTATGATGTGATGGAAACAAGCGAAGGTGATGTCTGCGTCAAACCTTGGCCCTTTGAACAGGAAAAGTTTACTGTGGCGATTGAAGCGTGTTATTTAGACCAAGTACAGTTTACTGACAGCGCCGAACTTACCGCAGCCTTGCAAAATGCGCCCATTAAATTATTGGAGTGGACGTTAGTTAAGCAATAATTACTACCAGATTGGTTCGAGATTGAGAATAAATCCGGGTAAAACTGCTTCTCCTGATAACGCCATAGGAGCAATTATTTCTACTTCTGTATTGGCGCGATAGATTTCTACTTGCTGAGATTTGCGGTCAATTAACCAACCTAATTGAGTACCGTTAGCCAAATACTCAAGCATTTTGTCTCTAATTACAGAAGTGCGATCACTCGGCGAAAGTAATTCAATGACAAAATCAGGACATAGGGGAATAAATTTTTGTTTCTGTGACGAAGTAAGAGTATTCCACCGTTCTAATTTTATCCAAGCAGCATCAGGAGAGCGAAAGGCGGAATTAGGGAGCCTAAAACCTGTGGAAGAATCAAACACTTTACCCAGTTTTTTCTGTTCGTTCCAGATCCAAAGTTGAGCAGTGATTGCAGCGTTTCGATTTCCTGTTTCGCCGCCAGTGGGTGGCATAATAATTAATTCTCCCGTTGTGGTGCGTTCAAACCTAAGATCGCGATTTGCCTGACATAGCTGAAAATATTGTTCATCACTCAGGCTAATAATCGAGTTGAGATCAACAGTTAGAGCATTCATTTTGATTTGCAGAATTAAGAGTAGGGGTAGGCATTTATATTCGCCTTAGTACAACTATTCTATGCCTTTGATTTGGTGTTCTGATTCTCGCTTTTGCCAAAACACTAGTTTAAACAGTATTCCCTAAAAGTGATAGAAGGGTTTATTAAGGAACTAAAGATATAGTATCTTTCCAGTTTACTTGAAACCTTTGAGAAACTGCTAATGTGTGCAGCCTGTGATACCAACCATAAGCAATAAGTTTTTCGGCTTCCATTGATATTTGCAAAAAATTTGTGCCATACATTCCAGTTTTTTCGCTACCGCTAACGATAAATTCATCATTTGCAGGCTTATAGGGGCCAGAAACATTATCTGAAATATACCAATATAAAGACGAATTAGTAATTTTTTTATGTGGCAATTTTTGCAGCCACTTTGGATTCATCAGCATTTTGAAACATGAGAAAAATAAATGATATTTCCCATCTTTGTAAATAACTTGCGGTCTTTCCATGTGGTAATAGGGCCAATCTATGGCATCGTTCGGAGCTTCAATAGCTGGCGGTAACAACTTGTAGGGACCAGAAATTTTATCGGATACTGCCAAACCAATACATCCTTGAAAATTGCCAATTGCTTTAGAACTAGCACAAATAAACATATAATAATTGCCAGTTTTGTCATCCTTGAAAATGTAAGGATCGCGCCAGTGAAAATGACCCGTCCACTGACTGCGCCCGTACCATAAATCGTCATCTTCTGGCTTTAATAAATAGTTATTAGAAGTACGCGAAAAGTGCAAACCATCATTAGATGTTGCTAAACCAATTGCTTCATTTTTAAGGTATGGTTCTTGCTTGCCACCTGCGGAGTAAAACAGATAATATATCCCATCTTCCTGATAAGCACACCCCGCACATACTCGACCAGACTCCCAATTATTACTAGGCTCAGGCTCAAGAATACTTCCTAAATCCTGCCATGTATCCATATCTGTCGAAATAGCAGCGCAAATATTACTGACTGTCCACCAAGGGTTTTGTCCTTCTAACCCTTTTAAGTAGAACATCCGATAAATATTATCGTCTTTTAAAATCCAAGGATCCCAAATCATCGGTTCACCTCGGCGTAGCGATCGCAAAATCCCTGTAACTGTCTCACCAATCGTAAATTTACCGCGCTCAACTATACTAGCGGTTGCCCAGTCTTGGTTGCCTGTAGGTAAGGGTTCAAGGTGAGTGAGAATTTTTTGCTGTAAGGAATTTAGGTTCATTTAAAAATGGGTTTTTGCTAAATGTTTATACTGTTCAATCCGCTAAAATCCAGCATGAGTCAGGGGGTAAGCATCCCGCTCACCCTCCACTCAAAATCAACTATCTAAATCCCTTTGAGCAAATCCGTCGGTTTTAAGCTCCTAAACCGAATTCCATTGCCGAAAGGTTAGTTCCTGTATGCACCACCTTCTCTAACTGAAAACCGCACTTTTCAAACAAATCCTTAAATTGTTGTTGAGTACGCCAAGCGCCTCCCGGAACCGCTACCATAATTTGTACAGCAAATAGCCCAGGCATTATGCCATCTGGGCTTTCTGGCGGCTCTCCTAAATCGGGAACAAAAGCCTGTAGCAATACAATTTTTCCGTGCTTTGGCAGAGCTTTTTTACAGTTATTCAAGATTTTTATCGCATCTTCGTCATTCCACGCCGAGATAAAATACTTCATTACGATCGCATCAGCACCCCTTGGCACTTCGGCAAAGACATCACCAGAGATTATTTGTACAGCATCAAGATCGAGTCCTTGCTTCTCTAGATAGGCTATTGCTGTCTGGGTGACGTAAGGCACATCAAACAATATTCCTTTACAGCCAGACTTTTTGACAACACTGGCAATCAGTCCCCCTTGACCGCCGCCAACATCCATAACAGTACCAAATTGGCTAAAGTCGTAAACTTCAAGCAGTGCGTCAACAGCATGATTTGTGAGAAAACTCATGGCATTGATGAATGTATCGCCACTCCAAGGATTATCTCTAGTGAACTCGTAGACACTCTTACCGTTTGCTTGCTCAAAAGGCACAACGTCAGTATGCAAACAGTTTTCAAGCTGCTTCCATGCGTCCCACTGACAGGGTTCGGTGATGTGCATGGCAAAATGACCCATCGATGGCCCCGCATTGGTGACGAGGAGTGCTGACAATTCTGTTGCCCCAAAAACCCGTCCTGGGGCTTCTTGTAATACGCCTAAATGACCTAAAGCTCGCAGGATAACATAAAGTTTTTCGACATTAGTAGAGGTAGTGGCGGCTAGAGTTTCGACACTTTGGGACTTTTCTTGGAGTAGGTTAAATATACCTAAGCGCGTGGCGACATAAACGCATTGGCTTTCCCAAAAAGCTTGGATCATGCCAAAAACTTTTTTTTTTGCCTCTATTGTGCTAGGTGCTGGGTTTGATGCGGTTTGCATTAGTTATTACAGATTACAAAATTACGAAAAACAGAAATTAACGCGCGATCGCCTTTAGCGTCAATTATTGTAGTTGAGTCGCTACAGTCTTTTAACCTAATAGTTATAGCGTGATCGCGCATTGTTAATTGTTCCACAGTAGAAAGATTTTGACGTGGAGGCAAGTAGCCTCCACGCAAGTTTAATACTCTATTCTACGCCTTCGATTCTGTCTTCTACTTCTTGATACAACTCGCGCAACATCTGCAAGTTGCTTTCGCTAGTTTCCCAATAACCGCGCCCATTCACTTCTAACAGCGTTGAAACTATTTTGCGGAATGAATGAGGATTGAGATTCATTAAGCGCTGACGCATGGCTTCGTCTTGAATAAACGTCGTATTGGTATCTTCGTAAATCCAATTATCAACCGCGCCCGCCGTTGCACTCCAACCGACTGTATTTACTAGGCGCTTAGAAACCTCTCTTACACCCTCGTAGCCGTGATTTAGCATTCCCTCGTACCACTTGGGGTTGAGCAGCTTAGTACGGGCATCTAAACGCACGGTTTCACACAAGCTGCGGACTTGGGCGTTAGCGGTAGTAGTATCAGCGATAAAGGACGATGGGGTTTTACCGTCAGCGCGTAAACTAGCTACTAGCTTTGTGGGATCGGAGTCGAAATAATGGCTAACATCTGTCAAGCTAATTTCGGAGGAGTCGAGATTTTGGAAAGTAACGTCAACAGTTTTTAAAGCAGTTTCAAAAATCTGTTGTGATTTATCCATCATTCCCGGATCGTCGGCGCTAAAAGCGTAGGATTTACGACTGAGGTACATATCTTGCAACTCAGCTTCGCTATCCCAGGTACTATTTTCAACAGCTAAGTTGATATTAGAGGAATAAGAACCTGAAGCATTAGAAAATACGCGAGTTGCAGCTTGACGCAGATTAATTCCCATTTCTTCCGCTTGAATTAAGGCGTGTTTGCGGACGTAGTTCATAGATAGCGGTTCGTCGGCTTCGGCTGCCATTTTTACGGCTTGATCGAGCAAGTTCATTTGATTAATAAACAAGTCGCGGAATACACCGGAACAGTTGATAACTACGTCAATGCGGGGTCTTCCTAATTCTGCTAAAGAAATTAGTTCTAACTTATTAACTCTACCCAACGCATCGGGTACGGGGCGAACTCCTACCATCCACATAACTTGAGCGAGAGATTCGCCGTAAGTTTTAATGTTGTCGGTTCCCCACAAGACGCAGGCGATCGTTTCTGGGTATTGTCCGCCATTTTCGAGTTTTTGCCGCTCTAACAACCGATCTACAACGATTTTGGCCGAAAGTACCGCCGCCGTTGTCGGAATAGATTGGGGATCAAGAGCGTGAATATTTTTACCTGTGGGTAACACATCCGGGTTGCGGATCGGATCGCCACCAGGGCCAGGTAATACATATTCGCCTTCTAAAGCTTTGAGTAATGCACCTAGTTCGTTATCCGCGCATACTTGTACAAGGCAAAATTCTAGGTACTCAAACAATGGCTTTAGGTCTTGAGAATCAACTTTTGGATAGCCTGCTTGATGGAGTGCTTCTGTCCAAGGCTCTTTTTTACCCATGTTGAAAAAGTTGAGTTTGGCAACTTTGGCAACCCTACCATCGGCATCAGTTTGAGCTTTGACTAGGGCAGAAACGGCGCTTCTAGTGGCTAGAGTAATACTTTGCAGCAACTCAACATCTTCTAATATACCTTGGTCGTTAAGGCGGTAAATGTCGTTAATATCTCGCCCGATACTGGTAGCAATGATGCGCGGTAAACTCTTTGTTTCTTGCTCGTTGCGATCAAGACTAGCAATATTAACTAAAGTTGCGATTGCTTCTTCGGCGCTTGGAGGCTTCCCAATCACGTGCAAACCACACGGTAATAGCCGCGACTCTATCTCCATCAACCGTCTGTAAACCATGCCAACAATATTATCTCGCTCCTCAGCAGACATATCTTTAGCATCGGTTTCGGGTAAAGTAATATCTTTGTCTAAATTCACCAATCGGCACTTGTCCATAATGGTGTTGACAATAGGAATCCCTCTACCACTGCCTTTGAGAGTTTGATAAGAAGCGATTAATTCGCTGAGTTCTTTTAAGCCTTTATACAATCCAGCATTTTCAGCAGGTGGAGTTAAATAGCTGATAGTTTCAGCATAACTGCGACGTTTAGCGATCGTTGCTTCGCTCGGATTATTAGCGGCGTAGTAATAAAGGTTGGGAATTGAACCAATTAAATTATCTGGGTAACAGTCCCCTGACATTCCCATCTGCTTACCAGGCATAAATTCGAGCGATCCATGCGTACCAAAATGCAATACCGCGTCGGCTTTCCAGATTTGCTCTAAATAGGTATAGTAAGCGGCGAAGCCATGATGAGGACTAGCCGAGCGGGAAAATAATAGCCGCATCGGGTCGCCTTCGTAGCCAAAGGTCGGTTGTACGCCAATAAACACATTACCGAATTGCTTACCGTAAATTAGTAAATTCTGCCCGTCGGTGTTGAGATGTCCGGGAGGCGCTCCCCAGTTTTCTTCCAAACGGTGAGAATAAGGGGTTAATTGTTCGTACTCTGGTACGGACATTTTGTAAGCAATGTTTAATTCAGGGCTATTGTACTGCGCTTGAGCATCGTGGATAACTTCTTGCATCAGTGCTGAGGCGGATTCGGGCAATTCTGGCAAGTCGTAACCGTTGCGCTTAAGAGCTTGCATGACTTCGTAAATAGAGCCAAATACATCTAAGTAAGCCGCCGTTCCCACATTTCCTTTATCTGGGGGGAAACTAAAGACTGTAATTGCTACTCTTTTTTGTAATTTTGGCTGACGGCGCAGGTTTGCCCACTTCATCGCCCGTCTTACTACCGTTTCAATTCGATCTTGCAATGCGATCGCTTTTCCAGTATTTGCATCGCGCCCTGATAAAATTATCGGCTCAATTGCTCCATCTAGTTCAGGAATCGCAATTTGCAAGGCTACTTGAATTGGGTGCAGTCCTAAATCGCTATCTTGCCATTCTTGAGTTGTTTGAAACACTAAAGGCAATGCCACCATATAAGGGCGATTCAAGCGTTTTAGAGTTTCGATTGCTTTAGGATGATCTTGTCTTGCTGGCCCACCAACTAAAGCAAATCCGGTTAGCGATATCACCACATCAACTAAACAATTGCCTTCTTTGCCTTGACTATCCCAAAAATAAGCCTCAACAGGCTTAGAAAAGTCCAAACCGCCAGCAAAAACGGGAATTACTTTAGCTCCCATCGCTTCAAATTCTTGCACCATTGCCACATAATGGGCATCATCCCCAGTTACTAGGTGTGTGCGTTGCAATACTAAGCCCACACAAGGCGCTAGAGGGTCTTTTAAGTCAGCACTAATATCTTTACGACTGTTGTACCAGTTTAGGTACTCTTTGACATCCTCAAACATCCGTGTAGACAAGGGATGCCAAATCCCCATGTCAGGATAAGTTACCGGATCTTGGTACTTTAATGCTTCCTTGTATGCGCCAGGAAAGATATATTTATCCGTCAGCATCAGCAGAAAATTCTCTAAGTTTTCCGAAGATCCACCTAGCCAGTATTGGAAACTAAGCATGAAATTACGGGCATCTTGGGCTTTATCTATTGGCAGATACTTCAACACTTTGGGCAAAGTCTGCAATAGTTTGAGCATTCCATCTTGAAAAGACGCGCCCGATTTTTCTTTACGATTACGCATAAATTGCGCGATCGCACTTTTTGATTGTCCTAGCTGCGCCATTGAAAAGCTACCCATTTTATTGAGGCGCATTACTTGAGGCATTGAGGGGAAAACCACTGCCACATCTAAGTTATCGCGGTGGGGTTCTACGGCAGCTACTACTTTATCAGCTAAGTCTTCGATAAAAATTAGCGAACCAATAAATACATTAGCGGTGGCAATATCCTTTTTAAAGGCTTCGTAGTTTTCGTTAGAGCGCAATTCTTCAATCAAGTAGCCAGAAATTTCAATCGCAATGGATGGGTGTTTGTCATTAATTGACCGCACCGCCTGCGATAGGGCGCTTTGATACTGGGACTCTAACACGACATAGACCACTTTAATGAGCGATCGCCCCTGTAGATTGTCGGGCGCGATATGTCTGATGGTGGACTTGACGTGAGTGAACATAGAGTGTTTCTCCTGTGGTGTGGGATCTATTGCCCCTGGAATTTAAAAACGCTATTTAGTTAGTGACCTATAAATTATTTTTTACCAAAAAACGCTTACCAAAGGCGGGTTACGCGCATTTATGACACAATTTGTATTAATATACCGCAATAATTCTTTGTATTAGTTGACAAAGTTAATAGTGACTCAACCATTTATTACAAAAGCAACACATTTTGATGTTTTGATTCTTGCCAATGGGCCAGGAGAAGTAACAACTTGGGTGCGTCCAGTTGTTAGGGCTTTGCGAAAACAATTAGGTAAAATTCGCATTTCGATAGTTTTATCGCCTTGTCCCCACGCAACGGGCAAAGAAGCGGAGATTTGCCGCAGCTACGAGGAAGTAGACAGAGTACAGGAAGCAAAATATTTTTGGCAGTTTTTATTGTGGGGAAAAACGGCGGATTCTTGGGAATGGCGCGATCACGGTATAGTGCTTTTTTTAGGTGGCGATAGCTTTTTTTCGGTACTAATTGGCAAACGCTTAGGTTATAAAACGGTGGTTTACGCAGAGTGGGAAACTCGCTGGCATCAATGGATTGACCGTTTTGGCGTGATGCAACCCCAAGCTATTAATCCGAAGTTTGCCCATAAATGTACAGTGGTCGGGGATTTGATGCTAGAGGCAGCCCAGGGGCAAAAAGCAAGTGACATTAAAACAGAATTAATTGGGCTATTACCAGGCTCTAAGGCGGCAAAACTAGCTCAAGGCGTACCTTTAATGTTGGCGATCGCCGAATTTATAACAGCGAGTCGTCCGCAAGTCCGTTTTGTAATTCCTGTAGCTCCCACCATTAACTTAGAAACTTTAGCCAATTTTGCTAATCCCGAATTTAATCCAGTAATTGAGAGCTTTGGGGGAATTAGTGCAACTCTTGTCTCTGAGCCTCCCCGTCTCAAAACTTCTGGTGGATTGGAGGTAGATTTGTGGATAAAGTCGCCAGCTTACGATTTATTATCTCAATGCAGTATTTGTCTAACTACCGTAGGCGCAAATACCGCAGAACTTGGGGCTTTGGCTGTCCCAATGATTGTATTGCTTCCCACGCAACAATTAGACGCAATGCGATCGTGGGATGGGATTCCGGGTTTGTTAGCTTCTTTACCTATAGTAGGTAAAAGTATGGCAAAACTCATTAACTGGTCAATTCTAAATTTACCTCGCCGTTTGTACGCTTGGCCGAATATCTGGGCGCAGTCTGAAGTAGTACCAGAGCTTGTAGGCAATTTGCAACCAAAAGAAGTAGCGGCGATGGTATTGGATTATTTAGATCATCCTAAAAAACTCCAGCAAATTAGCGAAGTTTTGCGGAGTATACGTGGTGAAGCTGGAGCAGCACAAAAGCTAGTAGCTTTAGTTAAAGAGGTAATAGGTGATGGGTAATGACCAATGACCTATTACCCATTACCCATTACCCTCATTCCGAAGATTGCCCATCTCTGCGCCCTAACTCATAAACCCCACAACCCATACAGGCAATAACTCCCATACTAATCGCCCAACTACCGCCTAAGCCCAATTCCACACCGTAATTACATAGTGCGCCCAAACCTAAAAATGGTAAGATGCTAAAAATTGACGCATAAAAAGCATTTTGCGATTCTCTGGCTTTGCGAGTACGTTCAAATTCTTTGGCGCTGGTGTATAAACTCCGCTCGGCAAAGTTAAACCAGCGTTGCAGTTGCAAAGTTAACCAGTCGCTAAAGGGTGAAAATCCTAGGTATAGTGCCAATGACCACAAACTCGCCCCAGCGATCGCACTAGCATTTAGATCAAACCTAAAAGGAAAAATATCGTTAAACATATATAGGTTGAGCGATCGCTAAACTTAAAAACCCTGCTTAAAAAATTTTAACGATAAACCAGCCTATTTACAAAAACCTGACGTGGGAAGTCCTCAACTTCGGCAATTTTTTCGCCTAATTGTGTTGTAGACTACCCAATTTTTACCTGATAATCTCTTACCCTACTTTACAGAATCACCTATAGAGTAATATATGTCATTGACATTAAGGAAATATGCTTGCAAGTAACGATTAATTACCACAAGTTTTATAAGTTATCATTACCAAAACCTTGCTCAGTAATTGGGAATAATGACTTGATTACTGGCTAAATATCGGTGTTTGTAATTTTTGTTGAGGAGTGTCAATTATGAGCCAATTATCTAAACCCTATCGTCAGACTCGTTATCTGCAAATATTGTTAGCTGTTATAAGTATAATTACTGCACCAGCTTTTTTATCTGGGCAACAAAGCGTTAAAGCTTTAGAAGCAGAGGAAAACCAAGTAGCAAGTAGAAATACTTGGCGTGGTGCGTCTTTTCCTGTAGAGAATTTTCGCGGTTATAGTTCACCTTTTGGCTATCGGCGCTCGGCGACGGGTGGCTCTAATTGGGAATTTCACGGCGGTTTAGACTTAGCTGCACCCCAAGGGAGTTATATTCGTAGTTGGTGGGCAGGAAAGGTTGTCAAAGTAGCTGATAAGAGCGCTTGCGGAACCCACATCATAATTCAATCGGGGCAGTGGGAACATAAGTATTGTCACATGAAAGGAAACGTAGAGAAAAATGGAAGCGATCGCTATTTAGTTGATCGTGAAGGCGGCTTACAAATTCAAGAAGGTCAAGTATTAGGCGCAGGGACTCGAATCGGGCGCGTAGGCATGACTGGACGAACTACAGGTCCTCACTTGCATTGGGGGCTTAAGTATGGCAACAATTATGTAGATCCGGCGTTGGTGTTGAGGGCGATGTATGCTCAACAACCCTCAAATATTCAAAAAGCCGCCGTTAGTCAGCAGCAGTTAGTCAATAGCAAAGTTGCAGAATTTTAAATTGTTGTAGAGACGTTGCAGTGCAACGTCTCCATATTTTATTATTGTAGAGACGTTGCACCGCTCTACATTTTTTAGACTCTATGTTTTAGCGAGAGTCAGTTTTTTATCTGTAGGCTGGGCAAATTGAGTAACAGTTTGTCGGAAAACGTCTCCTTCTATGGTTTCAAATTCAATTAGCTGCTCTACCAGCAAATCCATCAAAGCGCGATGCTCTTGAAGAATCTCTAAAGCCTCCTCGTAACACTTGCCAATTATTTCTCTAACTTGAGCATCAACTTTACAAGCGATTTCTTCAGAAGACTCCGACTTCCTCCCTAAATCTCGACCTAAAAACACATCGTTGCTTTGTTCTTCCAGTACAACTAGCCCTAAATCGCTCATTCCAAACTTTGTGACCATTTGCCGCGCTATGCTAGTCAATTGTTGAATATCTTGACCTGCGCCTGTCGTAATTTCTCCTTTCCCAAATACCACTTCTTCGGCGGCTCTCCCTCCCAAAGTAGCCGTAATTCTGGCTAAAATCTGCACTCTTGAAATTAAGCCTTGTTCTTCATCAGGAGTAAACCAAGTCAATCCTTTTGCTTGTCCGCGTGGAATTAGCGTTACTTTCTGCAAAGGATCGTGGTGTTTAAGCTTAGTAGCAATCAAGGCGTGTCCGATTTCATGATAAGCAATCAAGCGCTTGCTCTTGCTGTCAACTAACGGCGTACCTTCCATTCCCGCAACTACTCGATCTACGGCGTTATCAATTTCTAGCCCTGTAATCGCCTCTTTACGCCGTCTGGCGGTGAGAATTGCCGCTTCATTGAGTAAGTTGGCTAAATCTGCTCCGGTAAAGCCTGGGGTGCGTCTAGCAACTTCTTCTAGCGATACGGAAGGATCGACTTTTTTATTGCGAGCGTGAACTTGCAGTATTTCTAATCGCCCTTTTAAATCGGGAGTATCTACCGTTACCTGGCGATCAAAACGTCCCGGACGCAATAAGGCGATATCTAACACATCTGGGCGGTTGGTAGCAGCAATAATAATAATGCCTGTATTTGCCTCAAACCCGTCCATTTCTGTAAGTAGTTGGTTTAAGGTTTGTTCTCTTTCGTCATTTCCGCCCCCTATTCCCGTACCTCTTTGTCTTCCTACAGCGTCGATTTCATCGATAAAAATTAGACAAGGGGCGTTTTCTTTGGCTTTCTTAAATAAATCGCGGACACGAGAAGCACCCACACCCACAAACATTTCTACAAATTCAGAGCCAGAAATGCTAAAAAATGGTACTCCCGCTTCTCCAGCGATCGCTTTAGCCAGCAAAGTTTTACCTGTTCCCGGCGCGCCTATTAGCAATACTCCTTTAGGAATTTTTGCCCCAATCGCTGTAAAGCGCTCTGGCTGCTTTAAGAAAGTAACTACTTCTTCTAACTCTTCTTTAGCTTCATCAATCCCGGCTACATCGCTAAAAGTTATCCCGGTTTTTGCTTCCATTTGAAAACGAGCCTTTGACTTGCCAAAATTCATCGCTTGGCTACCAGCATTGGCAGAGCGGCGCAGAAATAGCAGCATAATGGCAACTAATGGCACAATCCACAATAAGTTGAGCAAAAACCACATTGCGGCTTTACTATTAGCTGAGGAATTGTACTCTAAATCAATATTTTTTTTGCTGAGGATTTTTTTAATTAATTCTGGGTTTTGGTCAAAAATTTTGACTTCCTCCAAAGGCGCATCCGGCTTTTGCCCTCGCAGCTTAACTTTGGCGATGGGTTGTTCTGGATCTAATTCTACCCTTGTCACTTCGCCGCTATCGATTTTTTGTAACAGTTCGCCATAAGATAAAGCCTCTGTTTCTGACTTTTGGGCGTTAGCCGGAAACGTACCGAAGAGCATTGACTGCACTATTAGCAACGATCCGGCTGCTAAGGTTGCTAGACGTTGCTTTGCTGTAACTCTATTTTTAGGTAACCTTTTTAGTGGTTGCTGATTCAATGCTTTTTTCCGGGAAATACTCATATTTAATTGCCCTCTGTCTTTTGACGAACAACCATTATTTAACTCAAAAATATATCTATTCTCTAATCTAGTCTAACTTTCTTGTTTCAATTACTGCTGTCCCTGCCAAGTATTGCTGTAATCCTCAAGATATAACTTCAGCCAAGCATCCAACTTTGGCATCAAACTCTGTTAAATTATATGTAGTCATACCGAGTATGAGTTTTCTGGCGATCGCAGTTTAGGGAGTTAAAAAGGCTATGGTCAAAATTGTTGGTATCGGCGGAAGTTTGCGGGTTGATTCTTACAGCCAAATTGCCTTAGATATAGCAGCAAGACGTGCCGAAGCTTTGGGAGCAGAGGTAGAAATCTTAGACTTGCGCCAAATGAATTTACCGTTTTGCGATGGGGGAGAGTATCTAGACTTCCCGGATGTAGAGAAACTGCAAAAGGCAGTAAAAGAAGCTGACGGATTGATTTTAGCGACACCAGAGTATCACGGGAGTGTTAGCGGCGTACTTAAAAATGCTCTCGATTTAATGAGCTTTGAGCAGTTAGACGGTAAAGTTGTAGGATTAATTAGCGTTTTGGGCGGTCAAGCTAACAGTAACGCCCTCAATGAC
Source organism: Chlorogloea sp. CCALA 695 (assembly GCF_003003885.1). Taxonomy (GTDB): domain Bacteria; phylum Cyanobacteriota; class Cyanobacteriia; order Cyanobacteriales; family Chroococcidiopsidaceae; genus Aliterella. The sequence continues at coordinate 59,327 of NZ_PVWN01000015.1, read as the reverse complement.
TTACGAGTAATTATGCGTTGGGTACACGCTTGGGTAATTCCAGAGCAAATTGCTATTCCTCAAGCTTGGAAAGCCTTTTCACCAGAGGGGAAGATTTTAGATGAAAAAGTTGGCCAGCGCTTTGACGAGTTTGCGAAAAGTTTGGTAGACAATACCCGGAAGTTAAGAGGCGTGTAAGACTTCTTTGCCCTACACGCACAGCTATTTAATGATGGTGGTGTCCGCCATGGTCGTGGCTATGATGGTCATGAGTGTGAGGTACAGCCATCTGGGGATTGACAGCTACCGCACTCTCGGCTAACAATTCGGCAATATGGGGATTAGCCCAATCCGCCGCCATTTCCATAAATTCTGAGCGATCGTTTACGCAAGGCATTTGCACGTAGTTAACCTCCGAATGCTTGCGTTGCAAAGCATGAATGATGTGGTCAACGTCTAGCAAAGTTTCGTGATTTTCGGTGGCAAAACCGATAGGCATAAATACGATCGCCTTTGCACCCAAATCAATTAAATTATTAGCAGCGACAAAGGCGTTGGGCTGCGTCCAGTCAATTAGGGGTGTATCGTGATTGAGCCAACCAACGGAGATTAGGGCATAGCGGTTGATTAATTCATCTCTAACGCGATCGTAAAGTGCTTGACTTTCGACAATGCCCGAAGTAAAGCCTTTTGCTTTGTGTGGGCAACCGTGATTCATTAGCACAATGCCAATTTGGGAAGGCAAATAAGCCGCCGCTAAATCTGTGGCTATTTTCTCCTCAACCATTTGTGCCATCAACTTAATGTAGGCACTTTCGTTGTAAAAAGAAGGAATATAACGCTGTCCTTTAATCCAATGTTCGCCATCATCGGCTAGTTTGGTTAAAGCTTGGTTGACTTGCTCGACAGCAATTCCGCTAGTAAAAATTGAATCTACAACTAATAAAGGATAAATTAGCAGCTTATCAAAACCTTGAGCCTTGATTTCTTCAAGCACTTGGTCGGGGAGGAAAGGAGCGCAAAAGTTAAAGGCTTTGAATACTTGAATTTGGTTGCCCCATTTAGCTTGCAAGAATTTTTCAATTCCCGCCCGTTGGTCTTCAAAAATGGCATTGTGAGGCGAGACAAAATGATCGTGCTGGTGATCCCATTCATGGCGATCAAACAAGGCTAATAACTTCGCAAGAGGCGGATAAATCCACGTTGGTACAGGAGCAAATTTAGCTGTAAGCAGATTTAAAGCTTGTTCGTTGTAGTTAGCAAAATCTTCGTAGCTTTCAACTTCACCGTAACCCATCAGCAATACGGCAACTCGATCTTTACCTGTTGCTTGAGTGGGTGCAAATGATTGAGATTTTTCAGGGGTAGCTACCACTATAAAGATCCTCGATTAGATAAATTTAAAATTGTTGGGCTAGATAATCAATTCTTCATTCATTAGGTTAACATCCCCTACTAGGGGATTGTTGCAGTAGACTAGAGTTTTAAAAATATTTAAGGTGCAAGTCGAACTGCGTCTCGCCCTTCGCGTTTAGCCCTGTACAGTGCTGCGTCGGCTTCACGAATTACATCTTGTCCGGTTATCCCATGATCGGGAAAACTTGCTACACCTAAAGAAAGGGTAATTTGTCCTAGGGGTTCGTGATGATACTTGAGATGTAAGTGCTTGATTCCTTCTCTAAGTTGCTCTGCTCGCTTGCTGGTAATGTCTAAAGAGCCCTCTGGTAGAATAAGGATAAATTCTTCACCGCCATAACGACAGGCAATATCTGAGCCTCGGACGTATTTTTGGATAAACTGCCCTAATTCTTGAAGTACGCTGTCTCCAGCTTCATGCCCAAAAGTGTCGTTAAAGCGCTTAAAGTGGTCAACGTCAAGCATGATAATTCCTAACGGTTGGTGTTTGCGATCGCACCTTTGAATTTCCCTCTCCAATGATTCTTCCATGTAGCGGCGATTAAATAAGCCTGTAAGCGGATCGCGGATGCTTTGACTTTCTAATTTTTCTCGCAGTTTAATATTTGCTAGAGCTAAGGAAATATGTTCGGCGACAGTAAATGCTAGTTGCTGTTTAGCCTCAATTGCCGTTGCTGATTCTAAGGAGCTTAAATAGAGCATTCCTAGGGCTTCCCCTTGGGCGATCATGGGTACGCACAAAGAAGCGGCGGGGAGGGGATGAGCTAAGTGTTGACACTGCAAATTGCTATGCAATACCCCCGCAAAATGCGATCGCCCCCGTCGCAACGCCCAGCAATCGGTAGGCAAAAAGGAGACATAGCTGGTTAAGGGTGGATCTCCCCAAGTTACTACCGCTTCAACAATATTTTTGGAGGCATTAATTAAAAAGATTCCGCCCGGAAGATCGGGAAACATCAGCTTTAAAAACGTAGAAATTGCCGTGTAAGCTTCAACAATCGTGCGACAAGCTTGGAGAACATCGCTAATTTCGCTAAGTAAAGTTATTTCATAATTGCGCTGTTCTAGTTCTTTTACCGAGAGATTGAGGCGATCATTGGTTTGCTGAAGCTGGGATTCGGTTTGTTGACGATGGGTGATGTCGCGGAAAATACTCTGAATAGCAACGGGTTTGCCATCAACGAATTTACAACTAGCGCTGCCTTCAACTAAGATACTTATGCCATCTTTGGTTACAAATTCTGCTTGCACAACAGCGTCTAGGCTTCCTCCATTCAACACGCGTTGCACTACCTCTTGGCAATGGGATTGAGCGTCGGGAGAAATAATATCAAATAAAGAAAGACGATCAATCTCAGCTTCGCTATAGCCTAGGGCTTCGCGCCAAGCTCGGTTTACATAAATAAAATGCCCATCTAAGGCGACGCTTTGAATTAAATCGCTGGCGGTTTCAAATAAGTCATGATAGCGCTCTTGGCTTTCTAGCAAGGCTTGGGTAGCTTCGGCGCGTTCTGTGATATCACTACCACTAGCTATTACATATTCCACCGCACCTGTGCGATCACGCAGTTGAGTATTCGCCCAGGCAATTAAACGGCGATCGCCATTACGGGCAATCCAATGGGTTTCGTAGTTATCAGGGCGACTTGCGGGCAAGTTTTCGATGGCGTTTTTTACTAGGTTTACTTCCTGAGGTGGTATAAATAAACTCCACAGATACTTACCTTTAACTTCGTCAATGTAACAACCCGAAATTTGTTCGGCGGCGCGGTTAAAGCGCACAATTTTGCCTTGAGGATCGCAAACTATTACTATTGATGCACTCGTCTCTAAAATCGCAAAAGTCAAGTCTCGCTCTTGCTCTAAATCGGTTTCTACTTTTTGGCGTGCGTTAATTTCTTGTTCTACAAAGTAATAAACAATCGCTAAAACCAAAAAGTTAAGCAATATTCCTATAGCAAATACGATCTCAAAGTTGTATATATTGGCTCTGCTTGAAAGCACATTTTTTTTGATTAATTGAGTTTCAAAGGATTCCATCTCTTGAAGCGTTGCGTCGATTCTGTCCGATATATATTGCCCTTCCTCAGTTCTTAACGATTGTGTCGCTACGTCAAAACCTTGCTGGCGGAGATTAACAGCCCTTTCTACTTCTGTTAATTTTTGGTCAATTAGCTGATCGAGACTTGCCAAACGTTTTTGTTGAGCAAGGTTATCGGCAATTTGCAATTTTAATTGGGCAATTTCTTGTTTTACCGAGCTTTTGACACTGTAGTACGGCTCTAAATATTTTAATTGAGGACTGTTGATGTAACGATATTTGGCGATCGCCACTTCTTTCATTTGCAAGTTTATATCTTCAAGATTGTCAATAATTTTGTTGCGCCCGATCTGCTTGTTACTATTTTTAACTTTTTCATTGAGGCTGCGATGGGCGAAAAAGCCAGCCCCAGCTAATATTAAAAAGGTTAACCCCAGTCCTACAGCTACTTTTTGAAAAAATTGCTGGCGATTTTTATGTTTTTGCTGACGATTGTACTCAATACTCTCCAATTTAGACAAATTGGTGCGTAGCTCAATTAGCTTAACTACTTGACGTGCTAAAATTTTAAGAGATTCAATTTGTTGCGCTTCAAGTTCTCTTGGTACATGATCAATTACAGCGAGACTACCCAAAGCATAGTTTTGAGATGTAATTAGCGGTACACCAGCATAAAAACGAATAAAAGGCTCGGAAGTTACTAAGGCATTATGGGCAAAACGCGGGTCTTTTTCAGGATCGGGAATAATAAATATTTCTTCTTGTAAGATCGTATAGGCGCAAAAAGCTACTTTGCGGGGTATTTCGCTAACTTCTAAACCAACAATAGACTTAAACCACTGGCGATCGCCATCCACAAGACTAATTAGAGCAATGGGAGTACCGCAAATAGACGCAGCCAACTGAGTAATATCGTCGTAGGCTTTTTCGGCGGGAGTATCAATAATTTGATACTGAGAGAGATTTTTTAGCCTTGCAGCTTCATTTTTAGGTATTGGCGGTGTAATTTTTTTGTTCATTATTTACCAATTACCCCGTTAAAGAATTGCTGAGAATGCCTAGCTGACCATATTTTCTAGGATTAGCTACATAATAATGAATACTTCTTAGCAAATTACATTAACTTTAGGGCGATAGCGCAAGCGCGCCCGGTAACGGGCTTCGCAGCTACGGCGCTAAAATTAATGAGAACCATTTTTGACTTTAAGTATAAAAGCATTCTTAGTAGTTTATCTTTTCGCTCTCAAGACTTTGATTTAATTATTGCCTATGAGTATTTTTATTTGCCCCGGCTTTCACTTACCCCAACTAACTCAAAGTTTTTTACAGGAATTGTCATTATCTAATTCAAATTCTACATTATCAGTAAATGCACGCATTTTCAATGCAAAAAATTATACTGCTTTATCAGTTATACATATTTTACAAGACTTAACTAAAGCTTACGGTCAACCGCACCAGGCTGCACCAGTGTTATTTATTAGCTTTAGTGCGGGGGTATTAGGAGCGCTCGGTGCGGCTTGGGGATGGGAGCTACTAGGGGGAAAGGTTAAGGCAGTAATTGCGATTGATGGCTGGGGAGTACCGTTAATGGGTAATTTTCCCATTCATCGGCTGAGTCACGATTATTTTACTCACCAAACATCGATAGTTGTAAATCCCTCGGAGGATAGCTTTTATGCAGATCCGGGAGTGGAACATTTGCAAATGTGGCGATCGCCTTCTACGGTAAAAGGATGGGCAATAAGTGCGGTTAATTTCCCAGTGCGATCGCGTTGCAACGCCGCCGAATTTATTTTGCTGCTATTGAAGCGTTACCAAGAAATTGAGTAAATTGGGGCGATAATTGAATTTTTAAGATATTTTATGTTTCCTATAGAAGAACCAACCGCAAAGCAAGTTGGATTTGTCGCTTTGCTCAAAAACCGCTCCTTTTTAGCGTTATGGATAGGACAATTACTTTCCCAGGTAGCCGATAAAATTCTTTTAACTTTGCTGATTGCACTGTTGGCGGTTTATCCCACAGCAACGGGGACAGAAAACTCTATGCGATCGGTTTTACTGCTTACTTTTACCTTACCAGCAATTTTATTTGGTTCGGTGGCAGGAATTTTTGTTGATAGGTTGGGTAAAAAGTTAATTCTTGTAGTTTCAAATGTGATTCGCGCGCTGTTAATATTTACAATCCCTTTTTTACCAAGGGAATTTGTAATTTTATTATTGATAACATTTGTTATTTCAACAGTTACTCAGTTTTTTGCCCCCGCAGAACAAGCTGCAATCCCGTTACTTATCCCCCGCGAGAACTTGCTCGCAGCTAATGCTTTATTTACTACAACCTCAATGGGGGGTTTTATTGTTGGCTTTGCGATCGGGGAACCGTTATTAAGTCTTAGTCAAGCTTGGGGAGGAGATAAGGGACAAGAGCTATTGGTTGGTGGTTTATATCTTTTGGCAGCAGTGACGTTGCAAGCCGTTTCTTTCAAAGAAACTGTAGGTAATGCTCACAGTATGATGGTGAATCCTTGGCAAGAAATGAAAGCAGGCTTTTGGTATCTGAAGCAAAACCGCCTGGTTTGGGATGCGATCTTGCAACTGACAACTTTGTACTGTGTAATTGCCGCCCTAACTGTGTTGACTTTCAGCCTAGCTCCTCAAATTGGCTTGCAGTCAGAGAAACAATACGGGTTTATAGTGGCGGCTGCGGGAATAGGAATAATGTTAGGCGCGGGAGTTTTAGGGCATTGGGGCGATGTCTTTCGTCATAAACCTCTGCCTTTGTTTGGTTTTTTGACTATGGCATTTGCTTTAGCTGCTTTTAGCTTTGTCAGCAATTTATGGCTGGGTTTAGGGCTGAGTGCTGTGTTGGGGTTAGGGGGCGCTTTAGTGGGCGTACCGATGCAAACTCTAATTCAAAGAGAAACTCCCACCGAAATGCACGGTAAGGTTTTTGGGTTTCAAAATAATTTAATCAATATCGCCCTCAGTGCGCCATTAGCAATTACAGGGCCAATTACCGATGCTGTTAGTAATGCTGTAGGCTCCGAAGCTCTTGGATTACGGATAGTGTTAGTGGGAATGAGTGCGATCGTTTGTGTTGTAGGTATTTGGGCTTGGAATAATACTCGCGGCGTTTTGCGTGATGTAATATAACCATGACAAAGTTGCCACTAAAGTAATATTTTCAATTAAAATGAATTTTTGAATACAAAAAATCTTTACTATTAAATAATTAGCAATTGTGTGAGGTTTACTCAGTGCGTTCACAAAATATCCCCGCCGGGGAATCCACTATTACAAATAATTCTATAATTCCAGAAATCGTAAAATTAGAAGTAGCGATCGCGCCGATAGTTAGCGATAGACGGGCAACGGGGGGTTTTGCTTTAATAGACTCGCTCAAGCGTCACGGCGTTGAGCATATTTTTGGCTATCCGGGCGGGGCAATTTTACCGCTTTATGACGAGCTTTATAAAGCTGAAGCGGCGGGTGGTATTCAGCATATTTTAGTTAGACACGAACAAGGGGCGGCTCACGCCGCCGACGGTTATGCCCGTGCCACAGGAAAAGTAGGCGTGTGCTTTGCAACTTCTGGGCCAGGAGCAACAAACTTAGTTACAGGCATTGCGACAGCGCAGATGGACTCGATTCCGATGGTAATTGTAACTGGGCAAGTACCTCGTGGGGCTATTGGGACGGATGCTTTTCAAGAAACGGATATTTATGGAATCACGCTGCCGATTGTCAAGCACTCTTATGTAGTGCGCGATGCTAGAGATATGGCGCGGATTGTGGCAGAGGCTTTTTACATTGCTAGTACCGGACGACCCGGCCCAGTTTTAATTGACGTACCTAAAGATGTGGGGTTAGAAGAATTTGACTATGTGCCTGTAGAACCCGGTACAGTCAAGTTGCCAGGGTATAGTCCTACTGTTAAAGGCAATCCTCGTCAAATTAATGCCGCATTGCAATTAATGCAGCAAGCGCGCCGTCCTTTGTTGTATGTAGGTGGTGGGGCAATTGCTGCCAGCGCCCATAACGAAATTAAGCAAGTAGCGGAGTTATTTAATATTCCGGTTACAACTACGTTGATGGGAAAGGGTGCTTTTGATGAAAATCATCCTTTAGCCTTGGGAATGCTGGGAATGCACGGCACGGCTTACGCTAACTTCTCTGTTAGTGAGTGCGATTTGTTGATTTGTGTAGGAGCAAGATTTGACGATCGCGTTACCGGGAAATTAGACGAATTTGCCTCTCGCGCTAAAGTTATTCACATCGATATCGATCCAGCAGAAGTTGGCAAAAATCGCATCCCAGAAGTGCCAATTGTTGGTGATGTCAAGCAGGTTTTAATTGATTTATTGGCTTTATGTCAAGCATCGGGCGATCGCGCAACTAATCCAAATCAAACTCAAGAATGGTTAAATCGCATCTATACTTGGCGACGAGATTACCCTTTAGTTGTGCCTCATCATAACGACAGTATGTCGCCTCAAGAGGTAATTTTTGAACTAGCGACTCAAGCACCGGATGCTTACTACACAACAGATGTAGGGCAACATCAAATGTGGTCAGCACAGTTTCTCAAAAATGGCCCCCGGCGGTGGATTTCTAGCGCGGGGTTGGGGACTATGGGTTACGGTTTACCCGCCGCAATGGGTGCTAAAGTTGCCTTGCCTACTGAAGAAGTCATTTGTATTAGTGGCGATGCTAGTTTTCAAATGAATTTACAAGAATTGGGTACGCTTGCACATTACGGCATAAATGTCAAGATTGTAATCGTAAATAATGGTTGGCAAGGAATGGTAAGGCAATGGCAGCAGGCATTTTTTGGGGAGCGTTATTCGTCATCGAATATGGATCATGCGATGCCAAACTTTGAAATGCTGGCTCAAGCTTACGGGATTAAGGGAATTAGAATCGATAAACGGGAAGAATTAAGCGATGCGATCGCTCAAATGTTGGCTCATAATGGCCCAGTATTGGTAGATGCTCATGTCACAAGAGATGAGAATTGTTACCCAATGGTTGCCCCTGGTAAGAGCAATTCACAGATGATTGGTTTACAAGATGTTCCGAAACCCGAACAAGTAGAGCCAGTTTTCTGTAGTAGCTGCGGTGCGAAGAATCTTAGTAATAATTTTTGTCCTGAGTGCGGCACTAAATTATAAAAGTGTAACTTTAGCTTAATTAAGCATCGGTGGGTAAATAGTTACTCACCGATTTTTTTTGGCTAAAAACTGCTCTAATTAGCAATTGGCGGAGTTTATAAGTTTTTATGCAAAATAATATTACTAAAAGAATCGGCTTAATCTTACTATTGCTCTATACACAGTTAAATATTGAGCAAGCCGTAGCCCAAACTAAACCATCTACCCCAACAAAAACGGTAGAAGTTAATCCGGTTATCTGTCCCGCGCAGCTTGGTAAGGCGATAGAAACAATTACTAATCGCCCACAATTTAGTCAAGCACGTTGGGGAATTGTCGTTAATAAGTTAAATAATAGTCAAAGTCTTTATAGCCGCGACTCGGATAAATATTTTATTCCCGCTTCAAATCTCAAACTGTTACTGGCGGCGGCGGCTTTGCAGCAACTAGGGGCAAATTATCGCATTCGTACTTCTATTTACGGTACAGATAGCGGTCTATTGCGCCTTGTGGGACGCGGCGATCCAAGTTTGACCGATGTTCAGCTTACAGCTTTAGCAAGGCAGTTGAAGCTGACAGGAGTTAGGCAATTGACCTATTTAGCAGTAGAGAGAAGTCGCACTGACGATATTATCAATCCAGACTGGGAATGGGGAGACATTCAGGCAGATTACGGCGCACCGATTGGCAGCTTAATTATCAATCAAAATGCTGTAACGTTACAGTTGTTGCCTCAACAAATAGGTCAACCATTGCGCCTTGTTTGGAGCGATCCCATTGCGGCGACACAATGGCAAAGTGTTGATAATCAGTCAGTAACAGTAAAGCCAGGAGAACCCACAGAAGTTGAATTAAATCGGGATTTGAGCGGTATATTGCATCTTAGCGGACGCTTAAGTATTAATTCTCCGCCGGAATTAGTTTCTCTAGCTGTGATCAATCCCGCAGAAAACTTTATCCAACACTTGCGCCGGGTGTTATTAATTGAAGGGATTAAAGACAATAGCAATAGGGTTAGGCTAAATATTGTTGAAGTTGAAAAGCAATTAGCCAACGCGCCAGAAATTGCCGCCGTAAATTCGCCCCCATTATCGCAATTATTGGTAGAGGCAAATCTTAATAGCAATAACTTGTATGCAGAAGCGTTGTTACGCACGTTGGGAAGTAAAGTAAATTCCTTTGATAGTAACTCGCAAAAAGGGCTAATTGCCGTTAAACAAGCTTTGACAAACTTAGGGGTAGATCCCAAAGGTTATATTATGGCTGATGGTTCGGGATTGTCGCGGCATAATTTAGTTAGTCCAGATGCGATCGCTCAAACTTTGAGCGCTATGGCATCATCGCAATATGCGGCTATATATCGGGCTTCTTTGCCTGTGGCGGGGGTTAGTGGTACTTTGGTTAATCGCTTGAAAAACACCCCGGCTCAAGGCGTTGTTAGCGCCAAAACAGGAACAATGAGCGGGGTTCTAGCTTTATCAGGATATATTAACGCGCCAAATTACGAGCCGCTTGTTTTTAGTATTATTATCAATCAATCTGACCAAAGCTCGGCAACAATTAGACAAGCGATAGATGAAGTTGTTTTACTACTGGTATCTTTGCGGCGTTGTTAGGTTAGTTTTATAAAAAGTGGATTATTTTAGCTATGAGCCGTTTATGGCAAATTATTCGGACGGTACTGGGGTTAATTATTCGTCACCCGATAACAGGTACGAGTGTTATTCCGATTTTACCCGATGGTCGGATTGTATTAATTCAAAGGCGCGATAATGGCTTGTGGGCGCTTCCGGGAGGAATAGTAGATTGGGGTGAAGATGTCCCAACGGCTGTAAAGCGCGAATTAGCAGAAGAAACGGGTTTAGAAGTTGTTAAAATTCGCCGCTTAGTTGGCGTGTATTCCGCACCTGATCGCGATCCAAGAATGCACTCAATTTGTATTGTAGTGGAAGCAGAAGTTACAGGAGTAATGGCAATTAAAGACAAGTTAGAAGTATTGAATATTCAAGCTTTTAATTTAGATTCTTTACCAGAAGGTAGACTTGCTCACGATCACAGACGACAATTGCAAGATTATTTAGATAATTTGACAACTCTAGCTTAAATTTTGCGCTTTTCGGTAAGCTTGGATTCCCCAAAAAATTAAATTGCGATCGCACTTGATTTTCTCAGCTAAATTAGGAAACTGGGAATTAAGATAACTATGTAGAATTGTGCGATCGCCTCCGGTTAATATTACTTGGCTATTTGGGTACATCTGCAACCATTTCTCTATAAAGCTTTGGATTCCAGCAATTAAAGTATAAATTATCCCACTTTGGATTGATTGAGTCGTATTTGTCGCAAAGTACGGGGGTAATTGTGTAGGTAGTTCGGTGATAGATAGATTAGCGGTTTTTTGACTCAAAGCCAGAAATTGTAAGCTTAATCCCGGTAAAATTGCTCCACCTACGAAAGCAAAATTGGCATCACTTCCTGTAAAAGTAAGCGCTGTACCAGAGTCAATAACTAATATAGGTAAACTGTAGGTTTCTTTTGCACCCCACAAAGCTAAAGCGCGATCGCTCCCCAAGGTAGAATATATATTTTTAAGCGGTATTTCATTTAAAGTAATTACTTGTATATTTGGGTAAGTTTGCCAAAGCTCAGTTTGGCTAGGTACTACAGAAACCAAATACAAAGATAAGGGATAAGCAAAATCTTCTCCAACTAATATCTCTAAGGGTAAATCATCCCAACTTCCAGAGGCTAATAGTTGAATGGAAGTAGCCGCCAAATAATCTGTATCCCAACTACAACAGAGTTCTTCGCCTTTAAACAAAGCCCAGTGTAGCCGAGAATTGCCGATCGCTAAAGCCAGCCAAATAGATTTATTAACCATGCTACTAGCGAGCGCTCTGTAAAACTCTCCTTAATTTAAGGCGTTGCTGAAAGTATGATGATTTTCCCTTTCTGCAACTCTTTTGTCTCCCTCATTCATACCGCATTGGGAATTGTTCATTGAAATTACTACCAATTACCAATTACCCATTACCTAATTTAAGATTGTCACAACTTGATTAATCCGGGGTTTGCCAAAACGTTCCCAAGCATTTCCCCCGCGCAAAAATAACTCCATCCACCGCAGAGGTTGACCATTTTTATCCCAACCCGAACTACCAGGAGAAAAGGCTAATGTTCCTTCAGGGACTTTAAAGCTACCGTCAGAATAAACCGCGTCGCTGACTACATCGCCAACTCTGATTACTACTTTAGATTCTGGTTTTAAACTAAGACTATCGCTAGAAATTGTAGTTTTAATATTACCGTAGCCATCAACCCAAGCTACGCGATCGCCTGGTACATTCGGTATTTGATTGGGGTTTAACTCGTCTCCTAGCAGGCTAAAGTCTCCATTTGCGATCGCTATAGTGGCGATTGGAAACACATCGCGGGAGCGAAATTGCGAACCTGCGCGTGATACTTTTATACTGTGGATAACTTCGGCATAGTCTTTAATGAAGGACAAAGTATAACCTGCAATTACTCCTACTACTTTGACTCCATTAGGCAAGAGTGCATAAGTAAGTCCTTCACCTTCATTATCTATCCTTGGTTCGGAGTCATCTTGACGGGGGGCGCAGTTGTGGTAAATTAAGCGGTTTTCTGCGCCTGGATTAAGCCCTAATTGAGCAATCCAGAAGCCTGTCGCTAAGGTACTAAAAGGCGGTACAGAGAGACAATAAATTTGAGCATTAGGTAAGCCCATAGAAAGCCGTTGCGTTACTTCTGTAAAGGCTGGATCGCCGTTGCCATAATCAGCAATTAAATTAACGAGCATATGATCTATCTAATTACTACAATTTATATTAACTATGTTCTACGCATATCAAGCTAGGTTAATCGATTTTTTAAACTTTGAAACTTTCTCTTATATATTGACAAATCTACTTTATTATGTACATAAAAGTAGAGGAAATCAGCGATCGCCATAATGACATTAACAAGCACACCTCTAATATCTATAATTATTCCAGCTTTTAATAGTGAAAAAACTATTTTTGAAACCATTGAATCAGTTTTAAATCAAACTTGGAGAAACTTAGAATTAATTGTAGTTAACGATGGTTCCCAAGACTCAACTTTAGATATTATCACTGGTATAAAAGATCCGCGCCTTAAGGTATTTTCTTATACTAATGCTGGCGTATCAGCTAGTCGCAATCGGGGAATTTCTCAAGCGGAGGGTGAGTTTATTAGCTTTTTAGATGCAGACGATTTGTGGACACTAGACAAGCTAGAAACTCAACTCAAAGCCTTACAAAATAATCCTCAAGCAGGAGTAGCCTACAGTTGGACTGACCATATTGATGAAAATAGTCAATTTTTAAGAGCAGGCGCTCACTACACTGTAAATGGGGATGTGTACGCAGAGCTTTTGAAAAGTAATTTTTTAGCTAATGGCTCTAATATACTGGTTCGCACCCAAGCTTTAAGAGAAGTAGGTGGATTTAATCAATCATTCACTCCTGCGGAAGATTGGGATATGTATTTAAGATTAGCCTCGCGCTATCATTTTGTTGCAGTTCCATCCCCACAAATTTTATACCGAATAACTACTGTTTCCGCCTCAAGCAATGTTTTTAAAATGGAAGCAGTATCTTTACGAATTATTGACCAATATTACCGCCAAGCTCCCCAACACCTCCAGTCTCTAAAAAGTGAAAGTTTAACTGCTCTTTACCAATATTTAATCTACAAAGTGTTAGAAGAATCTAGAGGACGACAAACAGGAATAAAAGCAGGTAAATTACTATGGAGTTATTTCAAAAATGACTCCTCTAAATATCGGCAAATTCGCTTTAAATTTTCCTTATTATCTAAAGTTGCAGGAACAATCTTGATACCTGCTTATCAGCCTAAACTAGATTGGTAAAATATTTAATTGTTTAGGCGATCGCGTGTATTGTTAAGACGGGTCAATTGCCAGTAAACATTGCACCGCAACTTACTAATTCCTGACGCTGCTTATTTGTAATGCCAATTCCTGCGCCAAAGTTACAATTTTTTACGGACGTACCAAGCCATAGCGTTTCGTTTAAAGTTGCTCCTTGAAGAATGGCGTTATCCAAGTTGGCGTTAGTAAAGTTAGCGAATATTAAATCTGCATCAACTAAACTACTATTACTTAAATTTGCCCTCGATAAATCGCCGCGAATAAAGTTTACACCATCTAAAACTAACCCAGATAGCTCTGCACCTTGCAAGTTAGGAAACTTAGCTTTAGTAGGGTTGCTAAAAAAGCGCATTATGCAGGCTATATTAGGTTCGGCAAGAGGCATAATAGTCAAAAAGTTTGCATAACGAGCTAAACCCATTTCTTTGAGAATTAGCAAGCGTTTTTGTGGCGACTTTTCTAAAAAGTCTATACTTGTTTGATGAAGATTTTGAGTTAGCATTTATCTAATATTTAACTTGCTGCTAATAAATTAAATTCTGCTTCCGCCGTTGCTAGGTGCTTGATTAGTGTAGATTTTGGTAAAGCTATTTGCAAATGTTCCCAAGGTAATATCTGCTCAGTAGACCAAGTTTGATAAACATAAAACTCCATTTCTGGAATTTGTCCCCGTAACTCCTTAAAAGCACGGCGATAACTACCCAAAGTGTCGCCATAATGCCGAGTTAATTCTAGCAAATAAGACAATCTGCGATCGCCTCTAGACAATAATGCTTGAATAACCGACCAATTGTAGCTTTCTGGGCGAAAATCTATACCTTGAGGTTTCAACTGTTTTTGCAATAACTGTAAGCGTTTCTCAGCTTGAGGTTTGACACCAAACCATTGAAAAGGTGTATGTGCTTTTGGCACAAAGGTACTGCATCCGAGGGTCAAACGCAAGCCGGGAGCAGCCTTTTTAATCGACCTCATCATCGTTACAGTTTGTTCGACATCTTCTACTTCTTCCCCTGGTACACCGACCATTCCGTATAGCTTTAAGGCCTTTAATCCCCCTGCTTTGGCGTTAATTGCAGCAGTAATAATCTCATCGTTATTTAGTTTTTTATTGACAATTTGGCGGATACGAGGAGATCCACTTTCTACAGCAATTGTAAGCGATCGCGTATCTCGTTTTGCTAAAGTTTCTGCTAACTTTTGGGTAACTGTATTTGTACGTACCGAAGCAATACTTAAACGCACATTATCATACTGTGGTTTACTTAAATAATCGAGTAAAGTTTCAAACTCTGGATGTTGAGTAACTGACGCACCAAGTAAGCCTAATCTATTAGTTACAGCTAATCCGCGCTCAATTGCGGGAATTAAAGACGATTCCAAGCTTGCAGTCCGAAAAGGTAAGGTTAAGTAACTTGCAAGGCAAAAACGGCACATTTCAGGACAACTACGCACCACTTCTACCATGTAGATATTTTCCCAAGCGGCTTTTTGGGTAACTACCGTTGAAGCCGATAAAACATTACCTCGATAAGTCTGTTTATCTACATAGCTAGGAATTTTATTTGTAACTGGTTGAATTGATTTTATACCCCCTGTTTTTTCGGTATAAATTACCTCGTATAAGCTAGGAATATAAATCCCTGGTATTTGTGCTAAGTGAATTAATTGCGTCCTTTTATCAGCATTTCTAACTTGCTTGTATGCGTCTAAAAAGTTATCTAATAAATTTTCCCCATCACCTAACAAGATGATGTCAAAAAAATCTGCAAAAGGTTCGGGATTAGCACTAAATACCGTACCACCACCAAAAACTAAAGGATGATTTTCATCTCTATTAGCGGCTCGAATTGGGATTTGGAGAGATTCGAGCAAATTGAGAATATTAACGTAATCTAGCTCCCAAGAACAGGAAAAGCCAAGCAATTCCGGCGAAGGGGGTAATTGTTCGCGTACATCAGTAAATAAGCGACTAACAGCTACATCCGAACGCATTGCCAAAGTAGCCCATACGACTTGATAGCCTAAGCTAGTAATGCCTACCGTGTATTCGTTGGGAAAGGCAAAAATAGTCTCGATAGCGTCGGTGTCAGGGGTAGCAGGAGTAAATAGCAGTCTTTCAGCAGCAAAAGCAGTCACAATATTTTTTTAAATTAGAATCACTTATATCTAATTTTAAGCCATACAATTATCATGTTGAAAATCAAAGTAAATAAATTAGCTAGAATAATCGGCAAAGCGTTGAGATAAATTCCATAAATCAGCCAAAGGAAAATACCTATATTAAAAATAATTAGGGTATTAAAAGAAATATCTTTAGCCGATTTAGTTTGCCAGATTTTTAATAACTGAGGTAAAAAAGCAAGGGTTGTTAGCGTACCTGCAACTAATCCTAAAATTGTAATTGAATTCATTTAAAAAGTTGCAACTATTCCTAACAATAAAACCTACAAAACGGGCAAAAAGCCCATCTTGTAACTATTAAGGTAACACTTTACACTGTCCGTAATGGCGCAATAAATGATCGCATAATACTAATGCTACCATCGCTTCAACCATCGGCACTGCTCTAGGAAGTACACAAGGATCGTGTCTACCTTTGCCTTTTAACAGCATTTCCTCGCCTTCTTTATTCACAGTACGCTGCTCTTTACGAATTGTAGCTGTGGGCTTAAAAGCTACCCGCAAAATGATGTTTTCACCGTTAGAAATGCCACCTTGAACACCACCAGAGCGATTAGTTACTGTACGGAGTTCGCCATTTTCATCGGTATAAAATTCGTCATTGTGTTCGCTACCATTTAACAGAGTTCCGGCAAAACCCGAACCAATTTCAAACCCTTTAGTTGCGGGGAGAGACATTACACCTTTGGCAATATCCGCTTCTATTCTGTCAAAAACGGGCGAACCTAAACCTTTTGGTACGTTACGGGCGACACATTCAATTACACCCCCAATAGAATCGCCTTGTCGTCCCACTTGCTCGATAAGTTCAATCATCCGCTCGGCAGATTCGGTTTCAGGACAACGTACAATGTTACTTTCAACTTGTTCTAAGGTAACTGTATTAGAATCGATTACCGCTTCTAAATCTTTAATCCGCTTAACATAGGCAACAATTTCTACATTAGCAACTGTAGCAAGAATTTTTTTAGCGATCGCACCTGCTGCCACTCGTCCAATAGTTTCCCGCGCCGAAGAACGTCCGCCACCTTGCCAATTGCGAATTCCATACTTAGCATCGTAGGTAGCATCAGCGTGAGAAGGACGATAAGATTGCGCCATCTCATCATAATCTTGAGGGCGAGTGTCTTTGTTTCGCACTAAAATAGTAATCGGCGTACCTAAAGTTTTGCCTTCAAATATCCCGGAAAGAATTTCGCAAGTATCAGCTTCTTTGCGCGGTGTCGTAATTTTACTTTGTCCTGGTCGCCTACGGTCTAATTCTTTTTGAATTTCCTCGGCGGTAATCTCCAATTGTGGCGGACAACCATCAATTGTCACTCCAACGCCGCCGCCGTGAGACTCACCAAAAGTAGTGACTCGAAACAAATGCCCAAAAGTATTACCCATGATGCGTCTTTAAAGATAGCCTGCTATTTTCTAGCATAAACAAGTTGTAAGTTTAAAGTTAAAAGTCCTAAATTTTGGTCTTTAATTGCTAAATATTCAGGAAAAGTAGTAAACCATGCAAATTATTGAGTGTTTCCATACAGCCTTACTTGTCACTGACTTACAAAAAGCTGAAGATTTTTATAGTCATGTTCTCGGTTTAACTAAAATTGACCGCAGCCTTAACTATCCCGGTACATGGTATCAAATAGGCAACTTTCAACTGCATCTCATTGTTGATAGTTCTATCTCTACTGATTTACACAACGCAGAAAAACTAGGACGCAACCCACACCTTGCTTTTAAAGTTGCCGACTTAGAAGCCGCCAAAACTCAACTAATAGCTGGCAATTACTCTGTTCAATCTAGCGCTTCTGGTAGAAGTGCCTTATTTACCAAAGACCCAGATAACAATATTATCGAACTGACTCAAATCTAAACTTTTTACAGTGCGGTTTGTCAATGAAAATTATTGCCTACACTTACACAAACCCTTTACTAGAATCACCACCAGAGCCGAATTTATGGGGGTGGGAATTAGATAAATTGTATCAAGACTTAGGAAAGCGATCGCAATTGCAGCAATTACTACGAGAAGCAAAAACCGATCCCGCCAATTATTTGCTAATTCGTCGCATCGAAGAACTTGGCGACTCTATCCCAGAAATTAACAATCGTTTGAGCGAATTACAAGCACTCAACATCAAACTTATTACTACCGAACAAGCGGCGGGTATGCAAGCCGACTTAATACAACTGCAACAAATTCAATATGAACAGCATAGCCGCAGCATCCGCCAAGGACACGCCCGTAACCGTCTCAACGCCCTGACTCCACCTGGTAAAGTTCCCTACGGCTACCGCAGAATCAAAGCTCGTTATGCCATAGATCGTACTACATCCCCCGTAGTCAAAGACTTTTTTGATCGCTTTTTGCTTTACGGTTCTTTGCGGGGTGCGGTGCGTTACTTAGCCCAAAAATATGGTAAAAAAATCTCTGTCACTACCGGAAAACGGTGGTTAACTAATCCCGTTTATCGTGGCGATACGGCTTATCAAAACGAACAAATATTGTCTGATACTCATCCGCCGATTATTTCTAGAGAAGAAGCCGCCCAAATTGATCGCTTATTGCGCCGCAATCGTCGCTTACCACCGCGTACAGCCAGCGCTAACCGTTCTTTAGCGGGATTAGTTAGCTGCGCCCAATGCTCGTCGCCCATGACTGTTGTTAGCGTTAATAAGCCCCGCACAAAGGGCGAATACCTCTACTTGCGCCCAACTTTATGTCCCCGTCGTCCTAAGTGTCGTCTTGTTTACGAAGAAGTATTGCAGCAGACTATTCAAACTATTTGCCGCGATTTACCTTTAGCTGTAAGTGGCGTGAATTTTTCTCAGTTAGACGGTGTAAAAAATTCTTGGTTAGCAGAAATTGCAAGTTCACAAGAAATCCTCGCGCTTATACCAAATTTGCTCGATAATGGCATCTTAGATATAGAGACGGCAACTCTACGCACTTACAACCTCCGTACTGAAATTTCGACGTTACAGGGAAAATTAGCAACTTTGCCTCCCGTAAATTTGCGCTCAGTAGCTCAATTAGTTTCAATTCCTCAGTTTTGGCTTGATTTATCAGAATCAGAGCGACGATTTTACTTTCGGGAGTTTATTCGGCAAATTGAAATAATACGCCAAGATAAAAGTTGGAACTTGCAAATTATCTTTATTTTTTAGCAGTCGCTTCAAACCTTGCATGGCTCGTTTGTATTATAAAAATTTCACCCAAAGACGTTTATTAGATTGGTTGTGGGTTTTAGGATTATTAATCGCTGCACTAATACTATTTACGCTCAATTTGGGCGGCGTACCACTAAGAGATTGGGATGAGGGTACAGTTGCTCAAGTTGCGCGGGAAATTTCGCTTCATCCTATTGCAACGAATGCTTGGCTTTATCCTACCTTGGGCGGGGAACCTTACTTAAACAAACCACCGCTTATCCATTGGCTGATTGCTTTGGCTTACCGCCTTGGTGGGGTAAATGAATGGACTTCGCGCTTACCTGGGGCAATTTTGACGGCGCTTTCTGTCCCCTTACTTTACAGTGTTGGGCGAGAAATATTCCCGCAACGAATAACGGCTATTTTTGCAAGTTTAGTCTATTTAACTATGCTGCCAATGGTACGTCACGGACGACTTGCAATGTTGGATGGCGCGGTAGTCAGTTTTTTTATATTTACAATTTTGTGCGTGTTGCGAAGTAGGCGAAATTTGCGCTACTGCTTGGGTGTAGGAGTTGGTTTAGGATTAATTTGCTTTACTAAGGGGCTTTTAGGTTTATTATTAGGTGCGATCGCCTTATTATTTCTGTTCTGGGATACGCCACGCTTACTTACCAGTTGGTATTTATGGCTAGGAGTAGCAATTGGTATTACTCCTGTCGTTAGTTGGTATACTGCCCAGTGGTTGCATTACGGTAGCTTTTTTACCCAAACTGCTATAGTTACTCAGTCTCTCAATCGAATTTGGCAAGGAGTCGAAAACCACGCCCAGCCCTCTTGGTATTACTTACTAGAAATTGTTAAATATTCTTTCCCTTGGCTGCTATTTTTGCCCCAAGGATTTCGTTTTGCTTGGCTTAATAGCAATATCAGCTACTCCAAACTAATTGTTGTTTGGCTGGGTGTTTACTTACTGACAATTTCTGTAATGACTACTAAATTGCCTTGGTACGTTTTACCCGTTTACCCCGCTTTTGCTTTAGCCGTGGGAGTACAGCTAACCCAAGTTTGGCACAAACCACGCTTAAGTTATTCCCGATTGGCGATAGCGCAAGCGCGCACGCAGGGCTTCGCTATTCTCACAATCCTTGCCTTAATTTCCTGGGGTGGTAGCTTATACTTTAGTCCCCTAAGTCCCGCCAAAGACTTGCAATTGCAAACAATTTTAACTTGTATCGCGCTGACAATGACCACTGCGGCAATTTTAGCCCAAGAAGGCGATCGCCAATTTATCGTAATTTTATTTTGGGGTTGTTATCTTTCCCTAGCTTTATTTGTGACTTCTCGTCATTGGGTATGGGAATTAGCCGAAGCTTACCCAGTAAAACCTGTGGCGGCGATGATTCAAAGCAACACAACCCCACAGCAAAAAATTTATACTTCTTTTCCCTATCATCGACCATCCTTAAACTTTTATAGCGATCGCCAAGTCATTCCCGCCACTAACGACGAACTACAAAGATACTGGCAACAATCAAACCCCTACTTACTCGTCGAACCGACTAAGCTTAAAAGTCTAGGATTAAAATCTGTGCAACGATTGGGAACAAGAGAAGGTTGGACTTTAATTAAGCGCCAAAGCTGAAAATAACAGCAGCTTACAATTTTGGTTGATTATTGGCATCGTTCATTTTTTCTACAACTTGATTTTGAGGATTCTGTTGATTGTGGATATCTACACTAAAAACACTAGCACCCACAATCAACACACCTATAGCAACATACATAAAAGGACGCTTAATAGAACCCAAGTCGCGCACAATTCTTGCCCAAGGGTTGCTTTGACGGCGCAACAATTGACCAACTAACATTTGTTTACCACTAAAGGGATCGCGGACGTAATGACCGCTCCAAGTTACTACTAACTTCTCTTGGCATGAATTACAAGTAAACAATCCTTCGCACATCTTGACCAACTTGAGTTTGGTGCTTTTTTGACAAATTGGGCAAGTAGTATGATGATTACCAGAGGTGTGAGTGTTCATAGGTCAACCTAATTTGCGTGCGTTGCTTGGCTCCAACAGAATTCATTGAGCGTCCTAACTAAAGTATTGCCCTTTTTTGTCATAGATCGCCATAATAACTTACTTCAACGGCCGAAGCCCTGCGAGCATATTGTTAATTTTCTGCATCTATTTAAGAATAATTGCTAACTTTTGTAACCAATCATAAAAGTTTCGATTGGCAATGTTCTCCTACCATCAATTCTGACTAAGATTATGTTATTTACTCTATGCAAATATTTCATAATGCCAATGCGATTTCTGCATATTTTAGCGATGAAAAAAGCCAAAAATATCAACTCTAAGTTTTTATTACTAAAACTTATCTAAAACTTATTACCAAAGATAGATGCAAAACTGACATTATTGTTTAAGAGATATAAATATTCAAGATATTTCTAGAGACAATTAAAAATTCTTTGTCTCCCTAGGTAATTTTGCAGCAACAAATAAGGTTTTCAGTTCCATTAATTATTGCTACTTTACCATTAGGGATATTCTCGTTTGTGGTAGATGCTAAAAACTTCAAAATCGAGGTGAGG
The DNA here is from genome assembly GCF_003003885.1 of Chlorogloea sp. CCALA 695. Lineage (GTDB taxonomy): Bacteria > Cyanobacteriota > Cyanobacteriia > Cyanobacteriales > Chroococcidiopsidaceae > Aliterella. Next base: position 37,872 of record NZ_PVWN01000015.1, on the reverse strand, counting down.
ATTTAGTAGGAGCCGTACTCCTCCACAAGAGAGCGCTTACGCTGTAGCTTCGGTATCATCTTGCTCTACTTGCTGTAAACGAATGTGTTTGCGTCCTAAAGTTATTTTAAACTCATCTCCCGGCTCTAAGCCCATTTGTTTTGTGTAGGCTGAACCTATCAATAAATTTTGATTTCTCTGGACGCTAATTTTATAGCTGGCGCTACGTCCTCCCCGCCCGTCGGAACTACTATGGGTATCTAATTCAATGCCTTCTGCATCAATTAGAGCATTAAGGAACTTCATCATGTTGACCCGCTCTACACCATTTTTGGTAACTGTGTAGTAGCCACACTGTTTAGCTTTATCTTCTTTGCTGATAAGCTCTAGCTCTTTGACTTTATCAAGAAGTTCTTGACCGATTAATGGCTCTAATTTTTTCTTTTTATTCATCGACTTGAGGTAGATAACTAAGGGTTTAATTGTTCAGTTAAGTTTTATTTTAGCTAATACGAGCTTTAAAGCAATAGGTTCGGTGGCTTAAAGCAGTAAAAATTAGCAAAATGCTGAGAGCAAATATAGTGCATTTTGAATTTTATTTTTAGTTTGACTCTTACCCAAGCCTTGACAAAAATAATTTTCGCCAAGGCTACGATATTGCTTAATTATACTTAGCTTGACAAATTATAATACACTAATTTTGATTGTAAAATGATAATATTACTGAGATTATATGAAAAAAAAAACTATAAATATTGATATTAATTGCGAATACTAGCAATAAAATAATAACGTTAGATGTATTACCTAAAAGCTAGAGAGCGGCTAAAATTAGTCTCTTTGACCACCACCTCAAGAAAATTCAAAATATACACGCAGAAAAAATTAAAAGGCGGTAGTGCTACGAAGACAACAAATGGTCAAAATACTGACTCATCACCAAAAAAGCGCAAATTGAAGCGAAAATGCAGGCTTAGTAGAAAAGTTTTAAGTAGTAGGCAAATACTGATTAATCGCATTGCAAGGCATAATTAGGTTTAGATAGGTTTATTTAGTGGCTAACATTTTGGTTTGAGGCAAGGCAAAGTTAGATAAACTTGCCCAAGGGTTGCGATCGCAGGTTTGGTAATTAGCTATTAGATGAAATTAACAACTCGCGGACATTATAGCGTCAAGGCTTTACTTGATTTGAGCTTGCAACCACGTCAAAAGCCAATCGCTGTAAAAACCATTGCTTTGCGGCAAAATATTCCCGCCCCCTATTTAGAAAAATTACTAATAGAAATGCGTCGTGCGGGGTTAGTAGAATCCGTGCGTGGTGTAGCCGGGGGGTATAAATTGGCTAAGTCCCCCGAAAAAATTTCTTTAGGGCAAATTCTCGCCGCCGTAGGCGAAACCATCGAACCTTTACCCCATCACAGCCCAAACAATACCCAAGCTGAAGACTGGGTAACATTTACGTTGTGGCGGAGATTGCACCGAAAATTATCAGAAGCGTTGTATGCTATGACTCTTGCCGATCTTTATTATGATGCCCGGAGTTGGCAGGCATCTCAAGGAGAATCAACGAGTTTTGTGGTTTAAATGGGTAATGGGTAATGGGTAATAATTTTCAATGACCAATGACCAATGACCAATCAATAATTGTGCTGTTAGGGGCGGTAGTTTTAGATTACTCCATTGGCGATCCTTGGAGTTGGCTGCATCCAGTGCAGGTAATGGGTTGGGTTATAAATCGTTTTACTCAAGTATTGAAAATTAAGGAATGCGATCGCCCTTTACAGCAACGGGGGCTGGGGATATTATTAGGACTAATATTAATAATTGGTAGTGGTGCAAGTGGTTGGGCAATTTCCTATGGCTCAAACTTGATTCATCCACTGTTTGGCATTGTTACTCAAAGTGTTATTTTAGCTAGTTGTTTTGCCCTAAAAAGCTTAAGACAGGCAGCAGAGACGGTTTTGCAAGTATTAGCAACAGGTAATGTAGAACAATCTCGAATAAGTTTAAGTCAATATGTTGGTAGAGATACCGAAAACCTAACGGAGTCAGGAATTTTACGCGCGGTCATGGAAACTGTGACTGAAAATTCCACTGATGGGGTGATGGCTCCGCTATTTTATGCGATTTTTGGGGCTTTTACACCTTTTGGTAGCGTTCCCTTCGCCTTAGCCTACAAAGCTGCGAGTACATTAGATTCAATGATTGGCTACCGGGAAGCACCCTATACTTATTTAGGCTGGTTTAGCGCCAAGCTTGAAGATTATCTTACATGGCTTCCTTGTCGCTTAACAGTGTTAACTTTAGCGTTATTGTCGGGGAAACCTAGGCAAGTTTGGCAAATTTGTTGTCGAGATGCGGTTAAAGATGCTAGTCCTAATTCTGGCTGGAGTGAGGGGGCTTACGCGGCGGTATTGGGGGTACAAGTAGGGGGAATAAATTGGTATCAGGGGGTAGCTAAACCCAAACCTTTAATTGGAGATTCTATTTATCCGATTACACCAGCGCTAATTTACCAAGCTTTGCAACTAACACAATCTAGTTTTTTGGTTTGGCTATTAATTGCGATCGCACTTTTATTAGTAAATACTTAAAATATTCTACTTACTAGGGATCGATAACTATGGCGGCTAAAGTCGTTGAAATTTTATCCTCTGAAGAAATCCGGCGGACGATGACGCGCCTCGCTTCCCAAGTTATTGAAAGATCCCGCGATTTGTCGAACTTGGTAGTTTTAGGTATTTATACAAAAGGAGTAGCTTTAGCAGAAAATTTAGCTAAACAAATTGAAGTGCTAGAAGGTGTAACTGTTCCGGTGGGAGCGCTAGATATTACCTTTTACCGAGATGATTTAGACCAAATTGGCGTAAGGACTCCAGCTAAAACCGATATTTCTTTTGATTTGACCGGAAAAACAGTTTTACTTGTCGATGACGTTATTTACAAAGGGCGGACAATTCGCGCCGCTTTAAATGCCGTCAATGAATATGGTAGACCATCAACTATTTGGTTAGCAGTGCTTGTCGATAGAGGTCATCGAGAATTGCCCATCCACCCAGATTTTACCGGGAAAAAGCTTCCCACTGCCAAAGATGAAAAAGTCAAAGTTTATTTACAAGGCTTTGATAACCGAGATAGGGTCGAATTGATTAGTAGTTAGATTTAATTCAACCTAATTAGTAGCGGTAGTATTAGTTCTCGCGTCAAACTAGATAAAACCAGTATCAATAATTTTAGGTATGCAAACTCTCGAAAAGACTCACCCCAAACTGCAAGAGTTAAAAACTCACTTGGCGGAAGTTAACGACATTGAATCAGCCGCCGCCTTGCTTTACTGGGATCAGGCTACTTATATGCCTCCAGGCGGTGCGGCGGCGCGGGGGCGACAAATAGCTACTTTGAGACACATTAGCCATACTAAGTTTACTAGACCAGCTATAGGACAACTCTTAGAAGAATTGCGCGACTACGAGGCAAATTGTGACTATAGTTCTGATGAAGCTAGTTTAATTCGGATTGCTCGTCACGACTACGATCGCCTAGTCAAAATTCCCCCAGATTTTACGGCTAAATTTTCTCAACATAGTGCCGAATGTTATGAAGCTTGGGCAAAAGCACGACCAGAAAATGACTTTAACGCGATCGCGCCTTTTTTGCAACAAACCTTGGAATATAGCCGGGAAATGGCAAACTACTTTCCTGGCTACGACCATATCGCCGATCCTTTAATTGATGAATCTGATTATGGGATGAATACCCAATCGGTGCGAACTTTGTTTGCCGACTTGCGTCAGCAATTAGTGCCAATTGTTGCCGCTATTTCTGATCAACCCCTGGCAAATGCCTCTTGTTTATATCAGCATTTTCCTGAAGCCGAGCAACTAGCCTTTAGCCTCAAAGTTATTCAACAGCTAGGTTACGATTTCCACAGGGGAAGACAAGATAAAACTTTGCACCCTTTTATGACTAAGTTTTCTACCGGAGACGTGCGAATAACAACCCGCGTCCGGGAAAATGACTTAAATGAAGGGTTATTTAGCACTATCCACGAAACCGGACACGCTTTGTACGAGCAAGGTATAGCCCGAAGATTTGAAGCAACTCCCCTAGCTGCTGGGACATCTTCAGGAGTTCATGAGAGTCAATCTCGACTGTGGGAAAATTTGGTTGGACGCAGCCGTAATTTTTGGCAGTTTTTCTATCCTCAGTTGCAAGCAACTTTTCCTAGTCAGTTTCAACAAGTACCTTTAGAAACTTTTTATCGCGCTATTAACAAAGTCAAGCGTAGTTTAGTTCGCACTGATGCTGACGAAGTAACTTACAATTTGCACGTAATGATTCGTTTTGATTTGGAGCTAGACTTGCTTGAGGGCAAGTTAGAAGTTAAAGACCTTCCCGCAGCTTGGAACAGTCGCTATAATTCTGATTTGGGGATTGTACCCTCTAGCGATGCCAACGGCGTATTGCAAGACGTGCATTGGTACGGTGGAATGGTCGGCGGTATGTTTCAAGGTTATACCTTGGGTAACTTAATGAGCGCTCAATTTTTTGATGCGGCGCTTAAAGCTAATAAAGAAATTCCTCAGCACATTGAGCAAGGTAATTTTGATTTGCTGCACGATTGGCTCAAACAAAATATCTACCAACATGGACGCAAGTACACGGCGGCGGAACTAATCGAACAAGCGACGGGTAAACCTTTGAGTATTGACCCATTTATTAGTTACATTAAGCAAAAATTTGGCGAGTTGTACGCCCTTTAATAGTTCGGAGTTAGAAATAACTCCAACCAATTTAGCTTGCCACGCTCTAGGGGGAAGCTAAAATCTCTAACGTTTTGTAACTTAATTGTTTGATAGCCATTAATTATAGGAGGTGCTATGTCAGCAGAATTAATCCAAAATGCGATCGCTGAAGAAAAGAATGATCTACGCTCTTTTATTAGCGAGTTACGTCATCACGAAAACCGCTACTTGTTACGCAATGATATTTTGAATGTCTACAAAGAATACTGTGCTAAATACCAAAAGGGCGAAGAATATTATAATTCTTCTAACTTAGGAAAATTAATTTATTATACTCAAGAAATCATCCGCGAAGATGGCAGTATTTACTTGATTTCACGCTCAAAAATTGCTAGTCAAGAAGTTTACAGAATTACCGAAGAATTAAATGTTGAACTGTTAAATGTTCAAGAATTGCTAGATGTACGCGATCGCTTTGTCAACCGCTACCACCCCAACGAAGGGGATATGTTAGAGTTAGATTTTCAGCCTTTTTACGACTATACCCCCACAATCCGCGATCCTAAAAACATTGGTAAAGGTGTAGAGTTTCTTAATCGCTATTTATCGAGCAAACTTTTTCAAGATCCCAAGCAATGGCTAGAAAGTTTGTTTGATTTCCTGCGTTTGCACAAGTACGATAACACCCCATTATTGATTAATGGCAGGATTCAATCTCAACAGCAACTATCAGAAAAAATCAAAAAAGCCTTGACTTTTGTAGCGGATCTTGATAGTGAGGAACCTTACGAAAAATTCCGTTTTGTGTTGCAATTGATGGGTTTAGAAGCTGGCTGGGGTAACACGGCAGGGCGCGTTAAAGAGACTTTAGAAATTTTGGATGAATTAATCGATTCTCCCGATCACCAAACCTTAGAAGCCTTTATTTCGCGGATTCCGATGGTTTTTAGAATCGTCTTAGTGTCTCCTCATGGCTGGTTTGGTCAAGAGGGAGTTTTGGGACGACCAGATACGGGGGGTCAAGTAGTTTACGTCCTCGACCAAGCAAAAAGTTTAGAAAAACAACTGCAAGAAGATGTAACTTTGGCGGGACTAGATATACTCGGAGTCAAACCCAAAGTAATTATTTTAACGCGCCTAATTCCTAATAGCGATGGGACGCTTTGCAACCAACGTTTAGAAAAAGTCCATGATACCGATAATGCTTGGATTTTGCGCGTACCTTTACGGGAATTTAATCCCAACATGACGCAAAATTGGATCTCTCGGTTTGAATTTTGGCCCTATTTAGAAACCTACGCAATAGATGCAGAAAGAGAGCTATTAGCAGAATTTCAAAGTGCGCCTGATTTGATTGTTGGTAACTATTCTGATGGTAATTTAGTCGCATTTCTGTTAGCACGGCGATTGAAAGTTACCCAGTGTAATATTGCTCATGCTTTGGAAAAATCGAAGTATTTGTTTAGCAATCTTTACTGGCAAGAATTAGATGATAAATATCATTTTTCTTTACAGTTCACTGCTGATTTGATTGCAATGAATGCCGCTAATTTTATTATTAGTAGCACTTACCAAGAGATTGTCGGAACGCCAGATAGTGTAGGACAATACGAGTCTTATCAATGCTTTACTATGCCAGAACTGTATCATGTAGTAAGTGGCGTTGAATTATTTAGTCCTAAGTTTAATGTCGTACCGCCAGGAGTAAATGAAAAGGCTTATTTTCCTTACTCGCGCACAGAAGATCGAATAATTGGCGATCGCACTCAGTTAGAAGAATTGCTTTTTACTCTAGAAGATCCTAATCAAATATTTGGTACGCTTGACGACCCAACTAAACGCCCAATCTTTTCTATGGCGCGGCTTGACCGAATTAAAAACATGACAGGATTAGCTGAATGTTTTGGTAAAAGCCCAGCTTTGCAAGAGCATTGCAATTTGATTTTAGTTGCGGGGAAATTGCGCGTAGAAGAATCGGGAGACAATGAAGAACGAGACGAAATAGAAAAGCTATATCGAGTTATTGAGCAGTACAATTTGTATGGCAAAATTCGTTGGCTGGGGGTACGTCTTACTAAGTCTCAGTCAGGAGAAATTTATCGAGTAATAGCTGACCATCAAGGAATTTTTGTTCAACCAGCGTTATTTGAAGCCTTTGGATTAACAGTTTTAGAAGCAATGATTTCAGGATTGCCAACTTTTGCTACTCAATTTGGCGGGCCACTGGAGATTATTCAAGATAAAGTTAATGGCTTTTATATTAACCCCACAAATCTAGAAGAAACTGCCGAAAAAATTGTTGAGTTTGTAACTAAGTGCGAACAAAACCCCAATTACTGGTATGAAATTTCGACACGAGGTATTGACCGAGTTTGTAGTAGCTATACTTGGAAAATTCACACTACAAAGCTGCTAACTCTAGCGCGGATTTATGGATTTTGGAATTTTAGTTCTAAAGAAAACCGTGAAGACTTATTGCGTTACATTGAGGCATTATTTTATTTGATTTACAAGCCAAGAGCGCAAGCACTTTTAGCAGAGCATAGTCATCGTTAAGGCTTGTAATAACGTCGTTCAGTTTCTTTGAAGATAGATTAAAGACCTGAAGGAAAATCTTTTTTCCTTCAGGTCTTCACAATTACAATCGATTTTGGCGGAGATTTAACTAAAGTTAACGATCGCACCTTGATAATTTAAAGTGCGATCGCATTTATCGAATCCTAAATTTTTGCTTCTTCTCTAACCAACTTCTCCCAACCCAAATCTTTAAGATTATTGTTGCGACGCAAAGGACGAGTTACCAATTCTAAAATGTCCCGCGAATTAGTAAAGCCGTGAATTTGAGCAAAGGTAAATTCTACCGACCACTTGGTATTAATCCCTCGCGCTTCTAGCGGATTTGCGTGAGCCATCCCTGTAATTACCAAATCTGGGCGAGTTTCTTGAATGCGCTGAATTTGGTTGTAATTGTCTGGCTTTTCAATAATTCTCGGCAAAGGTACGCCCATTTCTTTACAAGTATTCTCTAACAGCGTCAATTCTGCCGCTTGAAAACGCTTATCCATGTACGGGATGCCAATTTCGGGTACAGTCATCCCACAGCGTACCAAAAACCGCGCTAAGGATATTTCTAGCAAGTTGTCGCCCATAAAAAAGACCGACTTACCGCGAATTAGCTGCAAATAATCTTCCATACTTGCCCAAATTTGCGCCTCCCGCTCATCTAAACCTTTAGGCGTAATTCCTAGCACCGAGCAGATTTTTTCAATCCAAGCGCGAGTTCCATCGGGCCCAATCGGAAAAGGCGAACCAATTAACTTACATTTACGCCGACGCATCAAAGTTGTGGCGGTGCGGCTAAGAAAGGGGTTGACACCAGAGACATAATACCCTTCTTCAATAACAGGTAATTCGGTGTAACGCTTAGAAGGTAGCCAACCGGATACTTTAATGCCTTGCTTTTTGAGTTCCAGTGTTAGCTGCGTAACTACAGGGTCGGGTAAAGAACCAAATAAAACTAATGGTGTATGTTTGACATACTCCGATTCATCGGCGGCGACATCTTCCTTCTTTTTACCAAAATTAAGCAATGAGGCGATCGCATTGCGTTCTTTTTTCTCAGATTCTACTACCGATACTTTTTCAGGACAACGGGCTGCCATTGCTGCAAGTACCGTATCTTCTCCTTGAGTAAAGGCATAATCTAAGCCATTAGCACGGGCTGTAACAATGGGGATGCCAATTTCTGACTCTAATCTTGGTGCTAACCCTTCCAAATCCATCTTAATAATCTCAGTCGTGCAAGTCCCAATCCAAACAATTACGCTAGGATTGCGATCGCGCTTAATTTGCAAACATAACCGTTTTAGTTCTTCATAATCGTTTAATTGGGCGGAAATATCTCCTTCCTCTAATTCCGCCATTGCATAACGGGGTTCAGCAAAAATCATTACCCCCATAGCGTTTTGGAGGAAATAGCCACAAGTTTTTGTCCCAATTACCAAGAAAAAACTATCTTCAATTTTTTGGTAAAGCCAAGCTACGCAACTAATCGGGCAAAAAGTATGATAGTTACCAGTTTCGCATTCAAAGGTTAAAGCTTCAGTTTGAGCTACGGTCATAAATTTAGTATTCTCCCCTGTAATTTTTAAGGAATAGGTAAAATTTCAGTTTTTAAGGGTACAGCAATTGGTTATTAAAGCAAAAAATCTTTCGCTTTTTTCAAGTCATCCTCGGTTAATAGTTGGGAAATAGACCAGAAATATCTTGCTCTTGAATTTGTTGTTCCTCTGCGGTGAAATCGCTGCTGGATGTAAGTTCAACGCCCATTACTTCCTCTCCTCCACCCGAAAATAGATCATCATCAGAAAAATTTACAACTACAGAATTATTATCTAAAGTTTCTGCTTCTATTTCGTCAAAGACAATTTCATCTAGAGAGGTGATTGTAAAGGCGGCTTGTTCTTGCTTCGAGACAGAAACACCATCTTCCATGCTTTCCGCTTCATCAACAAATACTACAAACTCATCATCAAGATTAATTTGCAACAAATCATCTACTTCAATTTGTCGTTTTTTTTCCTCAATGGTGGCTTGAGTAGAGTTACCTAACATCAAACCTGGATCGAAATTTAACTCTAATACATCAATTAAAGTATCTACATTCAGGTTCAGTTTTGAGAAAGGTAACATCCATTCTTGTAGCTGCGGTTCTAGCGCATTAATTACGCCTAGGATGAGGTAAGACGGGGGACGCTTGCCACCGTCAGGAGTAGCAACGCTAGAATGCAAGCTAATCCAGGAGCGATTGCTTTGAAAATATTGCAACCACTTCTGTTTTAACGAGTTTTTTAGGCTACCAAAAAAAGCCATTGGTTCTAATCCCCATCCTCCAAACTAGACCGATTAAACCATCATCAAATCTAGTTTTTCTTCTTTATTAGCGGCGGGAGTTACGGGATTGAGGTAGAAATCAGACAGCAAAGAGAACAATTCGCGGTCTGGAGCATCATTAGGTACAACACCTTCTGGTCTGGCTAAAATTTGATCGGCAATACTCAAGTAGTAATCGCACACATAGTTTAGCGAGGGGTCTGTTTCTGCCATTTCAAACAAAGTCTTACCTTTAACGCGAGATACACGGATGTCCTCAATTAAGGGCAATACTTCCAATACTGGCATGGGTACAGCTTCGATATACTTCTCAATTAAATCGCGTTTAGAAGTACGGTTGCCAATTAGTCCGGCTAGGCGCAAAGGATGGGTACGCGCCTTTTCTCTTACCGAAGCAGCAATTCGGTTAGCGGCAAATAAAGCATCAAACCCATTGTCTGTAACGATTAGGCAATAGTCGGCGTAATTTAAGGGTGCAGCAAAACCACCACATACTACGTCACCTAAAACATCAAACAAAATAATATCGTACTCATCAAAGGCGTTGAGTTCTTTGAGCAATTTTACAGTTTCTCCCACCACGTAGCCACCGCAACCAGCACCCGCCGGAGGCCCACCAGCTTCTACGCAATCTACGCCGCCGTAGCCTTTATAGATGACATCTTCAGCCCAGACATCTTCGTAATGATAATCTTTTTCTTGAAGCGTATCGATAATTGTGGGAATTAAAAACCCAGTCAAAGTAAAAGTGCTGTCGTGCTTGGGGTCGCAGCCAATTTGTAATACTTTCTTGCCACGCTTGGCTAAGGCAACAGAGATGTTACAGCTAGTTGTAGATTTGCCGATGCCACCTTTTCCGTAAACTGCAAGTTTCACTTAATTTTCGGCTCCTATCGTTGTTTATCAAAGTGCTAGTTGTAAAAATCTATCTACTAGCGCGTTGGTCTTTTATGTTTTTGGTCTTTGATTGAATTATTGTTCAACTCTGGCGCAAAAGAAAGGGGGTTGAAACATAAGTATAAGCTTAAACCAAATTTAAAAGCTTTATTTAAGAGCTAACTAAAATAAAAAAGCTCAAAAAACTCTGTCAACCCTCAATAAAGACGTAAATACAATTTTAATGACTGCATTTTATAAAATAAGTAACAAAAAACAAAAACAAATAAACCCTGAAAGCTGTAAGGAAAGAGAGCTAAAAAGTCGCGCTTAAACTCACCAAGACCTAGTTATCTGAAGCCCAAGCTAGTGTAAACAGCCGCTCATGCGGTATTTGCTGGGACAATAGATAGTTTTGACTAGAGTTTGCAGCTACTTAGAGGACAAGATCGAGGGGAACTTGGCTACTTATGTTAAAAATAATAAATTTTGCCTAAATAGCTGTATTTCTAGGAAACATAACCTTCAACTTCTGCTATTTCTTGTAGAGACTGCCAACCAGATTGCCATTGAGAAGTATTTTTAAGCAATTTAGCATTGACCCAAAAACGCACAAGAGGATCGCAAGCTGCTACCATTTCGGCAAAAACCCATTTGCCTTGATTTTTGCGGTTGACAACTTGAAAGTGTCGCCAGCCATCTATTTTTTGCTGTGCTGTCCATTTTGAGCCAACTAAATAGGGAAATTTTTGTTTCTTTTGCATAATTAATTTGGGTAATGGGTAATTGGTGATTGGTAATTGGTAATTGGCAATTCCCAATGCGGTATGAAGGAGGAGACAAAATTGCAGTAGAAAAATCATCATACTTTCAGCAATGCCTTAATTTGTAGTTATCTAAGGCTTTTAGCTGGGTAGCGGCGGTAAGGTAGTTGCTACTTCTTACCATCAGGGCATCTAGATTCTAAGCACCGTACTGAATGCGGTAAATCCGACCGTTGGCTTCTTCCGTAACCAATAAACTACCATCTGGTAACACCAATAAACCCACTGGTCGCCCCCAAGTAGTAGGCTGGGAAGGATCGAGCAAAAATCCGGTTAAAAAGTCTTCGTAGTAACCTTGGGGTCGCCCGTTATTAAAGGGAACAAACACAACTTTGTAACCTGTGGCGCGATCACGGTTCCAAGAGCCACGAAAGGCTGCAAAGGCTCCATTACGGTATTTTTGCGGAAAAGTTTGGCGATCGTAAAATTGCATCCCTAAAGCGGCAGAATGAGCCTGAAATAGCACGTCTGGGGTCTTGGTACTACGAGCTAAATTGGGGCGTTTGCTCACGCCATTAACTACTTGCCGAGGATCGAGATTATTAGGCGCAAGGTAAGCATAGGGCCAGCCGTAAAACTGCCCCTGTTGCAGGCGTGTAAAGTAGTCGGGGACTAAATCATCGCCCAGGGCATCCCGTTCGTTGACGGTGACGTACAGTTCCCCGGTTTGGGGGTGAAAGTCTAAACCGATGGGATTGCGTAAACCCGAAGCAAAGGTTTGACGATTTGAACCGTCTAAGTTCATTACCTGTACAGAAGCGCGGGGTAAGGGTTCTTCCTCAGCATTCGACTCAGAACCAATAGAGACGTACAACTTTTTGCCACTGGGATCGGCTACTACATTGCGCGTCCAGTGTTGGTTGTAGCCGCCGCCAGGAAGATCGGTAATTTTTTGACCATTGCCACTAATTTGTTGTTGTCCTTGCTTGTAAGGAAAGCGCAATACAGCGTCAGTATTGCCCAAAAAGAAAGAATTAGCAGCGAAAGTCATTCCAAAAGGTATGTTTACTCCGTTTTGAGCCGTAGCAAAGGTTTTATTAGTATCGGCGACCCCATCGCCATTAGTATCGCTTAGTAACCGAATGCGGTTTTGCCTAGTTTCTGTTACTAAAACTTCGCCACTAGGCGTTAAAGCCAGCCATCGGGGGCGATCAAGGTTTTCGGCAAATACACTAACTGTGAAGCCTTGGGGAACTTGCAGAGTTGGATTTTGCGGGATGGGGATAACGTTAGGAGATTTGGAGGCGCTATCGGTGGCAAAGGGTTTGGGTAAACTAGCAACGTTCAGGCGAATAGGTGCGGGGGATAGAGTTTGAGTTTTTATTAGCTTTTTAGACTGATTAGGACTTGCAGCTATAGGGGTAGAAGTGTTGGGAGTAGGTTCTTTAGCGCCTGTAGAATTACAAGCGGCGGTGGTGGGGATAAGTAACAGTAGTAGCAATAGGCGGAAATTCATGTTTTTAAGTTAAATTAACCTATCTCTAGGTTAGTAAATAGCTGTAGGAAGTTACACAGGCGAAGCCCTGCGTGCGCGCTTGCGCTATCGCACGTCATCGGGCGCTAATGCAGCAAAGGCTACGGGTTACGGGTGCGATCGCTCAATTATTGCTGACAGAACAACTTAAAAACCCTGGTGTATGGACAGTATAAGCCTTACCAACAGATTTATTTGAGCAAATAGCCAGTCGTGGCTTAACTATTCATCAAGAATAGTTGCAATAAAGCTGTGAATATATCCTGCGGCAGAAGGCACGGGTTGAGCCGTAAAAGTAGGATGCGTCTGTTACTGGTAGATAGGGATCGTTCTATGCAAAGCTTATTAAAAGCACTAGCTCAAAAAGCTGTCGTTTTGGGGTTGATGTTATTAATTGTTTTTTCAAGTTTAAATATATTTGTGGCTCCTAGCTACGCCATAACTGCGTCTAGAGACAAACTGACAAGTCAAGATAAAATTGACCGTGCTTATCAATATAGAGAAGGTGCAGGAATTTTAGAAGAAGAAAAGCAAGCATCTGCGAGTGCAAAGCAAATTTTTAAACCCGAAGATAAAGCTAATATCGAAAGTGTCAAGGCTTCCCAAGCTACTGATTCGGAAAAGAGTTTAGTAGAGCAAGGCAAAGACTTACTAGAAAAGGTAACAGGTAAGTAAAAACAATTTATGGCAAGAGACGTTTGGCTAAACGTCTCTACCAGCGTATTAAAGTATAAACCTACCCACTATAAATCAACTTCTTGTAGTACAGACAAGATGCCTGTACTAATTAGAGTATGGAGTAGGAATATTTAATATGAAGCCAAAGATTATTGTCCTTGATGACGATCCTACAGGTTCGCAAACAGTCCACAGTTGCTTGCTACTAACGGTTTGGGATATCGATACTCTGCGTTTGGGTTTAACTGACGAGTCGCCAATATTCTTTATTTTAACTAATACTCGCAGTCTTCCCCCAGAGCAAGCCGCCCAAGTAACTAGAGAAGTTTGCCAAAATTTAAAAAGTGCGATCGCATCACTAAATATCCAAGACTATTTGATTGTCAGTCGCTCTGATTCTACTTTGCGCGGACATTACCCGATTGAAACCGATGTAATTGCTGAAGAATTAGGAGGAGTGGACGCTCATTTCCTTGTCCCAGCTTTCTTTGAAGGCGGACGAATTACTCTTGATAGCGTCCATTATCTAATTGTTGATAACGTACCTATACCCGTCCATGAAACAGAGTTTGCCCGTGATTCGGTATTTAGTTACAGTTATAGTTATTTACCCGATTACGTCGCCGAAAAAACTCAAGGGCGCATTATAGCTAATACAGTAGAACGGTTTTTACTTGCAGATATTCGTACAGGGTTTGATATTACAGGTAAGATATCCACTTTAGATCGATTGCTGAAACTTACAGATAATAAGTGTGTTGTTGTCGATGGCGAAGTTCAAGGGGATCTAAATATCTTTGCTAAAGAAGTCCTCGCCGCCGCAAGTTGTGGTAAGCGGTTTTTGTTTCGCAGCGCCGCTAGTATTTTAACGGCTTTAGCTGATTTGCCGCCCCAAAGCGTACCCGCCGAGGAGATGTCGCAGTACGTGCGAAAGGGTACAGGGGCGTTTATAGTGGGTTCTCACGTCAAAAAAACTACCGAACAATTAGAAGCATTACTTAAAGAAACTGGTATAGTCGGCATTGAAATAGATGTTGCTCAATTGCTCGATAATTCAGCAGCGCAGTCCTTACTTACTCAAACTTTAAAACAAATCCAAACCGTACACGCAGAAAATAAAACTCCTGTAGTTTATACCAGTCGTCAAGAATTAGCCTTTGCTGACGTACAGGCGCGCCTACAGTTTGGCGCTGATGTTTCTGCTTTGCTTATGGATATTGTACGCGGTTTGCCTAGAGATATTGGCTTTTTGGTTAGTAAAGGCGGGATTACTTCTAATGATGTCTTGAGTACAGGTTTAGCTCTAACTTCGGCGCGACTATTAGGTCAAATTTTAGCTGGCTGCTCAATGGTAGTCACTCCTGACAATCATCCGCAGTTTCCTAATTTACCTATAGTATTATTTCCGGGAAACGTGGGCGATACCGATGCTTTGGTGACAATTTACCATCGGTTAATGGGTAAAAAATAGCGGCTAAGAGACGCTGCATTGCAACGTCTCTACACCTATATCATTACTTCTGTGGCGATTGGGCTACAGAATTATTAGCTAGAATTGCGATCGCTCTTGTATATTGAGGATCGTTTTTAGTTCCTATTAAAGTAGGATTAGTGCCTAAAGTTTGGGCTTGAGCTTCAGTAAGGTCAATTTTGATATCTGGGGTAATTCCCTTGTGGCTGATATCTGTACCTTTAGGTGTATAGTAGTGAGCGATAGTTACAGCTATGCCCGAACCATCAGAAAGCGAATGTACCGATTGAACTAAGGCTTTACCAAAAGTTTGACTACCGACAATAATTGCGCGATTGTTGTCTTGCAACGCTCCAGCCAAAATCTCACTAGCACTTGCAGAATTGCCATCTACTAATACTGCTAAAGGCAACTTAGTTAGAGATGTACGATTTGCTGAGGGTTGTTCGCTGCCACCATCACGATCTACAGTACGGACAATTGCCCCGCTATCTAGCCACATCCGGGCAATTTCGATACTTGAATTGAGTAAGCCGCCGGGATTGCCACGTAAATCTAAAACGTAAGCATCAACTTGCTGACTATCTAACTCTTTAATCGCTCGTTGCATTTGCTCGGAAGCGTGAGAGCTAAATTCTCTTAAGCTGATGTAACCTACTTTCCGCTTACCTTCTTGCTTGAGGGTATAACGCACTGTAGGCACTTCAATCGTGGCGCGTGTCAGCTTAAGATCGAAAGCTTGTTTGCCAGAGCGACCAATTTTTAAAGTAATCAGCGTCCCAGCTTTACCGCGAATTAAACTAGAAGCTGCTTGAACATCTAGCCCTTTAGTTGGTTTGCCGTTGATAGCTAAAATCTCATCGCCGGACTTAATGCCTGCTTTGAGTGCTGGGGAAGATGCGATCGCTTCTACTACTGTCAGCCGATTAGTTTTTTCGTTTAGCTCTAAACGGATACCTACCCCAGAAAGTTCGCCAGAGGTTTGGTCAGTTAGCGCTGCGTAGGCTTCGGGATCGAGGAAGCGTGTATAGGGGTCGTTTAGTTTTTCTAAAGCCTGCTTAACTGCCGCGTAAGCTTGTTGGCGGGACGTATAGTTACGGCTTAACAAGTCTTGACGAACAGCTTGCCAGTTAGTTTTATTAAATGTGCCATCTACATATTCGCTATTGACAAGTTGCCAGACTTCATCAACTAATATTTTAGGGTTGTTGTCTCGCAAGGAAGTCCGCAGAGAATTACTCCAAACTGGAGCATATACAGATAAAGTAGCCGTAGTTGCGATCGCTCCGCTAAACAAAGCGATTGTGAGTGGTGAGAAGCGTCTTGATGGTTGGTGCATTGAAATTCGCGCTTTTTTTGGAGGAAAGGATGTGGAAAGCCGATTCACCCAGGCATTAATTACCACTACTTTTGTCGTGGTATTTGTATCGAATATACACCCGACTAGCGGTTTGGTGGGGAAAAGAAGTGTTAAAGCTCTATTCTAACAATGAGATTATTACTACCATAATCGAACTATTTGAATTTGGTGGGGGTGATTTTCAGCCAGTTTTGTTAGTGTCCTAAGTAAATACACTGCAAACATAGACAATTTCCGAAATCTTAAGCTTTATTTACTTTTAGCCAAGCAAAGATTTGGGAAGCGGTAAGTTTTAAATTAACTTCTGGTAATGTGGGAATTGGGACTCCGCCTCTGTAAATATTAGGTTCTTGTTGGGCAGCAAAAGTCAAGATAGAGCGATCATCTGGATCTACAAGCCACCCTAATTTGCAACCATAATGCAGGCAATGGAGGATGTTATCGATTACACGAGTTGCTTTTTGGTCAGGTGAAAGAATTTCGATTGCCCAGTCAGGAGCTTCTAAAAAATTATCTTCTGGTTCGCCCTTATCATTAACTTGTACACGATTCCAGGCAATTACGAAGATATCGGGGACAACAGAGCGTTCAGCAAAAGTACATCGTAATTCAGGTAATGCGGTGTAGTTGTCGCTACTCGTATCAATGGTAATTAATAGCTGCTTTTGCAAAACAGAGTGTCGGAATTTAGGCATTGGCTTTTGAATTGCCACCCCCTCAGCATACTCCCATGCTGGAGACTCATCTAAATATGGCAGCTTTAGAAATTCATCAAGGGCAATTTTTTGAGTTAGTGCAGCACTCATTGTCTATCTTGGCGCTTAATTAGTCTTTAGTATAACGATAAGCATTTAGGGAATCTTATCGCTGATATAGGCAGCATCCTTAGAAAGAGAGCAATGTTACTCAATTCCTTAAACTAATAACCATTTTCCTGAGTGGTTGAGATTTGCCCAAACTTTGAGAGGTTGGTTATCGGTACATATTTATAGTTGCTCGTTTATGTACGATTTCTTCGCTACCTAAACGATTATTCAAGCCGGGGATAGGATTTGACTCAACACCGTTGTTTGTATTCAGTGCTACAAACTTTATTAATCTTTTTTATCTTTAGATAGATTACTGAATATATCATAACTATCTTTAAGAGGAAGATATTAAATTCAGTCTATTTATAATTTAAGAGCAGAACCTAAGCTATGCGATCGCAAAATTCCTATGTTTAACATTGGCGACTATGTATTTAATCAAAATACGGGTAATTTAGGAAAAGTCATTGGTTACGGGCATCAGATGGTTAACACTGCTTATATGCCAACTGTCAAAGTGCTGGTAGATTTTGCTACGAATTCTTGTAGAAGAGGATTTGTAGAAGAAGATTTGCTTACAGTATGGATTCCTTGGGAAGAAGCTCAAAGGATGCAAATAAAAAATCACTACGTCAATTGAAGCATAAGGGACTATTTTTTACTTTGTTTTGTGTATTGCTTACTACAACTAATTTTATTTATTGCTAATACTTAAGACTCATAGGTCAAGAGTTTATCCTAATGATATAGAAAGAGGAAACTTTAAAGATAGTTTGTTAAATTGATTCTTACTTTAGATTGTAGGACTAAGTTTATGTCTCAGAGTCAATCGTCGGAATTATCTCCAGAAATTAAACAACTTCCCGAACACGCTCAACAAATGTTTCTGGCTGCTTTTAATAGCGCGAAAGAAGATGGTATGAGCGAACAAGCTGCTCTTAGTGTGGGATGGAATAGTCTTAAAGACAACTATGAACAAACTAACACTGGTGAATGGAAGCTAAAGCCAGAAGATACTAATATTCACAATAAATCTGTTCAATCTGGTGGCAACTAATCTTTATTACCAAGTGCCAACCTAGTCTATAAACTTTTAGTTTAGAAGGAGAGCTATCTTGTTAAATAGCTCTTTTTTTGTTTATAAACTTGAAAAATATTAGCTAGATGCAGTTAAACTTATTAGCCATATTTAAACTTATTAAAGTTTTTTATATAGTAACTATTACATATTTACTAAATTTCTCTCTCCCGTGGAAGATGCATCACTAAAAAAACTTTGGTATGCTTCTCATCATACCAAAACTTAGTCATACCTAACTGCTAGAAAAAGTTTATAAGTAGATTTTAGTAGTATTCTCTACTATAGCGATATAACTCTACCTGCTTAATTTTCAGGCATTTTTTTGCTGTTCTTGCATCAATACACTAAAAATTTGGTTATAGAATCCTAAAATTTTGTTGACAAAATTTTAGGAAAACCTCGTCAAAGTTAAATCGACAAATAACTGGTTAAGACAAACTATGCCGCGACAGAAAACAGAAATAAACAATAACGGTGGTAACAAAGTGGGGACAGCAAAAGTTCAGGAAGATTGCCTAGTTGCCATATCTGAATCATCCCAAACATCCGCCTTTAAGCAAGAAAATCAAGCAAGAAAAACTCTTACAACTGCGCCAGATTTAGTTTGTTTATCTCATTTGCGGTGGAATTTTGTTTTCCAAAGACCTCAACATTTACTTAGCCGATGCGCTCAAGGAAGGCGAGTATTTTTTATTGAAGAACCGATATTGAGCAACGAGCCAGTAGGACGACTTGATATTAGTTCTCACGAGAGCGGAGTAGTGGTAATAGTGCCACATTTGCCGGAAGCTTTGAGTGTTGAAGAAGTTGCCAGCGCCCAAAAGTTACTAATTGATGAATTATTTGCCCAGTACCAAATTGAGCAGTATATCTGCTGGTACTATACGCCGATGGCTTTAGCTTTTACGGGGCATTTGCAACCTTTGGCAATTGTGTACGATTGCATGGATGAATTATCGGCTTTTAAAGGCGCATCGCCTACTCTTAAAAACAATGAAGCCCAGTTGTTTCGCCGTGCAGACTTAGTATTTACAGGGGGGCAAAGTCTATATGAAGCCAAACGAGACTGTCATCCCAACGTTTACTCGTTTCCTAGCAGTGTAGATGTAGCTCACTTTGCCCAAGCAAGAAATGTGAGTCAAGAACCAGCAGATCAAGCAAACATTCCGTATCCGCGCTTAGGATTTTATGGAGTAATAGACGAGCGGATGGATCTGGAACTATTAGCTGGAATTGCCGCCGCTAGACCGGATGTGCACTTGGTAATGATTGGGCCAGTAGTAAAAATTGACAGTGCAATGTTACCCCAAGGCGAGAATATTCATTATCTCGGTAGCAAAGACTATCAAGAGCTACCAGCTTATTTAGCGGGGTGGGACGTGGCTATGCTACCCTTTGCTCGTAATGAGTCAACCCGGTTTATTAGTCCAACTAAAACTCCTGAGTATTTAGCCGCAGGTAAGCCTGTAGTATCTACTTCAATTCGTGACGTAGTGCGTCCTTATGGGCAAGAGAACTTAGTAGAGATTGCCGATAATGTTAGCGATTTTGTGGCGGCGATAGAAAAGCTATTAAAAGAAGACTTGACAGCATCGGGGTGGCGATCGCGCGTTGATACTTTTTTAGAACAGATTTCTTGGGATCGCAGTTGGGCAGCAATGATGCAACTGATAGAATCGTCTTTAGCAACGCGCGAACCAGATAAGACTCATTCGCCCACAATTGAGCCGCCCAGCATTATTACTAGAGAATATTTGTTTGATTATCTGATAGTAGGAGCGGGTTTTTCGGGCAGTGTACTTGCCGAAAGGTTAGCAAATCAGTTGGGGAAAAAAGTGCTAATTGTTGATAAGCGATCGCACATCGGTGGCAATGCTTACGACCATTACGACAATGCAGGCATTCTCGTTCACAAGTACGGACCCCACATCTTTCATACCAATAGCCGCGAAGTCTTTGAACACTTATCGCAATTTACGCAGTGGCGCAGTTACGAGCATCGCGTTTTAGCTAGTGTAGACGGTCAACTCGTACCAATTCCGATTAATCTCGACACAATTAATAAGCTCTACGGGCTATCGCTCAATTCATTTCAAGTTGAGGAATTTTTTGCATCTGTAGCTGAACATAAAGAACAAATCCTAACTTCCGAGGATGTTGTCGTTAGCAAAGTGGGTAGGGAATTATACGAAAAATTCTTTCGCAACTACACGCGCAAGCAATGGGGCTTAGATCCATCAGAATTAGATAGATCGGTAACTGCGCGCGTTCCTACTCGCACCAACCGAGACGATCGCTATTTTACCGATACTTACCAAGCAATGCCTTTGCATGGTTATACGCGGATGTTTGAGAATATGTTGTCGCACCCGAATATCAAAATTATGCTCAATACCGATTATCGGGAGATTGAGAAGGCTATTCCTTGTCGGGAAACGATTTATTCAGGGCCCGTTGATGAGTTTTTTGATTTTCGCTACGGCAAGTTGCCCTATCGTTCGCTGGAGTTCAAACACGAAACCCACAATACTGCTGTTCATCAATCAGCGCCAGTAATTAACTATCCCAATGAACAACTTTATACTCGCATCACCGAGTTCAAATACTTGACAGGACAAGAACACAACAAAACCAGCATTGTTTACGAGTTTCCCCGCGAGGAAGGCGATCCTTACTATCCTGTACCGCGTCCTGAGAATGCGGAAGTTTACAAAAAATACAAAGCTTTAGCTGATGACACTGCTAACGTGCATTTTGTCGGCAGGCTGGCAACTTACAAGTATTACAACATGGATCAAGTTGTCGCTCAAGCTTTGACGGTTTACAAGCAAATCAGTAGCAAGGTAGTAGGGCGTTAGAGAGAAAGGGAAAGGTTAGAGGATTTGAAGCAACCCTTTAACCGATTTTTGTAAATAAGAGGATATCGATGAGTTCAAAGTCGTTAATTACTCCGCCTTTGGAAATTTGGGCTGGTGTGGAGTGTACAGTTAATCGAGTAGGTGACGAATATAGCGACCAGTTAGAGCGCAATGGTCATGCTACGCGCCTAGAAGACCTAGACTTATTTGCCGAACTGGGGATAAGTGCCATACGTTACCCTGTACTGTGGGAGCGGACTGCACCTGATAGCTTAGATGAACCTAATTGGTTGTGGGCGGACGAACGGCTAAAGAAGCTGCAAGAATTGGGTATGCGTCCGATTGTCGGTTTAGTCCATCACGGTAGCGGCCCTAGATATACTAGCTTGGTCGATCCGGCATTTCCAGAAAAACTAGCTACTTTTGCCGGGATGGTTGCACAGCGCTACCCTTGGATAAGTCATTACACGCCTGTAAACGAACCTCTGACTACAGCCCGATTTAGCGGTTTGTACGGACACTGGTATCCTCACGGCACGGACGACTTAACTTTTGCCCGTGTTTTGCTAAATCAGTGCCGCGCGATCACTCTATCGATGCAAGCAATCCGGGAAGTCAACCCCAGCGCCCAATTGGTGCAAACTGACGATTTGGGTCATGTTTTTAGTACACCTTTATTAGCGTATCAAGCAGAACTAGAAAACGAACGGCGTTGGTTGAGTTTTGATTTGCTGTGCGGACGATTGAATTGCGATCGCCCAACCTGGGATTACTTACGTTCGGCTGGCATTACAGAAGATGAACTAAATTGGTTTTTAGACAATCCTTGTCCCCCCGATATTATGGGGATTAATCATTACCTAACAAGCGATCGCTTTATAGACGAACGTTTAGAGCGCTACCCAAAATCGGCTCATGGCGGCAACGGAAAGCAGGCATACGCAGATGTAGAGGCTGTTAGAGTTTGCGCTGAAGGTACGGCAGGAGTAGGTACATTGCTACAATCTGCGTGGCAGCGCTACAGGTTGCCATTGGCTGTAACTGAGGTACATCTTGGCTGCACCCGTGAAGAACAATTGCGGTGGTTATATGAGGTTTGGCATTTAGCAAACGAGCAAAGGCAAAAAGGTGTAGATGTACGCGCTATTACTGCTTGGTCGCTTTTAGGTGCATACGATTGGAATAGCTTGCTGACGCGCTTTGATGGATATTACGAACCAGGTGTATTTGATTTGCGATCGCCTCATCCACGTCCTACAGCCCTGGCACGGGCGATCGCAGATTTAGCCCAAGGCATTGAACCAAACCATCCATTACTAGCTACACCGGGCTGGTGGCATCGGCAAGAGCGGTTATTGTACCCGCCTGTAAGTTGCATTTTAGAGCAAGCACCAAACAAAAATATTCGCTCCTCACTAATACCGAAGCCAGTGGCTATAGTGGGAGCCACAGGAACGCTAGGACAAGCTTTTGCCAGGTTGTGCGACGAGCGGGGTATTTTGTATCGCTTGCTATCGCGTCAACAGATAGATATTACTAACCCTGCATCGGTAGACGCGGCTTTGAGCGAAATTAATCCTTGGGCAGTTGTTAATGCTGCTGGATATGTCCGCGTAGACGATGCTGAACGCGAAGTAGATGCTTGTTTGCTTGCAAACGCTGAAGGGGCAGCAATTCTTGCTGCTGCTTGTGCCAAGCGAGAAATTCCCTTGCTGACATTTTCTTCAGACTTAGTATTTGATGGCAGTTTATCGACTCCTTACACCGAAAGCGATACTGTTGCACCTTTAAATGTGTACGGGCGCAGTAAAGTAATCGCTGAGGAGAAAGTTTTAACAAACAATCCTGCATCGCTAGTAGTCCGCACCAGTGCATTTTTCAGCCCTTGGGATGACTACAACTTCGTCACCATAGCATTGCGCGAGTTAGCGGCGGGGAAAACTTTTATTGCTGCCGATGACATTGTTTCGCCTACCTACGTTCCCGATTTAGTTCACGCCAGCTTAGATTTATTTATTGATGGCGAGTGTGGGTTATGGCATTTAGCCAATCTTGGGGCGGTTTCTTGGGCAGATTTAGCAATCTTAGCCGCAAAACAGGCTGGTGTAGATACAAGTAAAATAATTACTCGTCCTACACAAGAACTTGGACTTATGGCTCAACGCCCTACTTATAGCGTACTTGGCAGCAATCGAGGCTTATTAATGCCTGTACTTGATAATGCGATCGCTCGTTATCTCCAGCAAAGAGCGCTTGAGTAGCTTCTGTTAAGCTACTAAAAGAAATTGAAATTTTTAAAGAGTTGACACGCAGAGTGCTATTTTGTGTCTAAATTTGGGGAAAATAGAGATAGTACATTAGGCTACATTTTGCCCTAGTAAAAAGCAAAATGTAGCCCCAAGATTCCAAATTGGAGCAGGCAGCAAGATGGTTCATAGTCTAGGTACTGCAAACTTTACAGAAGTTGATTTAGATCGGTTTGCAGAAGAGCTAAATCGAGACGGAATTTGTGTAATTCACGGACTATTTGAGCGAAAACTGATTGAAGATTGGGCGACTTCTTTTGATGCTTTATTTCAAGAGCGGTTGCACAGGCCAGGTGGAGTAGCTCCCAGAGGGACTGCTCGCGGCTATGTCACAATGCCTTGGGTGGCTCCCTTTAATAATCCGGCAGTGTTTGCCAACCCGACCATTTTGGGCGTACTCAATCGCGTATTTTATCAAGAATACAAGCTAGTTCAGCTAGGGGTAGACATCCCCATGCAAGGATCCCAGTATCAGGAAATCCATCGTGATTTCCGTCCATTGTTTTGCGATCGCATTGTCACGCCGCTCTATGCCCTAGCAGTTAATTTTCCCTTGGTAGAAGTGACTGCTGAAAATAGCCCGTTTGAGATGGCGCGAGGAACTCACCTAATGCAACGTGAGGAGGGATTAGTCAAAATTGGGGCAGGGGAAATTGCCATGGAGCAGTTTTTAATGCAGCCTGGAGATGTGATGGTGCGATCGCCCCTAGCACTGCATCGAGGAACCCCTAACCGCACACCGCAGCCACGCCCGATGATTGTGATGGGTTACGTCATGCACTGGCTTCATACCCACAAGGTAGATTTAACTCTTGAGCAGGATTACTATAATGGCTTATCGCCTGAACTTCAGCAGTTACTTCGGTGTCAAACCGTGGAGCAGTTGCCCAATGAGGCAACAGAAACCTACGTCAACTTCCAGTATTGATGTCAACACATTATACTAATCCAGTTTATCCAGATTACTTTGCCGATCCCTTTGTTTGGCAGCATCAGGGTGTCTATTACGCAATCGGGACAGGTACAGCAGAAGCCGCAGGGCAGGTAGATGAGAGCCACGAGCAGCGAGTCTTTCCCCTGCTAAAGTCGGATGATTTATTCAACTGGCAGTTTGCCGGAAACGCTTTGCTGCGTCCCGATCCTGCACTGGGAGATAACTTTTGGGCCCCGGAAATTGCTTACCACGATGGTACTTTCTACCTTTACTATTCCGTTGGGCATGAGGATAAAAACCATCAGCTACGGGTTGCCAGTAGTCTTGAACCTTTAGGCCCGTATCAGGATGTGGGTGAGCCATTGGTCGATCCCGAAACTTGTCCGTTTGCGATCGATCCTAGCCCTTTCCAGGACGATGACGGGCAGTGGTATCTTTTCTACGCCCAGGATTTCTTGAATACCGAAGATGGGGTTCGGGCAGGAACGGCACTGGTAGTAGATCGTCTGCTGACGATGACGAAATTAGCGGGGGAAACTAGAGTTGTTTTACGTGCTAAGCATGATTGGCAAAGGTTTTTAGCTAATCGTCCCATGTATGGTGCTGTCTACGATTGGCATACCTTAGAAGGACCCTGTATTCGCAAACACGAAAACCGATACTACTGCTTTTACAGTGGTGGGCGTTGGGAAACGGAGAGTTACGGGGTTGATTATGGAGTTGCCGAGCAGGTGATGGGTCCCTATTCCGATGCCGGAAACCAATCGGGACCGCGAGTGCTGCGCTCAATTTCTGGCTACGTATTAGGTCCTGGACATAATTCGATGGCAGTGAGCCTTGATGGTCAGGACTATATGATCTATCATGCCTGGGATAAGGAAATGAAGGCACGCCGGATGTGCATCGATCGGTTGCTCTGGACAGAAGAAGGTCCTCGCTGCCAGGGACCGACCTGGACACAACAACAAATATCAGGGTAGCCAGAAGTAATCAAACAAAAACCAGAATCAGTAATTACACCATATATATACACAACTTTACTTAGCAGCAACTAACACTTGTCCGCTATAACCTAATTCGTTGTACTGTCTGAGGACATCGGTTGCGATCGCACTTTTTCCCTCTGCTATCAAAGCAACACAAGCACCACCAAAACCGCCACCAGTTAAACGAGCGCCATATACAGCCGGAGTTCTTTGTAAAATGTCTGCCAAGGCATCTACGGCAGGTACAGACACCTCATAATCATCGCGTTGACTAGCGTGAGAAGCATTCATCAGTTCGCCAAAGCGGCTGATAGAGATTCCAGAAATCGCCTCTAGTACGCGGTTATTTTCCGTAATTACATGACGAGCGCGGCGACAAAGTGGTTCGGGCAATGATTGAGCAACTTGGGGATTAGTAATATCTCTCAGCGCTTTTACTCCCAAAAGCCGCGCCGCCTCCTCGCACTCGACCCGACGTTGATTGTAGCCGCTACCTGCTGCTAGAGCGTGATTTACACCACTATCTATTACTAAAATCTCTCCGCCTGCGGGTAATTCCAGGGTGCGACGTTCGAGGGTGCGAGTGTCTAGAAATAGCATCGAATGAGTACCAGCTAGACTAGATGCCATTTGATCCATAATGCCGCAATTTAACCCCGCATACTGAATTTCTGCTTGTTGTCCGATTTGGGCAATTTGAACATCATCAATCGGGAGATTAAGCAGACTGCGTAATCCTTTTAGGGTTGCAACTTCTAAAGCCGCGCTGCTAGATAAGCCTACACCGATTGGTACAGTAGAAGTGACGTACAGGTTTATAGCCGGGATTTTGTAGCCTTGTTTTGCTAAAAGTTGGATGCAGCCAAATATATAACTTGCAAATCCTTCAGGAGTAAGACTTTTACTAGCAACACTTACCATTTCCTCTAATTCTTGAGAATAAAAATGGTATTGGGTATCTTGGCTCAAACCTAGCTCTACTTTTGTGCGTTGGGGTATAGCAATAGGCAATACAAACCCATCATTATAATCAGTGTGTTCGCCCAGCAGATTTACTCGTCCTGGTGCGGTGGCTTCAACTTCTGGCGTTGTCCCAAATATTTGTTGAAAATTCATAACTTAATTAATTTCTAAAGGAACAGGGCGCATTCTCCCTGCTATTTCTACACTAGGAAAATTTGGATCGAAAGTGAGATTTTCTAGCTTGCCATCTGCCAAAATGACAAAGGTATCCTCAATTTTTGCTCCCGGTAAACTTGGATTCCACGCTACAGCCATGTTTGCTGTCAAAGTATCGCAAGTAGTAGGATTGGCAACAATTTCTCTAGCTAAATAGCCGCAAGTTCCGCCTTGATGGTGTTCGCGGATAGCTTGCAAATACCCATGCTGTTCATAGGCTTGTTTTAATTCTTGGTAAACTACGTTGAGTGCTACGCCAGGTTTGCACGAGTTCAATGCTTGGGCTTCAATTTCTCGGATGTGTTGGTGCAACTGGGAATATTCGTCTTTCTTCCCAAAATACACAAACCTTGTGAGATTGGCATACAAGCCGTAACCTCTAGCGCAAAATACCATCATCGCTGATTGAGAAATTGCCTCATTACTAGGAGTAGCATGACGATACAGAGGTAAACGCCTTTCTCCTGCTACCAATGTCAAAGCTGGATGCAACCCCCGCGCCCACAATGCTTCCGCACCCGCCCCGGCTAGTTGATATTCTGTCCAAGTAGGCTTGGCATTAGATAACACCTCCGTCATTGCTGCGCTTGCTTTTCGCCCTACTTGACGATAGCGTTCTAGTTCGCCCTGCATCATTACCCGTTTATAGTTTACAAGTAAGTCAGGTAAAACAGTTTCAGCAATAGTAGGGCGATCGCTACATACTTTACCCCCATTAGTAGCCTCGCGCACAAATGTTTCGCGCATAGCACCATCAGCCCAAGGATTGACGTGCAGTTGAAAATTTGCGGGTAACTCTTCATCCTGCAAGCGTTGCGCTTCAATTTCATCCGTCAATACCCAAGCATCTTGGGCAGTAACTAATACTTCTGCTACTCCCGTTTCGACCGTTAGCAGCACAGCACTATCAGCACCCGCCGTTACCCAAGCAAACCAATCTGTTCCTTTAAGACGAACACCCGCAACCTCGGCGCTAACTAAGACTTGACGAATTAACTCTAGTTTGGCAGCAACTTCAGCATTCATAATTTTACTGGCGTTTCAAGATTGACAACTACCGCTTGTAGTTCCTTTGCCTTCTCTTCTGGTAGCGTGTCACTAGCAAACATTCCTGCGGCGAGTTCAGTTCCCGCTAGGTACTTGAGCCGATCTTTTGTCCTTAGCGGCGGGTAAAACTCAGCGTGTAACTGAAATTCTGGATGCGGATTACCATCAATAGGCGCTTGAAACCATGCCATTAAATAAGGAAAAGGGCGATTCCACAAACCGTCATATTTAAGAGTTACAGTTTTAAGTGCTTTGGCAAGGGCGAAACGTTGTTCTGCGCTGAGATCGTTAAATGTGGCAACAGGGGCAATGGGCGCAATCCATACTTCGTAAGGGTAACGGGCGCATACAGGCACAAAAGCGATCGCATATTCATCAAGATAGATAATCCGCTCGTTTGCGGCTATTTCCTTTTGAATCAAATCTGGCAACAACGAACTCTGATGCTGCTGGTAATAAGCCAACTGACACTCCAACATCCGCGCTGGAACTGGTGGTACAAAAGGATATGAGTATATTTGCCCGTGAGGATGGTGTAAAGTCACCCCTACTTCTACGCCGCGATTTTCAAAGGGCAAAACGTACTGAATCTGCGGCGGTGCTTTGCAAGTGCGATCGCCCCACACTTGCAAAAGTAAATCTAACCGATCTAGTTCCAAGTAGGCAAGAGCAGTTTCGGGATCTTGAGTAAATACCACTACTTCACAAGTCCCATTAGCGGGTAACGTCTCGACAATAGAGGCTGGCGGATTGTGCGATTCTACTATCATGGACGGAAAGCGATTATCAAACACAGCTATGTCATAGCGCCCCTGGGGAAGTTCCGTAGGAAACTGAGGGTCGGTTGTAGGTGCTAAAGGATTGTACTGAGGCGGGGGCATAAAAGTCCGCCCCTGACGGTGACTAGCGTAAGCTACCCATTCGCCACGTAAAGGATGCCAGCGCAAATGTGGGTTGGCGGCGACAGTTTCATTACTAGGACTAGGTGCAATAATCCCTTCGTCAATCGGGGAGCGACTGTATAGAGTCAGCTTGCGCCCATCCGGTTTTAAAAGTTCCTGGAAATACATCATCCTCCTCCACTTCTCCTTTAGTTGCCGCAGCGATCGCAGAAATCGGAAACTTCGGCGTGCGATCGCTATACAATAAGCCGTTAGCTTCTTGGAAAGTATCCGTAAGCTGGGTATAGCAAAAGCCGCTAAACATCTCTATTTTGTTGATTGCCCCTAACAGTGCCTCGTACCTCGTTTGTAGTTCGGAGATATCGTTAGAGCGCACGTATCCCCAAATTTTATCAGTATTAATGTTTTCTAAGGGTTGGGCGTAGGCTATACCGCCAAATTCTGTTAGCATCACAGGCTGTCCGTGATGGGGATAGCCATCAAGCGTCAGTACGCGCCCCCCCGGACGCTGACGATCCAATAAGTCGGTTAACTTTACATCCTCACCGTAGCGTTTCAATAATTGCTGCGGTTTGTTGTTGTAGTCATGGATGGCAATAATGTCAGTATCGGTACTTTCCCAACCATCGTTGCCAATTACTAGCCGCGTTGAGTCTAAAGTTTTAGTTAAGTGATACAGCGCCAAAACGTAGTTGCGGTGCGCTGCTGTTTCAACCAAGTTAGGCACTCCCCAAGATTCATTAAAGGGAACCCAGACCACAATGCACGGATGACTAGCATCGCGCTTAATTACCTCCGTCCACTCGCGGGTAATGCGCTCTACGGCGGTGGGCGTGAAACGGTAGGCGCTGGGCATTTCTTCCCAAACCAACAATCCTAAAACATCTGCCCAATACAAGAAACGAGGATCTTCAATTTTTTGGTGCTTACGGACACCATTAAAACCCATACTTTTTACTAATTCTACATCGTGCCGCAACGCCTGATCAGAGGGTGCAGTTATCAGGGTGTCGCTCCAATAGCCTTGATCTAAAACTAGCCGTAAATAATAAGGTCGCCCATTGAGCATAAAGCGATCGCGCTGTATGCCTACTGTCCGCATTGCCGTGTAGGAATAGACTTCATCTAGTAAATTATTATTTTTATCCCATAGTTGAATATGGGCATCAATTAATGTTGGCTTTTCTGGCGACCACAATAATTCGTTGCGGTAGTCATCAATCCCTGGGTCAGAAAGGGTGATCCGGCGGTGCAATTCTCCGTTAAACACATCGTAGCGATCATTTACAAGCAATTGGTCGCCAACGCTCAGTTTGACACTGACTTGAATATCATGCTGTTGTCCGGCGATAAAAGCTTCAAAGCCAATTTCCCACCGCTCAAATTGGGGAGTCCAACAAAGGCGATCAATGTAGGTTTTTCCTACGCGCTCTAGCCATACAGTCTGCCAAATGCCGCTAGTACGTGGATACCAAATACTATGAGGTTCTAACTGCCAATCTTGTTTACCGCGCGGTTTGGCTAAGTCTTGGGGGTCGTCTTGCGCCCAGACTGTAACACGCTGCCTGCCGCTCTCATTTAAAACAGAGGTAATATCAATAGTAAAAGGCGTATATCCACCTTCATGCACCGCCATAAATTGACCGTTGACCCACACGCGCGCGCAATAATCTACTGCGCCAAAATGAAGCAGTACGCGATCGTCTTTAAATAGTTCAAATTCGCGCTCGTACCAACAGTTGGGATGAAAACCCGTGTTACCAATCCCACTTTTGATTGATTCCGGCGCAAATGGGACTTCAATACAGTGACTCCACTCAGAAATATCTAAAGGCGAAGTATATTGCCCCTCATCGTCATAGGCGAACTTCCACAAACCATTAAGATTTATCCAGTTGCAGCGTTGTAGTTGCGGACGTGGATAGGCTGACGCTAATTGAGGAATAATAGCTCTAGTTTCAGACTGACGAGCTACTCCACCACAGACATTTTCCGGTCTTGACGAGTTCATTAATATTTTTACCCTTCTCTAAAACTCTTACTTTTCTCTATTGTCTCTTTTTCTTAAAAATTAATTTACTTCCTAGTCATGAAAAGTGTTAGGTCTTCCACTAATAACCATTTTCCTGAGTGGTTGAGAGTTCCCCAAACTTTGAGAGGTTGATTATCGGGGCAGATTTGTAATTGTTCGTTGATGTGCGATCGCATTGTTACTAATTGCCATGTCTGCATTGATTCCGTTAAGGTCAGCGTATAATCTTGGTCGCTACGGCGGTTGAAGATGCCCTCAAAGATGCGAGAATCAGGTGCTAAGGGAGATAAGGGACTTTGATTACAAGGGCAGTTGCCGCTAATAGGATAAGCTTCAAGATGCTCTAAATAATAGCGTTGCCAGTACAACCAATCGGGATGATTTGGCGGCAAATTGAATAAGGGAATAATAGAAGTTTTTGCTTGCAATAAGGCATTTTGTAGTTTACTTATAGGCAAGTCTCGCGGCTGACAGCCCAATTCAACACACAGCGCCGCCGCCATTCCCGCCGCTTGCCCAATATTCATGACTACAGGTTGTAGCCTAGTTGCACCATTAGCGACATGAGAAACAGATATATTTTTTTCACAGGCTAATAAACCATCGGTTTCCACTGGTACAAGGCAACTATAAGGAATAGTAAAGGGTGTACCTGTCCAGCGTCCTCCCCAACGGATAGATTTAGACTGGAGGGGAAAGTCTACACCAGGGTAATGATGATCGTTAGCGTAGTTGCCTATAGCAACGCTTTCCGGTTGTAACTGGGCGACATTTCCCCCAGATATAGGTAAAATATCTTGCTCTATAATGGTATTTATTCCTACTAAACGGCGACTTTCGCGGTAGTAAGGATGTATGGCATAAGCACCGCCGTTAACAGAAAAAATATTCGTTGCCAGCCCGTATTTACGCCCGAATTGAGATTGAATAAAGTGAGCGAAACCTTGGGTATGCCAAAGGCTTTGTTGCAAAAATTGCTGTTGCGATGTTTCTGATTCAATTAGACGTTTTACGTCTTCGGCGTAATCATTACCATGCTTGGGCCAGTTAATCATAAATAGATTACCTGGCAATCGTCCGTAGTTTAAAAATTCTGTTTGCCCGTAGTCTGCCCAAGCGTCAGTATACTTTGTGGGGTTGTAATTTGGGGGTGCGGGAATTTTGGGGGCGATCGCACTTTCAAATTCTTGCATAATTACTACCCAAGTAGGCGCTTGAATTGGGTATGTTTTAGTTAATTCATTTTCGGCAATTGGCGCACTAACTTCGCCCCATTGGGCTTGTAATTCCCAACCCCAACGATAGGGAATTTCGGCTAATGCTAGTAAGTCTCCAAGCTCAGTAGCATCTAAGGTAATCTTGGCTTTAACGGTAAAATCAGCAAATCTTACCCCAGTAATTGCATTACCATTCTTGATAACTTCTAAAGGTACGCTTCCCGCAATCCATTGTAAAAGTGGTAATTCTTTTACCCAGTCTGCAAATATTTCTGCACCCAGGCGGGGATTGTAGCTAAAAAAACTTACCCAACTATTGTTTAATCCGCCTATTTGTTTTTGTTGCAACTGCTGTAAAAATTCACCCCAAAGCCCAGTTTGAAAAGCTTGTAATTCGTTGCCATCAGGGGCAGCTACCCCCGCAGAAGTTAGCATTCCGCCTAGCCACTCAAATTCGCTGACAAGGATAGTCTTAGCCCCACTTCTCGCCGCTTGAATTGCTGCGGATGTTCCGCCTGTACCACTGCCGACAACTAAAACATCACAGGAGATTAATTCATTCTGCATTGGTAGACAATTGGGCTGTTAATACTTCGCTACCTTGGGTTGTGACTAATACATCGTCTTCAATGCGAATCCCGCGTACATCGGCAAATTTATTTAACTGTTGCCAATTGACGGCATCTTTGTATTTGGTGCGAGTTTCGGGGTTATTTAGGATTGCGGGTACTTGATAGAAACCAGGTTCAATTGTAACTATCATATTGGGACATAGAGGGCGATTCAGACGTAAATAGCATAACCCAAAGCGATCGCTTCTTTTCCGTCCTGTTTCGTAACCTGCTATATCTCCCAAGTCTTCCATATCGTGAACATCCAAGCCTAGCAGATGCCCGACACCGTGAGGGAAAAACAGCGCGTGAGCATCCATTGCAACTAAATCCTCTGGATTTCCGCGTAAAATGCCCAAATTTACCAATCCTTGAGCAATTACTTTCGCCGCCAGCAAATGAATTCCTTGATATTCCACTCCCGGAGAAATTGCCGCAATACAAGCATCGTGCGCCGCTAGTACCACATCATAGATATCTTTTTGGGTGGGGGAGAATTTACCCGAAACTGCCCAAGTGCGGGTTACATCTGAAGCCCAGCCATTAGAGGTTTCTGCCCCTACATCTGCTAAGAGTAAATCTCCAGCAGATAATTTATTGAGGTAATGATTGTTATGGAGAACTTCGCCGCGCACGGTAACGATACTAGAATAAGCACAAGTCATATTATTACCTAATATTACCTGCTCCATTGCCGCGCGGACTTCTGCCTCTGTTTTGGCGTTTTTAGTTGCTGCTATCCCGGCCCAGTGGGCTTTTACAGTTACTTGGGCTGCTTGTTTAATTTCGGCTATAGCTGATTCATCGTGAGATAGACGCAATTGGGCGATCGCACTTGCTAACTTTAGATCGACACCTTCTAAACTAGCCTTACGTTGTAACCATTTGTCTTGTTGTTGGCGAGTAACAATATCTTGTACAGGAATTGTGGCAGCTTTATAAGTACATTGTCTTAACTTGGCAAAAGGGTAAGCAAAATCTGCGCCAATAGTTGCAGCTATTTCCTCGCGTTTCGGGGTTTCGCCATGCCATAGAGTATTACTACTAGGCGGATCGTCCATAAACAACTCTAAACTGCCATTTTCTAGACGAATTGCCGCATTTTCTAGATTCAGCCCTGCAAAGTAGAGAAAATGGCTACTAGCGCGAAAAGGGAAAGTATTGGCAGCAAAATTACGCGCTGAACTTTTACCCGACCAAAGAATAACGGGAAAGTCAATTAGTTTAGCTAATTTTTGTCTGCGATCGCGTAAAGTATCAATCAATTTTCTTATTATTATTACTTATCTCTACTAAAACACTTACAAAATGAGTCTTGCCAAAACCTAGCGGATTTATTGACAGACATTTTGCAGGGGGTTTGCCCCCCTAACCCACCAATTCCTGGTTTTTCTACGGTTGAAAGCTGGAATATAATTGTATGTTTAGATTACCCAATGCTTTTGTAGCATTCTCCTACGGCGCTAAGGTCGCCGCATTTAACAGATTTTATTGTTACATCGTACTGCAAACTTTTACTTATGAGTCAGCTGATTAGTCGTTCTCGTCCGTTATTTATGCCTTACACATGGTATCGGCTTTTAATTGCCTTGCTCGTAGTCACGATGCTAGGCTGCGGGTTATTTCCAGGGACAGCATTTGCCCTTACCGAAACTCCACCCAAAGTTAATAAGTCCATTACACCGTACTTCGATCGTGTTGCCGATAAATTAACTGAGTTTCGCCTAGATAATGGGATGAAATTTTTGATTTTAGAGCGCCACCAAGCGCCAGTAGTATCTTTTTTGACTTACGCCGATGTCGGTGGAGCCGATGAGCCAACGGGAAAAACTGGCGTAGCTCACTTTCTCGAACACTTAGCATTTAAAGGTACGCAACGTATCGGGACGAAAAACTATAAAGCTGAAAAACCTTTACTTAACCGTTTAGATACTTTAGCAGAGCAAATCAAAGCAGGTGGCGATAAAATACCAGCTTTGCAAGCAGAGTTTGACAAAGTACAAGCTGAGGCCCTGAAATTAGTTAAGCAAAATGAATTAGGGCAAATTGTGTTGCAAGCTGGCGGAGTAGGCTTAAATGCCACTACTTCTGTGGAAGCTACGCGCTATTTTTATAGCTTTCCTTCCAATAAGTTAAAACTTTGGATGTCCCTAGAATCAGAACGATTTTTAGAGCCAGTATTTAGGGAGTTTTACAAAGAAAAAGATGTAATTTTGGAAGAAAGAAGATTGCGGGTAGATAATTCTCCCATTGGTAAAATGATTGAGGCGTTGCTAGACAAAGCTTACACTGTTCATCCATACAAGCGTCCCACCATTGGTTACGAGCAAGATATCCGCAATTTGACGCGCCAAGATGTGCAACAATTCTTTGATACTTATTACGTTCCCAGCAATATTACGATCGCTCTTGTGGGAGACGTTGACCCAAAACAAGTAAAAGAACTTGCTCAAGCTTACTTTGGACGCTTCAAAGCCAAACCTTCACCACCTCTCCTCAAAGTTGTAGAACCCAAACAAACAGAAGTTAGAGAAGTTGAATTAAAGTTGCCTTCCCAGCCTTGGTATTTAGAAGCTTACCACCGCC
The DNA here is from genome assembly GCF_003003885.1 of Chlorogloea sp. CCALA 695. GTDB lineage: Bacteria > Cyanobacteriota > Cyanobacteriia > Cyanobacteriales > Chroococcidiopsidaceae > Aliterella. The sequence goes on along the minus strand of NZ_PVWN01000015.1, from coordinate 3,024 downwards.
CAGCAATTACTAGCCCAGATAATGTAATTTATGGACTAATTGGCAGTTTGCTAAGTGATGGGAGAACTTCCAGGCTATATAGCTCTTTGGTAGAAAAGCAGCAATTAGCCCTCAACGCTCAAGGATTTAGCGGTTTTCCTGGGGACAAATACCCGAATTTGATGCTGTTTTATGCTCTAACTGCGCCTAATCGGACGGTGGACGAATTGGCGACAGGATTAAGAGCAGAAATTGAGAAGTTGAAAACAGAGCCAGTATCAGCTATAGAGTTAGATCGGGTCAAAACCCAAGCAAAAGCAGGATTATTGCGAAGTCTTGATTCTAATTCTGGCATGGCTCAGTTGTTGATGGAATACGAAGTAAAAACTGGCTCCTGGCGCAATTTATTTAAAGAATTGGAGCGTTTAAACGCAGTAACGGCGGCGGAGGTGCAGAGAGTCGCTGTAGCTACTTTTAAGCCAGAAAATCGCACAATTGGGCGTTTGTTGCCAAAAGAGAATTAAAGGAAAATATGAAATTATCTATCAAATTGGCGATCGCCTTCGTCTCAATGCTACTTGTTGTATTGCTAGGTTTGCCTAGTATGGCAGCCACCGCGCAACATTACGACGAGTTGAAGTTTGCACCCTTACCAGAAATAAAGTTGCCCAAGTACGAGCGATTCGTAATGGATAATGGCATAATTGTGTACTTGTTAGAAGATCGAGAATTGCCTTTAATAGGCGGTACGGCGCTAATTCGCACAGGCGATCGCTTTGAAAGTGCTGATAAGATAGGTTTAGCAGGGCTTACAGGTACAGTAATGCGTACTGGTGGTACTACAAAGCATTCTCCCGATGAACTCAATCAGCTACTCGAACAAAGGGCTGCTAGTGTCGAAACGGGCATTAGTACAACTTCGGGTAGTGCAAGTTTTAGTGCTTTAAGTGAAGATTTGCCCACAGTATTTGAGTTATTTAGCGAAGTATTAAAAACCCCCGTTTTTGACGCACAACAGCTAGAATTAGCCAAAACTCAAGCACGCGGCGGGATTGCTAGGCGCAATGACGATCCTGAAGGTATAGCAGATCGAGAGTTTCAAAAGTTGCTGTATGGCGATGCTAGTCCTTATGCTCGTACAGTGGAGTATGCAACTATCGATAATATTTCCCGCGAGGATTTAATCGGGTTTTATCAAAAGTATTTTCACCCCAATAATATGATTTTGGGGATTGTAGGCGACTTTAACTCCGCTCAAATGCGATCGCTGATTCAAAAAAACTTAGGAAATTGGAAAGCTAACCCCAAGCTAGTTAAGCCCACTTTACCCGCAGTTTCTCAAGCAAAAACAGGCGGTGTTTTTGTTGTCAATCAGCCGCAACTTACCCAAAGCTACGTACAAATTGGTCACTTAGGCGGAAAGCTAGATAGCCCAGATTATGCGGCGTTAGATGTGCTAAGTGGGGTATTAAATGGTTTTGGCGGACGATTATTTAATTCCGTGCGATCGCGTCAAGGACTTGCTTATACTGTTTACGGTGTCTGGAGTCCCAATTACGATTATCCGGGAACTTTCCTCGCTGGCGGACAAACTCGCTCTGATGCTACCGTACCTTTTATTAAAGCAATTGGCGAGGAAATTGAAAGCTTAAAGGCTAAACTTGTCACCCCAGCAGAACTTGCTTATGCCAAGGAAACAAAATTAAACTCTTTTGTCTTTAATTTTGAAGATCCAGCCCAAACATTGTCTCGACTGATGCGTTACGAATATTACGGCTACCCGGCAGATTTTATCTTTCGCTATCAGCGCGGTGTAGAAGCAACAACGGCGGCGGATGTCCAAAGAGTAGCGAAAACCTATCTCAAACCCGAAAATCTTGTCACGTTGGTTGTCGGCAATACTACAGCGATTCAACCGCCCTTAGATGGGCTGAATACTCAAGTAACACCGATAGATGTGACTATTCCTGGCGCAAAACCTGTAGTCATGAAATAGATTTTGGGCGATCGCACTATCTGCAATACCCTTGATTGGCACAAGGGTAAACCTACCTCTAACACTCTCGCTGTATGTCTAAAAAACCAAACACTTGATATTTTCTTGTAAATTTGGCTCAATTTTTTGATAACTTCTGACAATGAGGCGATCTCCTTAAACTTTCCCCTATTTGTTTTTTATAATTACGCAAACCCGAAAGGCGGCAACTATAAAGTACGAATAACTCCTTAACTACTGCAAAAGCTAGAGCGTAGCGTCTTTAAGCTGCAAAAGAGGATATTCCAAGCGTCTAATCGTGGCAACGTTAAATTAGTTCGCAGGCTTCAGAAATTGTTGATAAGCTCATGGGCAGCAAAAGCATTATCGGTTCGTCGGGTCACTCAGGACAATCAAGGTAAAAAAACGGCAGGTGTGGATGGCATTAAATCGCTGACCCCAAAGCAACGTTTCGCCTTGATAGATAAACTGACACTGAGCAATAAGGTAAAACCAACGCGCCGAGTTTGGATACCCAAACCTGGCACAGAAGAAAAAAGACCTTTAGGAATACCCACAATGCACGACCGAGCCAAGAAGAGAGCTAATCAAACTGGGGTTAGAACCGGAATGGGAGGCGCGTTTTGAACCTAATTCTTATGGGTTTCGCCCTGGGCGCTCTTGCCACGATGCGATTGAAGCAATATTCTGTGTTATTAGTCAAAAATCCAGATTCGTACTGGATGCTGATATTAGCAAATGCTTTGATCGTATTAATCACAATGTACTTCTCAAGAAATTAAATACCTATCCAACCCTGCAAAAACAAATCCGAGCTTGGTTAAAAGCTGGCGTTATGGATGGGAATGAGTTGTTCCCCACCACTAAAGGCACACCACAAGGCGGGGTGATATCACCTTTACTTGCAAATATTGCCTTACATGGTATGGAGGAATTGATTAGGGATTTAGCCCCAAAATTCGAGATGAGAGATAGTCGTGGTCATACTTTAGGACTACGAGATAAACTTAAATCGATTTCACTGGTCAGATACGCAGACGTAAAGTCTG